>JAHHHW010000149.1 GCA_019359115.1 Pelatocladus maniniholoensis HA4357-MV3
CGACAGTATGGAAGTCATCTCACTTATCTTGTTCTGATGTCAAGTACGTTTCTTCTCCCATCGGCTATTCTTATTTTGCTTAATTTGTCAAGTTGATTTTATACTAAATTAGATGAGCTTACCCTGAATGCCTAGTCTAGGTAGTGTCTATATAAAACACAGCTACAAATGTATATAACAAGATTCCAGATTGATATTAGCAATATTTAGTAAATTGACGATACTAGTACAACAAGGCAAAAGTAAAAAGGCAAAAGTAAAAAGAAAGAAAGCTTATAAAATAAGCTTTTCGAGTATTTTAAATGGTTGCTTTATTTACGCCGTGCTGTACTAGTTAAAATTAGACCTCTTGCAAAAATAATTCATGGTATGATAGAAAGTTTTTAAAATTTGCGTTCCATTTCAATCAGAAATACCAATAAAGTAATAAAAGTTCTCTGTATAGATTTTGATGTGCATTTTGAAGAAAACTCTTAATCATACCACAAAATAATTTTGCAAGAGGTCTATTAAAGAAAAATAAAGCTGTTTGACTCATTATCATAATCCCCGATCCCTTTGCCATGTCCATTCATCACACCTGTAATTCCCTAATTGAAACGCTACGCCAACGCAGACAACAACTAGCTACTCGGATTGATTTTCCAGTAATTCTTTGGTCAGGAACTAGTATTCCTCGCAATTATCCAGCCAATGTCTTTCCTTTCCGCGCTAGCAGTCATTTCCTTTACTTTGCAGGATTACCACTTGTGAATGCCGCGATTCGCCTCGAAGCAGGTAAGCTAGAATTATTCATTGATGATCCCGCACCTGGTAGCGCCCTATGGCATGGTGAAATGCCCAATCGAGAAGATATCGCCACTCGAATCGGGGCAGATGCTGCCTATTCAATGGCAGAATTAGAGTCATATTTAGAGGGAGTAGCGACAATTGCTGTCCAAGATCCAGCTACTTGGACACAACAGTCACAACTGTTGAATAGATGGATTCTACCACGACATCAACTGCAAGGCATTGATTTAGAGTTAGCCCAAGCAATTATTGAGTTACGCCTGACGCACGATCAACAAGCGCTAGCCGAATTACGAAAAGCTGCTGCTGTCACAGTTGAGGCACATAAAGCAGGTATGGCAGCAACACCCAGTGCCAAAATAGAAGCAGAAGTGCGCGCAGCGATGGAAAAAGTCATTATCGCCCAGAATATGACTACTGCCTACCACAGTATTGTCACTGTTCACGGTGAAGTTTTGCATAACGAGCAATATCACAATTCCCTACAACCGGGTGATTTATTGCTTGCTGATGTCGGTGCTGAAACAGAAATGGGTTGGGCAAGTGATGTTACCCGTACTTGGCCCGTGAGTGGAAAATTTTCATCTACCCAAAGAGATATATATAATGTTGTATTGGCAGCCCATGACGCTTGTATTGCTCAGGTGCGTCCTGGTGTAGAGTACAGAGATATTCATCTGTTGGGATGTAGTGCGATCGCTCAGGGTTTGGTAGATTTAGGAATTTTGCGAGGAGATGCTGAAAATTTGGTAGAAAGGAATGCTCATTCTTTATTTTTTCCTCATGGTATTGGTCATTTGTTGGGTTTGGATGTCCATGACATGGAAGACTTGGGAGATTTAGCCGGATATGAATCAGGACGGGAAAGGAGCGATCGCTTTGGTTTAAGTTATCTACGTTTAAATCGTCCTTTGCACTCAGGTATGTTAGTAACAATTGAACCTGGGTTTTATCAAATTCCAGCAATTATAAATAATTCAGAAATACGTTCTACATACCAATACACAGTTGATTGGGAGCGTTTATCTCAGTTTGCTGATGTGCGTGGTATTCGCATTGAAGATGATGTTTTAGTTACAGATAGTGACAGGGAAGTATTAACAGATGCTTTGCCAACTGATGCTAATGCAGTAGAGGAATTAGTTAGGAGTTAATGGTTTGTAGTAAGGAATGAGGATTAAATAAAGTGCAAAAGTAGGCTGTGTTAGCGGAGCGTAACGCACCGTTTTAAGTTCCATCAGAATTGCATGTTATTAAATTTGCGTTCCTAAGCACTTTAGTGCTTGAATATTTGAGGGCTAGAGCCACTTACCGACCAACCACTAACTATCTTTCTGGATTTGACTTCTAACCCAGTTACGGAACTCCTTAATCAAATCCAAATAATCTTTCTGTCCTACCTGTTCTAAAAAGCGAGAAATTTGCTGAATTGGCAAATTTGGAAATGCTAAACTTTCCTCAACTACTACATATTTGTGGTTTTGTAAGATATTGATGCTAAAAACATTGCCATCATATAGCCAAACTTCTAGTACACCCATACTGGCATAGATTTGCAAACGCTCTTGAGAACCACTGGTGATATCAATCTCCACTACTAAATCTGGTGGTGGATCTTGCTGCAAGTCAATTCTATTTTTACCTTTAACAGCGTTGAGATTGAGAATGTAAAAACTTTCGTCTGGTTCAGCACCAGTCAAATTAGGTCGTTTAAAAGTTGTGGAACCGAGAGGTTCTATCCTAACTGCTAATTCTTCAGCCAGAGTTTCGACAAATCTACCAATAACTTTTTTATAACGCTCATGCTCAGGCGAGGGAACCATAATTTCAAGGTTGCCATAATTATAGGTAAGTCGTAGGCGACGACTAGCACTGAGTTCATTTAATAGTGCTTCGTATGTTTGCCAACTGATACCTGACAAGTGGATAATTTCTTCTGGCGGGATCAGAGTATTGCTAGTCATGGCATTATGATTACTCTCGTCTTTTATTCATCTTCAAACACTGCTCCTCTTACTTTTAACTCTAGCCTCATCTCCACAGAAAGCCCCTGATTATAGCCAAACAGAGCATGATCAACTTTTGCTCGCGTAAATTTTACATCACTCAAATCAGTATTTCTCAAGTCAGCATCTTGAAGATTTGCATCCTCGAAATTGGCATTTCTTAAATCTGTACGCTTATTTTTAAGATTTAAAATTTCCCAAATTAAACGCCATTTATAATCTAATTTTGTTGCTTGGTTGATTTTGACAGATTTTAAGTTTACACCACTCAAATTAGCACCATTCAAATTAGCACCTTCTAAATTAGCACCTTCCAAATTAGCGCCTTCTAGGTTGGCATGATCTAATCTGGCACCTATTAGCTGTGTATCATGTAGATTGGCATTCTTCAAGTTGGCGTTTCTCATTTTGGCACTACTTAATTGAGCATTTTTGAGAACAGCACAGTTAAGATTGGCGTGATTCAATTTTGCGCTGCTCATATAAGCATTACTCAAGTCTGTATCCACTAGTTGAGCATGATTGAGATTGCCATTCCACAGGTACACACCACTGAGATTAGCATTAGTCAGATTTGCATTTATGAACCGAGCATCACTCAGGTTAGCACTGCTGAAATTTACGCCTACTAATTGAGCATTGCTCAAGTTGGCAGCGCTAAGATTAGCATATTGGAGATTCGCATTGCTCAGATCAGCACCTATGAGTTTAACGCTACTGAGATTAGCACTTACTAACTGAGCGATCGCAAGCTTTGTACCACAAAGGTTAGCATCGCTGAGGTTAGCGTGACTGAGGTTAGCACCACTAAGATTGGCATCACTAAGATTGGCACCATTTAGATAAACATTACTAAAATTAACACCCACTAATTCAGCATTGGTTAAATTAGCAAGAATTAAGCTTATATTTAAATCTTGATCTATCATTTTCTTATTTAAAAAATTTTTAAGTATATTCTTGTTGACATCTAATTCTTGAACTTGGTTATTATTTGCATAATTTACACGGGTAATTTTCAGGAGAGAATCGAATGATAAATTATCAGCAGAAGAAGAACGTGATAATTTTTTAGAGCTTTTATTCAGCAAGTTTTGTTGATTCCAAATAATAAATAAGATAGCTACCAAAAAACTCAAAACAATTATAAAAAATGATGGTTGACTATTTGTCAGCAACAGCATAACCATAAAACCTAAGCCAACCAGAGCCATTTGCTTGACTAATGAAATCAGTCTTACTGTAGCCTCATCATTATGATTATTCTTTTTACGGTTGACTATAGTCATGCTTTAATACTCCATTGCTTTACTAAAAATTAACTCAAATCAACCTCAAAGGTAATTATGAGTAAAAAAAACAAGTATTTCTTTTACACGAATCAAGTTAAACCCTACTCAACGCGAGCTAAATAATGACTCTGTGTCCCAATTAAATATTAAGAGTAGAAAATTTTTTGGCAGAATTTATTACTTAATTCAAAAATATGCATGATAAGCCTCTTGGCTCGGCAATTACAAAATGAATTAAGAATAAACTGGTAGGTGCTGATCCATAAATAGCTAGTAGTAATTATTACCACTTTTTTCGGAAAACTGCCAGAGGTTAACAGGTAAATTTTATTTTTTATCTATGCAATTATCTATGTTGTTTAGCTGGCTTAGTCTAATTTTTACTTAAATCAAGATATTATAAATTTTTCATTATTAATCATCTAGCTTAAGATGGAATTTATAATATAGTTTGATCGTTAATCAGCAATATAGTAATTTACTCTATGACCCAAAAAACAACCAAAAATTTACCTATTATTTTTTATTGAAAATCAGGATTAAAAAAATCATCCAATGATTACAACAATAAAAGAAGCAATACTACTCTTCCTCTTGTGTATCTTGTCTGCCATGGTAAGAGAAACTGGATATTTTTTTATTTGTAACTCCCCAATGGTAACTCACAGAGCAAAACTACTAAGCTGGTAAATAGTACCTTCAAACTTTACCAGAAATTCTGGTTTCGTAATTTAGAATCGGCTAGAGTCTGTCTCAGGCAAAAGCCGCTAAAATCCTTTGAAGCCCCTTAATGCTTAGTGTGTATAGAAATATTATCACTAGCTAACTACTTGTAAACAAATTTAGTCACTATGTTTGATGCACTTGCTGACCGTTTAGAAGCTGCTTGGAAAAAACTGCGGGGACAGGACAAAATTTCCCAATCAAATATTCAGGATGCTTTACGGGAAGTCCGCCGCGCCTTGTTGGAAGCAGATGTCAATCTCCAGGTAGTTAAAGAGTTTATTAGCGAAGTCGAAACGAAGGCGCAGGGAGCCGAGGTTGTTACTGGGGTACGTCCTGACCAACAGTTCATCAAAGTTGTTTACGATGAATTGGTGCAAGTAATGGGGGAAACAAATGTACCCCTAGAACAAGCACAAGATCAACCCACAATAGTTTTAATGGCTGGGTTGCAGGGAACTGGTAAAACCACTGCTACTGCTAAATTGGCTTTACACCTCCGCAAAATTGATCGCACTTGTTTGATGGTAGCAACAGACGTATATCGTCCAGCTGCGATCGAGCAATTGGTAACACTGGGTAAACAAATTGATGTACCAGTGTTTGAAATGGGAAGCGATGCTGATCCCGTAGAAATTGCTCGTTTAGGTGTAGAACGGGGCAGAGCAGAAAATATTGATACTGTAATTATTGATACTGCTGGTCGTCTGCAAATAGACGCAGATATGATGGCGGAACTAGCCCAGATCAAAGAAGTTGTCCAACCCCACGAAACCCTCTTGGTTGTGGACGCCATGACTGGTCAAGAAGCAGCTAATCTAACTCGCACTTTTCACGAACAAATTGGTATTACTGGTGCAATTCTCACCAAGCTGGATGGTGATAGCCGTGGAGGAGCAGCATTATCCGTACGACGAATCTCAGGAGCGCCAATTAAGTTTGTTGGTGTAGGTGAGAAAGTCGAAGCCCTGCAACCATTTTATCCTGAGCGCATGGCTTCACGAATTCTCGGAATGGGCGATGTTCTCACTTTGGTGGAAAAAGCCCAAGAAGAATTTGACTTGGCTGATGCCGAGAAAATGCAAGAGAAAATTATGTCGGCTAAGTTCGACTTTACCGATTTTCTCAAGCAACTGCGCTTGCTCAAAAACATGGGTTCCTTGGGCGGTATCCTGAAATTAATTCCAGGAATGAACAAACTTAGCAATGATCAACTCCAACAAGGAGAAACTCAGCTAAAGCGCTGTGAAGCGATGATCAATTCAATGACCCAAGAAGAACGCAAAAATCCAGATTTATTATCTAGTTCGCCCAGTCGGCGACGGCGAATTGCGGGTGGAAGTGGTTATAAAGAAGCGGATGTCAGTAAGCTAGTAAGTGACTTCCAAAAAATGCGTTCTCTCATGCAGCAAATGGGTCAAGGTAACTTTCCTGGAATGCCAGGAATGTTTGGCGGCGGTGGTGGTATGGGCAATCCTCTAGCTGCTGGTGGCAATCGTCCCTCTCCTCCAGGATGGCGGGGTTATAGTGGCGGTGCTAGTAACAAAAAGAAGCCCAAAAAGGACAAAAAAAAGAAAGGCTTTGGTAATTTATAGTCATTAGTAACATTGGTCATTGGTCATTAGTTCTTGGCTTAGTCATTGACTTTTGACCAAGGACAATTGACAAAGGACAATTAACTAATAGCAGTTCAGCCTGTGCAAGTGCTAAAATTAGCATTCCGGCACTGCAAGTTATGATCCTCTTTAAATAAAGAGGAACTAGCATAAGGTAATGAGCAAATTCAAGCTCTTACAAAAGCTGCTCTTGCAAGAGTCGGTTAAAAGAGAAAGAAAAAAGGAAAAACTAATCCCTTTAAGCATTTCTCTTTCCCCTGCCCCAAGTCCTCATTAACTATCTGCAAACTCATTGCTAACAATAGGAGAATAGTCTCTCAATCATGATTAAACTGCGCTTGAAGCGATACGGAAAAAAGCGGGAAGCGAGCTATCGCATAATTGCTATTAACAGCCTTGCTCGCCGCGATGGTCGTCCTCTAGAAGAACTGGGATACTATAACCCCAGAACCGATGAAGTACGACTGGATGTTCCCGGCATCGTCAAGCGACTACAACAAGGTGCTCAACCAACTGACACCGTGCGTCGCATCCTACAGAAAGCTAATGTCTTTGAACAGGTCAGTGCAAAAGCCGCTTCCTAAATTTGTCACAAAATCCCCAACAGTAAGTCCTGACTACGTTGGGTTAGTACGTTTTTTGATGCAGCCGTTTTTAGAATTTCCTGAGTCTTTGAGCGTCGATTGTGAAATGTATCACACCCATAAGCGGGCTTGGATTCGCATCGCTTTTGAAAGCACAGACAAAGGTAAAGTGTTTGGTCGGGGAGGACGTAATATCCAGGCGATTCGTACAGTCATTGCTGCTGCTGCTGAAGCTGCTGGTCACTCAGTATACTTAGATATCTATGGCAGTAATGATGTTGGTCGAGAGAGCGCTGCTTTTGAAGATGAGGGAGAAGAGCGATTGCCACCTAAATCAAGAGAAAGACGCGTCAACGGAAGCCGTCCTGTGATCAAGTCTCGTTCACGCTAGGCCTTAACTAGAGAAAAATGGGGTTAGCAATCAACAAAATGGTTGTGTTTTTTTACTGCTTATGCTATGTAGGATTCAGAAGGCAGAAGGCAAAAGGCAGAAGGGAACCCACCCTTAAAAGAATGGGATTGAAACAATGACGTTTTATACCTCACTGCAAGCAGTTTAGGTATAATTATCGATTTAAACTGGGCTTTAGACCCAGAACTAAAGTTTCAATTAACACTTCCAAACCTTCTGCCTTCTGCCTTCGATCCTCTGCCTTTCTCTGTAAGGAGGTGAAACTAGAGAGTGGCTGAAGTCCGTTTAGGTGAAAACGAGTCGATTGACTCGGCACTAAGACGCTTTAAAAAGAAAATTCAAAAGGCTGGTATTTTATCTGAAGTCAAGCGCCGAGAAAGATACGAAAAACCTAGTCTGCGCCGCAAGCGTAAAGAGGAGGCTGCACGTAAAGGTAGTCGCTAGTAAGATCACAAACTTTCAAACTAAGTAGAGACGCCTGACAGTCGCTTCGCTCCAAGTTAAAAGTTAAAAGTTAAAAGGCACTCATAAAAAACTTCAGTTGTGGGTATCAAGCCCACTTAAACACTCATAATTTTACCGAGACACGTAGTGCAAGGTAAAAGGTGTCCTTTTTTCAAGCCCACAGATTTATCAGTGGGAATCTTTCTTTTTACTTTTTACTTTTTACTTTTTACTTGTTTTGACGTTCCCACCCCTAAAGATCCCTAAACAGGGGTGGGCTTTCGTATAATTTGTAAATAATTTTTTATTGATTAGAAATAAAAAACTGAATTCATACAGTACATACTATGGCAGATGCCTTAACAATTGAACTGCCGAACATCGCAAGTGCAATCACTCTAGCTGGACAAGGAGAAGATAATCTCAAAATTCTTTCCAAGCAAACAGGTGCTAAACTCGTGCTGCGAGGACAGGAGCTACATATTTCTGGAACAGACAAACAAGTTGACTTAGCTAGTCGATTAGTGCGATCGCTCGAATATCTGTGGAGTAAAGGTAATATTGTTTCTAGTGCTGATATTCTCACAGCTCGTCAAGCTTTAGATACCCATCGAGAAGATGAACTGCGAGACTTACAAAAAGATGTTTTAGCTAAAACTCGGCGAGGTGAAGAAGTCCGGGCCAAAACATTTCGGCAAAAACAATATATCCAAGCCTTACACAAACATGACATGATTTTCTGTACCGGACCTGCTGGTACGGGTAAAACTTTTCTGGCGGTAGTTGTAGCAGTACAGGCGCTTCTTGCTAACCAATATGAAAAACTGATTCTCACTCGTCCTGCGGTTGAAGCAGGTGAAAAACTTGGCTTTTTGCCAGGAGATTTGCAACAAAAAGTTAATCCCTATCTGCGTCCACTTTATGATGCCATCAATGAATTTATTGACCCAGAGAAGATACCATCATTGATGGAAAGAGGTGTGATTGAAGTTGCTCCTTTAGCTTACATGCGAGGACGCACACTCAATAATGCCTTTGTGATTGTGGATGAAGCCCAAAATACGACAGCTTCCCAAATGAAAATGGTGTTGACTCGCTTGGGTTTCAACTCCCGTATGGTCGTAACTGGTGACATCACACAAATCGATTTACCATTACATCAAGAACCTGGATTGACAGTAGCGATCAAGATTTTGAGACATGTTGAAGGTATTGCTTTTTGTGAATTTAGCCAAAAAGATGTTGTACGCCATTCCCTAGTTCAACGTATTGTTAATGCATACGAACAGTATGAAAAATAGTCATTGCTCATTGATCATTAGTCATTGGCTAAGGACAAATAACAAATAATAAAGGACAAAGGACAAATGACTAATACATTAAAAGAATTTTTGGAAGCTTGCGAAACTTTGGGGACTTTGCGTTTAATTGTCACTAGTAGTGCCGCAGTATTGGAAGCACGGGGCAAAATCGAAAAGCTATTTTATGCAGAGTTACCCAAGGGTAAATACGCTAATATGCATACAGAAGGTTTTGAATTTCACTTAAATATGGACAAAATTACACAAGTGAAATTTGAAACAGGTGAAGCAAAGCGTGGTAACTTCACGACTTACGCTATCCGATTACTTGATGATAAACAGGAATCTGCTTTGAGTTTATTTTTACAATGGGGTAAACCAGGTGAGTATGAACCAGGACAAGTGGAAGCTTGGCGCACTCTTCGGGAAAAATATGGAGAAGTTTGGCAGCCCGTACCGTTAGCTGAAATTAGTTAGTAGTTGTTGATAGTTGGTTGTTGTGTGGGTTCACTGTTCACTGATTGCAGTGGGTTGAAAAGCTTATTCAATCAGTCTACTAAAAGTAGACTTAGACTATTAGCCCGCAGTTTACTTGCGGGCTTGCAGGCTCACGTTTTATTAAATATTGCTCCTTAAATACCCAACTAGATTGTCTAAAAATGAGGTAACTATTTTGAGCATTTCTGGTTCTGTGGATTTTTTATTTCCTGAACCAGGAGAATTTATCAATCTACAATCTAAAGGGAACTTACTAATTTCTGGAGTAGATTTCACAAAGGAAACTTCTTCTATCAAGCCAGCTATCTTCAGCCGAAAAGCTGCTTGCTGAACAATAGCTATTGGTTGATTCAGTTGATTGGCGATCGCATCTAAAGAAATAGTACCATCGGCAAATTCCCAGACTTGCCACTCCAAAGTATGTAGACGAATTTCTGGTTTAGTTTGAGTAATACTATATATGGCAGAATCAGGTTCTGGGAGAGCTTCAGCCAGGGTTTTCCAATCTTTCAGATTTCTCAAAGCCATCAAAGCCACTTCAATTGCTCTCAAGCTTAATCCTGTCATCTCTTGACTTGGTATGGGTGCTTTACTATCAAGTTTGAAAACACCTTTTTGAATTTCAAAAAGCTCTCGAATTTGCTGTATTTGGCTGGCAAATAATAAATTTAGTTGTTCGGCATTCAATATTCCTGCTGTTTTGAGGTTCAAACCAAGAGGTGTTTCTTTTCTCGGCATCAGCAAAATTTTTTCTAAAAATTGTGACCGCACCCAGTTCCGTTCGCTGATTTTAGTGATTAAACCTTGCCCATCTAAGGAGTTTGACACAGCCACTATACGTCCCTGTCGAAACCAAATAAAGTAGTATTGGGATTTTGCTTTGCCAGCATTACCATTTAATAATCTACAAACAGTTAAACGACCAGATTTCCTTCCTTGGTCTATGATTTGAAACAGTTCAGCCAAAGAAAAATCTGTT
The DNA here is from genome assembly GCA_019359115.1 of Pelatocladus maniniholoensis HA4357-MV3. Lineage (GTDB taxonomy): Bacteria > Cyanobacteriota > Cyanobacteriia > Cyanobacteriales > Nostocaceae > Pelatocladus > Pelatocladus maniniholoensis. The sequence goes on from JAHHHW010000149.1 coordinate 10,648, forward strand.
AAAGAACTAGATAAGCTCATTAATTAAATTATTCTAAAATAGTTATTTCTCCTAACTTGCACCCATGAGATAATCTTCGCTGCAAATTTCTCACTTGCTTTTTTCAAAGCTAGACTTTATCTTTTTTGCATTATAGTTAGGAAAATTATATAACTTAATTCCTCAATCATAGAAATTTTTACTTACAAATTTGTATCATCTTTTATTTTTATTTATTTGATGGCAATATATAAGGCTTCTAGAAGGTTTACTGCTTGATTTATTTGCATATATAATCAAGTCCATAGTTAATTTTTATTGAATTTTAAGCTTGATATCTTAATTGAGAGAATATTTGGATTTGCACTCATAAGCCGAAATATATTTCTGTAGTAGAGCAACGTATGGCATTTATCAATAATCGTACGATGATTTATATTAAAAATAAAATTGACAATATCACAGGTGGAAACAGTGAAAATCAGACGCTACATAGACGTTGAAGTCGAAGGATTAGGAGCAAAAATTAGACAAGTAAGAAAAGCTGATGGACGTTCAGTCGAAGTTTTAGCAGGAGAAGCTCAAATGAGCCGAGCTTACTGGCATGATATTGAAGCAGAACGAGTACGAGATGCTTTGCCTGAAGACACCCTCAGAAAGATTGAGCGAGTGCTTAACGTTGATTTAGGCGTAAAATTCGGTGAGTAAGTTAGGTAGTCAACTTTCAAGGGTAGGTGTTTAAAAACAATATATAACTTAAAGCAGCTTTGCGTTTCCTCTGAGTCTGGTAGAATATCTAGGTTGTTTAATTCTGATTCCGTCCGTCTTTGAGCCAGTCAATAGACCTTATTAACGTCGATACATTAGCCCAAGAACTGGCGACCATCCAGCAAACTGGTTCTAAACGAATCGCCTTATTGGGTTCACGTCATGTCCCGGTTACGCATCAAAATCTCATTGAGATGATGACTTATGCCCTGGTTTTATCAGGCAACCAGATCATCACCTCTGGTGCAACGGGTACTAATTCAGCTGCGATCAAGGGAGCTATGCGGGCAGATCCCAAATTGTTAACTGTGATTCTGCCCCAAAGTCTGGAACGTCAGCCCTATGAATCTCGCCTGCAACTAGAACAAGTTATGCATTTGGTGGAAAATTCTAGTAACGATCATCTGTCTCTCGCAGAGGCTAGTTACCTGTGCAATAAGGAGATTGTCTCCCGTTGCCAGCAATTAATTTGCTTTGCGTTTCATGACAGTGGTACTCTGTTGCAAACTTGTCAAGAAGCAGAAGAACATAGAAAATTGGTGACGCTGTTTTACTTTGATTAGTCATTGGTTGTAATGCCAACAGTACATTCCTTTAGCAACTACAAGGAGTGAATTCTGTCAACTGTAAGACTAGTGACCAAGCATAAACACTATGGACACATGTGAGTCAGAAAAACTGATCTTGCAAGTGTCCTTGAGTTTGTTTTGCTGCTAATAGGTAAGCTAAATAACAAATATTTAATTTTTTAAATTAAGAATTATAAATAGCTAAAAGCTTTATTAGGCAAAGGTTATAAGTACTTTTGTTAAAGTCCAGCTATTTAGCCATTTTTACTATATTTACAATCCCCCATCCCCAAATCAAGTGTGTATCAAAATACTTTTTTGGGAATGATATTTATAACCACTAAAATGCTCGTTTGTCAATCAACGTAAGGAATACTTGGTATGTCTTTTGAGCAACTTCAACCTGCTACGCCACAACAGGCTAATGTCTACTTGCCATACATTCAAAGCAGCAAGCGTAATTTTTTACCCTACGCCATCAGTCTCTATCACAAAGGTATTTTAGAAGGACAGCGCAAAATAGAAGGCAGTGAGAATATTCCTTTTGTGGCGACTTGGAATACTGCTACCCTACCCTCAGACCTGACCCGTTGTCGAGTCCAGTTTGAAGGCAATGCAGACCTAAACTATGAAGTGATGATGGCTAGCTTCGAGTTTATAAATTTTTTAATTGAAATCATGGAATATTACAAACGCTATCGCCTCACTGATTTTTCTCAGGCTTTTTACCGTAAACTCTTACGAATAGATGAATGATATTGGGGATTGGGCATGAATCAGTTAACAGTTAATAGTTTACTGTTAACTGATTAGTTGTCCTCCTTGTCCCTTTTCCCCAATCCCCTAATGTCTTCTCTTGCAACAACGCGATCGCATTGGTTAGTCCTAAAATGAGGAAACACCAAGCAAAGGTTGTGCCGACTTTTGAATTTAGGAGTGCATGTGTGCCAAAATCTGCTAAACATTTGCTAATTGGTTCGACGGAGGCTTACTGTGGCAAATCTGCAACTGTTATAGGTTTGTCTCATATGCTACAGCAAAAAGGATTAGATATTGCCTATGGCAAACCAATAGGCACCTGTTTGAGTGAGTCTGCTGGTAGCATGGTTGAGGATGATGTCCAATTTATTGCGGCTAGTCTCAATCTTCCTGAAAACCGCATCGTACCATCCATACTGGCTTTAAATGAAGCCACAATTCAAAAACGTCTGCGCGGGGAAGACAATATCGATTATCATCAATCTCTAGCACAACAATATCTACCAATATCAGTTGGTAATTTGGTGTTGCTAGAAGGGCCAGGTAATCTCGAAGAAGGCAGTTTGTTTAACTTGTCTTTACCACAAGTAGCTGAAATTATTGATGCTGCTGTGGTTTTAGTCAGCCGCTATCAATCACTGCTTTCGGTTGAATCTTTAGTGTCTGCTAAAAAGCGATTAGGAAAACGCCTAATTGGTGTCGTGATTAACGATGTTCCTGCACAACAAATACCAGCGCTGGATAGTACTATCCGTCCATTTTTGGAACAGCAGGATATAGCTGTGTTGGGAATTTTGCCTAAAAGCGACTTGTTACGTAGTGTCAGTGTCCGCGAACTGGTACATCAATTGAATGCGGAAGTTCTTTGTCGCAGCGATCGCTTAGATTTAATGGTGGAAAGTTTAGCTATTGGGGCTATGAATGTGAACGCCGCCGTTAAGTATTTTCGCAAACGTCGGAATATGGCGGTTGTCACAGGAGGCGATCGCGTTGAAATTCAGCAAGCAGCATTGGAAACTTCCACCCAATGTCTGATTCTGACTGGACAACTACCACCACCTCATTTTATTCTCACCCGCGCCGAAGAACTAGAAATCCCCATTCTCTCAGTAGATTTGGATACTCTGACTACTGTGGAAATTATTGATCGGACTTTTGGTCAAGTACGTGTCCACGAACCGATTAAAGTTCATTGTATTCGTAATCTTATGGCTGAACATTTTGATATTGCTCGTTTGCTCAGTCTCCTAGATTTAAGTCCAGCAGCAGCTTTGCCATAAACTATACTCTTTCTCTGGAAGAAATAACATTCCTAAATTATTCGTGAAAGACAGTGAAAGACAAGATCCTCGAGTTCTTAAAGAAGTCGGGGATCTTTGCTTTGCAATGATCACAAATCATATAGGATTGCTATATCTGTGTGTATCGGTGTTTTATTTACAAAAAATATCTTTATCGTAATTTTTATTGATCTCAGGCGTGAATAATGAATAATTTAGAAACCCTAAGTGAGGACAATTTTACTTACGCATTGAATGTACTTGCAGCAAACGATCCTGATCTTGACTACATTCTCAATACTTTTGGCTTACCCCCATTGTGGTTACGAGAACCAGGTTTTGCAACTCTAATTCAAATCATTCTCGAACAACAAGTTTCTCTGGCTTCAGCCAAAGCAGTTTTTGAAAGATTGCAAGCAAAAATCTCACCAATTACTCCCGAAAAGTTTTTTCAACTTGATCATACAGAATTAAAAACCATTGGTTTTAGTCGCCAAAAAGCTATTTATGGAAGCTTGTTAGCAGAATCAATTATTGCTGGACAACTTGATTTAGATATTCTCAACACAATGAGTGATGAAGATATTCGTAATGTCCTTAAACAACTTAAAGGAATTGGAGATTGGACAGTAGACATATATTTATTAATGGCATTACGGCGACCAGATGCTTTACCAAAGGGAGATTTAGGGTTAATACTAGCAATCCAAAAAGTGAAGAAAATCGCACAACGACCTACACCACAAGAAATTGAAATTATTGCTGAGAATTGGCGACCTTGGAGAGCAGTAGCGACGCGGTTGTTGTGGCATTATTATTTAAGTGAGCGATCGCCACAATCAAGAAAAAATTCCCCAGGTTCATCGCCTTAAGTTGGTCAGATTCCCGGATTCATCAAAAACAACCAGCAAATCTGTTTATATTAATCTTTAGTCAATCCTACTTATTCTTGTTATGCCAAATTTGGGACAGACTAAAACGCGATTGCTGGCTATGGGCGCGGTGATTATTGCTGGGACATTGGTTTCAGGTGCTGTTGGGGGTTTAGTAGCTGGTCTTGCTGGTAACATTTTGGCAAATGATCTAGGGGATTTGGCTAAACGACTGGGTGAAGATAAAGATATTTTGAGCGATCGCGAATTATCACAAGCAGTATGGCAGGCGATCGCTTTGGTAATTGAGTCGGTAGCCAAAAAAAATGATTACCCAGCCGACAAAGACCAGAAAAAAATTCTCAAACAACTGCCTAAGTTTGCGGTTGAATGCGGTTCGCGGAGAGTAGAATTAGATGCTAAAGCTGGTATTGAAGAAACTCATCTGCTAGCTATTTTCTCGAGCAATGCAGATGAATTCCAAACGGTGCAAGTGCTGGATAAAGAAACTTGGAAAGAAATCATTAACTGGTTGTGTGACTCAAATAACGTTCATATTCCAGAATTGCACAATTACGTGAAATTAAGGGATCACTTGGCAGAAACACTATACATCAAATTTCCTAGCGCGTTGCGTGAGGTGCTGAAGGAAGACGCCGCCAAGGGGGGTCAAGCTTTCGCGGCGATGCAGTTGTTGCTACTGGGGAATATTACTGCTGCTTTGAAGCAAAGCAACTCACAAAATACTGAGATTGTCAAGCAATTAGAAGAACTACAACAGACATTAAAGAAAGTTGCAGTCATGCAAATACGGCGTTTGCCAGTACCAGATGATTTTCAATGGATTATTAAAGATAAGACTGACGGATTTGTCGGGCGGGTATTTGTTTTTCGGGAGATTTCGCAGTTTTTCTACAAGCAGTCTAAAGGTTACTTTATCATTAAAGCCGATCCAGGGATGGGCAAAAGTTCTATCCTGGCAGAATTTGTTCGTCGCAATGATTGCATTGTCTATTTCAACCAGCGTAATGAAGGGATAACCAACGCTGAACAATTTCTCCGAAGCATCTGCACTCAGCTAATTGAAACCTATCAGCTAAATTACGACAAAGAAATTCGTCCAGAAAACACTTGTAATAGTAACTTTCTCTCCAAGCTACTGACTGAAGTGAGTGCAAAACTTAAGTCTGGTGAAAAATTAGTAATTGCTGTGGATGCACTAGATGAAGTTGACTTAAGTAGCCAAAGTCCAGGAGCTAATGTCCTTTATCTGCCTAGCATTTTACCAGATAAAGTTTATTTTATTGTCACTAAACGACCATTGCCTCCTGACCAATTACCGTTGCAGGTGAGGGACAAGCAGTTGTTTGACCTGATGCAGTACCCCTCAGACAATGAAAAAGATGTAGAAACATATATTCGCCAACGCATCAACAAGGTAGCAGACTGGATCAAAAGCCGAGGTGCAACTGAAGAGGAATTAGTTTCAACGCTGGTGAAAAAAAGTGAAAGAAACTTTATATACCTCCGCTATGTGTTTGATGATATTGAGAACGGCAAATACTCAGATTTAAAAATTCAGGATTTGCCTAGTGACTTACAAGACTACTATTACAAGCACTGGGAACGCATGGGGATGAATGCTCAACCTAAACCGCTATTTAAAATTCAAATTGTATACATTTTGTCGGAATCCCCCCAACCGATTCCTTTTGAGGAGATAGTAGAAATTCTCATTGCTAATGATCAACAAGAGAAAGAACTAGGTCTGAGAGTACAAGAAGTACTCGACGAGTGGAGCCAATTTTTGCGAGAAGAAGAGAAATATCAGCAAACATTTTATAGTTTATATCACAGTAGTTTCCGCGACTTTTTACGAAATGAGAAGACTGTGAAGCGTGCGGGAATAACGCTGCAAGGAATTATTAAAATGATGACGCAGTCGTGATATTGCAATGAGTAAGTTTGCTGAATCCTTAAATCGCTCATCTCTGGGAAGTCAACTGTATAGGTTGCAGACAAGACCACAACTACTGGCGCAGTCTCAACAGGTTGAGCGTCTGTATGAGTTGCTGACGGATTTTGGTTTTATCGCCGCCAAAGCTTTGCATCCTGAGATTAAATTACAGGAACTCATTGAAGATTATGACCGCGTCTTTGAGCCATCTGTTTTGATTGCTGGGGAAAAAGCCGAGACTCTGAAATTGATTCAAGCTGCATTATTACAGTCAGCGCATATATTGAATAAAGACAAAACACAACTGGTTGAGCAATTATGGGGACGCTTGCACAGCTTTGACATACCAGAGATTCAAGCAATGCTGTCACAAGCAAAACAGAGTAAAACTTGTTGGTTACGTCTTCTCACATCCAGCTTAACTCGTGCTGATGGGCGGTTGCTACGCACACTTATTGGTCATAATGACTCGGTAAATGCAGTCGCTGTTACCTCTGATGGTAAGCAAATAATTTCTGGTTCATCTGACAATACTCTCAAAGTTTGGAATCTGAAAACAGGTGAGGAAATTTTTACCTTAGAAGGTCATACTCAAGCAGTCACTGCTGTAGTGGTAACACCAGATGGTAAGGGGGTGATTTCTGCTTCAGAAGACAAGACTATAAAAATCTGGGATTTGCAACTAGGAAAGGAAATTTTTACTCTCGAAGGTCATCAAGGTTCAGTAAATGCTATTGTTGTTACTTCCGATGGCAAGCGATTATTTTCTGGTTCATCTGATAAAACTATCAAGGAATGGAATCTGGAAACAGGTGAAGAAATTTCTACTATAAATGATCGCTCCATTGAAGGAGTCACCATCACTCATGATGATAGGTGGGTAATTTTTTGTGCGTATTATCCTTATATTCATGGTGGTCAACATGAACAATATCATTCTACCCCTCATTGGGATCTTATAATATATGATCTAAAAACTAAAAAGAAAAAAAAACTTAGTTCTACTGGTGGTAACTCAGTAAATACTTTTGCTATTACCCAAGATGACAAGTGGGTAGTTTTTGGTTCCTACGGAGCAACTCTGGAAATTTTTAATTTAGAAAACTTTAAGCGAAAATATTTCAAGTCTTCAGGTAAGCTAACTAATAAGAAAGATTTTTTCACACTTAATGAGCATAACAATTGGGTAAAAGCTGTCACACTTACCCCAGATAGTAAACGGATAGTTTCTGCTTCAGCAGACAAAACTCTGAAAGTTTGGGATAGGGAAAAATCTAAAGAGTTATTTACCCTTGAAGGTCATGCTGGTTCAGTAAACTCAGTCGCAGTCACACCTAATGGTAAATGGGCAATTTCTGCCTCAAAAGACAAAACTCTCAAAGTTTGGAGTATAGCAAGTGAGGAAGAAGAAAAATTTACTTTTATTAGTGATATCCAATTATTAGATAATGAAAATATCTCTAAAAATGACTGTAATTTAGAAAATATTTTGAAGTGGGAAAATAGTAAAAAAATATTGCCTTTTATAAATCAGACAGATTCCGTAGATGCTATTGAAGTAACTCCAGATGGTAGGCGTGTGGTTTCTACCTCATTAGGCAAAACCATAACAGTATTCAATCTGGAAACTCACGAAGTTATTTCCATTCATAATCAAGAAGATAAAGAAGAAAATTTTGCATTCCACACTATCGCTATCACTCCAGATAGCAAGTATTTAATTTCTGATACTGGGAAAGCAATGTTGAGTTTATGGAATTTAGAAACAGGTAAATTTCTATTTTATCTTCCTTCTATATTTAGTGTAGTAATAATACTTTTTATCATATTTATTTGGCTATTTTGGAGATTTAGAGAATTTCTAAGTATAATATTAAACATTAATTTATCTTGGCTTGAGTTTTATTATTATTTCACGTTCTTAGTGGCAGTTGCTTGTTTTTGGTTTACTCAATTTAAATCTAGGAATGTTGCTATTTCAACAGATGGCAAGCAAGTGGTTTCTTGTTTATATAAAAATATCGAAGTCTGGAATCTAAAAACTAGGAAAAAACTTTTTACCCTTAAAGGTCATAGTGGTAGGGTAACATCATTATCCATTATTTCAGAGGATAAGTGCCTGATTTCTGGTGCAATTGATAAGACTCTAAAAGTCTGGAATCTCAAAACTGGTAAAGAATTATTCACACTCAAAGGTCATAGCGATTGGATAACATCTGTCGCCGTAACTCCCGATGGCAAACAGGTAATTTCTGCTTCCAAGGATAAAACTATCAAGGTTTGGGACTTAGAAAAAAGGTTAGAACTTTTCTCTCTCAAAGGTCATAAAAATTATGTAGATAAAGTTACTATTACCCCTGATGGTAAACGATTAATTTCCGGTTCATGGAGAGACAACATTATCAAACTTTGGGATTTAGAAAGTAAGCAGGTTATTGCTAGTTTTAGTGGTGATAGCGATTTACGCTGCTACGCTGTTGCACCAGACGGAGTGACAATTGTCGCTGGAGAGGAATCAGGGAAAGTGCATTTTTTGCGCTTGGAGGAAGTAAGAGAAGCTTGAGGATGCAAAAATACAAAAATCGCAAAGTTTGACCGCAAGATTCAGATAGATTCAATTTGTTTGCTTTGCTTATGATTGGGAGTGTGGGTGAGTTAAGTAAGTCGGCACAAATAAAGCTAACTAGTTGAGGTCGTCATTTGTCATTGGTAAGGGTTTTAGGCATGTTTACGGGAGTATCCCAGTTTTTTTAATATACCGCGCTTGGGTTTAAACCCTTAGCTAATAGCACAACTCGTCTAAAGACGACTCTCAATACGCTTCGGAGATGTCTAATCGATTGACATCTAAACCCTGTAGAGAGGTGAAATTATCCTGCGGGATCTTGCTACACGTCTCTACATACCCAAAATTATGACAAAAAATTCTTAACCGAACCGTCTTGAGACGATTCTAATGAATCAAACAGTCTGCTGAAGCAGACTTTAAGCTATGAGACTGCGATTTCAATCGCAGACGGATTTTTTGAACTTATCCGAGCAGTATTAAGACGGGTTATTTGTGTGCATTCACAATCTATAAATTTGAAATTGCAATAAATCCATGCATGAAGCAGAGTTTTGGCAAGCTGTATTAAACAGAGATACTCGCTTGGACGGTGTATTTGTGTATGCAGTGCGCTCTACTAATATATATTGCCGTCCATCCTGTGCTGCCCGCAAGCCGCGAAGAGAGCAAGTTGTTTTCTTTGCATCGTCGCAAATAGCTGAAGATGAGGGTTTTCGTCCGTGTCGGCGCTGTGATCCGCAAAACCCAATAGACCCGCAAACAGAAATGGTGCGGCGTGTGTGCGCTATTATCGAAGCCGAATCTACAAATTCATTAACTTTAGCAACACTCAGCACCCAGGTGAATATTAGCCCTTTTCACTTGCAGCGAACGTTTAAGCGAGTTATGGGTGTCACACCTAAGCAGTATATACAAGCACAACGAATGCAAAGTTTAAAATTAGAACTTAAAAGCGCAAGCAGCGTCACCGATAGCATTTACAATGCAGGTTATGGCTCAATTAGTCATCCATACGAGTGTGCAAAAACACAATTAGGTATGACTCCCGCTACGTACAAACGCGGCGGCGATGGTATGGTCATCAACTACATGATTGTAGATTCTGCTTTGGGCTATTTGCTGGTTGCTGGTACTGAATATGGAATTTGCATGGTGAGTCTGGGTGATTCTGATACAGGATTAGAAACTGCTTTGCTCAAAGAATTTCCGACTGCTAAGATTTACCGTTGTGAGCTAAATGAAGATAAATTAAGTCAGTGGATAATTGCTCTCCTACAATATTTAAATGGCGAACAGGCGAGTTCTCATCTTTCTACATTACCCCTTGATGTCCAAGCTACAGCTTTTCAAGCCAAAGTTTGGCAAGCTTTGCGTCAAATTCCCAGTGGTAGCACGCAAACATATAGTCAAGTTGCTCAATCTATCGGTCAACCAAGTGCAGTTAGGGCTGTGGCGCGTGCTTGTGCGACAAATCCTGTATCTTTAGTTATCCCTTGTCATCGCGTTATCCGTTCTGATGGTAGCTTGGGTGGTTATCGCTGGGGTATTGAACGCAAACAATTTTTGTTAGCACAAGAAGCAGGAAGTTTATCTTGAGTGGCAAATTTGAGTAACAAGCTGCAATGCTAATGCATCGACTTACATTGTTAATGCATCGACTTGCATTGTTAATGTATCGGCTTACATTGTTAATGCATCGGCTTACATTGTTAATGTATCGGCTTACATTGTTAATGTATTGACTTACATTGTTAATGCATTGACTTACATTGCGATTTGTTGGGCGATCGCTAGTCCTAAACCAAAGTTTCTTGTCGGGTGCGATCACACTGGTTTGTAGTGAGGACTAAAGTCCTCTATATCTATGAGCGCTTAAGCGCTCACTACGAACCCATCAAAATTAATATGGTGAACCAATAGTACGCTTTGCTCTACCAAAAAACCGTATTCAAGCACAGTCCATCCCAGTCTAAAATAGTAGCCTGAACGAGCATTAACCATAATTTGTGTTTTTATGACTGCTGCTACGACTGTAAAAACAGAGTACGAAGCGATTATTGGTCTAGAAACCCATTGTCAGCTGAGTACCAAAACTAAAATTTTCTCTTCTAGTTCCACAGAATTCGGGGCTAATCCTAATACCAATATTGACCCCGTTTGTATGGGTTTGCCTGGTGTATTACCTGTACTCAACGAAAAAGTTCTAGAATACGCCGTTAAAGCAGGTTTGGCGCTGAATTGTCAAATCGCTGAGTATAGCAAGTTCGATCGCAAACAATATTTTTATCCTGACCTTCCTAAAAATTATCAAATTTCTCAATATGATCTACCCATTGCCGAACATGGTTGGATAGAAATTGAATTAGTAGATGCAGATGGTAATCCTGTGCGTAAAAAAATTGGGATTACTCGTCTGCACATGGAAGAAGATGCAGGGAAATTAGTACATGCAGGTAGCGATCGCCTTTCTGGTTCCTCCTATTCTTTGGTAGACTACAACCGTGCAGGTGTGCCGTTAGTAGAAATTGTCTCCGAACCAGATTTACGTTCTGGACAAGAAGCAGCTGAATACGCTCAAGAGTTACGCCGGATCATGCGTTATCTCGGTGTCAGTGATGGCAATATGCAAGAAGGTTCACTGCGCTGTGATGTAAATATCTCCGTGCGTCCCGTCGGTCAAGAAAAATTTGGCACGAAAGTAGAAATTAAAAATATGAACTCGTTCAACGCCATCCAAAGGGCGATTGAATACGAAATTGAACGCCAAATTGCAGCCGTAGAAGCGGGTGAACGCATTATCCAAGAAACTCGCTTGTGGGAAGAAGGCGCTCAACGCACAATTAGTATGCGGATTAAAGAAGGTTCTAGCGATTATCGCTACTTCCCAGAACCAGATTTAGCACCAATAGAAGTATCAGACGAACAATTACTTACATGGCGATCTGAATTACCGGAACTTCCCGCCGAAAAACGCCGTCGCTATGAAGATGAGTTGGGTCTTTCAACCTACGATGTGCGAGTTTTGACTGAGGAACGCCCTACTGCTGAGTACTTTGAAAGTGCGATCGCTCTTGGTGCTAACCCCAAAGCTGCTGCTAACTGGATTACTCAAGATATCGCTGCTTATCTCAACAAAAATAAACTCAGCATCACCGAAATCGCCCTCACTCCTGTCAATCTCGCCGACGTCATCAGTCGAATTGAAAAGGGTAAAATTAGCAACGCCCAAGCTAAAGAAAAATTGCCCGATTTGCTGAGTGGTATTTCTCCGGAAAAAGCGTTTGCAGGTCAAGAGTTAATCAGTGACCCCAGCGTCCTCGAACCCATCATTGATGAAGTGATTGCTGCAAATCCCAAAGAATTAGAGAAGTACCGCAACGGTAACGTCAATCTCAAAGGCTTTTTCGTGGGACAAGTCCTGAAAAAGACCAACAAACGCGCCGATCCCAAGTTGACTAACCAATTGGTAGAGAAAAAGTTGAATGCGTAAGTTGGAGATTGGGGATCAGGAATCGGGGACAAGGAGCATAAGGGGGACAAAGGGGAATAATTTAACAAGTCTCTTACCCAATCCCCATTACCCCTTATCCCCAATCCCCAATCCCCAATCCCAAAAAATTTTTTAAAAAAGGGGTGTTGCCCCTCATGCCAATAATGCTATACTGTGCTAGTTAGATGCACCCTGATGATCTGGAGAGCTACCCAAGTGGCTCTCTGTTTTTTTGTTTAATTTTTATTTGATGAATTTTTACCCAGGTTATTTACTACGTATCTTTGAAGAACTAGAATGGCAAAACGAACTGTTGTTCTCCTCAATAGTGCATTTACGGAGATTTTTCAGGAAACTTTGATAAAAAATTCAATAAGGGGTATTGCCCCACACTCTGAAAATGGTATACTGTGTTATATAGATGCACCCTGATGATCTGGAGAGCTGCCCAAAAGGCTCTCTTTTTTTTTATCTGTTGCGATCGCAGTATGATTCAATAACTAGCAACAAAAAATATTTTTCCTGGTTTTTGCTTATTATCTTTGCTACATACGGTTATTTAACCAAAAACAAAAGAAGTTAATTAAGGTGTATTGCCCCACACCCCGAAAATGGTATACTGTGTTATGTAGATGCACCCTGATGATCTGGAGAGCTGCCCAAGTGGCTCTCTATTTTTTTTGTTATTGGTCATTAATCACATAGTTGCTAGTTGTTACAAATGACAAATAACAAATGACAAAGGACTAATCCTTGGTATAATCGCCAGTCAGCCGAGTAATAGTTGCAAGGGGGAAATCATGGCAGACTGGCATGAGATTACTGGTGGTGTGACTGCACCGAGAGGGTATCGGGCATCTGGAATTAAGGCGGGATTGAAACCTTCAGGATTGCCAGATTTGGCGTTGATAGTGTCAGACGTAGAAGCGATCGCTGCTGGGGTATTTACAACGACTCAAGTCAGAGCAGCATGTGTAGATTATTGTCGCCAACATCTGCAAGCAGAACATAACGCCCGTGCGATTCTTTGCAACGCCGGACAGGCAAATGCTGCAACAGGTGAGCAAGGTTGGTTGGATGTCCTAGAATCGGCGATGGCGATCGCTCAAGCCTTAAATCTCCGCAGTGATTCTATCCTACTGGCTTCGACTGGGGTAATTGGGCAGCGTATACCGATGGATAAACTCAAAGCTGGAATTCCCCAACTAGTAGCAGCACTGTCTGATAGTGGTTCCGATGCTGCCGCAGGTGCCATCATTACTACAGATCTAGTACCAAAATCAATTGCCCTAGAAACAACAATAAGCGATCGCCCAGTCAGAATTGGTGGTATTGCCAAAGGTTCTGGGATGATTCATCCGAATATGGCTACCATGCTGGCATTTGTCACTTGTGATGCAGCCGTTTCCCCTCATCTTTGGCAGCAAATGTTGAGTAGGGCTGCTGATAGAAGTTTTAATTCGATTACCGTTGATGGTGATACTAGTACCAACGATAGCTTAATCGCCCTTGCCAACGGTGAATCCCGCACTCCAGCAATTACCGAAATGGGACACGAAGCCGAAAAATTAGAAGCGATGTTAACAGCAGTGTGTCAGCATTTAGCAAAAGCGATCGCCCGTGATGGCGAAGGTGCAACTTGTCTGGTGGAAGTGCAAGTAAGTGGCGCCCAGGATGAACAAGCAGCGCGTCAAATTGCCAAAACTATTGCTGGTTCTTCTTTAGTCAAGTCTGCGATTTTTGGACACGATCCTAACTGGGGACGGATTGCGGCGGCTGCGGGACGTGCTGGCGTACCTTTTGAACAAGAAAATCTAAGAATTCAGTTAGGTAATTTTTTAATGATGGAAAATGGTCAACCCCTAGCTTTTGACAGGAAAGCAGCAAGTCAATATCTACAAAAAGCTGCTGCGGGTGCGTATCTCAAAGAAGATACCGTATTAATTTCTGTAAGCATAGGCAGTGGTCATGGTTCCAGTAAAGCTTGGGGTTGTGATTTAAGTTATGACTATGTGAAGATTAACGCCGAGTATACAACTTAAGGTAATTGGTAATTGGCTCTAGGATTAAACCGCCTATTGGAACAAAAAAAGAGTCCAGGACGATCAAAAAGCATTCCATTGGATGTGCGATCGCTAATCAAAAAAGAATTGTCATAGCCAGAAAGATTTAAAAGCTATGAGGAAGTTCGTACTTGGCTTTTAGCCGTTGTGAAGGCATCGAAGCGTCATACTGTGACTCATCCACTTAAGTTTGCAATCATTAATACCAATTGATTAGGGTCAAACGGTTTAGCCAGATGCATTTGAAACCCAGCATCAATTGCCATTTGCCGCTCTTGCTCGCTGACATAGGCAGTGATTGCCGCTGCTGGAATTTGTCCTCCCGCTTCTGCGTCAAGCTCTCTCACCTGACGAATCAGGAAGTAACCATCCTCCTCTGGCATCCCAATATCTGCTATAAGCACATCATATCTGCCAGGAGATTCAGTTAGAGCAGCGATCGCTTCTCTTGCCGATGTCACAACCACTACCTCAGCCCCGGAGTTTTCTAACATCCACTTGATTAAGTCGCGGCTATCAGCTTGATCATCTACAGCCAGGATGCATAATCCTTTAAGGGTAAGGGATGGATTTTTATCATCTAATGTATCCACAGTCCCTGACAAAACGCTTGGCTCTAAATAAGTTGGTGCAGTAATCTCCGGTGGCATTGAGCGCAGAGGCAGCCTGAAGGTGATCGTGGTTCCTTGTCCCTCACCTAGACTTTGCACTTGAACTGTTCCACCATGAAGTTCGACAAGATGACGGACAATTGACAAGCCCAATCCAAGTCCCTGACTCGTTTTGTTGCTGCTGGAATTTCCTTGGCGGAAACGCTCAAACACATGCGGCAGCAAGTCTGCCGGGATGCCAATTCCTGTGTCGCTGACTCGAATCTGGGCGTGAGTATCTATAGGTTCGAGCGTAATTTCGACTCGCCCACCGGATGGAGTGAACTTAATAGCGTTAGAAAGTAAATTCCACAGAACTTGCTGTAAGCGATCAAAATCTCCGACAACTATCGCCGGGGAAGAGTGTGAAACAATTTGAATGGTTTTCGCCTCTGCTGCTAATTGGATAGACTCAATTGCAGCATTCACTACTGAAACTAGATCGATGAGACGAGTGTTTAAATGAAGCTTTCCACTCGTAATCCGCGAAACATCCAGCATATCATTAATTAACTGAGCTTGCACCCTAGCACTCCGCTCCACCACTTCCCAGGCACGAGTGGCTGCTGAAGAATCGAAATCACGGGTGCGGGAGAGTTGCGCCCAACCCAGTATAGTATTAAGTGGGTTACGAAGTTCATGGGAGAGGTTTGACAGGAATTCATCTTTAGCTTGGTTGGCGATTTGCGCCTGTTGACGAGCTGACTGCTCCTGTGCTAATAGCTGCGATCGCTCTAACTCAAACTGCTTGCGCTCGGTGATATCTTCAATCGCCAGCAAAATCATTTGAGCATTTCCCTGTTGAATAATTTTCCAACCATTGAGCAACATGGTTTTTTGCCCAATCCGCTCAAAACAATGCTCTATCTCCAATTTTTGAATACTGGTATCGTTGGCAAGAATATCTTCTAGGAGCTGTTGTAATCCAGGCAGGTTCCACTGACCGTTCCCTAGTTCAAAAACCAGAGATTGCGCTGTTTCTGATGGTGAAACTTGAAATGTTTCATAAAACGAGCGATTGGCTTTGTTCACCCGCAAATCAACATCAAGCACGATTAACGGCACTTGTACCGTCTCCACAATTGCTTCAGCGTAATTGCGGGCTTGTTCTAATTTTGCTGTATTGCGTTTAAGAACATCAATATCTATTAACACCAACACTACACCGTCAATCTGGTTTTCTGTGGTGCGATAAGGACGGATGCGGAGGTTGTACCAATGTCCCCCCAGGGTTTGGACTTCTAATTCTTTGATGCTGAGTGTGTCGAGTACCTCCAAAATGAGAGTTTCTAAGTCAGGAATATCGAGATTCGCTCTGATGTCGCTGAGTGGTCGTCCAGCGTCGGTGGGAATTAAATTGAAAAGCCGCTGCGCCATTGGCGTAAAACGTCGAATGCATAAATCCGAAGTCAATATCAAAATGGGAATATTGATACTGGCAAGCAAATTCGTGAGATCGTTGTTAACTTGGTGTAATTCTGTATTTCGAGAGCGAAGTTCTTCATTGGTTGTGTTGAGTTCTTCGTTGGTTGCCTGAATTTCTTCTTTGGCAGTTTCTAGCTCCTCATTGGTGCTTTGCAACTCTTCGTTACTAGAGAGGATTTCTTCATTGGCAACTTTTAGGTCTTGATTGATGTGTTCCTGCTCTTGGATCAGCGCTTGCAGATATTCTTGAGTCGCAGCTCGCTCTTGCTTGGCGGTTGCGAGTTCCTGCTTGAGCCGAACAATCTCACGCTCTAAATCTCCCGTCTCGTGGCTCTCAGGATTTACCATGCTAAGGTTGCTAACTGTGGGTAGAGCTTCTTCAAATAAAACCAGAAAGTAGAGTTCTTCACCAGTGGCAGGCTGGAAGGGAATCACCTCAAGATTGACGATTCTTGATTGAGCGCCCGATTCAATCCGTAACCCTTCCTTTCTAACTAGAATTTTTTGCCGTTGTGCCTGATAAATTGTAGCGCGTAACTCGACGAGCAAGAAGGAGCGCACCATTTGGAATAAATTGACACTCGGTTTGCCGGGTGAAAGTTTGAGGTAGAGATCGATTTCTCCCCGAAATTGCAGCACCTCCATTTTGTCGTTGATCACCACACCCACTGGGGCGTAGCGATTCAAAATCAGTTGGTCAATTTTTCTCTCTAAATCAAACTCATTCGATGGATTCTCATTGCGAGGCTTAGGTTCGTCCAGTTTTGCGATCGGATAATTGCTGGTAACGAACGAAAAAATTGGACGAGTTGCAGTTAGCTTCTTGGCATAGATTTTATACTTTCTGTCAATCAGAGTAAACAACTCCAAATAATTACCTACGCTTTCTGAAGTCCCTAGCAGCAGAAAGCCAGTCGGGTTGAGACTGTAATGAAAGATGGGCAGTATCCGTTTTTGCAACGTTTCGTCCAAATAAATCAGTACATTCCGACAACTAATGAGATCTAAGTTGGAAAAAGGGGGGTCACTGCCCAAATCTTGTCGGGCAAACACACACAGTTCGCGTACAGCTTTGTTAATTTGATATCCACCGCCCTCAATGGCATTAAAGAATCTGCGGCGGCGCTCTGGTGAGACCTCCACCATTTGATTCTCTGCATAAATGCCGGATCTGGCTTTGGTTACATTTCATCCCCCCTTGGCAAGGCTACGGTGTACACCAAGTCCATGCGAAAGTCCTATCATAATTAAAGATTTTGATGAAATTACGACTTGTGAGATTTTCTGCTGCACTTTTTCGGAAAAATTCTAGATTTTTCTAACATAACCGTTGGGGTTTGCATAAAATTTTTACCCTGCTGCAAACACGCTAACGTTTTGAGACTTTTTAGTTGCTTTAAAGGCTTACGGATAAGTCATTTCAGAAATTAGATGCGTTTACCCTAAGCGCCATTATCTAACTAAATAATATGTATATCTTCAGAATATGTATTAGCAAAATTTTCTAATT
This sequence comes from Pelatocladus maniniholoensis HA4357-MV3, assembly GCA_019359115.1. Taxonomy (GTDB): domain Bacteria; phylum Cyanobacteriota; class Cyanobacteriia; order Cyanobacteriales; family Nostocaceae; genus Pelatocladus; species Pelatocladus maniniholoensis. The sequence continues at coordinate 28,539 of JAHHHW010000149.1, forward strand.
ATATATCTCATTGTTTTACAATTACTTAAATAATATTTATACTAAAACTAAATCAGTAATAGTATGGCATAATCAAACGTGTGTATTTTACAACGAACTAAATTTTTTAGAGGTAAATAATTTGCCTTTTGATCCTGATCTGTGCCGTAACGAAAGCGAAGTTGAAAGCAAACTCATAGTGCAATATTTGCTACCACAGCTTGGTTATACTCCAGACACCTGGCATCAAGAGGTTGCACTTGGTAGCATACGCTTAGACTTCCTAGCATTTGCTGCACAAGCCCTTCCCTTCGTTATAGATGCTAACTCACCACTAAGTGTGGTTATGGAGGCCAAGCATCCTAAACAGAACTTAAATAATCACGTTCCCAGACTCAGGCATTATTTAACAAGCTTGAATGTGCAATATGGTTTGTTAACCAATGGCAAAGAAATCAGAGTTTATCAAAAATTACTATATGATATTCAGTTAGTTTTTTCCTGTTCGGGAAAAGAAATAAATACAAAAATAGAAGAAATTAAAAAATTAATTGGTAGAGAAAATTTGAATAACAAAGATATTTTAAATAACTTTAAAGCTTCAGTTATTTCCAATAATATTTCAATGACAATCAAGGAGCAACATTCAATGAAAATAATTGCGGTTTACCATAACAAAGGTGGTGTAGGTAAGACAACTACCGTAGTTAATTTAGCAGCTGCTATCAGGAAAAGAGGTAAAAGAGTCCTAGTAATTGATCTAGATAGTCAAGCTAACACTACATTTGCTACTGGTTTAGTTAAATTTGACGATGAAGAATTTGATGATATAAAAGATTCTAATATTTTTCATGTATTATCATCAGAAGACTTTTATTCTATCGCAGAAGTTGCTAGAAAATCCAATTTTAGCAATCCTGAAATTAATGTTGTGCCTGCACACATTGATTTAATAAGACAAGAAACAGAATTGAACGCACTTGAGTATAGCAGATTAATACTAATTGACAAACTAGAGGAAGTAAAAAATGAATATGATGTTGTGTTGATTGATACTCCACCTTCTTTAAATTTGTATGCCAAAATTGCCTTGATAGCCGCAGATTATCTAATTATTCCATCAGATTTAAAACCATTTGCCAATCAAGGATTAACCAACGTTAAAGATTTTATTAAAAGTATTAATGCATTTAGAAAACAGATTAGAAAAGCGCCAATTGAACTCATAGGTGTTCTAGCTTGTAAAATATCTACCAATGCTATAGCGTTTCTTAATCTAGTGAAGTACAGTAACAACAATGGGTAAACCAATTATGAATATCATTTAAACAGACTTGGTTAAAAGCAATTTCAATCGCTTTTGCTAAATCTGGATAACTCCTAG
>JAHHHW010000150.1 GCA_019359115.1 Pelatocladus maniniholoensis HA4357-MV3
ATTATACTCTATTTTGTAGGAAGTTTCCAGAAAAAGAGAAACAAACGGCTAAAGCCGTGCGAGTCGCGTTTCATCCCCTCCTTAAAAGATAGGGGTTCTCACGCTCCCGGACTTCTTTGATAGTTTTTCATTTTCTGTTAAAGCAAGACGGAGAATTTATTTGACTTTTTCTTCTGGGGAACGGCCATTTTTTTCTGCTCGTTGTTGCAAGAGGTTTTTGAGGTTGTCGTCATGATGATTGAATTGAGTTGTGATGTGTTTATATCATGTTCGTTGGAACACTTATATTTAGAGACTACATAATGCAATCAGAATTCAACTTTTTTCAGCAGTGGTATCCCCTTTCACCTGTTGAAGACCTAAACCCCAAAAGACCAACACCAGTTACACTTTTGGGACTGCGCTTGGTCATTTGGAAACCTAAGTCAACTGAGACTTATCGCGTGTTTTTAGATCAATGTCCCCATCGCCTTGCACCCTTAAGTGAGGGACGTATTGACGACAAAACGGGTAATTTGATGTGTAGCTATCATGGATGGCAATTTGATCAGCAAGGAATTTGCACTCATATTCCCCAAGCGGAAAATTCAGAACTTGTGAGTAAGAATAAAGAAAACCTGTGTGCAGTTAGCTTACCAGTTCGTCAAGCACAGGATCTACTTTGGGTGTGGGCTGATGCTAAATCAGCAGATCTAGCAGCAACTACAGCTTTACCTCTGTCACCGCAAGTTGATGCAAGCAAAGGTTTTGTTTGGTCTTCTTTTGTACGTGACTTGGAATATGACTGGGAAATCCTAGTTGAAAACGTCGCAGATCCTAGTCATGTTCCTTTTGCTCATCATGGGGTGCAGGGCGATCGCGCACAAGCAAAACCCATACCAATTGAAATTCTGCAATCAACAGCAAATTTGATTGAAGCAGCAACTATCGGACGCTTTCAAACAACAATTACTTTTGAAGCACCTTGTCGGTTGGAGTATGCTATTAAATTTGGCGATGCTGGAAAGCAGATTGGACTCGTCACATATTGTGTACCAGTGTCCCCAGGTAAATCTCGGATTGTCGCTCAGTTTCCTCGTAACTTTGCCAAAACAGTTCATCGTCTCATACCCCGTTGGTGGGATCATATTAGCGAACGTAATGAAGTTCTTGATGGAGATATGGTGCTTCTACAACAGCAAGAGTATTTTCTCCAACAGACAGAATCGTCACAAAGTTGGAAAACTGCCTATAAACTACCTGCAAGTGCCGACCGTTTAGTGATTGAGTATAGGAATTGGTTTGATAAATATTGTCATGGACAGTTACCCTGGAGTGAAGTGGGAATAAGTGTTCCCGAAATCAGGAATATCAATGAAAATCGCGAACAAGTTTTGGATCGTTACAAACAACACACGCAGCATTGTAGTAGCTGTCGAAGTGCGCTGAAAGCTGTGCAACGTTTGCAAGCAGCACTTTTAGCATACTTTGCGATTACTGTTGCTGGAGTTGCTGTTCTTCCCGATGCACTTCGAGTTCAGCTTGGCTTACCTCTTGTGATCATAGCCCTACTTGGACTTACAGCTTATGCTTGGTTAAAATTCTGGCTTAGTCCTAAATTTTATTTTGTGGACTATATTCATGCAGATAGATAGTTACAGTTCGTAGTAAGCACTTAAGTGCTTATCTATACTGTTTTCTTATAAAACTTTCTCCATGAACACAGTGCATGAACTATCGTTATACCGTTCAATCGAGTAAAAACCAAGTTTTCTGTAAAGTTTGAGTGCTTGTGGTTGTCGCTCTTCGTTAGCTAGGTCAAGTCTTACTTTGCGATACCCTGCTTGCTGTGCAAAATCGAAGAGTGTTTGAGCCATTTTCCAGCCTAACCCCTGTCCTCGATACTCTTTGAGAAACCACATTCGCTTGAGTTCACAGATCTCATTATCGAGTCGTCGAATTGCTCCAGTACCTACAACTTGTTCATCATTAACCAAGACCAAAAACGTACCACAATTGTCAAAATAATGTGACTGCACATTCTCGATATCAGACATGGAATCAATTCGCCTAAAATCTGCTTCGGTCAGTACACCTTGCCAAATTTCTAGGGAAACTCCCATAACGATTTGCTTGGCTTGTTCGATTTGATGTCGCTGGATTGGTCTAATCTCAAGCACTGGCTTTGCTCTGATTGTAGAAACTATAGCAATCCTAAATCATAAGCCTTCTACTACCAACCAAAAGCGCCAGCAAGAAGCTGACGCTTACGGTCATGACTATAAATCACAACTATCAAATCAACAAACTGCTGGGAATTCTCCCAACATCTTGACTTCTGGTTCTAATAAAATTGACCAGTGATCCTGTACTTGATACTGCACATGACGAATGAGATTAAAAATATCCCAGGCACTCGCACCGCCGCAGTTGACGATAAAATTAGCGTGGCGTTGTGCTACCTGTGCGTTACCAATCTGGAAGCCTTTTAAACCAGTTTGTTCAATTAACCAGCCTGCGGAATAGGGCTTGGGGTTGCGGAAGACACTACCGCAACTAGGTTTGTCGTAGGGTTGCGTTGTCAGTCGGTGTTGTTTGTGTTGCTTGGTAGTTGCAATTACAACAGTGGGGTCAGCACCGGGTTGCATTCGGAATGTGGCTTGGGTAACAATGCGATTGCTTCCTTGTAAAATAGAAGTACGATAGCTATAACCCAATTGCTCACTGGTAAGGGTTTCTATAGTGCCATCCGGTGAAAGTACTTGAGCGCTGACTAAGATATCTGCAATACAGCTATTATGCGCTCCTGCATTCATCACCACAGCACCACCAACGGTTCCAGGGATACCTACAGACCATTCTAAGCCCTGCCATCCTTGCTCTGCGACTGCCATTGCCAAACTGGGAATAGGTTCCCCAGCAGCTACGGTTAATAGACCTGTTTCTGAGTCAAAATGAGTTTGACGAAGGCGACGAGTAGCGATTACTAAGCCTGGAATTCCGCGATCGCTCACTAGCAAGTTAGAACCTGCTCCCAGTACTGTTACTCGTAAACCTTCCTCTTTTGCATACCTTAAACTAGCGTACATTGCTTCGATGTTACGTGGAGCAACATACCATTCTGCTGGCCCTCCTACTCTGTAAGAGGTATATGCTGACAGAAGAACTTGTGGTTTGATCGCGCAGTCAGTACCAAGTAAGGGAATTTCCTTAAGATCGGAATTAGTCGTTTGTTGTTTATTTACAGTCACACCAGAATTTGTGCAGACATCTACAGCTGCCTGGGAAATTGCCATATTTACCAGAATCTGTTTTATTTTGATGTTTATCCACCGTATGAACACGGTTATTTTTTGATGCAATAAAAGAAATTTACAAAACTGACACTATGCCAGAAAACTAGTTTGTGAAACTTTTAGGATGTTGCTGTAGCTGGCTGACGAAGTGTAGCAATTACCTCCGGAATTACCTGATTTAAATTTCCAGCTCCTAAAAACAACGCTAAGTCTCCAGAACGTAGTGTTTGCTGTAAGAAATCACACATAGAACTGAGGTTTGCTTGATACTTAACTTGCGGATGATGCTTGGCAACTTCCTGTGCTAGTTGTTCACCGCTTACCTGTCCTAAGTTGAGTTCCCCGGCGCTGTAAATGTCAGTGAGTATAACTACATCAGCATGGGTAAAAGATTCGGCAAATTCTTCTAAAAATGCCAGTGTACGGCTGTAACGATGGGGTTGGAAGATGGCGACTACTCTTTGTCCTGGTCTTGCTTGCAGACGTGCAGCTGCCAAAGTTGCCCGAATTTCGCTGGGATGGTGAGCATAGTCATCAATAAATGTGATACCATGAGCTTCACCTCGAAATTCAAAGCGGCGTCTTGCACCTTCAAAAGTTGCAAGACCCTTGGCAATTTCACCAAATTCTAATCCCAAAATGCGACCAACGGCCACTGCTGCTAGAGCATTGCTGAGGTTGTGGCGACTGAGCAAACGTAACTTTAACACACCCAAGGCTTTGCCCCGCTCCCAAACTAAAGCGGTGGTGCCATCTGCACGATAATCTATATTTGTAACGGTATAATCTGCACCTGTGTCTGAATATAAGCTATAACTAATTGTTGGTTGAAAGCGATCGCGCACCGTTGCACAATCAATACTAGCCACTAGAGTCTGACAACTTTTAGCAAAGGTATGAAAAATCTCCACTACTTCTTCTAAATTGTCGTAGTGATCAGGATGGTCTAGTTCAATATTCGTGATTACACCGATTTTTGGGGCATGTTTGACTAATGAACCATCTGATTCATCTGCTTCTGCTACTAAATAGCTACTTTGCCCTAATCTAGCGTTACCTTCCCAAGCATCAACTTCACCACCAATTAAAATTGTGGGGTCAAGACCCGCTTCCAGTAACATATATCCAATCATGCTACTAGTGGTGGTTTTGCCATGAGTTCCAGCAACGGCAATGCTGTCATATTCAGAAATTAGATTTGCCAATACATCTGAACGATGGAAAATTGGGCAGCCTAATTCTAATGCTGCTTTATATTCCAGATTATTAGTATTTATTGCTGTTGAACAAATTACTTGTGGTAGTTGTGCCACTTTATCAGTTGACACATGATTTTGAGTATTTAAGACTACTTGATTTTCATTCTCTTTTGGACGAAAGAATTCTAAATTGCTTGCTTCTTGCTTGGCAAAAATATGAGCACCGATAGATTCCAATTTACAAGTTATATGATTTGGGCGAAGATCCGAGCCAGAAACTGGCAATTGTCGTTTTGCTAGCACGTATGCCAAAGCAGACATACCTATACCACCAATCCCAATAAAATGAAATGGTCTACCGCTAAAGTCTACAGTATTTTTCATCGATTACTCCTCTAACACCACACCACACCATAATCACAAATAACACGCGTATCATAACAGGATTTTGTTTTTTAAAGATACTACCTCTATATAAATCTCATACTCATGATTAGTTGATTTTGATGTTCAGATGACATTACTTCAGGATGATTTTAACCTCGTTAGTGGTTTTTCTGTTCATGAACTAATATTATGTTTATTCTGCAAATTTCTGCACTTTCGGGAAATATACAACTGTATTTTCAAACACATAATTTTGGTTTTATTTCTGAAATTGGCTACAATAGTAGGCTGATGGTTAATTACTTTGATATCGACTCAAGCAAAATTCAAGAGAGTAGATGCAACAAATCGCAATTTTTGGTGGCACGTTTGATCCTGTTCATTGGGGACATCTTATCGTAGCCGAAACAGCTCTCAATCAAGTACCCCTAGAACAGATTATTTGGGTGCTATCAGCAGATCCTCCTCATAAAAAAGCGACTTCGTTTCCACATCGTTTAGCAATGCTGCAAGCAGCGATAACAGACAATTCAGCATTTGCTGTTTCACCGATTGAGCAATTGCAATCTGGTACTTCTTATGCCATCAATACCCTGATTGATTTATCCACTTTTTATCCCAATACTCATTGGTATTGGATTGTTGGGCTAGATACCTTCTGGAGTTTACCTCAGTGGTATCGCGGACAGGAATTAGCACAATTATGTGATTGGTTAATCGCACCCCGGTCTGTTGGTAGTGAATGTATAACTCAAACTGATTTAATCTGCAAGCAGGTGGAGCAAAAACTGGCAAAGCAGTGTTCTAACATAAATTGGCGCTTATTGCATACTCCTTTGGTTGGAGTCTCTTCAAGTATGATTCGTAAATTATGTCGCGATCGCCAATCGATTCGTTACCTAGTCCCGGAATCAGTCCGAAGTTACATAGCTACACATAATCTCTATGGTTGAAGCAGGGGACAAGTTATCAGTTATCAGTTATCAAATTAAACTGTTAACTGATTCATGCCCGATCACCAATCCCCGATCACCGATCCTCCTCAGCCTTAATTAAAAAAAAATTAAAAATTTTTTTGGGATCTCGCATTTTATAGTTATATATACTCCCCCCTTTGCGATATGATCGGGGTCAACCATAAGATTTAATTAGGCATATATAACAGAGGGCAAGACGCTGTGATTAGAGTTGCTATCAACGGTTTCGGGCGCATCGGTCGTAACTTTATGCGCTGTTGGTTAGGTAGAGAGAATAGCAATATTGACTTGATTGCTATTAATGACACCTCAGATCCAAGAACCAACGCTCACCTGCTTAAGTATGACTCGATGCTAGGGAAATTAAAAAATGCTGACATTACTGCTGATGATAACTCGATTATCGCCAACGGCAAGACCGTAAAATGTGTATCTGATCGCAACCCAGAAAACTTGCCCTGGAAAGAGTGGGAAATTGACCTAATTATCGAAGCTACAGGGGTATTTACCGCCAAAGAAGGGGCAATGAAGCATGTGAATGCTGGAGCCAAGAAGGTTCTAATCACCGCTCCTGGTAAAAATGAAGATGGTACTTTCGTCATCGGCGTAAACCATCACGATTACGATCACGACAAACACCACATCATCAGTAACGCCAGCTGTACCACCAACTGCTTGGCTCCCGTTGCCAAAGTGCTACATGAGAAATTTGGCATCATCAAAGGTACAATGACCACCACCCACAGCTACACAGGTGATCAGCGCTTGCTAGACGCTTCTCACCGTGATGTACGTCGTGCGCGTGCTGCGGCTATTAACATTGTGCCTACTTCCACTGGTGCAGCAAAAGCTGTAGCGTTGGTACTGCCAGATCTCAAAGGCAAACTAAATGGTGTAGCATTGCGCGTACCTACCCCCAATGTTTCAATGGTGGATTTTGTGGTACAAGTCGAGAGGTCAACTATTACTGAAGAAGTCAACGCAGCCTTCAAAAGTGCCTCTGAAAACGACCTGAAAGGTATTTTGGACTACAGCGAACTACAACTGGTGTCCTCTGACTATCAAGGTACTGATGCTTCTTCCATTATTGATGCCAGCCTGACACTGGTTATGGGGGGTGACATGGTGAAAGTCATGGCATGGTACGACAACGAATGGGGTTACAGCCAACGCGTTCTCGACCTAGCAGAATTAGTCGCTGTGAAGTGGAAGTGATTATACTAAATACACAGTCAATAGTCAATAGTCCATAGTTGAGAGTTTTTATAGCTATAGCCATCAAGATTAGGACATAGACTATAAGAGTTCTCATTGCGTCTATCAAATGTTAACGTCCTAACAAAAATGGCTACGGCTATACTATTGACCAAAATGCTGAAATCCCTGATTGAGAGTCAAAACTTGGTCGGGGAATTCTTTTTTTTGGTCTTTTAGTACTACAGTTGAGCCGTCTATAATTTCTCCGACAACAGCAGCACCTTGACCAAGTATTTGTACTAATTTATCTGCTGGCTGTTTGGGTAAACACAAGACTAATTCAAAATCTTCCCCACCGTAGAGACTATACTGTAGAGCTTGTTCTTTGGTCAGCCAGTGATCAAATACTTGTGGAATAGGTATTTGTGTACGTTCTATAACAGCACCAACTTTACTAGCACGGCAAATTTGTACTACTGCATCTGCTAAACCGTCGCTGCTATCCATACCGGATACCGGGAAGTGGGAAATAGGGGTGTAAGGGAGCCAGTGCGTTGCGGGGGTTCCCCCCGTTGTAGCACCTGGCGTGTGTGGGGGTATAGGGGTGTAGGAAGAATCAAAAATTTGCCAAAGGATGGGTAAGACATCTAATCGTGGTTTTGGACGTTGGTGAGTGCGGATTAAAGCCTTTGTTTCCTCTTGGCTGAGGTTTTTTGCCTTTTCGGGGTGCAAGAGCAATTCTAAGCCAGCCTGGGACGCACCGTGAACACCAGTAACAACAATTGCATCTCCAACTTGAGCTTGGTTGCGACGGATAATTCGTTGGGGATAAGCTTGTCCAAAAGCAGTAATCGCTACGGTAATTACTGGCGATCGCACGACATCACCACCCAGAATCGGAGTATTGTATTGTTGCAAGCATTGTGTCATACCTGTATACATTTGTTCTACCCAACTCACAGAAACATCGCCAGGTAATCCCAATCCAACAGTAATTCCCAAGGTCGAAGCACCCATTGCTGCAAGATCTGATAAATTAGCAGCAGCAGCGCGCCAACCCACATCTTCTGCGGAAGTCGTAATCTCACTAAAGTGAATTTTATCAACTAAAACATCGGTAGTAACTACCACAAATTGCTCTGGTTCAGTAGCAATAACTGCTGCATCGTCCCCAATAATTTCTGCGGGACAAAAACGCTGCAAAATTTGTAAAAGTCCTTGTTCGCCGATATCTTTAACTAGCAAAGAAGATGATTGATTGTTCATAATAGGAATTTAATTTTTTTTAGGATATTGTTTAAAGATAATCAAACAAGATTGAGGTAAATTGCTTCTTCCACATAGGGTAAATTAAATACCCTTGTAACATCATGTTATTTCGCTTTTGAATTGCAGAACTCCATGTCTATCAAAACTACCTAAACGAATAATTTAGGTAATCAAAAAGTGATGAGATACTAAACATGAAAAAAGCAATTACTGTCTTGGTGGCTTTTCCTTTGTTGACATTGATAGCTTGTCAGCCAACTTCTACTCAGAATGCGACTGCTGAATTTTGTGGAAATTTAGCTAAATTGGAACAGGCTGTTAACCAAATGTCAAATTTAACTCCCGCTTCCACAGTCGGAGATCTTAGAGGAGCTGATAGAGCAGTTGATCAGGCGATCGCAAATGTTAGGGAATCAGCAAAAAGGGTGAAGGAAGCCAGAATAGACGATCTTAATCAAGCCTACAATAATCTTGACAAAACGGTTAATCGTCTTTCTAACAGACAAACTCTTGCTTCTGCTGCAACTTCTGTTCAGCAAGCAGCCGCAAAAGTTAAATCTGCAAAAGCACAGTTAGATTCTAGTATTAATTGTCCTCGGTAAGTGTCGAAAGCTGAATAAGCTTTATTAATGAGTGGGGCGGATGTCTCGTCCCCCCATTATTATTGATAGAAATTTTGAGTCTGAAAAATTTTATCAATGTCAAAGCAAATACACATAGATGAGGAAAATCTACACATATTTTCCCGGCTTGCACCCTTTATCCAAGAATACATTTACAATCACAACTGGACGGAATTACGTCCGGTTCAAATAGCAGCATGTCAAGCGATTTTTGATACGGATGCTCATTTATTAATTGCTGCTGCTACAGCTGCTGGAAAAACAGAAGCAGCATTTTTGCCAGTTTTAACTTTATTACATGAAAATCCATCTAGTACAATTGGTGCATTATATATTGGTCCAATTAAAGCTTTAATTAATGATCAATTTGAACGTTTGAATGGCTTACTCAAAGAAGCAGATATTCCTGTTTGGTATTGGCACGGTGATGTTTCTCAAAGTCATAAAAAGCAACTACTCAAAAAGCCTCTAGGTATTTTACAAATTACACCGGAATCTTTGGAAAGTTTATTAATTAATAAATATCATGATCTGATGCGTTTGTTTGGTGACTTACGATTTGTTGTCATTGATGAAATTCACGCTTTTATGGGTACGGAAAGGGGTTGTCAGATTCTTTGTCAATTGGCTCGGTTACAAGATTTGACCCAAAAGCAACCCCGAAGAATTGGTTTGTCGGCTACTCTTGGTGATTATGCATTGGCTGAGGAGTGGTTATCTTCTGGAAGTCAAAAATTAGTGATTACGCCAAGTATTGAAGGGATAAATAGACAAGTTAAGTTAGCTATTGAACATTTTTTTGTTAGTAATGAGGATGAATCAATAGAAGCAGGGAGTAGTTATGATAAATATCTTTTTAATTTGAGTAAGAATCGTAAATGTTTGATTTTTGCTAACAATAAATCGCAAACTGAAGCGGTGATTGGAACTTTACGAAAAATTGCGACTCAGCAAGGAGAAATAGATATATATCATGTACATCATGGCAGTATATCTGCTCGCTTGCGACAAATTGCAGAAAGTGCGATGCGGGAATCAAATCAACCTGCGGTGACTGCTGCGACTTTAACTTTAGAATTAGGTATAGATATTGGTTATCTTGAGCGAGTAATTCAGTTAGAAGCACCACTTTCTGTGGCAAGTTTTTTACAACGTTTGGGACGTACAGGTAGAAGAGGTGAAGCTGCTGATATGCGCTTTATTTGTGCTGAACAAGAAATATTATCAGAAGCACCTCTTCCTGAACAAATTCCTTGGCAATTATTGCAGTGTATTGCAATTATTCAACTTTATCTTGAGGAAAAATGGATTGAACCGATTAAGCCTTTGAGATATCCATTCAGTTTGTTGTATCATCAAACTATGAGTATTTTAGTGGCAATTGGCGAAATTTCGCCAACTGTTTTGGCTCAAAAAGTTTTGGGCTTACCTGTGTTTGCTGCTGTCTCTAAAGATGATTTGAAATTATTATTGCGCTATTTAATTGATATCAATCATCTGCAATTAACTGAGCAAGGTAAACTTATTTTAGGTTTGACTGGTGAAAGGGTGGTGGGTAAGTTTCAATTTTATGCTGTCTTCCCAGATAATGAAGAATTTTCTGTGAAGCAAGGATCTACAGAAATTGGTAGTATATCTATGCCACCACCTGTAGGTAATCAGTTTGCTTTGGCTGGGAGAACTTGGGAAGTTGTAGAAGTTGATTTTAAAAAGAAGATTATTTTAGTCAAACAGGTTGAAGGACAAGCAAGTATTTTTTGGCGGGGTGGTAGTGGTACGATTCATACACGCATTCTCCAACGAATGCGACAAGTTTTAGTTGAAGATATTGAATACCCTTATTTACAAACTAATGCGATTCAACGTTTAAGATTGGTTCGCGAACTCACACGCAATTCTGGATTAGAGCAAAAAAATATTTTACTCTTGGCTAAAGATAAGTGTTGCATTTTTCCTTGGATGGGTACGATCGCTTACCGAACTTTAGAAAGATTGCTGAATATGTTCTGTCGCGAATCTCTAGGAATTAAAAGTATTGGTGGAGTGAATCCGTATTATTTGATTATTAAATTAGACAAAACAAAAGTTAAGTCTCTATATCCAGAAATTATTTCTCTATGCGAACAAAGAATTACGGCTGAGAATTTATTGAGTGATGCAGAAGCGCCAGAAATTCAAAAGTATGACAAGTTTATTCCCCATCCACTTTTACGAAAAGCTTTTGCAAGTGAGCATTTAGATATGGAAGAATTGAGACAGCAAGTGAAGTTGTGGTCACATGAAGACAACTTGTGTTATTAGCTAAAGGTTTAAACGTATATTAGACCTCTTGCAAAAATATTTTTACCCCACCCTAACCCTAAGCGTTTACGGGGAGGGAACTAAATCTTCCCCCCGTGAACGGGGGGATTGAGGGGGGTTCATTCGACTTTTGCAAGAGGTCTATTGAAAAAATTGGGATGCTCCCAAGATCTCCGACTTCTTCTGTGAAGTCGGAGATCTTGCAATACTGCTCGGATAAGACAAATCGATTGACATTTAAAACCTGTAGAGACGTTGCAGTGCAACGTCTCTACATGCCCAAAATTACGACGACAAATCCTTAACCGAGCAGTATTGGGAGATCTTGTTATGGCAAATGTCATCTAAAATTGTTCTGTTCACAGGTAATGAATCGTAATTCGTAGATATTGTGTATAAATTTTTATTAATTCCTTTTTGCAAAGGAGGAAACATTACTAAATTTTGTATTGCTTTGATTAGTCTGTTAACGCTGCTGTTATTTTTATTACCTTTATCCGCTTTTGCACAAGCAGAACGCACACCCCTAACTTTAGAACTGTTGCAGGAAAGATTACATACATCCACTGTCCGCGAAGGTAATTTAACAGTAGATTTACGACAGATGGTGATTGATTTGCGACCAGATAACGCAGCTTTTCGTGATGCTTTTTACCAACTGCTGCGAAAAGAATTACAAAAAACAGGTTCTAAACCCTTGGGATTAGATTTGAGTAATTCTTTGATTCAAGGCGATTTTATTGGTAGTGACTTGGGTTTAAGAACTCCTCTTTACGCGCAGGCGATCGCCCCAATTTTTACACCTGCTGAACAAGAACAACTCGAACGTCTACGGGTAGTTTGCTTACAATCACTAAGTGTTGCTTTACCAAGTTCCAAAGACTGTCGATCGCTTTTAGCAACTCCAGCAACACCATCCAGCGAAATCAGTGTTTTCCGTGGTTCGCTGGTTTTAGAAAAAACTAATTTTACAGGCACAGTCCAATTTAATAATACATTTTTTCTGCAATCTGTAAATGCTCAAGGTGCTATTTTTAACCAATTAGCCAACTGGCAAGAAACACGCTTCAGCCGTTCCGCTAGGTTTAACAATGCGATTTTTCGACGGGAGAGTCACTGGCAAAATAGTATATTCTTTGACAAAGCTAATTTCAAACAAACACAATTTCAAGAAAACGCATTTTTTCAGGAAAGCTTTTTTGAGGACATCACCAATTTTAACCAAGCCAATTTTAAACAATTGGCTAAATTTAATCGCGTCCAGTGGCAAAATAATGTAGATTTTTCTGGAGTACGCTTTATTAACTCCGCACACTTTACTAAAGCTATTTTTAATCAATTTCTCTTTTTAACAGAAGCGACTTTTGAGCAAGCAGTCACTTTTCGAGAAGCACAGTTTAATCAACCCGTGAATCTACGGGGTACTAGCATTCTCAACCAAGCTGATTTTAGTGATGCTAGCTTTGCGAAAACTGCATTTTTAAATGTCTCTGGATTAGCTTTTAACTCAAATAAAGCCAAAATTTTAGGTAACTCTGGTCAAATTGGTGAAAAACTAATTGTAAATACACTGCAAGGAAATCAAAACGTCTTGCGGAATTTAGGACAAAATTTCCGCCAGTTGCAGCAAATTGCTGATGCAAATCAAATCGAGTATACCAAACAGCAACTGCGACTAGCACAATTAACCCGTCGTTTGGTGACGATCAATATTAATGATGCTTCGCAAACAAGTTTAATTAACCTGGGTTTTTCTCCAACTCAAGCAGAAGCGATCGCACATCGCCGATTAATTAAACCGTTTCGTAACACAAGCGAATTACTTACTCTTGCAGATATTGATTTAGAAACCTACACCAAACTCAGTTCACAGATAGTAGTTGACGAACCGTTGTTTTTAGGTGGATGGTTACTATTAGCTTGGAATTGGCTGACATTAAGTTTACTACTACTGCTTTCTGGTTACGGTACAGATTTTTGCTTAGTCTTTGGTGTCGGAACTATTGCGATCGCCGATTTTGGCTTATTATTTTGGCTGATAGATCGGCTGCGTCGTTTGTATCCTAGCGCGATTATTCCCACAGTTGACGAAAGTATATGGATGTTGACAAGTTTTACTGTCTTAACATTGTTGGGACTATTAGCGATTCTTCGCAGTGCTGAACAACCCTGGTTGACACTCGCCTGTCTTGTGATCATTATTGTTCCCGCACCACTAGTTTTATTATTAAGGCTATATCAACAAGGACGCTATCACGACTTAATGGACACTTCCTATTTCACCGAAGACGGAAGTATGCGACAGTTAAGATTACTCATTGGACGCTTACCCGTGATTCCCAGATACGAAGTATTTCGCGATCGCTATATGCCATTATTATGCGATCGTCATTGGAATTGGCTGAACTACTACGACTTTAGCCTCAACAATCTGCTGAGATTAGGCTTTAACGATGTTCGTTTACGAGACAAACACCTCCCTGGTATCATCTCTACATTAGCTTGGTATCAGTGGAGCTTGGGAATACTTTACATCACCCTCCTGTTGTGGACATTATCTCGCACCATTCCAGGGTTGAATTTGTTGATTTATTTAAAGTAGCTGTTGAGGAAACGGGGAACATTACGAATTGATTGACTTTGGTAATTTAAACTTTGATGTCCAACTACAGAACTCTAGAATATAGCAGTTCTCGGTTGTGTCCAATACGTACCCCACCCCTTAATCCCCTAAGCGCTTGCGGGGCTGCGGTGTACACATAAATCCTCTGATCCCCCTAAATCCCCCTTTTTAAGGGGGACTTTGATTCTAGTTCCCCCTTTTTTAAGGGGGGTTAGGGGGGATCAAAACGCTACTAGGCAACTTTATAAGACTTCTGTGTACACCGTAGGCTTGCGCTTAGGGGAGGTTTTGCGTCAGCAAAGCCGGGGTGGGGTTCCGACTGTATTGCAATCGAGTCAGAAGTGCTATATATAGGCGTTTCTGAATTCGCCAACAGTGTCTTCGCCAGATCTCCCCCTATTTCGTGGAGAGTTTTTGAAGTTGTTCTTGGGCAAGTTGGCTTAATTTAACATCATTGTTTAATTCCAGAACTTTCTTGAAGTCAACTACAGCATTATCTTTACTGCCCTTATTTTTGTAAGCTAACCCTCGATTGTAGTAAGCGTCAGCGGTGGAGGGGTCAAGTTTCAGGGCTTGGTTGTAGTCAGCAATGGCACGGTCGTAGTCTTTTTTGTAATAGTAAGCTAACCCTCGGTTGTAGTAAGCGTCAGCGGTGGAGGGGTCAAGTTTCAGGGCTTGGTTGTAGTCAGCAATGGCGCGGTCGTAGTCTTTTTTGTAATAGTAAGCTAACCCTCGATTGTAGTAAGCTTTGGCAAAGTTGGGGTCAAGTTTCAGGGCTTGGTTGTAGTCAGCAATGGCGCGGTCGTAGTCTTTTTTGTAATGGTAAGCTAACCCTCGGTTGTAGTAAGCGTCAGCGCTGGAGGGGTCAAGTTTCAGGGCTTGGTTGTAGTCAGCAATGGTGCGGTCGTAGTCTTTTTTGTAATAGTAAGCTAACCCTCGATTGTAGTAAGCTTTGGCAAAGTTGGGGTCAAGTTTCAGGGCTTGGTTGTAGTCAGCAATGGCGTGGTCGTAGTCTTTTTTGTAATAGTAAGCTAACCCTCGGTAAAAATATACTATGCTTTGATCCAACTCCTTAATAGGAGCTTCAACGTGTTTTAGGGCGTCACTGAAGCTGGTAATAGCCTTGTTCCAATCACTAACCGTATAGCGAGTTAATCCTACAGTAAAAAGGCTTAGATAAACCATTCTATTCGAGAGACTGGTTTGCATCTTGAAGCTATTTAGCTCAGAAACAGCAGCAGTCTGCTCTAACCCTTCGATTTTGGGTAAATACTCTGGAGGACGTAAGACCTCAAAGTGTGAGCTTAACTGTACAGTCGTAGCTGTTTTCCCGTAGTCTCCCCAAATGACAATAGTTGCTTTACGTTTTCCTGCTTCCTTACGAGCATCCTTTTGGGATGTAACAATTTGATTTAAACGTTGTATTTTTATATCTGAGTAACTTCGGGTAGCATCCTCTAGCTTATCAAAGATATTTTTAGTAACCCTATAGTCTTTCTGTTCATTAGAATTTTCAAAATCAGCCAACAGAACAATAATGTCTTTAGTTGGGAGATGTTGCCATATATAAAAACTAGCAATACTCAAGATAGGAATGGCAAACATACCAGCGAGGGCTACTCGCCGCGATATGAGGTTTGGCTTCCAGTAGAAATAGACATAACCACAAAACAGTAACAAGACGACAATGCCGAAAATAATCAACACTTGAGTAATAAATCCGGTATCGCCAGATGCTAACTTAATAAATCCAATTAAGGTAACAACAAAACCAATAACCGCAGTTCCTATCTCGCTCCAACTCTTTAAACGTTGAAAAAATCCACCTGAATTATTATCACCCTGGTTGCTCATTTGAATTTGCCCCTTAAAATCCAATCACCTCTACAGCCTTCTTCCTTTGCTCTGGGGTAACTTCCAAATAGCGCTGCAAAGTTCCCAGGTCATTGTGTTTACTGATTTCTTGGATATGCCGTAAGGGAACACCAGCAGAAGACATCATTGTTAATACCGTCCTCTTAAAAGAGTGTGTACTGACACCAACCAACCCAAAACGCTTACAGGTATCCCTAAGAATCTTATCAGCTGCAAACCACTGGTGAGAAGTTAGTAAGCAAAAAGCCATTTTAAGTTCTCAAAATGCCATTTCACCTTCTCAAAATACCTTTTTGCTTTCTCATTTCGGTAAAACACGCACTCAAAATACCTTTTTGCTTTCTCATTTCGGTAAAACACGCACTCAAAATATCTTTTTGCTTTCTCATTTCGGTAAAACACGCACTCAAAATACCTTTTTGCTTTCTCATTTCGGTAAAACACGCACTCAAAATGCCTTTTTGCTTTCTCATTTCGGTAAAACACGCACTCAAAATGCCTTTTTGCTTTCTCATTTCGATAAAACACGCACTCATCACAGATATCTTTGTGGTAGCAAAAGCTATTGCAGATTTAGTGGAATACTCTCAGGCTGATCAATACGGAATTTTTTTAAGCTAAAGAATGTTAAGCGTACCGTATTACAGGGTTTATATTATGGCTCGTCAAAAAAGAACTTCCAAGGTGCTAGAAAGAGCAGTGCGTCGTGCAGCTGGTATCGATTCAATTGATCCAAATATAGATTTAGGCAATGGACTTACCCTATCTGCTTTCTCAACTTTAATAGAAAGGATGCGAGCCAAAGAAAATGTATACAACAGCGCCCTTTCCAACTTGGATAAGTTATATCGTGAAATGCTAGAAACAGAGTGCGAGTTGGGAGATATGGCCGAACACATGCTAATGGCAGTTGCGACTCGATATGGCAAAAGCAGTGTAGAATACGGCATGGCAGGAGGAGCCCCTAAAAACCAGCGCAGCAAGAGACTACGAGGCGAGTCGCCAGTTCCCGTTCCTGCGGAATAGATTTATATTTCCTAATTACTCAAAGGCTTCAAATAAGCGATCGCCTGTTTCCAAATCATCACCTGTTGACTAGTATCATCCACAAGACACACACTATATTGGTCTTGCCACATTACTCTTCCAGTCAATATATCACCCGTCAGCAATTTAATCTCAGTTGTTAGTGCTTGTTTAATCAGGTTTTGTAATTGGCGAGTGCTGGGTAAAGAAGTATCAAATTCGGTAATCATAGTCATTAGTTATTAGTTATTTGTGTTTTGTCATTAGCAAATGACAAAACACAAATAACTAATGACAAAACACAAATATAGTTTATGGATTTTGGGAATGGCAATAGAATTTACTAAGTATCACGGTTTGGGTAACGATTTCATTTTGATAGATAATCGCTCTGACTCACAGCCCGCAATCACTCCATCACAAGCAGTACAGTTGTGCGATCGCCATTTTGGTATTGGTGCAGATGGTGTAATTTTTGCTTTACTAAGTGAGGATGGTACTGATTACACCATGCGGATTTTTAATTCCGATGGTTCCGAACCCGAAATGTGTGGTAATGGTATTCGTTGTTTAGCTGCATTTTTGGCTGAATTAGAAGGCGAGTCACGTCAGAGTAATCAATATCGGATTCATACCCTTGCTGGTATAATTACACCCGAATTGATGTCCGACGGACAAGTAAAAGTTGACATGGGTATTCCCAGATTACTTGCTGGCGAGATTCCTACTATTTTATGTTCTGCTGACGAGAAAGTTATTAACCAACCCTTGGAAGTAGCAGGAAAAACTTGGGATGTCACCTGTGTCAGCATGGGTAATCCCCATTGCATAACTTTTGTTGAAGATGTAGCAGCAATTCCCTTAGATAATATTGGCCCGCAGTTTGAACATCACCCAGTTTTTCCCCAACGGACAAATACTGAATTTATTCAAGTTGTTCGCCCAGATTACCTGAAAATGCGAGTTTGGGAACGTGGGGCTGGAATTACTTTAGCTTGTGGTACAGGTGCTTGTGCTGCTTTAGTCGCGGGAGTACTAACAGGAAAATGCGATCGCACTGCGACTGTAGAATTACCTGGAGGTTGTTTGCAAATTGCTTGGTCAGAAATTGATCAACGAATTTATATGACAGGCCCAGCTAAACAAGTCTTTCAAGGAAAGATGTAAAAATGTAGAGATGCGAAATTTCGCGTCTCTACAAGGGTATGATTTAATCTGGAAAAGCTAAACCAGTTCTTGGATCGCGGATATACAACCCCAGCGTGAGACTATGCATCACTTCATCCCAAATGGGTATTAGCTGTTCTGCTTGATCTACCCAATAATCGAATGTAATCAAGCACTGCACATTTGACCCTAAACCAATGCAAGTCCGCGAAAAAGCTTCTCGTGGTTCTTCCTGGGTGTCGATAAACTTAATTTCTGCCCACATAATTCTGGCAGTTTGGCGCTTGACAGTAACAATTTCTCCCTTCTCAATGACGTTGCGTTCGTCATTGTCTATGACTTTCTTTAAAGTGGGTTTGAGTGGAAACAGACTCCAATCGTTGGGTGGAAGGTGATTAAAAGAGACTTCTAAGCAGCAATCATCGTTGGGTGGTTGTTTATCCAGGAACTTGAACGATTTTTCTTGTGGCTCAAAAACCCAACTCTGGGGAACATTGAAGCGAACAGCTCCCCTACCTGCAACAAAAATCTTGTAGCCTGATGGAGAGTTCCAGTGATGATCGGGTTTTAGTTCAAGCGTTTCTTTAATCCATTGAAGATTGCTTTTTTTACGCTTTGCCATAGTGTTTTTGCAAAATCTGTTCCAGAGGTGCGATCGCCCACTTTGTTAATATTATCAAATTCCTAATAAGGTGAGATGCGATCGCACTTATTACAAGTTTTCCAACATTAGACGATTTTTCACTATCAGCCTCTCGTCATTAAAGATTAAGCAGAATAACATCGAATTACTAGACTATAGACAGACTTAAACAAATCTGATTTTAGCTAAAGACTTATGACAGCGATCGTCTTCGGTAGTATCAATATGGATTTGGTGGGGACTGCACCTCGATTACCACTCCCTGGTGAAACACTGCTGGGATACGATTTTTTTAAAGTTCCTGGGGGAAAAGGCGCAAATCAAGCAGTAGCGTTAGCACGATTGGGAATTCCTACACAAATGGTGGGACGTGTAGGCGCACAAAGTTTTAGTGCTGAACTTGTTGATAGTTTGCAAGCTGCTGGTGTACAAACTGAAAATGTATTGATAGATGAAACTGTTAGTTCTGGTGTTGCGATCATCATCATTGACAATGCAACTCAAAATCAAATTGTTGTGATTCCAGGCGCAAATGGATGCGTTAACCAAGAAGATGTAACTAGAATGTCGCGTTTGTTGCAGACAGCAACAGTACTTCTTTTACAACTAGAAATTCCGATATCTACGGTGATTGCAGCAGCACAAGCAGCAAAAGCAGCAGGAGTAACCGTAATTTTCGACCCTGCACCCGCTCAGTCAAATTTACCAAATGAACTTTATCCTTTGATAGATATTATTACTCCCAATGAAGTGGAAGCAGGTCAATTAGTAGGTTTTTCCGTGAATGGACAAGATTCTGCAAAGAAAGCAGCCGAAGCTTTGTTGAATAGGGGTGTGAAAAATGCGATCGTGAAATTAGGCGCTCAAGGTGTAGTTTGTGCTACCTCTAGTGAAACTTTTTTTGTACCTGCATTTTCGGTCAAAGCAGTGGATACGGTTGCAGCTGGAGATGCATTTAATGGTGGTTTAGTGGCTGCACTTTTCCAAGGACTTCCTTTACGTCAAGCGGTAGTTTGGGGTGCAGCAGCAGGTGCTATAGCAACGACTAAACTAGGCGCACAAACTTCGCTTCCAAATCGGTCAACGTTTGATACTTTTCTCCAAGAAAGGAGGATTTAACTCAGCAAAAAATTGTATTTATAAAAGTCTTGATAGATTCGTAGTAAGTACTTTAGTACTTGAATATTTGGGGACTAAACTTAATTTTTTTGATATTAATTATCATAATATATGCCCTAATCCAATTAATAATTCAACTACTTGTGATTACAAATAGATTATGTATAAAAAATATTTTGGACAGGACAAGTTTCAATATGGTTCGGATAAGACAAATCGATTGACATTTAAATCCTGTAGAGACGCGAAATTATCCTGTGGGATCTTGCTACGCGTCTCTATAAAAAATTGTGGGCTTAACACCAAGCGTATTGCAATATAACCGATGACATAGATACCCGACTTCTTAAAGAAGTCGGGGTTCTTATTATTCATGCGATTAAAAATTGTTATATTTATTTTGTCTTAGCTCATCAGAATATTTTTTTCTTATTCCTTTTGACATATATCTATTATCTACAAGCAAAACTCTTGACAGAGATATTCTTATATAAAGTTTGCTAAATCTATAATATCGGTTTTATTAACTAATCAATATTGACAAGTCATACTCGACTCAGAGAGTAGAAAATTTGACATTATAATTTGTCAATTTCAAGAGACTCATTAAACCATGCTGTAAATAAATTTCGCCAAAGGTGTCGATATGCATCTTCAGGAACAATTCATACAATATCTAGCAGCCGAAAATTTGCTGAACCAGACTATCCACAGTGAAGTAAAAGTAGAAGATAGAAGAGTTGATATTTCAAGCATTCCTAGTGCAAAAATTTTTATTGCTGGAGGTTCTCTTGCCTTCATAATAATTTGGGCAGTATTTTTGGTATTTATGTCCAAAATGAGGAGACTTTCACAAGAAAATAAGTTATTTTTCGCCATCCATACTTCACGTAAAGTTCCCTGTAGAAAATGTCATTATTTTTCACAAAATCATCATCTCAATTGTGCAGTCCAACCTTCAATTGTTTTAACTGAAGAAGCAAGCAACTGCCCTGATTACTGCCCTAAGCAAGGAAAAGCTAGCCAACAAAAATCATTGACATTAGATGACTAATACCATTTCTTTATGAAGACGCATATAAAGAACCCCACCGCCTTCGGCACCTCCCCTTGGTAAGCTGCGGTGTACACATAAATCCTCTGATCCCCCTAAATCCCCCTTTTTAAGGGGGACTTTGATTCTAGTTCCCCCTTTTTTAAGGGGGGTTAGGGGGGATCAAAACGCTACTATGCAACTTTATAAGACTTCTGTGTACACCGTAGCCCTTGGTAAGGGGAGGTTGGGAGGGGTTAAAATAATGTGCAGCTTCACAGAAAATTGGTATAAGTTAATTATTTGTGAGGAAAGGGAACAGGGAATGGGAAAATCAAGTTGTACTGAGTTTTTTTGTTCAACAATTAAATATGACTTGGGTGGGGAAACTCCTCTAAGTAAGTCAACTCGCGCAAAGAAGAAATCTAAGAAGTGATTCGAGGACAATCCCCCCACCTTATAGGTGTGGGGACAATGTCAAACCTCAGCTACAACTTGCTCTTGTTCTCTTTCCACAAACGCCTGTACACGGGCGCGGTAATTCCTCAAGTTTTCATCAACCCAGTCGCGATCGTTACTATTAGCATACAAGTGTACTAGTGGCTCACTTGCATCCGGTAACAATAGCACCCAACTGTCATCATATTGCTGACAAATTTTCACTCCATCAATTAATTCCAGATTTTGGGCTGGATGGGTTTCGACCAAATAGCGCATTAATGCTCCTTTTGCAGTCCAAGGACACCGGATAATATGGGATTTGTGGATCACTCGTGGCAATTCTGAACGCACTGAGGCTAGCGATCGCTCTTGAATCGTTAGCATCTCAATTAATTTGGCAATACAGAACATCGCATCAAAACCCGGATGTAGTTGGGGGAAAATGAAACCAGTGTCTGCACTACCTCCTAAAACTACATTGGCATTTTTGTAACTTGCTTCCATCAAGGCTGTGGGGTTCGCTTTAGTACGAATCACCTTACCATCGTGGCGACGGGCTATTTGTTCTACCGCACTGGATGTATGTACTGGTACAACTACTGTACCTCTGGGATTAGAAGTTAACATCATGTCTACCATCAGTGCAGTTAACATTTCCCCACGAATCGGTATACCCGATTCATCAACTAGAATCAACTGTTCACCATTCGCTGAAACTTGAATACCAAAATTGGCTTTTAAAGCTTCCACCACGTGACCAAGCTGTGTTAGTAGTGCTTCTCGGTCTGTAGCAGACATAGCAGTCTTATTTAAACTAGCATTCAATACTACTGCATCTGCACCAAACTTATCTAACATTTGCGGTAAAACTGCTCCAGATACCGCATAGACGTAATCTATTACTACTTTTGCTCGACTGTTACGGAGTGTATCTATGTGTAATAGTTTTTCAAAGGCTGTGCAGTATTCATCAACTACTTGACTCGGGTAAGCAACATCACCAACTTCATGAATGAGCGATCGCCGCATATCTTCTTTAAAGTAAGCCCCTTCGATTTTCTTTTCTTGAGCTTTGGAAATATTAATACCCTTAGCATCCATAAATTCAATTAGGATGTAATCTGCGCGATCAGGATGTACTCGTACATGAATACCACCAGCTACTCCCATTGTCGGTATAACTGTACGCGCAATGGGGATAGCAGTTGCGTCTAAGTTTTGAATATCAATACCAACAGACATCAAACCCGCAATGAGCGATCGTGTTACCATGCGGGAAATATTACGTTGGTCACGGGAAACCGTTACCCGCGAACCAGGTTTTAAGGTGGAACCATAAGCTGCACCTAATTTCACTGCGAATTCCGGGGTAATATCAATATTTGCCAATCCTTGTACACCCCGTTGCCCAAACAAGTTACGTTGAGCAGTATTTCCCCAAATTAAGTTAATATTTAAAATTGCCCCTGAATCAATCTTCTTACTCGGCCAAACTCGCACACCAGGACTAATTTGAGCTTCTTCTCCCACAGTTGACAGCGAACCAACTACAGCAGCTTCCAAAACGTGGGCGCGACGATCTACACGAGTACCACGAGAAATTACACAAGCCGACAGTTGTGCTTCGTCACCGATAATGGCGCCATTCCACACAATGGGGCGCTTAAGATTCGCATCTGCCCCTATAGTTACCTTGTCTCCAATAATAGTTCCTGGTTCTATATGTACTCTGGCACCTATACGGCAATTATCGCCGATCACCACAGGGGCTTCAATTTTAGCTGTTGGATCTATGTAAGTGTTTTGACCGATCCAAACACCCGAATATTGTTCTTGGTATGGAAAGTCAAGGTTAACTTTTTGCTCCAATGCATCATACTGAGCTTCCCGATAAGCGTCTAAGTGACCAACGTCACACCAATAACCTTGGGCGATGTAACCATACATTGGTTCACCTTTTGCCAACAACAAAGGAAACAAATCTTTGGAAAAGTCTGATTCAGTGTTGGCAGGCAGATATTCCAAAACTTCTGGTTCTAAAATGTAAGCACCGGTATTAACCGTATCGGAAAAAATTTCACTTGTAGAAGGTTTTTCTAAAAATCGGCAAATGCGATGATCTTCATCAGTAATTACTACTCCAAACTCAATGGGATTAGGAACACGAGTCAGAATCAAAGTAGCTTTTGATTTTGTTTGTTTGTGAAATTCAATCGCTGCTGTTAAGTCAAAATCTGTGATGCTATCACCACTAATGACTAAAAAAGTTTCATCCAGAAGTTCGGCAATATTTTTCACACATCCAGCAGTACCCAAAGGCTGATCTTCTTCAACAGAGTAAGTAATTTGTACGCCAAAATCGCTGCCATCTTGAAAATAATCTCGCAAAGCATCTGGTAGATAATGCAGTGTGGCAACTATTTCTGTAATGTCATGTAGTTTGAGAAGATTAATAATATGTTCCGCAATTGGTCGATTTAAGATCGGCACCATCGGTTTAGGCAGATCACAAGTGAGTGGACGAAGCCGTGTTCCTGAACCCCCTGCCATTAATACTGCTCTCATAAATCCTCCTTAGGCTGTTTGCACCACTTGCTGCGTCAAGACAAATTAGATCAGTTTTATCTACTTTCTTTAGTGTCCTACGGATATTGAAATTTGAGGAACTTCCAATAGATGCATCTAGCTAGATACAAGTATATTTACTCCCCGCATTAGCTTGAAAATGGGGATCAGGGAACAGGGAACGAGGAAAGGTAATTAGAATATTGATAATTTTTCCGATCCCCAATCCCCAATCCCCAATCCCAATCCCCAATCCTTTTCCCTTGTCTTTACTTGTGAACTATAACTGGATACTAAGGGGGAAGCTAATTTAAACTGGAATTATGAAAATTTATTTATCAAAGCGGGTGCTTAACTATAGCGTTTAGTAAGTCAGTCAGTGAGAATAAATCAAACTATGTTAAGTAACGTAAAATTATTGAAATAATTTCGTAGTAAGGACTTTAGTCCTTTTTTGAGGATTAAAGTCCTCACTACAAACCTTCTGTTATTTGCGTTGTCTTAGTTAATGTTTGATTGGTGTAATTGATCAGATTACGCGATCGCCTGAAAATTCTGGACTCAAATTCTATTTTTTTATTGTGGAGCAAATTGCAATGAGTGAATTAATTGCTATTGTTTTGATAGTAGGTTATACAGGTTTTGCTTGGAAATTCTGGAATGGATATAGGAAGACAAATTTTACTCGTAGTACAGTCAACCGCTTGATGTTGTCATTGTTATGGCCAGTTTTATATCTTACAAATAAGCCCTATAGGCAAAATTTTAATAAAGCACTAAAGGGCAAATAGATAAGATTTTTCGCTTGATTTTGAAAGTCACACAAGCAGTAAGCTGTTATGCATTAAAAATGCACAACAGCAAGGCAGAAGGCAGAAGGCAGGAGGCAGAAGGGAAGAGGATTTGAGTCATTAATCAGGCCATAATGAATATGTAAATTAAAAGCGCAACAGCTTATGTTCGCTTTCCCTAATTACAACCAAATTACTGGCGTGGGTAAAAAATTGAAATTTTATATATTTAGATGAATCTTTATAACAGGATCAACTCACTTTGAGATCTTTGTAGTGAGTGCTTTAGCGCTCACTACAAACCCTTTGTTACAATTTTGTACCGCACTCTGGACAGAAAATGTTAGCGGGAAGGTTTTTCGCACCACAATTACTGCAATAAACAGCTTCGACATCAGCTTTCGGTGCTTGCTTTGGTAAACCGATCATCTGAGCGTTGCTCTTACCGGGCGCTACCATTGGGTAACAGTTTTCGTCTTTGGTAACGTGGACATTGATAATCACTGGCCCGTCATAGGCTAACATTTGGGCGATCGCATCTGTCAATTCTTCTTTGTTTTTAACTATGATGCCTTTGATACCATAAGCTTTTGCTAGTAATTCAATATCTGGCATCCCTACTTCCATGTTGGAACAAGAGTAACGCTCACCATGGAAAGCTTGTTGCCACTGGCGCACCATTCCTTGCCAACCGTTATTGAGAATGACGGTCTTGACATTTATCCCATACTGTGAAAGTGTGCCAAGTTCCTGTAAACACATCTGGAAACTGGCATCACCACTAATACAGATGACTTCTTGGTCAGGGAAAGCTACTTTGGCACCCATCGCTGCTGGTAAGCCAAAACCCATTGTTCCCAAACCTCCGCTAGAAACCCAGCGTCGAGGTCCTGCTTTGAGAAATTGAGCTGCCCACATTTGATGTTGACCGACATCTGTGGTGTAGATAGCATGAGGTGCTTTATTAGCGATCTCCACAACTACTTCTTGTGGTGAAATGCTATCAGCATGGTGTGGCACAACCAAAGGATATTCTTCTTTCCAGCGATTGATTAATCTCAACCACTCTTGGCTTTGGTTGGGTGTACTTTTGATACCCAATTCTTCACATCGGCGTAAAATGTCTTGCAATACGTTCTTGACATCGCCAACTATAGGCACATCGGGAACGCGATTTTTACCAACTTCTGCGGGATCGATGTCGATATGAATTACCTTAGCGCGGGAAGCGAATTCATCTAACTTGCCCGTAACGCGGTCATCAAATCTTGCGCCTACACAAATGAGTAAATCACAATCGGTAACTGCAAAGTTAGCATAAGCAGTACCATGCATCCCCAACATTGCCAAAGATAGAGGGTGATGCTCATCAAAAGCACCCAAACCCATCAAAGTTGTGGTGACAGGGATTTGGAATAACTCAGCCAATTCTTGAAGTTCTACGTAAGCATCAGCAGCGATCGCACCTCCACCGACATACAACAAAGGACGGCGACTGTCGCGAATCAGTTGAATTGCGGCATATATCTGGCGTGGATTTCCCTTGACTGTGGGGCGATATCCGGGTAACTTCACCGAACCCGGTTGCACAGGTAAATAATCAAATTCTTCAAATGCTACATCTTTGGGGACATCAATCAAAACTGGTCCTGGTCGCCCCGTAGTGGCAATGTGGAAAGCTTCAGCTACAACCCGTGCCATATCTTTGGGGTCGCGCACTACGTAAGAGTGCTTCACAATTGGCAGTGTAATACCGTAAATATCGGTTTCTTGAAACGCATCTGTGCCAATTGCATGACGAGGTACTTGTCCGGTGACGATGACCATCGGGATCGAGTCCATATAAGCAGTAGCAATACCTGTTACCAAGTTAGTTGCTCCTGGCCCTGATGTGCCAAAGCACACCCCTACCTTCCCTGTAACGCGGGCGTAACCATCAGCTGCATGGGCAGCACCTTGTTCATGTCTCACTAGGATGTGCTTGATGCCTTCACCACTAGCTTCCGCTTTATACAAATCATCATAAATTGGTAGAATCGCACCACCAGGATAACCAAAAATATATTCGACGCCATGGCGTTTTAGACTGTCAAGCAGTGCAAAACCACCAGATGCACGTCTAGGTGTCACGACTGGCGATGAAGATACACTAGACTGGGCTTGCTTCTCGGTTTGTGAACCAATGATTGGGGAACGCGATTCTCCGACAGAGACACTTCGTGAACGCACAGTCGAACCTCACCTATTAGCTAAGATAATGCTGAATTTCTGTAGTTAAATTCTCATTTTAATTTAAAACTTTGATCATTTTTTGAGATTATCACTGATCCCTGACATTCAGTTGGGGATTGGGGATTATTCTCCCTACCCTTGAAAGCCCTTATCCCCTTTCCTTCAGATCACATCTTGCAAAACTCGACGGGTATTGTGCCAAGCCCAAACACCAATAATCGCGACGATCGCACTCATTCCTACTAATACGCTTCGCAAGCCTAAAGCATCAGTTATTGGACCTGTAATTGCCAGTGGTGCAGAAAGAGCTATGTTGATGGCATGATTTTGAAACCCAAAAACTTTACCAAGCATCGAAGGTGGGGTTTGTTGTTGGATTAAAGTTTGCATTGGCACACCAACTAGGGCTGCACCTATTCCTAAAACAGCACAAAGGCCTAAAGCCAATAATAGTTGATTGACAAAAGTGAAGACCCCTAAAACTACTGCCATCATCAAAAACCCA
The DNA here is from genome assembly GCA_019359115.1 of Pelatocladus maniniholoensis HA4357-MV3. Taxonomy (GTDB): domain Bacteria; phylum Cyanobacteriota; class Cyanobacteriia; order Cyanobacteriales; family Nostocaceae; genus Pelatocladus; species Pelatocladus maniniholoensis. The sequence goes on from JAHHHW010000150.1 coordinate 27,249, forward strand.
ATTAAGGGTAAAGGTTTGTGATGAAATTTATCACCCCAATGACCCAAAATCCCGGCTCCAATTACCATTCCTACGCCTGCTGCTGCCAAGAAAAAGCCAAATTGTTTCTCTTTTAATCCAAATTCTGCTGCTAATTGAATTGCCAGCACTACTAGGGCTGCAAATACGCAATATAAAGTCACTAATTGCAGCATGGCATTTAATATCAAGCGATTTCTCTTGAGATAGCGCAAGCCTTGTTTAAAATCTGTCCAAGGATTGATACTTGCTTCCTGTTCACCAATTGTTGTGTTGTCTTTAAAGTTAATGGGCTGCATGATCCCAGCAGAAGACATATACAATATTGCCACTACCAGCTCTTGACCATAATCGGGACCAAGGTAATCTTTTGCCCAACTTAACATTGGTTCCCCGATCGCAAATCCCACAATTAAAGCACCCATCATTGTGCTGCTGAACAAAGCATTGGCTGCCATCAAATTCTCTCGTCTCACCAATAACGGAATGACAGCCTGTTCTGCGGGTGCAAAAAACTGCGTCACAGTGGAGATTGCAAAAGTCAGTATTAATAAAATCAAAAACTCCCGTGGCAAAAGCGGTATTAACAGTGTCAACAAACCGCGTACTACATCTGAACCAACCATGATCAACTTTTTTGGAAAGCGATCAACAAACACACCTCCAGCTGAACCAAACAAAATTGCTGGGACTGTAAACGCCACCATTAAAGCTGAGTACATCGAGTTTTCGGCTAAACCAGCAGGAGGCGGATAGTTTTCTAATAGAGCAATCATTAAAACAAAGAAAACTTTATCCGCAAGCTGGGAAAATAACTGCCCAATCCACAGCAGCATAAAACCACGGTTTCTGAGCAGGACGCCAAATCCTTTATTTACAGCAGCAGGTTCAGTTGGAAACATCAGCAATTAGGGAATAGGGGATAGGGGATTGAGGATTGGGTAATTGGGATAAGGGGAAGGTAGGGGTCCCCTGGAGGGGATAAGGGGCAGGTGGGGCCCCTGGAGGGGATAAGGGGTAATGGGGATTGGGAAGAGACTTGTTAAATAATTATTCCTTGTCCTCCATATACTCCTTGTCCCCCATCCCTGACCCCTGATCCGCGATCTCCTCCTTACTACTTATACTTTCCGGACTAATTTTTTCATAGCGCACTAAAAGTTTATGCAAAAATTCAGCCGCAGTTAAACTTTGTTGAGATGACGATTCTCCAAAAGATGAGTCTACCCACCAACCTTGGACGGTCTGGGGCGATCGCCACATTTCTAAATGATCAACTGCTGGATCTGCATAAAAGTTATTTTCACCCCCGCCCAGTATTTTAGAACTCCAGTGAGTGAAGTAATCATGGCTCATCCTATGGATAGGAAAGTTTCCCCATAATGGTACTCCCCATCCATCTATAGCAATAAAAGCTTTTATTTTACCTCCTAGTAGTTGCCATGAAGATGCGGCTGCGATCGCTCCAACTACACCAGCACTAAAACAAATAAATACAACTGGCGATTCGAGCCTATCTCCTAAATGCTTATGTAAAAACTGTAAAAGATGAAACCCTGATAAGGATGATAAAACTTCGGCTGGGTAAACTAGTATATTTACTGAATCTGGAGACTGCAAACTGTGAACTACTGAGTCTCTCCAAGCCATAAGAAAGTTTTTAGTTAATTCTTGTGTATGTATACCTGGGCAAATAATTATACTCATTAGTATTTGGTAACCAAGCCCCTTTGGGGCGGGTATAGGGCAGGGTGGTTTCATACAAGCAGAGAAAAATTAAAATCTTCTTTTAAAGCCTCTCCCCTTAATAAGGGGAGAGGCTTGGAGAGGGGTAAAAATCTATGCTTCAAAACGAGAAATACAGACTTCCATATTTTTCTTTTTTCGTATGAAACCACCCTGCTTTGTGGCGGGTATAGGGGTGTAGGGGAAAACCCGCCCCAAATACTGGGTACAAGAAAGAGTTTTTTAAACATGGAAAAGAGAAATTTTTCCTAGACACGTAGTCCAAGGAAAAAGGCGTCCTTTTTTCAAGCCCCTTACTTCAGTTATGGGGTTTCCTACACCCTTATACCCCTAGTTTGTTGACAGCTTTTCTAATCATAGTCATAACTTTAGGTACAGGAATAAATTCTAACGATGCTTTTCTGCCACAAAAAAGATAGTTTTGACATCCTCACCACCCTAAAAGGGACGGTGATTCCAAGAATCACTTCTTGGGTTTCCTCTTTCGGTGAGTCGGCTTACTTAGAGGAGTTTCCTCACCTAAGCAGAGGTCGTTGTATCCTTGCAAAGCTTGTTGTTGTCGTCGCAATATATCTAATAAATTTCTTGGTATCTCGTTTTAACCATTCTTGTTGAATGTCAGTAAAATTAATCTTACTTAAGAAAAAGAACTCATAAATAACAATACCTTCGCCAAAATAAAGAGGGCTTTCCGTAGTAGAGTTATTGTTTACCACAACTACAACTCAATCGCTACAGAAAGCCCATGCCAGATATATTAGCACTGTTGGAATGTTTGCAACGAT
>JAHHHW010000151.1 GCA_019359115.1 Pelatocladus maniniholoensis HA4357-MV3
TTGATTATTTGTTTTTCAAAATATATTCGTTCAGTACTCTATTTCTTAATCATCCTGATTTTTTCGCTTTTCTCATGATGTAATCTCTTTGTACTTCAATTTGAAGTGCGGAATGTGGGTTGTAATAATTCTGCGTGGGCGCTCACTAAGTCTATCTAAATACGCTCTAATAGCCATTTTATCTTCACGATGTCGAAGAAAGTATTGCCTTAATTCTGCATCAGACATCGCAGCATAATTAACCTGACTCATCACAACACCTCCCCATCCGGCGTTATTTTGAATTCAAGATTTTCAGTATTTCCAGCCAAAACATAGAGATTACTTGTTCGATCATCTATACATAGTAAGATGTATCGGTTGAAGCATAAGATAGGTTAACCAATAACTAAGGCGATATAGACCTCTCAATTGGCTATTAGTAGGCATTCAAGACCACTCCACACACATTTTAATCTTAGCACTCACATTACAAAAGCTTATTTAAAAAATGGGCGAACCTGATAACTGATAACTGATTCTGATCGCGCTATGATCCTAAGACAGGGTAAACTTTCGTGATAGTTTGGGGTAAGATGGTGCGTATTGGTGTAATCGGTGGCGGACAACTCGCCTGGATGATGGGCGGTGCAGCACAGAAGTTAGGCGTGGAATTGGTGGTACAAACCCCTAGCCCGAATGATCCTGCTGTGGCGATCGCTAACGACACTATTTTCGCTCCAGTAGATGATGCCGCAGCTACAGAAGTTTTAGCAGCTAGATGCGATATCATTACTTTTGAAAACGAGTTTGTTAATCTTAAAGCTTTATCAGTCCTAGCAGAACAAGGGGTCTGTTTTCGCCCACCGCTACAAGCATTAGTTCCCCTGTTAGATAAATATTACCAACGCTGTTATTTACGCGATTTAGGTTTACCAGTTCCTCAATTCTTTGATATAAAAGGAAATTGGAAAGAAGACCTGAAAACAGGAAAGAAACAGTTAGATGTTGAAAGTCAAGAGTTAGGAATACAAAACGAAAATCTTCATAATTTTTCACTTATAAGTAAATTAAATTTTCCCATAGTTTTAAAAGCTCGCCGTCACGGTTATGATGGTCAGGGTACTTTTATTATTAAAGATATCCACACTCTTCAGGCAAAATTAGAATCTGCAAATAATCCAACTTTTATATTAGAAGAATTTATCCCGTTTGAACGAGAACTGGCAATTATTGCAGCACGTTCTGTGGACGGTGAAGTAGTGATTTACCCGATTGTAGAAACTCAACAAGAAGAACAAGTATGTCGGCGAGTGATTGCACCAGCAGATATTCCATCGCACCTGCAAAAAGAGATTGAGAATATGTCCCATACACTCCTAAACAGCCTGGAAGCAGTGGGAGTTTTTGGAATTGAATTATTCCTTAATGCAGATGACAAAGTGCTAGTAAATGAGATAGCACCCCGCACTCACAATTCGGGACATTTTTCTCTTGACGCCTGCGAAACTTCCCAGTTTGAGCAACATTTAAGAGCAGTTTCTGGCTTACCTTTGGGCAATCCTAAACTAACTTGCCCATGTGCTATTATGGTAAATTTGTTGGGCTACGAAATATCGAAAAATAATTATATTACTAAACGTCAAAAAATAAAACAAATTCCTCAAAGTTACGTTCACTGGTACGGAAAAACAGAATCTCATCCTGGGCGAAAGTTAGGACACGTCACCGTTTTGTTAGATCATCAAAATCAAGATCAAGCGATGGCGATCGCCCGCACTATAGAAAATATTTGGTACGCCCATTAAACCAGCAAAAAAATCTAATTTGGCATATACAAAATCATCTTTAAAAGCTATAATCGATTCATAGCACTGCGACGTTGGTGACTGCCAACAAGTTTTGTGATCTATGACTTGTAAAAGTAAGGGAACCAAGCATTTTTCGTGGCAGTAGACCGGGCTTGCACCCGGAAACTTTAAACGGAAGACACGGTACCCACCTGGTTTACTCCAGGTCAAAAACTTAGGTAAAACGGCGTCGCGGTGAATAAAAATCAAAGCTCCTAAAGTCTATTTGGCTAAGGAGCTTTAACTATATTTATAGATAAAGTGAGTGTAGGGGTGTAAGAGTTTCAGAAGGCAGGAGGCAGAGGGCAGAAGGCAACCCACCCTTAAAAGAGTGGGATTGAAACAAGGATGTTTTATACCTCGCTGCAAGCAGTCTCAGTATAATTATTGATTTTGACTGGGCTTTAGACCCAGAACTAAAGTTTTAATTGACACTCCCAACCTTCTGCCTTCTGCCCTCGACCCTCTGCCTTTCTTGTAAGAAGAATCAATTGGAATACAGTGTTACCAAAACCCCAAAACGTCAGGTAGCTGATTGTACAGTAACATTGAGCAACTATAGAGGATATTTATCCACAGATAGTGCAAACTTTTTCAGCATAGACACCCATCACTAGTTATAATTTCCTATAGGATCACAATAATTTCTTAAGATTGGCGTAATATATATTTACGCAATATTCCAAACCGACTAGCTGACAACACAATTAGGAGGACTATCTATGGCGCTCGTGCCAATGCGGCTGCTGCTGGATCACGCGGCTGAAAACAATTACGGTATTCCAGCTTTTAACGTGAACAACATGGAGCAGATTCAAGCTATTATGCAAGCTGCCCATGAAACAGATAGCCCCGTAATTTTGCAAGCTTCTCGTGGCGCTCGGAAATATGCAGGTGAAAACTTCCTGCGTCATTTGATTTTGGCAGCAGTGGAAACTTACCCTCATATTCCTATTACCATGCACCAAGATCATGGTAATGAACCTGCCACTTGCTACTCAGCAATGAAGAACGGCTTTACCAGCGTGATGATGGATGGTTCCCTGGAAGCTGATGCTAAAACCCCCGCTAGCTACGAGTACAACGTCAAAGTCACCCGTCAAGTGGTGGAAGTAGCTCATGCTTTGGGTGTCAGCGTTGAAGGCGAACTCGGTTGCTTGGGTTCTCTAGAAACTGGTATGGGTGAAGCTGAAGACGGTCACGGTTTCGAGGGTAAACTCGATCATTCCCAACTGTTAACCGATCCTGACCAAGCTGTTGACTTTGTTGAGCAAACCCAAGTAGATGCTTTGGCTGTTGCTATTGGTACTAGCCACGGTGCTTACAAGTTCACCCGCAAGCCAACAGGCGAAATTTTGGCAATCAGCCGTATTGAAGAAATCCACCGCCGTTTACCCAATACCCACTTGGTAATGCACGGTTCCTCCTCTGTACCCGAAGATTTGATTGCTTTGATTAACCAGTACGGTGGTACAATTCCTGAAACCTATGGTGTACCTGTAGAAGAAATTCAAAAAGGCATCAAGAGCGGTGTACGTAAGGTAAATATCGATACCGACAACCGTTTGGCAATTACTGCTGCTGTTCGGGAAGCTTTGGCTGCTAATTCTAAGGAATTTGACCCCCGTCACTTCCTCAAGCCTTCTATTAAGTACATGCAAAAAGTGTGTGCAGAACGTTACCAACAATTTGAAACTGCTGGTAATGCTAGCAAGATCAAGCAGGTTTCTTTGGAAGAGTTTGCTGCTAAGTATGCTAAAGGCGAACTCAGTGCGACAATCAAGAAAACTGTTGCTCGGTAATTTTGCCAAAGTAAATAAATAGGGACACAGTATTAATGTGTCCCTAAGCTGAGGATTCTCATACTCAATAGACAGAACCGGGTAGCAATTATGTTCCCCGGTTTTTTGCTTGGTTTGTAGTAAGCACTTGAGTGCTTGCATATTTAAGGACTAAAGTCCTTACTACAAACCTATTGAAACTTTACCTACTACTATGGTGTGGGACTAGAAGTAGGACTTACTTTAAAATCAGGAGGGAGAATTACCTTGTCAACTACGTGAACAACGCCATTGCTAGCTAAGATGTCGGCTTGAGTAACTTTAGCACCGTTGACGGACACTGTTTTAGCAGTACTATTCACATCAATTGTCACAGGAGTACCCTCTACTGTTTTTACATCTCCAGATGTCAATTGACTAGAGGTTACTTGTCCGGGTATGACGTGGTAGCTAAGAAGCTTCACTAACTGTTGTTTGTTTTCTGGCTTGAGGAGGTTTTCTACAGTACCTGCTGGTAAAGCCTTAAAAGCATCATCAGTCGGTGCAAAAACTGTGTAAGGGCCTTGTGCAGTCAATTGATCTTCTAAACCTGCGGCTTTATATGCTTTTGTTAAAGTCGTAAAAGACCCTTGGCTAGCTGCTGTTTGAGTAAGTTCTGCAAAATTTTGGTTTCCGGTTGTACCACCAGGGGTTGCTGTTGCAGGTGCAGTAGTTGTTGGAGTCACTTCTGCAACAGGTGAGGTATTTTCTGTAGGTGCTTCTCCAACGGTCGGAGTCGTGTTTTCTGCATTCGGTTGACCACAGGCAGACAAGGCTAAGAGACTACCTACACCAACTACACTTAACAAAGCTTTTTGTAAAATGCCTTTGCTTGCTTTCATGGCTTTTTCCCAAAATCGAGCGAAATAACCTAGTATATTTACAAAAGTTAATCTCTGCTGAGAAGTAATCCCTCATCCGTAAGAGGTAGTTTGTACAAATTGTCAGATTTTTCGCATATTTCTACTTTGTGGATCAAAGCCATAAGAAAATCGGGTGCTGTCGTCGTAGCAAGCTCCTGTTAAATTTGCTGCAAACAGCTTGGTATAGTGTAGTTTAGCTCCACGCAGATTCGCTTCTATCAACTTTGCACAACTGAGGTTAGCTCTGGTTAAATTGGCTTTGGCTAGGTTTGTTCCACCTAAATTAGAACTCCATAGTTTAGCTTTAGCCAAGTTAGCACCACTCAGGTCTGCTGCATACAAATTGATGCCAACCAAATATGCTCCAATCAACTTAGCTCCTGCTAAATTGACAGCAGTAAAATCCCTCTCTCCAGCAGCGTAACGTCGTATTAGTTCATCGGCATCCATAATTCTTTCACCTTTATCAGCAAAGCAGAAACTATTTGATCCCATTCTTGGTCTAGTCCTGCGTGAAATTCTGGCTTCTCACTACGTCTGTACCAGTAACGTGCATTGCTCACATCACCCTCTTTTCTGTGTAGGTATGCATGAACCCAAGCACTATCAAGATCATTGGCATTTTGAACTATTTCATGCGCTCTATCCCAATTACCTTTATAGTCAAACCACAATGCTTGGAGAGCTTTCGGTAGTGAATCAGGACATTTTTGCTGTTTTTCGATTAATTGCTTGAATTCTTGCAGCGTCATCATTTTTACCCATCCATTATCAAGCCTCTATTTACCACTCTATCAATGACTTGTTGCGATCGCATGTTATGGTGCTTTACTTTTTGATGATACAAATACATCCATAAGAGCGTACGGCTGTACGTCCCTACTTTTGCTACGCTACACTAATTTATAACTCAATCAAATTTTACTTATTGCTGCCAGTTATTATCTGAAATTATCTACATTTACACATGATAAACAAGCAAATGCCACCTGGAAGCTTCGGTGTACCTGTATTAGGTGAAACATTACCATTCGTTGTTGATCCTGATTTTATCACGAAGCGCTACAAACGCTACGGGTCTATTTTTAAAAGTCACATTTTAGGCAAACCGACTGTGGTAATGGTGGGACCAGAAGCAGCAGAATTTGTTCTTTCTAGCCATATGGATCATTTTTCTTGGCGTGAGGGATGGCCAAATAATTTTAAAGTCTTGCTGGGCGAATCACTATTTCTCATGGATGGAGAAGAACATCGCCTAAAGCGCCGTTTAATTATGCCTGCAATGCATGGGCCAGCACTGGCAAATTATCTCAACACCATGGAAAATATCACACTTACTTATTTGCAAAAATGGGAAAGAAAACAGAAATTTACTTGGTTTCAAGAATTCAAACAGTTGACATTTAGTATTGCTAGTGAACTATTACTAGGTACTCAAACAGACGCTGAGTCTGAGCGTCTCAGCAAATTGTTTACAACATTAACAAACGGACTATTTGCTATTAATCCACTAACCTTGCCATTCACTCAATTTGGCAAAGCGATCGCAGCTCGTAATCAAATATTAGAACATTTAACTCAAGTTGTTAAAGAACGTCAAAAAAATCCTACAAAAGACGCCTTAAGTCTTCTAATACAAGCTAGAGATGAAGAAGGTAACACTCTCAGTGAAAAAGAACTAATTGCCCAAGCAGTTCTACTACTTTTTGCTGGACATGAGACTACAACTACAATGCTAACTTGGCTATGTTTAGAGTTAGCTCTTCACCCAGAGGTAATGCAACGTGCTAGAGATGAACAACAACAATTTGTTGGTGATGGTGCCTTAACTTTAGAACAACTAGGACAAATGCCTTATTTAGAGCAGATATTGCTAGAAATTGAAAGATTGCATCCTTCTGTAGGAGGAGGTTTTCGCGGTGTGATCAAAGAATTTGAATTTAAAGGATTTTCTGTACCTGCTGGTTGGAAACTGATCTACGCAATTCCAGAAACTCACCGGATATCAGAAATTTATCCTCAACCAGAGCGTTTTGATCCAGATCGTTTTAGCTCGCAACGGCAAGAACAAAAACAACGCCCCTTTAGTTTAATCGGTTTTGGTGGTGGCCCGCGCATCTGTGTTGGCATAGCATTTGCCAAGATGGAAATGAAAATTATAGCTGCACACCTATTGCGTAGTTATAAATGGGAAATTTTGCCCAATCAAAGTTTAGATAACGTACGAATTCCCACCATTCACCCGAAAGATGGATTAAGAGTTAGATTTCAATCTTTATAACCAGATAAGTATAAAAAAGAATTTTATGAATGATTTGCTGAATCAAAATCGTTCTATTTTTCAATTAGCACAAATTCTTGTTTGGGCAACTAATCACCCAATTCTTAGTTTTATCATTTTGTTGGTTATTCTAGCTATAATTGGAAGTATTATTCAAGCAATAGGTCACTTGATTGAATCAGTTAGTAAATCAATATTACAAGTTCCTTTGAAGTTGATATTAGCTATTATTAAATTTAGTTTTTCGTCAATTACTCAAATTAGTAATTTAGCAATAAAAAAACTAGATAATTCTCATATACATGATAATTATTTACCTATATTACCATCAAAAAATTATCCAATTATTCACTTAGAAAAGCAACAAAGATTAGAAGAAATTTCTCAACGACTAGCTGAAATTCAAAAAGAACAAAATGAGCTTTTCAAAGAAGCAACAGAACTTTTGGCTACATCGGAGATTGAAAGCGAGCAGGGGATAATTGAGAAATAATTTTATCTTCTTTACCAGTTAAATAATTAGCAAAGCGTTGGGCTAAAGGCGTTACGATCGCTAGAGGATTGCTAAATCCAGAAAATAGATAAACTCCATTACATCCAGGAATAGAACCGATTATAGGAAGGCGATCACCACTAAATGCTACTAAACAATGATGCCAGGTTCCTGGTAGATTAGATAATGCTGGCAATATTTCTCCTATACTTCGCCTCAGCCAGCTTTCACTTGTTTTTTTATCTATCTCAACGTCGGGATCGCTAAGGACACGGCTAATTTGACCTAAGCGCATACTCCCATTTTGAAACTGAATTGCACCCGCATCTAAAATTGGTGCTAATATTTCATGTCCCGGTTGATTCCATAATTCATCGACTTTGGTAGATTCTGCTTCTAATTGAAAGCGTTGAAGATTAGCCGACATTATTAAGGTACGTAATTGCAGTTCTACTGGTGGAGTTTGGATCATCTCCGCATGGGTGAAATACAACTTTATAGGAATACCAGATGCTTTGAGCAATTGTCGAGAGAATCCGCCAGCGCAGACGACAATCTTAGCACTGTGATAAGTTTTTGTAGTTGTTTTTATGGTTTGCGAAGAATGATTTGAGGTGAAATTCTGTACTTGGGTAATTTCCATTTCACCCCCAGCCCGCAGAAATGCTTCAATATAAGCTTGTGCTGTTTTTTCGGGGTTAATATGACCGTGTTTGACAGTTAAAGCACCTGCGATCGCTTGTTTATTTAATAAAGGTTCCATCTCCAAAGCTTCGTCAACACTAAGTAACTTGGGAGGAATGGCAAAATTAGCATATGACGCCGCAGCAACTTTTGGATCAGTGTCGGTTGCGATCGTCAACAATAAATCTAACTCCCGAAATTCAGTATCAGCATCTAACTCTGTGCTAAGAATGCGATGACGCGCTATTCCCTGATCACACAATTGACGCATCAGGGGAGTTGTAGCAGACCAAAAAGCTAAACCACCATAACTATAATAAGTGGCATTGCGTAATGTTGGATCTTGTTCTAACAAAAGCACCGAAAAGCCGATTTTCACTAGTTCATAGGCTAGTGCAGCACCCGTAATACCTGCACCAATCACGAGCCAATCGTAGGTTTTCATATATTTTTATCTAAATATGGTTCAAATTAACGTCTTCTATTATTCTGCACTCAGGTTCAGACAACAATTAGAATTGACATAGTGTGTCTTGGTTGGGAAAGTGTCTGATTCTGTGTCTCTTCGCGATCGCTACCTCGCTTTAGTTGATGAAATTGTTGAAACCACCCTCAAGGGTAAGATCAGTTCTGTTGAGCAAGTGTATCAAATGTTGCTCAAAGGTGTAACGGCTGGGACAGGGGAAATTTTTGAGTTGGCGTTGAGCGATCGCCTGAATCACATTCAGCAGCAAGTGGACAATGAAAAGGACGAACTCAAAAAAGCTAAAGCTACCCGTAGTTTGAGAGCGATAAAGACAATCCAAACTCAATGGCAACGGGTTGAAGAACAAAACAAAGCTACAGAAACCACAGCAACCGCAGTTAAAGAAATTACCACAGCATCATCGGGAGAACAACTAGCTATTTTTTTACGTGTCACTGATCCAAATAGTCAGTATCGCCTCAACCTACAACAGCTTCAGCAATTGTCAAAAGCTTTACAACAATTTGCTCAACCAGATTCTGATTTACAGCAAATCTCAGAAGGTATTACCCGTGGTGTTGCATCTTGGCAGCGACTACAAGACCATTTAGTTAGCTGGATGTATGAACAAAATCGTCAATCTTTAGGTTTTGGCGGTATCCCAGGCGAAAGTGGGCCTTGGGCTACTTGGGCTAAACAAGTACAAAGCGAGTTACCCCATGCACTGTTTCACGCCTTTGCAAAAGAGGAATCTGCCATTGATTTTGCCAGACAGCAACGTCAGATTAGCCTCAGAGATTGGGTGGAAATTACAATAATTTTCCAATACTTACAACGAGGATTAGTTCACTGGTTTGACCAGCAAGCTTACAATGTGAAAGCCGGATCAAAGCTTTCTATTTCGACATATTTGACCTTTGCAGTGATCTGGAGTCAACTGGCAAGTGGTTTTAGTGAAAATATCACCTACAGTAATGCAGCCTCGCAGGTGATGTTACAAATTTTGCGAAGCTTTGCCCAGGCACAGTATTTTCCGTTATATGGCGGCATCTTTGCTTCTTTTTCTGGTAGTTACTTGCGCGATACCTTGAACTATCTCGATGAACCATTGCGGAGAGTCGAAGGTACACAAGAAAAAGCCAGAGTATTAACAATTTTAGGTTACTCACAACGGGCTTTGGGACAATATGACAGTTCAATTAACTTTCATCAACAGGCTTTAGAAATTGCTCGTCATGCAGGCGATCGCCCCTGTGAAATTGCTAACCTCAACCATCTGAGCCGTACTTATGTGCAAGAGCAAAGATATGCAGAAGCAATAGATTACAGTCAAAGAGCATTAATCATGAGTCGGCAAACGGGGGATAAAACAGGAGAAGCCTATGCTTTGGTAAACTTGGGTTACAGCGAAGTCATGCAAGCTCAACAACAAGAGCAAATAGAACCTGAAACCTATGAAATGCCAATTAACTATTTGCAGCAAGGTTTAAAACTATCAGAACAATTAGGTGATGTGCAAAGTAAAGCTTTGTGTTTAAGTAGTTTAGGTATTGCTTATTTAGTCATTGGAGATTCACAAAACGCTATTAAAAATTTAGAAGAAGGCTTTAAAACAGCACAAATATCTGGTGATTTATATCTCCAAGGATTAAATTTAGCTAATTTAGGTGAAGCAAATTATAACTCAGCAAATTTTGCCAGAGCGATTTACACAGGTTGTTTAGGAATGTATTTGTTAAACCAAATTGCTTCCCTGGAGTGGCTAAAAGTAGCGAAGTTATTAGCAATATTACAAGCTCAACTTGGGGTAGAAGCTTTCCAAAACGCATTGCAGCAAAATCGCCCGAAAATTATTTCTGTAATTGGTGTGGATGGGTACGATTATATTCCACAGTTGTTAGAAGAATATAGAAGCCAGATGTAATGCGATCGCTTTAAAAGCGATCGCACGAGGGCTATTGGGAGCATCCCAAATGTTCAAAAAACCCGCCTCATAGCTCTAGTCTGCTTTAAGCAGACTACTTGATTTTATGAAGTCGTCTGAAGACGACTTGTGCTATTAGCGGTATATTGAAAAAATTGGGATGCTCCCTTTGCGAGTCCTTGAACTATCCTGGTAAGCGATACATAATCACTTTCGCTTTCAAATCCTCTTCCACAAACACTAAATACTCACCATTGGAACGACGAAAAGCCCGAATTCCAAAGGGTATGTCAACCCACCCACCTTCCCCTGAAACTTCGGGGCCTGGTTTCAACTGTTGTACTTGTTTTCCTGTGGTGGTGTCGTAGACAAATACATCTTGGGTTTTACTGCTGACAGCAAATACTTTATTACCTGCTACATCCATTGCTTTGATGTGCAATTTGGGATCGCGTTTAACTTCGTATGGTAATGCTATGCGCCAGCGTATTTTTTTGGCTTTGCTCCAATTATCGTAGCGGATGATTTCTGTGCCAACCAATCCCCAATCACCATCAATGTTGGGGCGATCGCTTGTATAACCGCTTAAATACATCGCATCCTGTTCCGGAAAATATTTGATTCTGGTAATAGTTTTAAATGGTTGGGGCATGGTTGTCTTTTGCACAGTTTTGGTACTGTAAACTGGGCAACCATGAGCATTTAATCCACCAAAGCGATAATGTTTGATATAGCCGTCTTCTGCTGCTTTCCAAACATCTCCTTTGCTATCTATTTCCCAACCCCAAACAGAATCATCTTTTTCACCCGTAGCTTGATATTCGTTGGCTTGAGGTGAACCGTCGCCATTTGCATCAATCCATATCCAACTACTATTTGTCGGTTCGTTGGCTAGCCAGTCTTCTTTGCCTTTGCCAAATATACCGCAGGGAACGGCAATTTCTCCATCAAAACGATACGTTAATAAGCGTTCTGACATCATTTCTGAAGAGAGATATAACAAACGTTTTCCCTTCAGACGTCGGACAAAGGCTGCTGTGGGTGTGGTGTGTAGTCTGGCATCATTAGGATAGCGGAATCGATCTAAGGTGTAGCCTTTGTATCGCCATTCTTTACCACTACCTTTGCTGTAATCCATAATGAAATGCTCGTCTTTGGTAAAGACGTTGGCGCCATCAGTACCGACATCAGCATCAGCAGTATCTAAAAATTGTAAACCTAGTAATTGCCACTGTAATTTGCCAGATGGGGAGAGTTTGCGTAAGTCTACGCCGGAACGATTGAAACCAACGTTACTAACATAGATATTTCCGCCTGCATCTGTACCGACTCCACTCAAACCGTAAAATTTCAAATCTCCAATTTCGCCACGATTACCTGAATAAATGCCACCTTGAGTACCAAAAGTGCTTACTTGTTTGGGTTTATTGGTGATGTCGTATATTAATACTTGCTGACGTGGGCCATTGTCTGCAATTAACAATCTGTTTTTATTATCAACTGCGATCGCACTTGGTTGGGCAATACTTGCGATCGCACCAGGTAATTGCTTTCCGGTTGGCGAATAATGACCAATTTGGTTTTTATCTCGAATTACCCACAGATTTCCTTTTTTGTCAATAGCTATTTTGCTAGGATTAGTTACTTTAAAGCTACGTATTTCTTTCATCGTAGCGTTGTTGTAGACATGAACCAAATTGCCTGCTTTGTTACTTGCATACAACTGTTTTCCATCAGTTGCTAATCCTGTGACTTTATCTTTGGTACTAACTATTAACATGCTTTTATCCCAGCCGCGTCCTTGGGGAAAAGGTGCTGGTTTTCCAGATAAGTTATAGCGTCTGATGCAAAACCAATCTGTACCTTTGGGGGGGTAATCTTCTCCTGCTTTTCCTTCGGGAGATTGTTGCATCGCTACATACATATACTTTTGATCAACTGCGATCGCATCTCCTCCCATCCTTCCCCAGCCATGCAAGTCATCAGCTTTACCAATTACGTCTCCATTTTTGTAAATTCCTACTTCTCTTCCGGCTTCATCCCAATCTGTATTGGTGTAGACTGTACCATCAGGAGCCACATACATATCACTTATTTGGATTTGTACCCATTTGTCACCACCACCAAAGGAGTTACCTATCCAAGATGTTTTATAACTATTTGTCGCAGATATTGTGTAAGAGTTTGTAGCCGATGGTGTGAAAGTATCTGTTGCGGGTGATGTGTAAGTATCTGTAATCGGTGGTATGTATATATTTTTTGTAGAAGGTGTATAAGTACTATTCTCAGGTATGGTGTAGATTTTGATTGTAGGTGGTGCTGTGCCAATATTTGTTCCAGATGTCATTTTTCCGGTCAAATAGATGGCAATTAAAGTTACAGTTATAAATCCAGCAATGAAACTAAATAAGAACTTTAATCTCCTCTGACCTCGGAAATTACCTTTTATTATTAAGTTATTGAGTTTAAGAATTAAATCTTTTATTTTACTGAGTTGTTGGTAATATAGCTGACTAATTTGTCGTTTAAATTTATTTTTCATCGGTAATATGTATATTATTTTTCAATAAAAACTACTATGTTTGGATGATTGATTAAATATACAAGTAATTATATTTTGATTTTTGTTAAGAAAATATCTTTAGACTTGAGGTCGTTTATTCAGCCCTTTCAAGATGGGTAAAAATTCTCAAAACATTTCTTAAATGTTGGGATTTTCACCTTTGTGTCTTGGTGTCTAGCCTGCTGGTAGACACCAAGAAAAATAAATTACACTTAATTATTTTAGTAATTTATTATACTAACACTCAACCATATATATTTCGAGCTGATATTATACAACTACTTGATTACACATAATTATTGTTTTTGTTATTAACGCGATCTTCATTCATAAAACTAACCAAATTTTCAGTAAATATGGTTAATTTCATGAAAAATTTACAAAATCCACATTATATTTTAATTTTGGCTAAGAATTTATCGTCAGAATTCTATTTGCGATCGCAATCCGTGAGAACTCCGACAACTTTTGCGAAGTCGGGGTTCTTGTCTGTCACTAATGATTTACGAATACCATATATCTCTTCTAAATATTAATTTCAGCAACATCTAGGATAACAATAGATGCATCTTTGTTTATTAATTAAGTATTATTTCAGTTAAAAATTTTAGTTAAGCAGCTATTAATTACTTAAAAATATACTTTGTTTTCATGTTAGAGACAGGATTATATATGGTTTGATAGAAAGGGAAGGTATTTTTTGTTTCTTTAAGTTTTTACCCTCCTAAGAGAGAGGTTTAAAAAGCAAAAACATAGTAGTTTAGTGTAAGGATGCGGGGTTTTACGTCACATGCTTGACACCAAGGTAAAACCTCCACTGGCTTCTCTGTGAGCATAATATATTCACTTTGCGAGAATTAAAGATTTGGAATCAAGGAGGAGTATTTATATACATTAAAATTATATTTTTTCTAGAGATATATAAAGTTTATATCTTGAAAGTGTAATCAGGAACTTGATAAATTTAAGTAATACATTTTAGAGATTTTAATGTTTAATGGTTAGAAGATTTTTACGAATCATTTCTTGAGGGTACAGAGCAAGCAGATTTATCTGTGATGTCAATCCAAAATCTATAGACGCGATCGCAACTTCAAGGAAGATTAATCTAAAATCCAAAATTGTTTAACAACAAAGTGCTAATTGATGTGTTCTATCGAAAAATATAAATACCACAGCTATCAGTTTCCTGTTATTTTCAAATAAGGTGGCTCAAAAGCTGGTAAAACTAGATACAAATACAAGCCGTTCATGGTTAGGGATATAGACGTGACAGGTAACAAAATAAACAATAGATCATCTGCATATATTCTTTGTGTGGGAGTGGGTTGGTTTCCAACAACACCCGGAGGACTAGAAAGATATGTATATGAACTGACTCAAAAACTTGCAGAAAATCAAGATCAGATTGAACTATGTGGAGTAGGTTTACCGGACACCCAACTTAGTCTACCGATAAAGTTAAATAATTTGGGTTCACCAGATGGTCAGATTTGGAAACGGTTATGGTCAATTCGCCAAAATTTCCAAAAAACCAGAATGGGAAAACCAGATGCAATAAATTTGCATTTTGCTTTGTATAGCTTTCCCATATTAGATTTGTTACCCAAGGGAGTACCAATTACTTTTAACTTTCATGGTCCTTGGGCGTCGGAGAGTGAGCATGAGGTAGTTCATCAGCGATTAAGTGTTTTTTTCAAGCAGCGACTAATCGAAAAAAGAACTTATGATCACTGCGATCGCTTTATTGTTTTGAGTAAAGCTTTTGGTCAAATACTACACGAACACTATCAAATTCCTTGGGAAAAAATTTACATTATTCCTGGTGGAGTAAATACTGATCAGTTTCAGTCTAATTTATCACGTGCTGAGGCTCGCGCCAAACTTGACTGGCCACAAGATAGAGCAATTATTTTTAGTAGTCGCCGCTTAGTGCATCGAGTTGGAATCGACAAATTACTAGAAGCTCTGGCAATTATTAAACCAAGACTACCAGATTTTTGGTTAGCGATCGCCGGTCGCGGCCCAGTTCAAGCAGCACTACAACAACAAGCAACCGAATTAGGACTCAACGAACATGTGAAATTTTTAGGATTTCTACCTGATGAGGATTTACCTATAGCTTATCAAGCTGCTGATGTTAGTATTATGCCTAGTCAGTGTTTTGAAGGATTTGGGTTAGCAATCGTAGAATCTCTAGCCTGTGGTACTCCCGTTGTATGTACTCCAGTAGGTGGAATGCCAGAAATTTTAGAGCAATTTTCACCACAATTAATTACTTCTGGTGTAGAAGTTGCAGCCATTGCAGAAAAATTAGAACAAGTACTAACGGGGAAAATACCAACTCCTTCAAGAGAAGCGTGCCGTCAGTATGTTACTGCTAATTTTGATTGGTATAAAATAGCTCAAGATGTCAGGAAAGTAATATTAGCCTGACTACTTATTTATAATTATTCATTTATACAGCAAATAGCAGGTATAAAACTGCGATTTCAATCACAGGCAGGTTTTTTGAACATTTGGGATACTCTCAGTTACAGGGCTATTTCATTCTAGAAATAAACCAATACGGTTCAGATAAGACCATAATCCTTTGTAGAGACGCGCCATGACGCGTCTCTACAGGTCAATTTTTTTACTAAAAATCTTGAATTAAAGTTCACAGCTAATAGTTTAAGTCCGTAAAAACGGACTCGAACACCACAAAACAGTAGGGTTAAACCGACTTTTGTTATTAGCCTCAGAATAAATTCTGAGGCGGACTGAATGAGAATGAAATAGACCTAAGATTTGCCTTTGTCTCAACAAATATTATCTTTTATTTAGTCGCGCCTAAATAAGTTGCTAAAGCTTCAGAACCACCGATGTATTGACCATCAATAAACACTTGGGGAACAGTTGTTGCACCTGCGATCGCTTTTAAGGAATGAGTCGTAGCATCTTTACCCAAAACAATTTCTTCATAGTCTAAACCATTTTGCTTGAGCATTTCTTTGGCACGCGCACAGTAGGGACAACCAGGTTTTGTAAACAGAGAAACCAACTTCGGTTTAACTGCGCTTGGGTTAATATATCTCAGCATCGTCTCAGCATCTGATACCTTGAAGGGATCACCTGGTTCTTCGGGTTCGATGAACATTTTTTCAACAACGCCATCTTTTACTAACATTGAATAGCGCCAAGATCGTTTACCAAATCCCAGGTCTGATTTATCGACTAGCATACCCATGCCTTCTGTAAAATCACCATTACCATCTGGTATAAAAATTAAGTTTTCTGCTTCCTGATCCTTTGCCCATTCATTCATCACGAAGGTATCATTGACAGACATACAAACAATGTCATTTACACCACAATCTTTGAAAGTTTTCGCCAATTGATTGTAGCCTGGAACATGAGCTGATGAACAAGTGGGTGTAAAAGCCCCCGGTAGAGAAAAAACTACAACAGTCTTACCTTTAAATAATTCATCAGTTGTCACATTCACCCATTGATCATTGCGACGCAGACGAAAGGTGGTGTTGGGAACTCTTTTTCCTTCATTATTTGGCAACATAAGAAGTTTACTCCTGGGAAACTTGCTAACTAAAGCGTACTCATTATGAGTACATATGTCAAGTTATTCCTCTATCTTTGGTAGGGATGAATCAGTGATCAGTTACCAGTTAACTGTTAACTGATTAAGACTCTCGCCCCGAAGCCCAAGTGTCACGCCATTTTACAGTACCTTCACTAGCAATAACCCAGCGTCGAGAAAGTAGATTTTCCCGTAGGGGAGAACCTCCTTCGCGCCACATGGCATATTTGTAGCTGATTAGCTTACCAGCACTTTCATCAAAGGGAATTTCAGCAAACCAGGTATTGGAGTTGATATATTCTAGGGGGTAGGCTTTATCGATGTCCCAGTTACCAAGTTCGGGACAATCTCCTGTCACCACGATGGTTTCTCCAGGTTGAGTGCATACGCTATTGAGTTGTACTCTGACAATAGTTTGGCCTTTGACACGTTCACCGACATGACTGATGGCGATCGCTTCTTTGGGTGCAAGTTCCAAATTATAAATCTTGCCATCTTGAACTTCAAATTTGCGTCCGGTTAATAAACAAGTATGTTCCCGATCTGGTAATTCAGTATCAACTGCCTCTACAGTAACAGCATCACCTCTATTTAATGCGACAAAACAACGAGAGTCACGATAGCGGCGTACATAGCAGTAAACATCTGGTGTGATATATTTTTGCCATTGACTACCCATTGATATTGCTGGATTGAGACGGCGTAGTCCCGAAAGTTTGCGGACATCTCGATAGATGGGGGTATCAGTATCCCACGATTCCATCATCGAACGATTGTAGGGATCGTTGTTACCGTAGATATTATCATCACCGTTAGTATCATTATGCAGGTATTGTTCTGTACCATAAAATAAGCAAGGAATACCACGAGTAGTCATCAATAAAATCACCGCCAACCGCAAGATTTCGGGATCAGGGTTGATAGTTTGGAAACGATGCATATCATGGTTGTCGATAAAAGTGATGAGTTCGGTTGCACCGTTATAGCGATCGTCTAAATCTAGTACGTTCTGAACTAAGTAAAAGCCTTGTTCATCATACTTGGCTAGACTTTGGCGAATTGCCATACACAAGCCAAAATCGAGGATACTCATCCCAGAGTTGTTGACGAATTCTACAGCGCGATCGTCATTCGGATTGCTGTAAATCCATTCGCCAAAAATAAACACATCTGGTTTGTGATTGTACATCTCACCATTAAACTCTTGCCAAAACCAGATTGGCATATGTTTAACAGTATCTACTCGCAACGCATCCACACCCCGATCCAACCACTGTTTAATTGCAGACTTAATATAGTTGCGGTACTGAATATTGTTTTCGTTAAAAGTTGCTAGTCCTGATAATTCGCAATTTTGGACTTGCCAATCGTCTTCCCAATTGGTAACTTCACCGTAATGGTGATACCAATGGTCTTGGTCATCATTAAAATCGGCAATTTTTACTCCATCATCATATAATTCGCCCTTACTACCACCAGTGTCTGGGCTACTATGATTGCAGACAATATCCAACACTAGTTTCATATTGCGTTTATGCAATTCTGCAATCAGGCGATCGAAAACAGTGTTTTTCTGATCTTGAGTTTTGTTGAGAGAAGGATCATCATCAGCAGCAATGTAGCGGGGATTAATCCGTTTAAAATCTTTTGTCCAATAGCCATGAATAGCAGCACTTTCAATAAATAATTCTTCTACTTGTTCAAATAAGGGAGTTAACCAAACAGCAGTGACTCCTAAATTCTTGAGATAATCGAGTTTGTCAATCACCCCTTGCAAATCTCCACCCCAGTACTTACCCCATTCTTGACGATTGGGATCATGAAGTTCAGCATTTATCCCTTCGCTATTGTCAGGATCACCATCATAAAAGCGGTCAACTACAATAAAATAAAGTGTTTCTTGGCGAAATTCAATATCTCTGGTGTAGAGAAATTCCAAGTCAATTTCTGTCTCTGATGGTGGTGTTTGGACAATTGCTTCGACTTCTGCTGCTGGGTTTTCGACTTTGTATTGAGCATCTGAAGTTTGAGAAGGAGGATTTGCTACCATAGTAAGTTGATAAATTAATTAGAGTGATAACTAGATTTTCAAGAAACGCAGGTTTGAAAAAGTTAATTATTTGATTGTACGCTTCTTTCCATCGCAAGTATCTATTTCTTTATTCAAAAAATACATCTATCCTTAGTTAGGCTTTTTTAGAACTTGCGATAGATTTACGAATCAAGATTGATTGTATATATTGACTAGTTATTATCTATTATTTAATTCTTCCATGTTTATCTGAATAAAGTATTAGTTAATTTTGTCTATTATTGAGGCTAAAAGTTTAATTATTGTACTACCAGAGAATTAGTTTTTTGTTCACCGTTCTCTATGATCTCCCTTCACTCGTAAGTTCATAAATAAAATCGAATTACTATACTTTTATTTCTTCCCACAGACTCACTTAAAGTTAATTGAATTAATTAGTAAAATGGTCTATGATTCGCATTTAGTGATATATAGTATTCTTAAATCGTGAACAACGAGATCACCAACTTCTCGAAGAAGTCGGTGATCTCGTCTCTCAATTTTCACAACCTATTTAGGATTGCTGTATATAAAATATTAAACTCTTAAAATCTTTAGAGGGTAACAATTTGCTATTACAAAGTCCAATTATTGCATTCACAATCCTGCTATTAGTCATTTTCACCGTACCACCCATTTTTGAAAAGCTACGGCTACCCGGATTGGTAGGTTTGTTAATAGCAGGTGTATTACTTGGTGAGAATGGACTCAAATTACTGAACTCAGAATCTGAAACAATCAAGTTACTATCGGACATTGGTAAAGTTTACTTAATGTTTGTGGCAGGTTTAGAAATTGATCTTGATCAGTTTCGTAAAACTAGAAATCGCTCAATTGGATTTGGTTTTTTAACATTCTTAGCACCATTAATTGCTGGGATTGTTGTTGGCAGGTTGTTTAATTTTAGTTGGAATGCTTCTGTTTTAATCGGTTCTTTACTTGCTTCCCATACTTTGTTGGCATATCCAATTGTCAGTCGCTTAGGTGTAGTGACAAATGAAGCTGTGACAGTCACAATTGGCGCGACAATTTTCACTGATACAGGTGCTTTGTTAGTGCTGGCAATTTGTGTTGGCATTCATGGTGGAGAATTTACAGCCTTGAGTTTAATTACCCTTTTAGGGGGATTAGCTATTTACTCTGCTGTTGTTTTATTCGGTTTCGATTGGGCAGGAAAAGAATTTTTTCGACGTTCCGGGGATGAACAAGGTAATCAGTTTTTATTTATTTTGTTGGCATTATTTATAGCATCTGTTGGAGCGCAAGTAATTGGTGTTGAAAAAATTGTTGGTGCATTCCTAGCAGGTTTAGCTGTCAATGATGTTTTAGGACGTAGCCCTGTTAAAGAAAAAGTTGAGTTTGTGGGTAGTGTTTTGTTTATCCCTTGTTTTTTTGTAGACATGGGATTATTAATTGATATTCCTGCCTTTATCAAAACCCTTAGTTCAGTTTGGTTAGCTGCGGCAATTGTAGTGGCGTTGATTGGTAGTAAATTCATAGCTGCATTTCTAGCCAAATTATTATATCGCTATAACATACCAGAAATGCTGACGATGTGGTCATTGTCACTACCACAAGTAGCAGCTACACTAGCAGCAGCTTTAGTTGCTTATGAAACAGTTAACCCTGCGGGTGAACGGTTAATAAATGAGGGTCTATTAAATAGCATCATTGTCTTAATGTTGGTGACTGCGATACTTGGCCCAGTAACGACAGCACGATTTGCAACTAGACTAACAGTTTCCCAAACTGACTGGGCAAAAGATAAACTATCTACGTGGTGGCAAGGAGATAGTTGTGATGTGGATTTGGATGAACAAACCCAATATCCATTCACTGTTGTTGTTCCCCTATATAATCCCCAAACTCAGCGCTATTTGATCGAAATGGCTGCACTATTAGCGCGTCACGAATCAGGGAAGATCATTCCACTAGCGATCGCCAAAGGTCATGTGCAAATGGATGACCCGCGCTTAAAAATAGCACTTGATCAAAGTCAGCAACGTTTAAAAGATGTTTTAGCTATTAGCCAAGAATTTGATGTGGAAGTATCACCAGCAATCCGGATTGATGACGATATTGCTTTGGGAATTTGTCGTACTAGTCGCGAACAAAACGCCAGTTTAGTTGTCATGGGTTGGTCGCCTAATATGGGCATTCGCGCCCGCTTGTTTGGTAATGTGATCGATAGCGTGTTTTGGTCTTCTCACTGTCCGGTAGCCGTGACAAGATTGTTGAATAGTCCTACTACAATCCAGCGTATTCTTGTACCAGTGGGAGATTTGTCACGCCAAACCATAGGTGCTGTCAGATTTGCCCAAATTTTAGCGGATGCAAATCAAGCAGAAGTAGTACTCTTACATGTGAGCGATCGCAGAACACCCGCAATTCAAGTTGACAAGTATAAGTCCGAACTGTCTGGTATAGCTTCTGAAAGTAAATTACAAGTAAATACTGACATTCAAACCACTACTGGTGATAATGTAGCTAGGATAATTATTCGTGAAGCCAAAACATTTGATTTGGTAGTTTTGCGATCAACTCGTTATCGTACCGCCGGTGGATTAGCTGTCAGCGAAGTTACAAGCCAGGTGATTAAAGAGTTGACTTGCTCAATTGTATTGCTGGGAGAACCTCATTCTTGATTAGTTCAGTGGTTAGGGAAAGATCACTGTGCTATTCGAGGTTGTTGTTGCAATTGATACATGTGATTAAACAAATTCCAGCAATATTCTTCTGGTAATCCACAAGTAACAGCACCCCGGAGGACAATGTTGAAATACCAGTCATTAGGTGCGTGTTCTTTTGCTAACTTGTCAACGACTACGTAAGTACGGACACTTCTGTAAATCTGTTTTTGACAGTGAATGTCCACAAATTCGTGACGATAACCTCCACGGGGAACCTCTTCTCGTTCATCCAAGCGATCGCTAATTCGCCAAGGTAGTTGATAAAGCACACCATGCACAGTGCTAGCTGGATCTTGAATCACATCGAGTACACCACACTTGCGAAATACAGAATAGCGATAAAATCCCAGTCGATAGCCTTTGAGTATAGCAGGCCCAATTACATAACTGTGGGTATTTTCGCCAAGCGATCGCTTTAAATCAACAGGACACATACAAGAACCGTAAGCAAAATACAAAAACATTGGTTCTTGCTGTTGTTGTAGTCCCACGCTTATGTTGGCAGTACTGCTAGAATGCACCCAAGTATGATGTAAATTTCTACCCTGCTTATTCATTGATCTTTAAAAGTATCAACTACAATCAGTAATTATACTCTAGGTTAGCAATAGTATATCCTCAAATATATCTAAAAATCGATAGACAAACAGTATTTTCATCCCTGAATAACTGATAACTGACCTACCCCTGCGCTTCTTTAAGGAGCTGATTCCACGCTGCAACTACAATTTGTAAATTCTGCGGTAAGCGATTGTGAGAAATATCGTTGTATTGAACCGTACCATCATTATTAGTCAGAGTATAAATAATGTAATCAGCCGCACCAGCAGGCGCAGGATAACTGAGATTCTGAAATTCGTTGACTCCTTTGTTTTCTAGCAATTGCTGAAACTGTCGTAACTTCTGTAAAGAAACACGGTGAACACTACGTTCAGAATCATTAGCATCACCCATGCGAGTCCGAATCAAAAGTCCATCATCCAATAAAATAGTTTCGTAGGTTCTACCAGCAAAACCACCACTAGAAATTTGACGAAAAACTATCCCACTTTCTAAAAGCGGTGGTAATTCGCTAGTGGGAATTGGTATAGGTTTAAGACTATTATTACCAGTAATTTTACTAGCTTGTTTATCTAGCCTAATCGTATCTGGTTCACCAACTCGGTAAACCAAACGCTGTTGTCCATCGCTAACAGTTACTCGCCAACCAGGTACAATACTTGGCGCACATAAAATCAGTGGTTCGCTAATACCTAGACAACGATCTGGCCATTCTCGCCGTTGTGATCCAACTATCCGCAGTCGAGAAAATGGTACTCCTAACTCTTGTTCTGCATCTGCCAAAATAGCATCAGATATAGATTTCGGTAAAGTGCTACTACTTGCACTTTGATTTTGTCTGACTTGAGAACCATCACGATTAGCGCGATAAACCAAACGTTGTTTTCCTGCTTGCAAGTTTACTTCCCAAGCTTGCTGGGCGATCGCAATACAAACCTCATCACGACGTGGTAAACCTAAACAGCCATCTGTGGTAATTTGTTTAAAGTTAACAATACGTATTTTAGAAGTAGGCAACTTTGTAAGTTGGGATGCAGCACCCAAAACAGCATTTTTCACAGCAGTGGGTAAGTTTTTTGATTGGTTATTTACAGAATTAGCAGGATTAGCTAAACGTAAAGAACGCCCGTTACTATTAGTGTGATAAATCCAGTTTTGAGTCCCATTAGATACGATTAACCGCCAACCCGGAACCAAAGCTTGCGTACAAAGTTCATCTGGTTTAGCCAGTCCTAAACAACCATCTGACCAAGTTTGTTGATGATATTCAGCAATTTTCAATTTACTAGCTAAAACTCCCTGAGTGCGCGATGCATCTTGCAGTACAGCCCTTGCTACTGGTAAAGGTAAACCGTTACTTTTATGATTTATGTCTAAAATTTCATTTACTTTTTCTGGCAAAATATTTCTGGGAGCAGCAGTAGCACTCTTTAATAATGTAATATTGCTACCCACAGACAAAATGCCAGTTAATATCAAAGCGGTGAAAAATTTTATTTGTTTGGTGGTAATATAAGTTTTAATGGTGGTTTTCATGGGAAATATTGCCAAATAAATTCAATAATAGTTAGTTATAATCATTAGTCAAAACTTAACTAATGACAAAAAACAGAAATATTCAAAGATAAATCTATATATCACCCCATTACTGAGAGAATCAGAATGTTTATTAGGTGTTTTTTGTAAACACAGATATAAAACTGGATGGAAATAGCTTGAGCTTTTGTTCCTAAAAGAACACCAAAATACAAAAATGCGATCGCCTGCTATTCAACTAGAACATGATCTGGCAAATCAAATCTAATAGTTGTAGCCGCCCAGTCTTTGAGATCTGGCGCTAACAGGATGAGTTTTCGTAGGATTTCATCGTTTACCCACAGCACCAAGGGAAACTGAAACTGTTTAGCAAACTCATCGCGCATTAAATTGGTAGAAATGATGAGTTGATTAATTGCGACCACCGATTCTAAACCATGTACCATTAAAGCTTCGGGCTGGTTAGAACCAAGGGCGTTGGTAATAGTGGTATACAAGGTTTGGGCGGAAGCTGACAAAGATAATTCAGCGATCGCTATTGGTGAAAATTCATGTAACAAACTCAGTAAGTGCTGTTTTTTATCAGAGTTACAGCAAGCTAAAAGTAAGGAAAATTGATTTTTAGAAAGGTTAATCGCTTTTGCTAATCTGGCGATCGCAGTTGTAGTGCTTGTGTTATGACTTTCTGCCTCAATTAAACTGATCATTGCTTCACTTAAGTATATTTTTATATAGTTTTCTAAATCACCAGCAATACAGATGAGATAGGGAACTCTTAACAAGTTTTCACCTGACAATTATACTTACAGTAATTCTAGCAACTAGTCTAGTAGATCACCATATAATTACGGCTATCTTTAAGTAAAATTTGCTAGATATGAAGTTTTTGACTATATTAGCTTGATTTTTCACGTAAGTATAAACTTGTGAGTTACACAAATACCTGGCGAATAGAATTCGCGGCTACACAAACTAATAATCTAAGGGGCTACAGTCAAAGTCTTAACCAATCTTTGATTTCTTTAACTAACCATTGCTGTTCTACATCAGCTATTTCTGGACTAAATGCACCAAATTTGTATTTTTGAACTCCTGCTTCAATGCTAATCGCCATCAAGGGTCGATGATTCACAGAAATTGATTCACGATTGACACAGACATCGTGAATAGCTGAAGTATTTCCTCGCTTTCTGCGATAGCATTGACCAAATAATTCCCATTCCATGAAAAAATATTTATGATCAAAACGAATATATACTTCTCCAAAAGCAGGAAATATCAACATACTCAGCGGTAATAAACCAACCAGCCAATGAATTAATAAAAAAGGATGGAAAATGCCTCCTGTGAACAAAAGCAGAATTCCATACCATAAACTTACAAAAAATAATAAAAAACTATCAGAAGATTGTATTCCTCGTGCTGGAATTTTAATTGCTAGATAATTAGCTGTTTTTTTAAGATGAATCCGGCTACCATGAGGTTGAGAAACTATACCAGGAGAGTGAGTGGTTAGACGACTGTTGAGAACTTCTAAAGCTTGACGCGCGGTGTTAAGCCTTTGTTCAACATCTGGTTCGGTGACGGTTTCTAGCCAACGCAGAAAATGAGGACTTAAATTAGTGCGATCGCTAAAATGAATCCGCATATTTCGCTGTGGTAAATCGGCGGGAGAAGTACCTGTAACTAAATGAATTAATGTTGATCCCAAAGCATAAAGATCGGAAGCTGGAACTGCTCGACCACCAAATTGTTCGATTGGTGCATATCCATAAGTCCCCACTACTGTAAAAGTAGCTCCTTGGGCTGTGGCTCGGTCTTGTACAGCACCAAAATCAACCAGGTAAACTTGTTGATCTTCACCCAAAATTAAATTACTTGGTTTAATATCCCGATGTAGTACATGGGGAATTAATGAGTGCAAATAAATCAGAATTTCTAAAACATCAGAGGCAATTTTGCGGACTTGTTCTTCAGTAAATTTTTGTCTTTGATTGAGTAATTCCTTCAGAGATGAACCAGGAATATATTGTTGAACTAAAGCAAACCAGAGAATACGATCATCAATCGAAAAATAATCGCGGTACTTAGGAATACGAGCATGGTTTAGTTGTTTGAGAACATCTGCTTCTCGCTCAAACAGTTTCAAATCATCCCAATGTACCTGATCACCAAACGCTAAAAACTTGACTATGACTAATTCTGCTGGTTGAGTTGCGAGATCCTCAGCTAACCAGGTTTGACGACCTGCATTTTGTCCCAATTTTTGTTTGAGTTGGTAGCGAGACTCTTGTGGAGTCGCTTCGCGAACGCGCAATATTTGCCCCGCCTCAAGCATGGATAAATACTCCAGTCAAACGATTTAATATCAATGTAACAAGTTTTTAGAAATTTAATAGTAAATACACTGAATATTGGTTATCTTAGATCTTGCACCTACCCCCTATCCCGCCAAAAAATAATTTGGCTAATAGTTAAAGTCAGATTTATCTGACTAGTAGTTTGTCAAATTTGAATTAAGGGTTTGTAGTAAGCAATGCGCGTGTTTAAAAAAAAATAAGGATTTAATACCAATTAAATATGAAGCTGCACATTATTTTAACCCCTCCCAACCTCCTTTCAAGGGTAGGGGTTTTGTATTCGGTCATTTTTTGACTATTTCAGCCGATTTAAAAATCCTGAAACAACCAAACCACGTTAAGCAATTGAGAATTTTATCAACTATTTTCGAGATTTTAAAACCCCTACCCTTGAAAGCTCCCAACCTCCCCTTGGTAAGGGGAGGTGCCGAAGGCGGTGGGGTTCTTTCTATGCATCTTCATATGAAAATGGTATAAGTCCTTACTACGAAGTTTCTTATCCATCAATTTAAACTTGACATAGTGCTTGAACTACCCCACCACAATTAAACTAGTGTGACGTACTCCACACATTCCCATACGCTTCTTTAGTGCTTTTTTATGTTTATTTTTGAAAACTACACTTTTTTTACAGCCTAATATTATTTAAAATAATAGTTTGGCTCATCGCAAACAACAAAAACTTATCTTTTATCCTTAATTTGAATTTCTAATCAATCCTCATCTTGCTTTTTCATACTTTTTCAGCAAACCCTAATTTACACTTAAATTTAAAGTATAATTTAAAACACCATTACCACTTGTTTGCTGAGAAGAAGTAATACCAGGACCGCTCAATTCTACAGTTATTCCAGATGATGCAGGAGCATAGCGTCCCGAAATTTCAACTACATGTTCTCCAGGTGATAGTAAAGGTGATAAATTAATTTCCGCTTGGCTACCATTAAGCCGTTTTACAACTTTACCATTGAGAATAATGTCACCATTTAATTGGCTACCGTTCGTATTAATCCGCAAAATGTGGGGTTGACGAAGATCAGTAGCACTCAAATTGACTGAACTTGTTTGGTATCCAGAAGAATAGCTAGACTGCTGACTAAAAGTGCTGGAGTTTCTCATATCATCACTATTGCTGTCCACATGAACAGAAGAGGTTTGGATGTTGACGAAATTCTGAGCTAATGCTGCGGAAACAGTAGCGATCAAAGCTAAACAGCAGGCCAGAAATAATATCTTTTTCATGGCTGAATGTGGGTAACAGCAGGTATGCAAATCACCTATCTGCTTAAATACTGATAGAAAACTTGGTTTAAACTAAATAGCAAAAAAACCGGGTCTTTAACAATAGAGCGATCGCACTTAATTCAAACCTATCGTAAAAAACCCAGTTTATACTTTAACCAAAACATTAATTAATCCGAAGCTCTCTCACTAGAAGACTTCGGAAAAGTTAATATTTGAATTCGTATCCTCTTGAACACTTTTATCGTTGAGGAACACCAACACCATTAAGAAAGTTTGGATCAGCAGCAGGGTTGTATACATTGACTGGAACATGAACTTTCACACCGACATCTCCTTTACCAGGAGTGTTGCTGGTTGCACCTCCACCTACAACTTGAGTGCTATTGCGGTTTTGCTGAGTAGGATCACTACCATTTTGAACTTGAGTTCCTGTATTGGTAACACTGTTACCTTGGCACTCTTCTCCAAATTGTTGATCTACATTATTGTTTTGTTGAGCTGGTGCTTTGGAACCGCTAATTCCTACTTGTACTGAGACATCAGTCGCAACACAACCTAATGCCGAAGCAGGACGAGTAAAAGCAGGAGCGAAAAGAGGAGATACTACTGTTAATGAAAACAAACCCAAAGAAAGAAATTTGAAATTCATGATGATTTTAACCTATTGAACTATTTACATGTAGATGTGGTTGTAGAACTGTAAGTACGGTTATGCCCATTGTTGGAGCTTTGTACACTTTGTTGTGACCAAGTTCTGCCGCTACAATAGCTCCGTGTGTTGTTAGGGACTTTAACAGTCGGAACAGTGTAGATACCATTTTTTTGAACACGTACTCGAGAATTAGGCAAGCGGAGGGGATAAACGCTTGTTGTTGGTCTGGAATTATTTCTAATCGTAATACCGTTGTTTGTATCAACAATTACCCTACTATTGCCGTTTTGAATGTCAATGTCTCCTGCTGTGGCTATTCCGGCAGGTAATACCATCAGCGCAGAGATTGCAAGTATAGAAATCGAACGTTTAACAGGCATGGCGTGAATACCTCACATATTCAGAAAAAACCGATTTTTTGCTTTACCAGGAGTTCGGTTAACCTTGGTTTTAACTAAGCTGGCGTTGCTTGGATTACAGAATAATTCGCTTTCAAGAATAGACAACGCCTCATAACTTAAACTCATGTAGGCTTGTACAGTTAATTTTAACGGCAGTAGCCGTTAGCTATCTTCAGCGCATCTTGAACAGAAAGCTGGTTGGCATTATTTACAACTGTGTTGAACTCACCAACAGCAACTCCTGTTTGTTGAATATTCTGGTTGGAAACCTGTACATTACCACCAGGTCTACAGTAACCATTACCTACGCTGTTTGAGTTTTGGATGCTCTGCTGATTAGCATTGTTAACAACTGTATTGCCACGACCAGTTGCAACACCAACTTGATCAATATTTTGCTGATTACCTTGAAAATCTTGAGCAAAAGCAGCAGAAGGAGCTATAATGAGAGCAGTAACTACTAAACCGAAAGTTTTAACTTTACTAAACATATCTAGTTGACCTCTTGTGTTGTTGTGTGTTTTTGATTTTGACGGGGCGTTGCTTAACGAAAGTTGGCAACGCCTCTTGATTTAAGCCAGTTTTGATTTTTGGGTTGAATATTCACCTCTGAGCATTATTCCGCTTGTCAACTTCGGTTAACCGTTAGTTGCAATTGGTTATGCCATTAGCAATCTCATTAGCTGTTTGTTGAGCCAGTTGACCACCAACGTTAGCTACAGTATTAACTACACCAACAGCAGCACCATTTTGGGAAAGGTTCTGATCAGATATTTGACCATTGAAGCTTGCTTGGCAAGAAATACCATTTTTAATCTTAGTAATGCCTTGGACAGTTGTTTGTGTAGCATTGTTAACAATGGTACTAGCAGTACCGACAGCCGCACCATTTTGAGTAGTACTTTGTTGGCTACTTTGAACATCAGCTAAAGCCGCACCAGGAGCAACCATCAAACCAGCAGCCAGTAAACCAAAAGCAAAAGACTTCTTCAACATTTTTTAAAACCTTATATTTACTGTTTAGTATGTGTTATTACTGGAACGAAAGTTGTGGTTTTTTTAGTTGGGATGCGCGTTCTTTTGCATCATCCCTTTAGGCTCAATCAAACTTAATAGCAGTTATGGATACCGTTAGCAATTTCGGTTGCGTTTTGCAAAGCACCTTGGCTAGCTTGGTTCGCTACGGTGTTAGCAGTACCAACAGCAGCACCGTTTTGTTCTAGGTTTTGACCAGAGTATTGAGCGTTGTAGCTACCACCATGACAAGAAGCACCATTCTTAATCTTGGTGATACCTTGAATCGCTGTTTGGTCAGCACTGTTGACAACTGTGTTACCAACACCAACAGCTGCACCATTTTGAGTCGCATTTTGTTGGCTACTTTGAACATCAGCTAAAGCCGCACCAGGAGCAACCATCAAACCAGCAGCCAGTAAACCGAAAGCAAAAGATTTCTTCAACATTGTTTTAGA
>JAHHHW010000152.1 GCA_019359115.1 Pelatocladus maniniholoensis HA4357-MV3
TATTTGATTATTTGTTTTTCAAAATATATTCGTTCAGTACTCTATTTCTTAATCATCCTGATTTTTTCGCTTTTCTCATGATGTAATCTCTTTGTACTTCAATTTGAAGTGCGGAATGTGGGTTACTGCTGAATACAAAGACGGAATTCTCAACCTGACTCTGCCTAAAACTGAAGCAGAAAAGAACAAAGTAGTCAAAGTGAATCTAGAAGGTTCTGGTGTGTAATAACTTGTCATTAATCTTGTGATTTAAATACCTATTGTGTGAGTTTGTGTGATCTAAATTTTAGCTTGATTGCTTTTATGCAATCAGGCTTTTTTTGTGTTTAAGTACCTCACCAATTATCCCGCCTGCGATTTAAATCGCAGTTTCACAGCTAAAGTCTGCTTAAGCAGACTGTTTGATTTGTTTGAGTCTTATTAAGACAACTTGTGTTATTGGCTAAGGGTTTAAACCCTAATCCTTTCAAGGTGTAATGTAGAATCATTGCAGATGGAAAGCAAGTATTAAATTCATCCGGGAATCTTCTATGAGAGTTGCAGTTTTCAGCAGCAAGTCTTATGACCGTGAGTTTTTGGATGCAGCAAATGCAGCAGTCCAAGCAAATCATGAGTTTGTTTACTTTGATACCAGACTCAGCCCAAAAACTGCTTCTCTGGCGGTTGATTTTCCAGCAGTTTGTGTGTTTGTCAATGATGATGTGGGTGCTGAGACTCTGGAAATTTTGGCGGAACAGGGTACTCGTTTTATTGCACTACGGTCTACTGGGTTCAACAATGTAGACCTGAAAACAGCCGCAGAATTGGGAATTAAAGTGGCGCGGGTGACGGTTTACTCTCCGTTTTCTGTGGCCGAACATGCTGTTAGTTTGGTTTTGATGTTGAATCGCCGCCTGTATCGTGCTTACAATCGAGTTCGGGATGATAACTTTTCTCTAGAAGGACTGTTAGGATTTGATTTGCATGGTAGCACCGTCGGCATTATTGGTACAGGCAAAATCGGGATGATCTTTGCTCAGATTATGGGGGGATTTGGCTGTCATTTGCTGGGGTACGATGCTTTTCCTAATCCCAAGTTTGAAGAGATAGCTAATGCGCGTTACGTGCAATTATCAGATTTATTTGCCAACGCAAATATTATTTCCTTACACTGTCCTCTCATATCGGAAACATATCACCTAATTGACGCAAGTGCGATCGCTCAAATGAAGCCTGGTACAATGCTGATTAACACTAGTCGAGGTGGGCTAATTCATACCAAAGCGGTAATTGAGGGGATCAAGTCTGGCAAGATTGGTAATTTAGGTATTGATGTATACGAACAAGAAGATGATCTGTTTTTTAGAGATTTATCTAATACTGTAATTTTGGATGATGATTTTCAGCTATTGCAATCATTCCCAAATGTTGTGATTACAGCCCATCAAGCGTTTTTTACTCGTAATGCTCTCAGTGATATCTCTAGTACAACAGTTGCAAATATCACGGAGTTTGAGCAGGATCATCCTTTACAAAATGAAATATCCTATCAAAAGTAGGGAACCTGATATCTTGCACCAACCCTAGGGATATGGCGTAGGTGCAAGATATCAGGTTCACTGAATTTGTGATCTAACGACATAAGTTGATGTCCTTACGACACAAGTTAATGTCCTTACGACACAAGTTAGTGTCCCTACAACACAAGTTAGTGTCCCTACGACACAAGTTAATGTCCTTACGACACAAGTTGATGTCCTTACGACAACAAGTTTTATGGCTACACCGTAGCCTTTTCTCATAAATTTTGTTGGTTCACAGTTGAGAAATCAGATCCCCGACTTCTACCCTCCGGGAAGCCACCCTACGGGTGTCTACAAGAAGTCGGGGATCTTGTTGAGGATCTTGTGTCCAGATGTATTAACCCACACCCAAATAATACATAAACCGCTCGCGTAATTGTTCCACGCTCAAATTCTGAGTCCAGTATTCTATCAATGCATGACCAAAAGCCTTAGCATTTTGATCAGGTGAGCCGGAGTTTTCCAATAACAATGGCCACAAAGCTAATAAATCAAACTTCAGCGTTTTATCGGTACTCAAGAGTAAAAATAAGTCATATCCCATCTGCAATTTACCAATCACAATTGGTAACTGTTCGGCGGGGATTTTCTGTGCAAGCAGATTTGCCAAAGTGGGAGATCCAGTTGAAAGGGTGGAAATAAATTGCAGAATTGGACTTTTGAGTAATGCAGTCAATCCTTGAGTTGTTGCCATCTGGAAGGTGTAGTGGTCGATAATTTTAGCAGCAGCAACAGTCCTAGCCTCTAGGTTACGCAAAAAACGAGCCAGACGCAATTGCTTGGCTGGTGCGATCGCATCAATTAACACTAAAGATAAAGCATCTATCCCCCACGCACTGCGACCTGTGTTACTGTCTCCTGTCACCACAGGCAAAACTCGGTTACAAAAATCACCCAACTGTTGCGCGCGGTACTGCGTTGCTTCCCGAATTGCCACTTCTTTTGGTCGTTCTCCCCATTGCCAATCATAGGGGGGTTGCCATTCGCGAATCGGACGCAGGCGATCAACTTGAGTAACAATGGCAATAGCAGGCAAGTCTGCAACTTCTTCTTTCATGTCTTGCAAAAAGTCCACATCCATTTGCAGAGCCGGATCAAGGGCTGGGGTGACGAGTAGCAGCAAGTCTGCATTACTAGCATAATCAAGCACGAGTGTTCTTAAGTCATTACGGTTCACTTGTTCGTAACCAGGCGTATCCCAAAGGTTTAAGGTTGCGCCTGCTGGTGCTTGCCAGTGATAATTCTGTATTTTATCGGTGCTAGGTAATACATCAACTTCAGCTAAATCTGCCTGAAATAGGGTATTAATCAAACTGCTTTTCCCGGCTCCAGTTCGTCCTACTAATAAAATATTTACAGGTTTTTGCTCGACTACTTCGACAGGTTCGGCTTGTTCTAGGATTTCTCGCAAAGTTTGGGTTTTGGTAGTAGCGGGAGGTGCTGGAATAACAGCAGATTCGACAACAGGTAATTTACCACTATAAAGAGCGATCGCTTGCTGACACAAATTTCTTAGTGCTGCTTCCCTTAACAATTGGCTTAAATTCACCAGGAGTTGCTGATTTGCTTGGTTACTATAACCTTGACTGGCTCGGTTGGCGATCGCTGCGACTGGGTTAAATAGCCATTGCGCCAAGTTCCAAGCCCGTAATAGTTTCTTGGCTGAAGGTTCCAACTTCTGGTAAATTTCATAAGCTTGGAATGCTTGCCCAACTGTAACTTGATTCAGAGCCGGAGATAACTTTTGCATCCACTGATCCATTGCATCTACCGTACCTCGAATCAAGGTATAAGCTTGAGGAACATAGATATTCAGCAGAGGATACTTAACTTCTGGATAGTAAATATTGGCAATAGCAACAACAACAGCTTGACAACGCTGCCAAAATGTTTGCCAGTCTTCCCAAATCGGGCGATCGCTCCCTGATGCTTGCAGTATTTCTTGGAGTGCGGCTTCGGCTCGCTTGGTGGCATCAGTTTGCTCTGAAGGGATTATATCACCTGTGGCAGACTCTAGTTCTTTGCTCACCTCTGCCATCACAGATTCTACTTGAGCGATCGCAGGGCGAGTCCATTGTACCAGCAGCCAACGCCAGCCCACAAACACTAGGATGAACACACCCCAAATCCAATTCAGCCCCCACTCGTGAATTTGCAATCCCGCCGATACCAGTAAAAAAGTGATGATGGTTGCGATGGGTGTTGCTAAGACGAGCCATTGCCAAAGTTTTAGTCGCACCATTGCCCTATACCTATCCAAAGTGGAGCTTTTGTATACTATTTATGGTATCTAATTGCGATCGCACCTCCAAAACAGCAAAAATTATTGCAAATAATAGAGACGATATTGGTCTATAAATTTCCCAGTATGGAGATTGAGGAGATACAACAAATGTTTGGATTAAGTGAGTTGAAGCAAACACGAGTATATCAGCAAGCTTTTGCAGAAGGCGAACAGAAAGGAAAACAGGAAGGAAGACAGGAAGGAAGACAGGAAGGAAGACAGGAAGGAAGACAGGAAGGAAAGTTGCTTGCTGTACCACCAATGTTAGCTGCTGGGTTAACTGTGGAGCAGATAGCACAGGCTTTAGGTTTAACTGTAGATGATGTTAGACAAGCTGCACAACAACAACCTTCTCAGTAAGCAAGGGAATATGCGCCCGACTTTTTCAAAAAGTCGGGAACAATTGATAACTGATAACTGATAACTGAATAAAAAGCTCAATCAATCACACTATCCATCGGCAAAAACTCTTTCAAAGCTTCCGCTTCACTAGCTTTAACTACAGGAACAGATGAGGATTGGGAATTTGCTGGAGCAAATAATTGTTCTAGATGGTTCAAACTTGTCAAACTACCGCACAATAACAATTGATCTTGAGCTTGCAATTCCATCTTGCCATTGGGGAAGCGAATAAACTTGCCATCGCGGCGCATTGATTGCACTTGCACCCCAAATTGTTGGCGAATCTTCAAATCTGCCAAAGTTTTACCCAGCATCGGACAATCAGCATTGACTATTACCCACTGACAAGCGCTATTGTCACCGGGAACAGTCGCTTTCCCAAGGGCAAATTCTTCTAAAGCCGCTAATTCCTCGCCTGAACCCACCACCAACAAGCGATCGCCTTTTTCTAATCTGGTAGTAGCATCGGGATAATCTACTTCTTCCCCACTGGCGCGGCGAATAGCCATCAAACTTACCCCAGTTAAGTAGCGCATATCGGCTTCTTCTAAAGTCATACCAATTAAGGGTGAAGTTTCTGGTAGAGAATACCAACGGTTATTTAAGTCTTGAGTCGCCCGTCGCAAATGACGGGAAACTTGGAAAGCTGATTGTTCAGGACGCAAATCTAAATAATGACGGTTGCGGATTTCTTGCATTTCTCGCTGTACAACAAGACTTGAGAATCCCGCAGCATTTAATATATAAGTTGCCATTTCTATACTGGCTTCAAATTCTGGTTGCACTACTTCCCTTGCACCCAGTTGGTAAAGAACTTCAATATTTTTATCGCTGGTGGCACGCACTACTACGTCTAAATCAGGAGATAATTCTAAAGCGCGTTTGAGACTAAGCCGGATACTCATGGGATCAGGAAGTGCGATCGCCATTCCTTTAGCTTGACTAACCATCGCAGTTTCTAAAACGTAAAAACTCACACAATTTCCATATACATAAGCCACTCCCGCCTCACGTAACTCTTGAATTCTACTTTCAGATTGGTCAATCACCACTACAGGTAAGTTGTGTTGCTGTAACAATTTCACCAAATTTTTACCGACTCGCCCGTAACCACAAACAACAACATGGTCTTTTATTGGTAATTCATCGGCTACTTCCAACGGCTTACCCTCGCCACTAAAATAGGGCTTTAGCCAAGGCATTGATTCTAGCCAATCAAAGACAATCGGTACTAAGCGTAATACAAAGGGAGTCAGGACTAATGTTACTGCTGTTGTTCCCAAAATCAGTAAATATATGTGCCGAGAAACTAATCCTAAAGCCTGTCCTTCACTGGCTAAAACAAAGGAAAATTCCCCAATTTGTGCCAGTCCAAACCCAGTAATTAACGCCGTCTTCAGAGGGTAGCCAAACAGTTTAACTAGAGGTGTGATAATCAAAAATTTACCAATAAATGCGATCGCCACTAGCCCCAAAATCAATTCCAGGTTATGCCACAAAAACACTGGATCGATTAACATTCCAATTGAAGCAAAGAACAAGCTCGCAAAAATATCTCTTAGTGGTTCTACATAAGTCAGGGTTTGATCGGCATATTCTACCTCCGAGATCATTAAACCCGCAACAAACGCCCCCATTTCAATTGACAACCCTAAATATTCTGTCAATAGGGCAATTCCCAAACACAGCGCCACTACTCCTAATAAAAATAACTCTCGGCTTTCTGTACGAGCTAGCATCCGCAACAAAGGCGGAATGATCCACTTACCAGCAATCACAGCACCCGCCGCAAACAAGCCAATCAGCGCCAAAGCTGTGAGTACCGCCATCACAATCGATTCCCCTGGTTGGTGCAAAGCTGGCAAAACTGCCAACATTAGTCCCAGAGCCAAATCCTGCACCACCAAAATTCCCAGCATCACCTGTCCGTGGGGTGTTTCTGTCTCGTTGCGTTCCATCAAACATTTGAGGACAACTGCTGTGGAAGACAAAGACAGAATCGCCCCTAAAAATACGCCCTTCGCTGGTAAAGTTCCCCAAGCCCCTGTTAAACCGCACACCAAAACAGTAACTGCGATTGTCAAGGTAATTTGCAGTCCACCTCCACCGAGGGCGATCGCTTTGACTTTTTTGAGTTCCGCAAAGGAAAACTCCACCCCCAAGGCAAATAACAAAAAGGCAACGCCGAACTGTGCTAGAGTCTCTACTTGAATTAATTCTTTAATTAGCCCTAGTCCCGACGGGCCAATAACAACCCCCCCAATCAGATACCCCAGTAAAACAGGTTGTTTTAAAAGCGCCGCCAACAGTCCACCACAGGCGGCGACAGCGAGAACTGAGACTAAATCAACAATTAATCTAAAATCTTCTTGCACAAGTTTTTCAAAGAACTATTAAGACCTATTTACAATCAGCATACAAAAGTTTGATATGGCTGTGGGGAATTCCCCAGTAAATGAAATAACAGCTTTGAACAGGGTTTTATTATAGTTACCTTCGACAAATTTAAATACGCATAAACAATAAAAATTGTCAAGCATTGATTGTTATTGTTGTAAGATCTCAATTATTTTCACTATGACTTCTTCTAGTTTTTCTGGTTTGAGTTGACCTGCTTTGTAGAGAATGATTGATTCATCAGCCGTGAACAAGCGTAAGGGGCGGATATTACTAATTTGATTGAGTCCACCTGTGCAAAAGTCGCTATTATCAATGTTAATAACATATTCATCGCTCAGTGTTTGACTGGTAATTTGACAGAGAATGAGGTCATTACCGCGAAGATTAACAACAATTACAGCAGGTCTACGTTTAGCTTGGGTCAAGTTGGAGAAAGGGAACGGGACAATCACAACATCACCTTTTACAAATCCTGCCATGCAGCCTCTTCTTCAGGTTTCAGCCAGTCTTTTTGTAGTGAAGATTCACTTAAGAGGGTTATTTCTAGTTTCTCTTGTTGACGCTTATTTTGCAAAAACTGAATAAAATCTAACACTTCTTGTAAGAGAGGTTCCGGTACTTTTTCAATTTCTTGTAGCAGTTGTTCTTTAATAGTCATAGTAGGTGAGTCAATTACAATTTGATGTATTATTATTGTTGATTGCTATAAGATTTTAGTAGTTACAATTTCTCGTAATTATCTGGCTCTACATCAGATACTTTTTTTAATGCTACCTCTCGGCGCACATCCTTAACCAGTTTTGCTGATGTAGCTTCTGTTTTTCTTAATAAAAAATTAATCAAAATTTACGTAGAGTTTGTAAAACAAATTTACTGCAACCAAAGCCGTTTTAGCTCTACTCAAGTCATCAAGTAAAAATTAATACTAATGCAGAGCTAGCACTTGACAAGTCACAAATATTACACTAGTAATGTGTTGTCTCATAAAATTTGCTGTCGGAAGGTAGAAACACTACAGCCTGTAAAATAGTCTGTTGTTCATCAGCAGATAGGATTTTTTGTATCTCTTATGACTACCGTAGATCGCGCTCAAAAGTTGTTTACAACATCTGTGTCTAATTTGCAAGTTAACCGTCTTGTTGGCAGAATGGTAGCCGGGATGTTAGCTACTTTCCCTGTAGCCTTAGCACTACCCGCAGAGGCTTTACAGGTACGGATGACTCCAGCTAATCCGAAATTGGGGGATACTTTATCGGTTTTCATTAATGTAGATAATCCTGGAACTGGTGCGAGTCCAGTAGTCACCTCTGGCGATAAAACTTACCCAGCGTTTAAAATTACTCCTAATCAGTATCGGGCTTTTATTCCCACCACACCA
Source organism: Pelatocladus maniniholoensis HA4357-MV3 (assembly GCA_019359115.1). Lineage (GTDB taxonomy): Bacteria > Cyanobacteriota > Cyanobacteriia > Cyanobacteriales > Nostocaceae > Pelatocladus > Pelatocladus maniniholoensis. Next base: position 8,027 of record JAHHHW010000152.1, read on the forward strand.
TTACAAGACGGTGGTAAAAGAACAGTTCGCGTTTCTGGAGATGGTCAAGTACGGAACTTATTAGTGCTGGTGCGCGATCGCAAGTTCCCTGTACAACGGATTAATTTACCCCCAGGTAAAGCAGGAGTACAAGCTACAGAATACGAACTCAAGCGTGTCGCAGAATTTAAAGCTTTGCAAACACCGCAAAAATACTGGAGTGGCATTTTTACTAAACCAAATGCAGGGCGAATTTCCACAATCTATGGTGTACGTCGCTACTATAATGGTAAATTTGCTAAAGATTACTATCATCGCGGTGTTGACTACGCTGGTTCTACGGGTTCACCTGTAGTTGCTCCAGCAGCTGGGCGAGTCGCTTTGGTAGGAAAAGTATCGCAAGGTTTTCGGGTTCATGGTAACGTCGTTGGTATTGATCATGGTCAAGGGGTGACAAGTATTTTTATGCACCTGAGTCGCATTAATGTCAAAGAAGGCGATATTGTTAAACCCGGTCAACTTATTGGCGCAGTGGGTTCTACAGGTGCTTCTACAGGCCCTCACTTGCACTGGGGATTATATGTCAACGGTCAATCTGTTGATCCAACACCATGGCGATATCAAGAATTTAAATAATAAATAATTGTGTATTATTTGCTCAGATTGGGCAAAATAAACTGGATTGGTACCGTCCCTCTTTGCTTGGGTAGCTTATAAAAAGATGAGCATTATGAGTATAGAAAAAATTGTGCAACAGGCTCTCCAGGATGGTTATCTGACACCAGCAATGGAAGCAGAAGTCGGACGAATCTGTGACAATGCTAATGAACTCTCAATCGAAGAGTATATGGCACTGGATCGGCTGATGGGAACGCTGTTGACTGGTGAGGTGATAGCGGTACCACGCAAACAGTTTATTAACGTGATGGAAGAATTGGTATTAACAGAAGCGATCGCCCGCGTAGCTGAAATCGAAGCTACTAGTGAAACTTCTTTGGATGTTGGAGATATTGCTGCTTACGCCCTTAACCGTCTACCCCCTCTATACGCCACTACAGAAGAAGGTGCTAACTATCAGCGCCAACACGCCAAAGCAGAACTACAAGAATTAATTGACCAACAAGTCAGTGCAGCAATCAGCCGTTATCTGGATAGACCAAATTTCTTTCCAGAACGGCAAGTCTTGGGTAAAAACACTGGCAATGAAGTATTACGCCAAGTCAGTACTTTACTCCAAGCCTACGCACCCAATTTTGAGCAGAAGTCATTATCTTAGTAGTCAAAAGTCAATTGTCAATTGTCAATTGTTAGAAATGATGACCATTGACCATTGACAATTGACCGAACAAGGCAAAAGTAAAAAGTTAAAAGGCAAAAGAAAGAAGAATAAACTTGGTCACAAGCCCCTGAATTTAATCAGGTCAAAAAAGATAAAGATTTTTTTCTCGCACGTAGTGGAGAAAAAAGGCGTCCTTGCTACAAGCCCCCTGATTCATCTGTGGGGATTGTCTTTCTTTTTACTTTTTACTTTTTACTTTTTACTTGGATTGACTATTGCCGAACTTCCACTGTTGTCCCCATGCGTACTTGTTGGTATAACAAACGTACGTCAGGGGTACGCATACGCAAGCAGCCGTGAGAAACGGCACTACCTACTAGGTTGTCATCTGGTGTACCGTGAAAGCCGATTTTGTCCTTACCATCTGACCAAAAACCTATCCATCTATCTCCCAGAGGGCTATTTACACCTGGAGGGAATACCTTGTTTGTGATTGGGTGACGCCAAACAGGATTACGTCGCATATTTTCAATTTGAAAAGAACCTGTAGGTGTCTCCCAGCCTTTTTTGCCTATACCTGTTGGGTAACTAGCAATAACTTGATTTTGGCGCTGAACATAAACGCGGCGATCGCTTAAATCAACTACTACATGTGTCTGATCAGCAGATGCAAGAACAGTAGAAGGCTTTTGTGTTACTGAAGCCTTAGCCAACTGGGACTGAATTGGACGAGAAAGGTTTGCTTTATGTTTTTCATCTGGTATCAAACTTTTTGGCTTTGCAATTGTATCTGTTGCTCTTGCTACATAAATTCCACCAGGTTCTTGATTTGTGGGAGATTTCATCAAATCAGAAACCTGCCAATGGACAGCGAGAGATAAGAAGCCTGTGCCAAAACAAAGTAGCATCGCCATACGCGTTACAGATTCATTTCTTACCGTCGCCATCGTTTATTTTCTCCAAAATTCCCCGTTGACTCAGCCATCAGATCACAGTTTTTCTTCCCTACTCTAGCTCTAATGAAAGCGACTGTGACTGTTATGTATTTTACAGTTAGCTATTTTTGAAAAGTTTTTCAGATTCTCTTGTAAACCAATTACCAAAAATTTACAAACATTTAGCAGTTCCATTATGAATTTGTTCATACTCATGGGCAAACTAGGGCTATACAGAGTTGTGCCATTGTCTAGTTTTATATAAATCCAGGTGAGAATTTTATAGATACTCCCTGGAACCGAATAGGCCCTGTTTTCAATCATTTTAAGTGGTGTTCATGGTGTGGGTGAGAGTAAGTTTCATGTTAGAAAAACTATTGTTAGCAATTACGATTACATTTTCCCTGAATTTATTTTTGCAAGTTCGCGTACTAGAAGAATCTAATAGAGGTGCTGATTTACATCAGTTACAACAACCAGCACCTACTATCTTGGTGAGGTTGCCACAAAAGTAATGGGTAATGGGAATTGGGAATTAGACCACAGAAAAAATTGTGAGGTCAATCTAAAATCTAAAATCCAAAATTATTTGACACTTGTCAAAGCTTAGATATCATAAAAAAATATTTTTGACAATAGTAAGTATTCAGTATTGAATGCTGTCACAAATATACGTAACCTAGCTGTGTCTTACAGCAAAGTATCTGCAAAGGTATCCTGTGTTCCAGTCACAAATCCGTCACTCTTACTTGGAACATCCGGCAGATAAGTAGGTCTAATAGATAGGGATGATTTACAACCAGTACGATCTATGAGCGAATCGATTACTGTATCCTGGTCAACTGTTGATGCAAGAATCCCAGAAGCATCAGTGCAAGTTGACAAACTCTCTAACCACGATTTAATTTTACGCTGTCAGACTGGACTGCGCCCAGATCGTGCTGCATTTACAGAACTCCTGCGTCGTTATCAATCCCAAGTTGATAGGGTGCTATACCATTTAGCCCCTGATTGGTCTGACAGAGCGGATCTAGCTCAAGAAGTTTGGATTCGGGTCTATCGCAATATTAACCGATTGCAAGAACCAGCTAAATTTCGGGGTTGGTTAAGCCGCATTGCTACTAACTTGTTTTACGACGAGTTACGCAAACGTAAGCGAGTTGTCAGTCCTGTATCGCTGGATGCTCCCCGTTCGGTAGACGACGGCGAGATGGATTGGGAAATCGCAGGAGATACTCCCGGACCAGAAGAAGAACTCACAACTAGAGAGTTCTATGAACAATTGCGAGAAGCGATCGCGGATTTGCCAGAGGTATTCCGTACGACTATTGTTTTAAGGGAAATTGAAGGTATGGCATATGAAGAAATTGCCGAAATCACTGGAGTTTCCTTGGGAACAGTCAAATCGAGAATAGCCAGAGCTAGAGCCAGATTGCAAGCGCAGTTACAAACTTATCTTGGTTCCTAGTTTCAAAGTTTCACCATCAGGTGAAAAGCAGAATTTTATATTTCATTAAGATTTATTAAAATTATGTAAAGTGCTTCTGCTACTAGGATAAATCAGGAGAAATAAGGACTATCCTGGATCGAAATTTGTTGTGTTTACCCGTGCGTGAATTGGTAATAATGTTAAGATGACTACTGATTCTCACTTTAACGACCATTCCCACTTGCAATTTAATCTTAATTTGCCAGATGGGGAGGCAGAGCATACCAATGAATTAACGGGTGCTATAGATATGGTGAAGCGCGATCGCTTCGAATTATTAAGTGCTTATCTTGATGGTGAACTCACTGCTGCCGAACGTAGGCAAGTAGAAGAATTGCTGGCAAGCGATCAGGCAGTAAAATGCTTGTATTCACGGCTTTTGAAATTGCGTCAAGGCTTGCGGACAATGCCAGTACCGCAGTCACAAGCAGTAGAAGAAACTGTTGAACGAGTCATAGCTCGTTTACGCCGTCGCCGTACACGTCTTGCCTTAGTTTGGGGAGGTACAGCTATCGCCGCGACAATTATTGGTGCGGTGTCTGGCTTATTACCGGGTGGGAAATTCAGCCCACAACTGGCTCAAAATACTATAACAGAACAGGCGCAACCAGCAAAGACTATTGCTGCCGCACCATTAAATGTTTCTATTAACAACCCCATTTTGCCAATTCCGAAAGCAGCAGAAACTACCCCAGAAGATCCATTTAATCGACCAAAACAGCTACAACCATTAGATATAGGGAATGAATATCATTAGGAATTGTCAAATAAAGTGAACTAGTACAATAAGGCAAAAGTAAAAAGGCAAAAGTAAAAAGAAAGAATGCTTATTTTATAAGCTTTTCGACTATTTTAAATGGTTGCTTTATTTACGCCGTTGTGAACTAGTTAGGGTCTTAAGAAGTAGAAAGTGAAAATATGACCATATAAATATTTATTCTTTCTTTCTTTTGCCTTTTGACTTTTACCTTGTTCGGTCATTCGTCCACCAGCCATTAGCTTGGTGAACACCTCCTAAATTATCAACCATTTCCGGCGTCATCAAGTAAGCCCAAGCCCAACAGAGCGATCGCCCTTGGAAATCATATACTTCTATTTGTTGCCGATTATATAAATTTTCTGGAACTGGTCTAGCAGGGTGGTAATCTTCGAGATCATCGAGTTCGACTAGAACTTCTGGCAAATCAAATTCTAACAAATACCCGTAGACAGGACTATCCCCTGATGTCATAGCTGGGTATCCTTGGGGCAGATCAAACAGTTTACCCAGCACATAAGCTTTAGTCGCATTTACCACTTTGCGATCGCAGTAGTTTTGATAATTAGCTTCTCCTGGTTTGAGGGTGCCATAAACAAACACCCGCAATAAACCAGAAGATTTTTCTTTTAATTCAATCATTGCTTATTTCAACCAAGCCATTCATTTGCCTACCATCATCTAAAATATGGAGGCAAACTATGGTTAAAGTCCAGTAGGAGAGTTTTCGTGGATTCCCGATATAACCCAACACAGATTGAGGAAAAATGGCAAAAGACATGGAATGAACTTGGCTTAGATAAAATTTCCCTAGACAGCAATAAGCCAAAATACTACGCCCTGTCCATGTTCCCCTATCCATCGGGCAGCCTGCACATGGGTCACGCCCGTAATTATACGATTACCGATGTGATTGTCCGCCTCAAGCGAATGCAAGGTTATCGGGTACTGCATCCGATGGGTTGGGATGCTTTCGGTTTACCCGCAGAAAATGCCGCAATTGACCGAGGTGTTCCCCCGTCAAATTGGACTTATCAAAATATTCCCAAGATGCGCCAGCAATTGCAACGTCTGGGTTTATCGATTGACTGGGACTGTGAAGTTGCCACCTGTTCCCCAGATTATTATAAGTGGACACAGTGGATTTTCTTGCAGTTTTACCAAGCAGGTTTAGCTTATCAAAAAGAAGCAGCAGTAAACTGGGACCCCATTGACCAAACTGTATTGGCAAACGAACAAGTAGACAACGAAGGACGTTCCTGGCGTAGTGGGGCGAAAGTCGAACGTAAATTATTGCGCCAATGGTTTTTCAAAATCACCGACTACGCCGAAGAATTGTTGAATGACTTAGAAAAATTGCCCGGATGGCCAGAACGTGTCAAGTTGATGCAGGCGAACTGGATTGGCAAATCTACAGGTGCATATTTGGAATTTCCCATTGTAGGTAGTTCCGAGAAAATTGGTGTGTACACCACCCGCCCAGATACAGTTTACGGCGTTAGCTACGTAGTCTTAGCACCAGAACATCCGTTAACACAGCTGGTGACAACACCAGAACAGCAAGCAGCAGTAGCAGCATTTGTCGAAGAAGTTACCAACCAAAGCGAGTTGGAACGCACTGCTGAAGATAAGCCCAAGCGGGGTATACCGACGGGTGGTAAAGCAATTAACCCGTTTACAGGGGAAGAAATTCCGATTTTGATCGCTGATTATGTACTGTACGAATACGGTACAGGTGCTGTCATGGGTGTACCTGCACACGATGCACGGGATTTTAAATTTGCCAAGGATCAGAATTTGCCGATTAAAGTTGTAATAGTACGTGCTGATAATGTAGAGACGTTACATGTAACGTCTCTACAAGAGGCGTACACAGAACCTGGAGTGTTGGTGAATTCCAGCCAATTCGATCGCATGAATTCCACCGACGCCAAAAAAGCAATTGTGGAGTACGCCGAGAAACAAGGCTTTGGCAAAGAACGGGTACAATATCGCTTGCGGGATTGGTTAATTTCTCGACAACGTTACTGGGGCGCACCCATTCCCATCATTCATTGTCCCGATTGTGGCGCGGTTCCGGTTCCAGATCAAGACTTGCCCGTCAAGTTACCGGAAAATGTAGAATTTACCGGACGTGGTGGTTCGCCTTTGGCAAACTTGGAAAGTTGGGTAAACGTACCTTGTCCCAACTGCGGTACACCTGCAAAACGGGAAACCGACACAATGGATACATTTATTGATTCGTCGTGGTATTTCTTGCGTTTTACCGATGCTCAGAATGAACAGCAGGTTTTCGACTCTACAAGAGTAAATGATTTAATGCCCGTCGATCAATATGTAGGTGGAATTGAACACGCGATTTTGCACTTGTTGTATTCGCGGTTCTTTACCAAAGTATTGCGCGATCGCGGCTTGTTGAATTTCGACGAACCGTTCCAACGCTTGTTAACTCAAGGAATGGTGCAGGGTTTAACTTACTTCAACCCGAATAAAGGTGGTAAAGACAAATGGATTCCTTCCCATCTTGTTGATCCTAACGATCCCCACGATCCCCAAACAGGTGAACCACTGCAACGCATTTATGCCACTATGTCCAAATCTAAAGGCAATGGTGTAGCGCCGGAAGATGTGATTAATAAATATGGTATCGATACCGCCCGGATGTTCATTTTGTTCAAAGCACCACCTGAAAAAGATTTGGAATGGGATGAAGCAGACGTAGAAGGGCAATTTCGCTTTTTGAACCGAGTTTGGCGGTTGGTGACAGAGTTTGTTAATAGTCATCCGTCATCTGCAACACATAAAGGACAAATGACAAAAAATGAAAAAGACTTACGACGCGCAATTCACACCGCAATTAAAGAAGTCAGTGAAGACGTAGAAGATGAATATCAATTCAACACGGCGATTTCAGAATTGATGAAACTGAGTAACGCCATCACCGACACCTCTTGTAAAAACTCGCCAATCTATGCAGAAGGTATTCAAACTTTAGTTATCCTGCTGGCACCTTTTGCGCCCCACATCGCCGATGAATTGTGGCATTTGTTGGGTAACAGCAACTCAGTTCATACCCAAACCTGGCCGAAGTATGACTCAGCAGCCTTAGTTGCTGATGAAATTAATTTGGTTATTCAGATTATGGGTAAAACTCGCGGTGCAATTCCAGTTCCAGCACAAGCAGACAAAGCAGAGTTGGAAAAATACGCCCGCGAATCTGAAATTGCCAAACGTTACATAGAAGGCAAAGAAATTAAAAAGGTGATTGTGGTGCCTGGTAAGTTGATTAATTTTGTGATTGGATAAGGGATCGGGAATCGGGGATCGAGTACTATACCAATTATTCAAAAAAACCGCCTGCGATTCAAATCGCAGTCTCATTTGCATTGTCCCCAAAAAAACGGGCAGGCTTATAAACCCCTTTATTAATCAATGGGCCATGCGGAATATCCAAAGAAGCCTGCCCGTTTTTTCTACGTGGAAGACCCTCATAACCAAAGTCTGCTGAAGCAGACTGTTTGATTTAGCTTTAGCAGATAATTAATTACACGTAAAAGCGCCTGAGAAGTTTGCGAACTCAAGCGCTTTTTATATATTTTTATACCAAATCACTTATTTGATGCGACATTCGATATTCGCAATCACCTTTAGTCAAACGGGTATTACGAAAATAACTTGTGGCAAACATGTGGTGAAGTGGTATCACTCCTTGCACAAAATAAGAATATCTCCTCTGGTATAAAACGCGGACAAGGGTAAGTGACAGTTTCTAAACTGACACTAGTATAACTAAGCAGCAAATGATTGCCATTCAAGCATAATATGTGGCGAAACTCCGCTTGACCCTCAGCACGTTATGGTATAAGAACATGCTCGTAGACATGATTAATTGTTACAGAATACGTGAGAATACTTGAGTAATATCATAAACATATATGAACATTTTTGTACCAGGACGTCTGTGTATATTTGGCGAACACACTGATTGGGCGGGAGGATACCGTCATCTCAATCCTGAATTAGAAATAGGCTACACGTTGCTGGTAGGTACAAATCAGGGGTTGTATGCACAAGTGAAGTCTCATCCTAATCAATTAGTTATTAGTACTTTTGTTGGTGATGGAACTCATAAATCTCTGACTCTACCGATGGAAGCACAGGCTTTACTTACAGAAGCTAGAAAGGGTGGATTTTTTAGTTATGCTGCTGGTGTCGCTTATCAATTTTTGGCAGGGGTGTATAGCAGTAGGTCTCTAAATTCTATTGGGGGAATAGAAATTGATAATTACCTGACAGATTTACCGATTCAAAAAGGGCTGTCATCGAGTGCGGCTATTTGCGTGTTAGTAGCGAGAGCTTTTAATCTGGTATATGACTTAAAGATGTCTATCCAAGAAGAAATGGAGTTTGCCTATTTTGGAGAGATTACCACTCCTTCTCGTTGTGGACGCATGGATCAAGCTTGTGCTTATGGTAATTGTCCCATTGCGATGATATTTGATGGCGATCGCACAGAGATCATCGAACTCAGCGTTCCCAAAGATTTGTTTTTTGTGATAGTGGATCTTGGTGCTAGCAAAAATACTCAAGTAATCCTCAGCAAACTCAATCAGTGTTATCCCTTCGCCAGCAACTCCATACAAGCGAATGTCCAAAAATATTTGGGTTTTATCAGCTATCAAATTACCCAGGCCGCCATTAACGCCTTACAAACAGGCGATGCAGAAAGAATCGGTACTCTGATGAGACAAGCACAGGTAGAATTTGACAAGTATATGATATCGGCTTGTCCTGAAGAGTTAACAGCACCTGTCTTACATGAATTACTTAATTATCTACCAATTCAACCTTATATTTTGGGGGGCAAAGGTGTTGGTTCTCAAGGTGACGGTACAGCACAATTTATTGTGAAAGACAAAGAAAATCAACAAAAAGTTATTGAAATCATTGAACGAGATTTTCCACAAATGCAATGTTTAGAACTAACGATTTATGCCAAAAACTCAAATTAAGAAAGCTGTAATCCCTGCTGCTGGTTTTGGTACTCGCTTATTTCCTGCTACCAAAGTTGTCAAAAAAGAACTTTTCCCAATAATTGATCAAGATGGCAGAGTAAAACCAGTAATTCAACTCATAGTTGAAGAAGCAATTAGTGCTGGAATCGAAGAAATTGGAATTATCATTCAACCAGAAGACAAAAGAATTTTTATTGATTTATTTAAATATCCACCCAAAGCAGAGCTTTTTGAAAAGCTATCACCAGAAAATCAAAAACATAGTAAACATATCGTAGATTTAGGTGACAGAATCAAATTTTTATCACAAAAAGAACAGGCAGGTTATGGACATGCTGTATATTGTGCCAAAGAATGGGTAAATGATCAGCCATTTTTACTCATGCTAGGCGACCATATTTATGCATCTAATATTAAAAAATCTTGTGCGCGTCAAGTATTAGAAGTTTACGCCCAAGCAAATCTAAGTGTTGTTGGCTTAACAACAATTTCAGAAGATATGATTCATAAAGCCGGGTGTGTTACAGGAGTTTGGCAACAGCCAGATTCTATTCTTTCCTTAACACAAGTCTACGAAAAACCAACTGTTGAATATGCACGTCAGCATTTGCGTATTGAAGGGATACCAGAAAACGAATTTTTATCTATTTTTGGATTGTATGCACTAACGCCTACAATTTTTGATTTTCTCGAAGAAAATATTAATAATAAATTTCGAGAACGGGGCGAATTTCAATTAACAACCTGTCTAGAACAAGTACGTCAACAAGAGGGAATGACAGGGTATGTCGTACAAGGAAAAAGTTTTGATATTGGAATACCAGATGTTTATTTGCAAACCTTGATTGATTTTAGAAATAGATAATTATACCAACGGTAATTACCAATGGCAATGAAATTAGAAAAAGTTGTTCCTTTTGGGCGATCGCTTGATGAATATGTGCAAATTTTCAATCTTAATCAATCAGATTTTAACAAGCGCATTTTAGGTGTTGGCGATGGTCCGGCTAGCTTCAATGCAGAAGCTACAAAAATTGGGATGAATGTCACTTCTATTGATCCAATTTACCAATTTAGTGGTGATTTAATCCAAAAAAGATTTAATGAAGTAGTTGATAATATAATTGACCAAGTGAAAGCAAGTCCTAATGATTGGATTTGGTCATATCATAAATCTCCTGAAGATTTAAAATATAATAGAATAGCAGCTATCAACAAATTTGCCAGTGATTACGAGCGGGGAAAAATAGAGCAAAGATATTTAATTGGTGAACTACCGCAACTTGATTTTAAAGATAAAGAATTTGATATTGCTTTATGTTCACACTTTTTATTTTTGTATTCTGAGCATCATGATTACCAATTTCACTTTGACTCGATTCAGGAAATGCTCAGAGTCAGTCAACAAGTACGGATTTTCCCTTTGCTGACTTTGATGTTGCAACGTTCTCCCTATCTTGATCGCATCATCCAAGAATTCCGGAAACTAGGATATACAGTTTCAATCATCAGAGTAGAATATGAACTCCAAAAAGGTGGAAACGAAATGCTGTTGATTAGTTAAACCTCGTCCAAGTTGAGAACTGGAGTTTTTTTACAGGGATTGGGGATTGGGGATTGGTATTTATTCCTCCCTTGTCCCCGATTCCCGATTTCCGATCCCCACCATCTTAAATCAAAGTTGTTTGTGTCAAGCTTTCACAACAATAAGTAGGGCTTTATAGTGACATAGTACTAACTTATAACTTTATGTCACTGAATCATGACTTTTTGATGCTGATTTTAGCGTCTATGTCATAGAATAATGACAAGGCGATCCCCAAATAAGTAATAAATTCGTAAAAATACTAAAAACAAGCATGGCAACCTCTTGATCCCAGGGGGAGGTTAACAGTTAGTATTTTTTAACATAAAGACTCCTTAACTCCCAAAATTAAAAAATGCTGATTTTGGCATAACAGGAAATTGAAAGGGAGTGACCCGCAATATAAAAAAACAATAAAAACCTAACTGAAATTTAGGCAAAGTTGAGGTAGAGCAGGAGTCGAGAAGCAAAAGTTAATCTAAGGTGGATGGGATTGAATCAACCACTTATAGACAAGGGTACATTATTAACCTTTCAAATGACTGGAGGCCAAATTCATGGCAAAAGAAAGACCACCATTAGAAGAGATGACATTGCGACAGCTACGTAAAGTAGCAAGCTCTTACAGTGTCTCTCGTTATAGCCGAATGCGTAAATCGCAGCTGTTAGCAGCGATACAAGAAATTGAGCGTAGCGCAGCATCTCCCAGCCAATCTTTTTCATTGGAGGCACAGGAAACCGTGGAAGCAGCAAAATTTGAATTGGGTCAAGAAGATCTTACTGGTGGTACTCTGGCTGATGTAGACGAAGGAATTGGCGAATTACCAGATGGTTATGGTGAAAGCCGCATTGTTCTAATGCCTCGTGATCCCCAGTGGGCTTACACTTATTGGGATGTTCCTAACGATCACAAAGAAGAATTGCGACGCCAAGGAGGACAACAACTGGCGCTGCGGATTTATGATGTTACCGACATCAACTTGGAGTACCAAAGTCCTCACAGTATTCAGGAATATCCTTGCGATGAACTAGCACGGGAATGGTATTTGCCAATTCCTGTGAGCGATCGCGATTATGTGATCGATATCGGCTACCGTTGTGCTGATGGTCGCTGGTTAGTATTGGCTCGTTCTACTCCTGTCCACGTTCCTCCTGTATATCCATCTGATTGGATTGAAGACGTTTTCATCAACGTCAACTTTGAAGAAGATTTGCGTAGTAAAAGCTTCTACGAGTTGGTTCCCCCAGCGAAGAAAGCTGCTGCTGCTAGTGCTACAGGTAACGCCATTTACGACCAAATCTTTGGCTTGGCAGAATCTGCGGAGGCACAGCGAGTTGCTGGTTCTTTGTTTGGCTCAATGCAGCATGTTCCTGGTTCAGTTACTCCAGAACAAGCCATCAGTTCCTATGTCTTCCCCTCTGGTGTAGGTATGTGGGCAGTTCCAACTGTATCTGGCTTAACTATGTCTGGTGTAGGTATGTCTGGTGTCGGCTTCTCTGCTTCCGCCGTACCTGTTCGTCCACGCCAGTTCTGGTTGATTGCAGATGCTGAGTTGATTGTCTACGGTGCAACCGAACCCGATGCAACTGTCACCATTGGTGGTCGTCCCATTAAGTTAAATCCAGATGGAACATTCCGCTTCCAGATGTCCTTCCAAGATGGTTTGATTGACTACCCAATCATGGCTGTGGCTGCTGATGGCGAGCAAACCCGCTCAATTCACATGAAGTTTAATCGTGAAACTCCATCACGCAATACCAACACTAAGGAAGAAGCGGTTTTAGAATGGCTCGGTTAATTTAAGATTAGCCACAATCAGAATCTCTAGTTTTACCCCTGTTACAGCATAGCTGTGACAGGGTTTTTGATGTTGGATAATGTGGGCGATCGCTCAAGTTTTAGACTTGACTGTAGAAGTAGTCGAGCAAGTAGCACAGCAATCGCACAAATAAGCTTGGTTTCTACCGTCTTTTCTTCCCTTTTTGCCAACTTTGACTATTGGGTTTTTTGCTAAATTCTCCCTTGGGAAATAGTCGTTGTTCTAATTCTTCATAGCTTTCTTCAAAATCACAATGACCGTAAAGAGGACATTGGCGACAATAAACACCTTCTGTGTAGCGTTCCAAGTTTTCGCGATTGAAGTAATATGGTTTGTGGCTGAAGGTGCTGGCTACCCATTGCCATGACATATTATTACTAGCCGGGTCGCCATCTAAAAGATGTTCAAGAAACCATTTAGCTCCAGCTTGCCACTGAATACGCCGCCAATGGATGATATAAGCTGCCATCCACATACGAGCGTGGTTATGAAGATAGCCTGTTTCTCGTAGTTCTTTGCTGAAACTATCGATACATACTCTGTCTGTTGTACCTTGTCTGATATCTTCGGATAATTCCAGCGCGTACTCGCTTTTGTGATAGCCTGTTTTATATTCTTCTTGGTCTTGCCAGATGGTACTTCCCAGCTTAATATACAGCCGTTGCCAGTAGTCGCGCCAACCTAACTCGTTAATTAGTTTAGTGACCTCGTCTTGATTTTGTACGCGATCAAGCACATAATTTCGTATTTCACGCAAACTGAGAACCCCATAACGAATATAGGGAGAAAGCCGGGTGACTGCACCTGTAAAAAAATTACGTGTTTTTGCGTATTTAGCTGGGTCTACTTTTTGCAGTACTTTCTCAGCAGCTTGACGTCCACCAACTGTTTGACTGATGTGATCATCGCGTTCTGTGGCTTGAGGAAATTGTTCGCGCAGGTAAGCCACCAACTCATCACGGTTGGCAAATTCGCGTTGCATGTCTTGAGTCATTAGTCACCGTAACAAGAGCTAGAGAAGGTTTAATCGCTCAATTAGTATAACGTGGGCAAGCAAAAGCGATCGCACTCAAGTCAGGCGATCGCTTTGTGTAACGCAGAGTTTGTACCTATCTCAAGGTAATTGCAGTTGCATCTGGTGCTAATCTGATATCTCTAGCAATGATTACAGGCTTATTGACATAATCTTGGTAATATTCGTCTTGAAGACTGAGCTTGTATTGCTGTTCGATTTCGGCAATCTTCAAGTCATGAACTTCACCAGTGACTTGAATGGCTTCATCGCGATCGCTTGGTAAATCAAAAGGCCGACCAGAAGCATTTATAACTAATATTGGTTCACCACCAAAAAATCTGCGATCGCTGACTGTAAAGGAAGTTAAACCAACTTTTTGCAGTAGTCTGCTTCTGACTGTTACACTTTTACCAATCAATTCATCAGGATAATTGACTACTTCGGATGTAGTCACAAGTTGTGCAGTAGGAACAGTAGACGCTTGTTCATTTGTATAGGAAAGTCTCACGAATACAGCTAATAGTGCTATGGTAATTATTACTTTTGCTTGCCAAAGACCTTTGAATATATCTTGGCTTGGGTTTAGATTATTTTGCTTGTTGCTACTTTCAGCCATAATTCAAGACTCTCTTTTAACAGTTATTAGTTATCAGTTATCAGTTATTAATTGATTTAAGCCAGTTCAGATTTGTCCTTATATTGAGATCAGATAAAATTTATTAAACTGATTGATTAAAAATAAACTTGGATAATTCCCAGATCTAAACGAGATTCAAATATAAGATTATTATTATTAGGTAATAAAGTCTTCTTGCTCAGGTAATAATGAATTCTCTTTCATGAGACAGTGAGACAGAGTGATATGCATCTACCAGTTGAGAGAGAGCATATATTTTTCTAGCGTTGCTGATTTCATGTATGATGCAGAATTTAGGTGATTCCAAAACCTTTGTATCAGACGCGATATATTGCGTCTGGGACATCTAGATTCATACCACAATTCAATTCAGCAACGCCATTTTTCTATATCTAATGGTTGTGTAATTAATTAGGACGTGAGCATTCTAAATTGGTGAGTGAAAACGATGGTAACGGTTTAGATTAAGATTATGGAATTTAAAACACGCATCGTTGAGGTTGTAGATTACGATCCTCAATGGTCTCAGCTTTTCTTAGAACTCAACAGTGTGATAAAGAATCAGCTGGGTGATTTAGTCTTGGCTATAGAACATGTTGGTAGTACCTCAATAATTGGTTTAGCAGCTAAACCAATTATTGACTTAGATGTTGTGATCGCCTCGAATGAATTGCTTACGAAAGTGATCTGCTTGCTCGGAGAACTCGGTTACAAACACGAAGGAGATTTGGGTATATCAGGTAGAGAAGCATTTGCACGTTCTGCAAGTGATGTACCACGTAATGGTACAGGCAAAATATGGCCTCAGCATCATTTGTATGTTTGCCCCCAAGACAGTGTATCACTCAAAAGACACTTAGCTTTTCGCAACTACCTCAGAAATAACCCAGATGAAGCTTTAGCCTATGCAAAACTTAAATGTGAACTTGCCCAACGCTTTCGCTACGACGTTGATTTGTATTGTGAGGCAAAGACAAAATTTATAGAGAATATTCTGCAAAAAGTATTATCATGATGTTGCCGCAGTTAGCAAGCCTAAAAGCACAGTTACGATCAAAAAAGATATACTTCTATTTTTTGTGTCGGAACTGACTGCGAGGCAATATTAAATGCCCAAATGGAAACTAGTAACTGAATTCTCGTTTAACAGCGCCCATTACATTAAAGATTACGATGGCCCCTGCGGTCGGATGCATGGGCATAATTATACGGTGCGAATCGAAGCAACTGCATTGAAGCTACATTCTTCTCAGTATTGTCCACACCCAGTGATGGTAGCTGATTTTAGAACTTTACGCTGGGCAAAGCAAGATGTTTCCAAAGGGGGACTTGATCACTGCATCCTTAACGAAGTCTTACCTCCTGAGTACGAAACAACTGCTGAGATGATTGCTAAATATATTTATGATGAAACCAAAAAACGACTTCCAGCAGATGTGCAACTGAAAGTAGCGGTGTCAGAAACTCCCAATAGTTGGGTTGAGTACGAAGATGAGTAGATGTCTTGGTGGTGAAGAAAATTTATTTTTGAACCACCAAGATACGAAGACAGAAAAAACTTGATGAAAAATTGAGCTTTCAGTGCAGAATTAAGCAAAAAAATTAACTGAACCGTATTCTATTAAAAATAATAATAGCGCCTACCTGTACTTAGGTAGACACTACTGTTTTATTTAAGTTCAGGGAAAAAATATAGCGTCATAACTTCCCTGATTTTTACTATAAATAAAGTGCAATTTCATTCATTACACAGTACGACGACTTAATGCGTTCCACAAGAAAATAGCGACAATTGCACCAAGAACTGCGACTAGAATACCGGGAATGCTCAGAGAACTAGCTGCCAGTGCAAAGCGTCCCGTAGCGAAAAATACGCCCAAACTACCACCAACAAATGCACCAATAATACCTAAAACAATTGTTCCTAAAATGCCACCGCCTTGATGTCCGGGGTAGATAGCTTTGGCAATAGCACCAGCAATTAAACCTAAAACAATCCAAGCAAGAATATTCATTGTTTTGTATTTGGTAAACGTTTTTTAGTAACAAATACAGATTAACAGTCTCAACATTGATATCCAATCTACCAACAGAATTAACTATTTATTAGTCGAAAGTAATACTTCTGGATCTACCCCGGATTTTAAAGAAACAATCAATTAAAAAAAGCTCCTAGTAGATATAAAACTAGGGGCTGTTAATAATTCTTGCTTGGTAATCGTAGTATATGCGTTTTTAATGATTGCTTAACTCTACTTTAAGAATTAAGCTGAAGTTATATTTGGGAGCAAAACTAGTCTTCGCTAGCCTGGAGGGTGCGTTACAGCGATCGCTACATCATAAAACCATATATAATCGCCGCTCTAATTTTATTCTAGAGCGGCGATTGTTTGTATTTGCGATCGCACAAATTTGAGAATTAAACGACATTAGCAACAATTTCTGTTGCTTCTTGCAAAATTTCCTCTAGGTGAGCTTCGCTCTTAAAGCTTTCAGCGTAGACTTTGCATACATTTTCTGTACCAGAGGGACGAGATGCAAACCAACCGTTTTCTGTTGTCACCTTCAATCCACCAATAGGAGCGTTGTTACCGGGAGCATTGGTCAATTTGGCAGTAATGCGATCGCCAGCCAGGGTGGATGCTTTGACATCTTCCGGCGCGAGTTTACCTAGACGCGCTTTTTGTTCTGGCGAAGCGGGAGAATCGATCCGCTTGTAGAATGGTTTGCCCAGTTTTGCCGTTAAATCTTGATAATGCAAACCAGGATCTTTACCTGTACGTGCTGTAATTTCAGCCGCAAGCAGATCCATAATTATACCATCTTTATCTGTTGTCCAGACGGTGCCATCCTTACGCAGGAAAGAAGCACCAGCACTTTCTTCACCACCAAAGCCAAAAGAACCATCAAGTAAACCGTCTACAAACCACTTAAAGCCGACGGGTACTTCACAAACTTGGCGTCCAATTTCTTTACCAACTCGGTCAATCATACTACTACTGACCAAAGTTTTGCCGATCGCACTCGTTGCAGACCAGCCACTACGATTGGTAAATAAATACCAAATCGCTACAGATAAAAAGTGATTGGGGTTCATCAATCCCACGCTGGGGGTGACGATACCGTGGCGATCTGAGTCTGTGTCATTACCGAAAGCAATATCGTAGTCATCTTTAAACTTAACTAAGCTAGCCATAGCGTAGGGTGATGAGCAATCCATACGGATTTTGCCATCCCAATCTACGCTCATGAAGCGGAAAGTCGGATCAACGGTGTTGTTAATTACGGTAATATTTAAACCATAACGTTCTGCGATCGGTTGCCAGTAGGCGATGTTCGATCCACCCAAAGGATCAACACCGATGCGGATACCAGAGGATCTAATGACGTCAATATCAACAATATTTTCGAGATCGTTGACGTAGGGAGTAATAAAGTCAAAATAATGAGTTGTGGCTGCCTGTAGCGCAGATTCATAACTAATTCGGTTCACATCCCGGTTATTATTTGCCATCAACTCATTGGCGCGGGTTTGAATCCATTTAGTAATTTCAGGTTCCGCCGGACCGCCTGAAGGTGGGTTGTATTTAAAACCACCATCACTTGGGGGGTTATGAGATGGGGTAATAATGATCCCGTCTGCTAATTGACTAGTTCTACCTTTGTTATAGGTGAGAATGGCGTGGGATACTGCTGGTGTCGGTGTGTATTGTGCATAACCTTCACCTGCGGCGATATAAACTTCTACATTGTTCGCTGTAAGTACTTCCAACGCAGACTTTTGGGCTGGAGTCGAGAGTGCGTGTGTATCCATACCCATGTACAGCGGCCCATTAATACCCTGGCTCTTGCGATATTCAGCAACCGCTTGAGATACTGCAAGAATATGGTCTTCATTGAATGTGCCATTGGTAGAAGTACCACGATGGCCCGATGTTCCAAAACTAACACGTTGTAGTGTATTATTCGGGTCGGGATGAACCGTGTAGTACTGATCCAAAAGCTGTTCAACATTAATCAAAATATTGGCTGGAGCAGGTTTGCCAGCCAGGGGATTGGTTTGTTCTGCTGTTGTCTGCATTGGCGCTCGACCTATGCTCCTATGGTTTGGCTACGTCCAGGATACCGTGAAACTATGCCAAAACAACCATCCTAAAAGAAGATAAGTTGAAACTGTATCCGGCCTAGAACTAAAGTTCCAGGCTCATAGCGAAAGTCCACTCAAGTGGACTGGAACAAACTTTTTTTTGAGTCCTCTTCAGAGGACTTGCGCTATGAGCGGTACAGATGCGCTCAACCTAGATTTGTGTGTACACCGTAGCCTTACTAAGGAGAGGGAAGCCGGAGGCAGGGTGAGGTTTTATTTTATCTTTAATTACACCTACCTACTTAACTGATAACTGATAACTGAACAACTTGTCCAAATTCTATTACTCCTGTGTTTCAAGTATTTCCTTTGCTCTTAGCAGTTCTATGTAATGTTCTTCACTGACTTTGGGATATGCTAAGTTGAGGGATTTCATCTTCTCGTAGACAAAATAAGCTACACAAATGCGCGTAAACCATTTATGGTCGGCTGGGATAATATGCCAAGGCGCCCATTCTGTATTCGTATGATTAAAGACATCTTCATAAGCTTTCATATATTCATCCCAGAATTGCCGTTCTTTGGCATCACCGCTAGAAAATTTCCAATTTTTTTCAGGAAGCTCAATTCGTCTCAAAAAGCGTTTTTTCTGCTCTTCTTTTGAGACATTGAGGAAAAATTTCAGCACTACTATGCCATTATTAACAAGATATTTTTCAAAGTTATTTATCTCTTCAAATCTTTGTTGCCAAATGTGCTTGTCTGTTGTCTGGAGAGGTAAATTTTGTCTAGTGAGGAGTTCTGGATGGACACGCACCACTAGTACTTCTTCGTAGTAAGAACGATTGAAAATCCCGATGCGTCCCCGTTCTGGTAAAGCTTTAAATGACCGCCACAAATAATCGTGATCTAGTTCCTCGGCTGAAGGGGCTTTGAAACTAAACACTTGAAAACCTTGAGGATTAACCCCTGACATGACGTGTTTAATAGTACTATCTTTACCAGCAGCATCCAATGCCTGAAGAATAATTAGCAAAGCATAAGTGTCTTGAGCATAAAGCATATCCTGATACTTCGCTAACTCTTCGACCTCCCATTGTAATAGCTGTTTGGCTTCACTTTTTCGGAAGTCACTTTTATAGTCTGGGTCAAAGTCTTTTATATTGATCTTTGTACCAGGCTTAAAAAGCATAGTTTGGGGATTCAAGCGAGTTACGAAGTCTGCGTAAGCCATAACTTTATACTCAATATTTGAAAATAGGATTTATTTTTTCACCACATAAAAACGCTAGCGGCTAGTTAAATACACCTTTGCATAAAAGCATAACGTTTTTCAACACAGAGGGACGCAGAGTTTTTCCGAAATAATATGCGTTACGAATTTGTAAAATATTGTCCTAATTATATTTAGCTATATGTCTCGTCTCGAATTTGTAGAATTTTCTTTTGGTACAGATTTGACTTCAGTATATTTTTGAGGACGATTTACAGAAGAATCTTTCATTTGATGAGCTAATCTTTGATTTTTGCTCTCATTTACATTTTTTCCTAGCTCTTGCTGTTTAGGAGAACGTGTGGAAGAAGCTTCTCCTTTCTCACTCTGATTTTTATCTGGATGAGATATTTCCCTGGATTGAGATTTTATCTCACTGGATTTAGCAGCATGAGTTGAGGAAGGTTCTCCGATTTGTTGAGCTAACTGGCGATTTCTTCCTACATCCATATCTTTTTGTACATGATGTGCTTCTTTGAGTTTTGGTGATAATCCCTCTAAGTTTTGAGAGTTTGTCTTGCTGATTCTTTCAGATTCATGTGTCTTTTTAGCTTCTTGTTGTTTGAGATTATTATTTATCAGTTTTTTCGCCAACTTTAAGTTATCTACAAAATTTTTGCTTCTTTCGGATTCCTGCTGATTTTCTATGCCTAGATTATTAAAGGAATCTGTAAGTATTTCTGAAGTAGGCTTTTTCATAAAACTTTTTAGTTCTCCACTACAACCGATGATAATCTGACGCAGAACTTCTCTTGTAATTCCTAGTTTTATAGCACCAAGTCCTTTGTATTGTTTAATGATTAAATTCATTATGTATTTTTATGAAAATTAATTTTGATTGATTATAGAAAATTTTCGAGTAAAGCAGATGAATTATCCTGGGTTAATTGTATAGCAAAACAAGTTTTGATCGAATCTTGTAATTTTGTATTTAGTAATTCAAATAAATATGGAATAGTTTGCTTTAACCATTCTTCAAGGGCTTGTGCAGGACTCATATAATCTGGACATGCTTCTAAAAATTCTAAAAAATCTTCTTTGCGGTGATCCAGTAGTGTTTTGTTTTCATATCGAAATACTCCTGGTGCTTCGCAGTGATTATATTCTGGATGAGGAAGATCCAATTTTAATAAATGTTCTGGAATCCGGCAAATTCCAATCCAGTAATTTTTGTCTTGTTCGCTAGGCTCAAAAATTGCCTTCACTAATAAAGTGTGGGCTTGTTGAATTTGATTTCCTAACCAGCCATGAACTTTGGCTTTTTCTTGCACTGCTTGCAAAGCTAATAAAGAAATAGCGCTCTTGAGAGTTCCTTGAACTTGTTCAACAGTCAGATGGTTTGCTCCCCTTTCGATCAAAATACGTCCCAAAATTCGACGTGCAGGATTAACAGCATCAGCACCAAAGGGAGCAGCTAATAATTGTAGAATCAGTGGGAGCATCCCAATTTTGCAAAAATAAAGAAAGGAAAGTTATTCGCGAGCTTGAATCGCGAATAACAAGAGAGACTCAATCTTGTGGATCTTCCTCCTCTTGCTCAGAACCAGAACTAATATCTAG
>JAHHHW010000153.1 GCA_019359115.1 Pelatocladus maniniholoensis HA4357-MV3
GCCGTTCTGAGGGGAGGGGGACACGGTGACGTGTGCCTCCTTACCCGCCAAGCTGTCACCAGGGGCAAGATAGGCTGAAAGTATTGTGGAATATGGGTTTGAGAAAAAAGAGTTCATGATTTGGTTTGAGCTGTTTTGACGGGCGTTTTATAAGCACAGCCGCAAATTGGACAAAATCGGTGTCTCAAAGACAACACCAACTCACCGCAATTCGCGCAGTTAGCTCGAATCGGTGTACCGCACAGATAACAAAACTTGGCTTTGACATGACCCCACATAGGGTCAACCGCCGCACCAGGATTCCAACATTGAGGACAAAACTTAACCCCTCTAAGCTGAGATACTTCCTCGCCCTTGATTACAGCATCCAAATATTCTTGAGGCACGCCAAGTGCGCTCGCTAAACCCTGAAGTGTCTTACGATTAATTTTGGCTGTAAGCCCCCGCTCAATCTTCCCCACAGAGCGACGCTAGTCCCAGAGGAATTAGCATTACTGAATCAAAAAAATGATGAGAATAGGTTAGGTTTTGCTATATTGCTGAAGTTTTTTGAGATTTATGCCAGGTTTCCTCTTAATAATCAAGAAATCTCCATAAGCGTTGTTAATTATGTTGCCAAACTTTTAGATATTCCCCCAGAGAAGTACTCTTACTACGATTGGCAAGGACGCTCCATAAAATATCATCGCGCTCAAATTAGAGAATTCTTTGGATTTCGAGAAACCAAAGTTAGCGATGCTAAAGAGTTAACTAATTGGTTAGCTGAACAAGCATTAATTTATGAGTTAAAATTTGAACAGCTAAAACTTGCCGCCATAGCGAGACTACGGAATTTAAAACTTGAACCCCCAACAGATTCCAGATTAGAACGTATCATTCGCTCTGCTATCAAGAATTTTGAATCTAAATTTTTTCGGGACATAACTTCCCAACTATCTCACCAATCTAAAAAGTGGATAGATGATTTTTTGAAAGAGAAAGCTTCAGATCAGGAATTAGATGATATCACAGAAGTAAATCATGATAAACAACTGAATAATCCGAGAGATATCCAATTATGTCAACAGTTAGATAACACGAACAACTCAGAAATCAGCACTGAAATTCCCATATTAACATGGGCTGAATTAAAAACAGACCCAGGCAGAATTGGTGTAGAAAGTTTTCAAAAAGAAGTCGCTAAGTTAGAGATTTTTGAGCAATTAGAATTACCAGCAGACTTATTTAAAAAAATCCCCACTAAAGTTCTCCAAGTCTATAAAAGTCGAGTAGTAGTTGAACATCCTCGTGACTTACGCCGTCACCCAGAACATATCCGCTACACACTATTTACAGCTTTTTGTTGGCTCAGAAGTCAAGAAGTTATAGATAATTTAGTAGAGTTACTCATCCAGATTGTGCATCGCATAGGAGCCAATGCAGAAAAACGTGTAGATAAAGAACTTATTCAGGATTTTAAACGGGTTCATGGGAAGAATAATCTCCTCTACCAAATGGCAGAAGCTTCCTTGAAAACACCTGATGGCACAATCAAAGATGTGATTTTTCCGGTGGTAAGTGAGGTAACTCTCAAGAATTTAGTAAAAGAGTATAAATCTACAGGAAATGCTTACCGTGAGAAAGTTTATACGGTGATGCGTTCTTCTTATGGTGGATATTATCGGCGAATTTTACCGTTAATTTTAAACAAGCTAGAATTCCGTTCAAATAATGAAGTTCATCGTCCAGTTATTCAAGCGATATCAATACTTAAAAAGTATGCTGATAGTAAACAACGTTATTATGATGCAGGAGAAGATATACCCATTGATGGGGTATTACGTAGTGGTTGGCAAGAAATTATCTTAGAGACGGGAGCAGACGACGAAATCAAAGTTAATCGCATTAATTATGAGTTGAGCGTGCTGCAAGCATTGAGAGAAAAGCTCAGATGCAAGGAAATCTGGGTTGTAGGCGCTAATCGTTACAGAAACCCTGAAGAAGATTTACCTGCTGATTTTGAGGCGCAAAGATTAGAATATTTCCAAGCATTGAAACAACCCTCAGATGTGGAAGTCTTTATTGCTAATTTGCAAAAGCAGATGGATGAAGCATTAACTTTATTGTCTAAAGGAATACTTAAGAACAAATTAGTCACAATTAAAAACACAGGTAAAAGTCGAATTTGTGTTTCTCCTCTGAATCCTCAAAATGAACCTGCTAATTTGACTCGCTTAAAAAGTGAAATTACTCGACGTTGGCGGATGACTAGCCTCTTAGATATTCTCAAGGAAACTGATTTACGAGTAAATTTTAGCCAACACTTTCGGACTGTATCAACCAGAGAGGTTTTAGGCGACTATACTTTACAAAAACGCTTGTTACTTTGTTTATATGGTTTAGGAACGAATACTGGATTAAAGCGTTTAAGTGATGAGATTAAAGGCGATAATTATCAAGATTTACTCCATGTCAAGCGTCATTTTATTCAGAAAGAACAATTACGCAATGCTATTGCCTGTGTTGCAAATGCAATTTTTACTGCCAGAATTCCCACTATTTGGGGAGAGGGTACAACCGCCTGCGCTTCTGACTCGAAAAAGTTTGGTGCTTGGGATCAAAATTTAATGACTGAGTGGCACATCCGCTATGGTGGACGGGGTGTGATGATTTATTGGCACGTTGAGAAGAATTCTGTTTGTATTTACTCGCAGTTAAAAACTTGTTCTTCCTCTGAAGTTGCAGCCATGATTGAAGGATTATTACGCCACTGTACTGAAATGAAAGTGGAGACAAATTATGTAGATAGTCACGGTCAAAATGAAGTGGCTTTTGCTTTCTGTCATTTACTGGGTTTTCAGTTAATGCCCCGTCTTAAACGTATAAATGTTCAGAAATTATACCGCCCGTCAACTGGAAATAATGATGCTTATCCAAACTTGCAACCGATTTTAACTCGCGCTATTAACTGGGATTTAATTCGCCAACAATACGACCAGATGGTGAAGTATGCTACTGCTTTGCGTTTGGGTATGGCAGAAACTGAAGCCATCTTGAAGCGTTTTACTAGGGGTAATTTATTACACCCTACTTATCAAGCCTTGGCGGAATTAGGCAAGGCTGTAAAAACTATATTTTTATGTAAATACCTGCATTCGGTTGAACTGCGACAAGAGATAAATGCTGGACTAAATGTCGTGGAGAACTGGAATAGTGCTAACAGTTTTATTTTTTATGGCAAGGGTGGAGAGATTGCTACTAATCGTTTGTCCGACCAAGAATTAGCTGTGTTATCTCTGCATTTGCTCCAGATATCTTTGGTATATATAAATACTTTAATGATTCAGGAGGTTTTGTCCCAATCACAATGGATGCGGTTGATGAAGTTGGAGGATTTGCGGGCGCTTTCCCCTTTAATTTGGGGTCACGTTAATCCCTATGGTACTTTTCGTTTGGATCTCAATGTCAGGTTGCCAATTGAGACGGGGTGAATGTGTCTAAAAATACGCTTTGTTCGTATATCCAAGAAGCTTATAGTCTGAAAGCCTTTCATAGCAGTACTTTCAGCCTATCTTGCCCCTGGTGACAGCTTCGCTAGATCTACGCCATATAACGAGTCAGTTGCAGACGATATCTGTCTTTTTTGGTAATCGCAATTTCCCCAACTTCTAAACGTCCCTTACCACGAATGGCTATTAAATCACCTGTTTTGACTTGAGAACTAGCTTGAGTGATTTCTTTCCAATTGACGCGCACATCACCACCATCAATTAATTCCACCATTTTACTGCGGGACATGCCAAACCCAGCTGAGGCGATCGCATCTAATCTTAAGGAAGCTTCAACGGTGGTTAATTCTTTTTTCTTCGGTTCTCGTATTTTTAATTCACTTAAGTCAATGCGTTGAGTTTTAACCGGAACTGAACGCACTTGCTTGAGGTTCATTTCTAAAAATTCCACCAATTCCGGTACGACAATCGCCTGCGCTCCCCGTTCGCCTAGTACAATAATATCCCCAGTCTTTTCACGGATAATACCAGTTCCTAACATCGCGCCTAAAAAGTCCCGGTGAGTCGCAGTATCAAAGAGAAAATTACCAGCAATATCTAATGCTGCGATCGCCACTTGAGATAAATCTAAAGGAAGTTCCGAACGTGCGATCGCAATTCTTTGGCGTTCTGCTTGCGGATATCCTCCCCACACCTGTAATTGCACCTCAGTTAAGCGACTAAATATCCGTTGAACTTCCGCCAACTCTGGAGGAGAAACAAAATCTGTGAAGACAACTTCCCAAGTTTTAATCGCCTGTTCTGCTTGATCAATGACACGAGCAACAGTATCTCTATTTTCAATACCTTTTAAAAGTTCTTCTCTTGGTAACATTATTAAATAATTATGTTAATGGTGAGTAGGGGCGTAGACGCGATAACGGCTTCTCCTAGAGTACGGCCGCTCGCCCGTATAGTGGTTAGTGGTGATTTTTTCCATAGACGCGATCGCGACTTCCCACAGGGTACAACAAACAAACAAAACCTACTCTTTATAACCCTGAATATTTTCTGGCTCAAATTGACGTAAAATCCGAGTTGCTTGACGGTGAACACTTTCAGAACCTTGTACCACTATTAAGTATTTACCTTCATTCAAGCGGTTGCGGTAGGGTAAAGCATCGCCACTACCAGCAATTAACCCAACTCCACCACCAACAAATACACTACCTAAAGCACCACTCGCTGCTCCTAGCAATCCCCCTACTACATGATTACCAATTTCACCCGCCCAAGCAAAAGTATCTAACCCGGTGATCAGGCTGAAAGTTGTTCCTGCAAAAAATCCAAAGGGTATTAGCCAGAAAGCCATGAGTCTTGCTTGTTTTTGAGCTACTTCTTTGGGATCAATTAAGCCAAACTCATCGGCACTTTTATAACCCTTACCGAGAATTGTACTTTTTATGCCTTCTTTTTCTAAGGCTAAGTAAGCTGCTTCGGCTTGAATACGGTCTGCTAATACGGCAATAAGGTAATTCATTTATATAACAAAAGTTGTCTCAGTTAAAATTTGCTCTATTTACCAGGGTATCAGTGGTCAAAGTTAAAAAGTAAAAAGTAAAAAGTAAAAAGTAAAAAGATAATCCTCATAAATAAATTGAGGGGAAATAACCACGGACATAGCAACTTCGGTGCGGGAGCATCTCATAGACGCGTAGCGGCTTCTCGGAGAGTAATAAATGTTTTCCTGATCGTTCCATAAATAAATTTAGGGGCTTAGTACCAGCACTTTTTCTTAGGAAGTGCCTTTTGAATGAGTGACTTTTGCCTTGTTTGGTCAAACATCAAAGGTCAATTGTCAATGTTAACTAATAAAAATTTTTGACGGATGGACAATTGACTGTGAATTCTATATTTTTATTCCAAAACTTCATCTAGTGGTTCACAAAAAGAGTTTACACCTTGTTTGAAGACATACATCAAAACTGGTGTTGCTAAAATCTGCGGAAATGTAGATATTGATTTTATCTGTGCCATCAAGCTTTGGACTGAACCTTGGAGCAAATCTTCGCGAAATCTCTGTTCACAAATCAGAGTACGCCACTTTTTCGCCAAAGCATCTAACCACTCTGAATTACCTGTTTCTGGTTGTTGTCCAGCTCGAATAGCTAATGTCATTGCTGCATCTTCCAGATCGCCATCACAATCCTCAATTACATCCAGTGCTTCCATCACTGTGGGATATTCTGCGAGTTGAGAGCGAAACTGTGCTATTTCTTGCGCTGTGACTTTTGTCATAAAAACGTTTTCCTAGCCGAGGAATTGACCACTCAGCTTATGTTATTCCAAATTTGACTGAAAAATTCAATCCGTAACTTAGTTGAAATAAATGTATTGATTTTTGTAGTTAGTAGAGGGGTACAGCTGGCCTACACAGATGAACCATATCAGACAACATAGGCGATCGCCTCAATTTTCCTTGTCTCCTACCAAACTCTTCAACGCCAACAAACCAGCACCATAAGCAGGTTCATATCTTGGCAAAATAACTTTGGTAGCAGGAAATTTCTTCACAACAGATGCTGAAAATCTTTCATGCATCTTGCATTCACCTTGCCATACACTTCCAGTTGTGACTATTTCCAAAACATCACCAGAATTAAAAATAGCATTAATAACTGTAGAAGTTGCTTTAACTAACTCTTGCACAGCACCGTCAATAATTTGATTCGCGATTTCATCACCTGCGGTGGCTGCATGATCAATAATTGGTGCTAAAGCTGCTATTTCTTTAACACCCCAACCACGCCGATATATAACTTCAATTAAATCTTCTATATTTGCTAAACTGAGATACTGCTTTAAATCCTCTACAATTCTGGTTTGCATCTCACGTCCATCATAAGATTTTAAAGCCGCTTGCATACCAGCAACAGCAATTTTATAGGCACTACCTTCATCTCCTAAAAGATAACCCCAACCCCCGACCCTTTTAATATTTCCTTGCTGATTTTGACCCAAAACTATAGAACCAGTGCCAGCAGCAACTACAATTCCTACATCATCCCCGATTCCACCAACCAAGGCGATCAAAGCATCATTTGCGATGATGATATTAGATGATTTTAATGACCAGACTATAGGAATACAACCACTATTTTGCAAATAGTCTACAATACTTTTGATAATTTTAATATCGACGGGACGACCAACACCAGCTAATCCCAAACAAATAGCTTCTACTGTGACATTCTCAATTTTATTTAAAGCTGTAATAATTGCAGTTTGAATAGATGTGATAGCTGCTTCAACTCCGATAACTTGATAATTAGATGCACCTGCTTCACCACGATAAATTACTTCTTTTTGATCATTCATTAAGACACAAATTGTCTTACTTCCACCACCATCTATTCCTAAAACATAGCTCATATTATTTGAGATATTAAAATTAAAAAATAATATGGAATGGGGATTGGGGAAGGTAGACTCCACCTTCCCCAATCCCCCATCCTTGCCAAATCAAAACCTATTTTCATACTCAAATACTGCCTGAGTATCACCAGATAAATCAGTGGAAGTACGCAGACGTAATTCGGAATTAAAACGGTAATTAAAACCAAATTGTGGTGGTTCGTCACTCGTCAAAACTTTGAGGGCGGAAAAAGAAATATTACGCGAAACATCAATCCCTGCTTCCGCAGCCAGATCCATTGAAAAAGTTCTCTTTGTTGCTTGTGGATTATCAGGATCATCGGAAGCGACAGTCGGAAACACACGTAGTTCACTTAAACCAAAAGCGTTTCCGATTTGGTTAAAAGTTCGTTGAATATTCAAAGCCGAACCCGCTAAATTCACAAGTCCTAAAGTGCTATCCCCACGTCCTAATGTTTGTACAAAACCACCTCCAAGTAAAGCAACTAATTCTGTTTGATTGCGGGGAGGATTGCTGGTGAGTTCGAGATTTTGGTTGAGTTGGTTAGCTGGCCCATCGATTCTGGCTTCAACCCGGACTGTATTTACAGGTTCAAAGGACGTAATGATTTCATCACTGATTTCAGAGGAAAAAGGTGAGGTAGTTACTTGGGAGGGATTGACATCTAATACGTTAGCAAAAAGGCGGATGTCTAAATCAGGATTTTGATTTCCTCTAAAAGTCGCTTTATTTTGATAACCACGGGCGAGATTAAATTGAGTAGTAAATAAATTTACATCTCCGCCCCGTAGCCGAATAGTTCCTTCTGGTTTTGGATTATTAAGTGAACCATTGACTTTCAAAGAACCAGTAGCGCCAAAACTGAGAATAGGTGGTAAGGCAATTTCTACATTTTTACCTAATACCAACTCTAGGTTATTAAATTGTGTTACTGTATTACTATTTTCAGATTTTTCTGGCTTATTTGTTTTGGCATAAGTAATTTCTTGACCATTATTGCCTGCATTTATAGCGTTGTTAGCTGATTCTGTAATTAGAACCTGACCATTAGCTAGTTTGAGATTACCACCAATTACTGGACTTAAGGCAGAACCAGTAATCTGCAAATTACCACTCACTCCTCCTTGATACCGTCCCTTCAAATTCACTGCTAACTTATTCAAAGACACAGTAAAGGGATTATCTATTTGTTTTTGTGAGTTAGTGAAAATGGGAATTTCTCCCTTAGCCACTACATTTCCCTGACTAAAATTACCATAGAGACTTTCAACTCTAATCCGGTCAAAATCAAACTGAGCCTTTCCTGTGACATCAGTCAATTTTCCTGGTAAAGCCTGCGCGGAAAATGTGGCATTTTTGACAGCAGCAATACCATTGACTATTGGCTGTTCTTTTGTTCCGCGTACAGTAAGATTGACTTGTCCTTCTCCGTTTTCAAAAGCCACCTGATCGGTGAACAAGTTTAAAATTGCTAAACCTTGGTTTTTCACCTGCACATCCAGATTGATTTGATTACTATCTGGTGCTGCACTAGCAAAAGGTAATTTAGCAGGAACACTCCCAGTAATAGTAACAGGTTCTGATCTGGCAACTATGAGGTTACTGCCAAAATTTAAGCGTCCATCGTTATAACTAAAACTAGCAATAGCCGATTCTATGCCTTTTCGATTCAGAGTTCCTTGTGTAACTTGCAATTCTCCTTTGGCTTGGGGATTTTTGATACTGCCTGCTAAAGTTGCTGTAGCGTTGATATTACCTGTTGCACCCACTGGTAAATTGACATAATTACTTAAAATTTCCAAAGGGAAATTTTTCACCCGTAGCTGGCCAGATTGTTCTGTACCGCCAATATTACCTGTAAAGGCAAGCAGTTTATCTTCAGATTCCAGGCGCAGAGGTAATAACCTGAGAATACCATTTTCAAATTTACCGCGAGCGATGATTTGCTCTACTGTATATCTCCGATTGGGTTCGCTTTTTCGTCCCCAGACAAAGTTTTGACCATCTAATTTAAAGTCTGCTGCTATTCCGTTTGCTGTAGCAGTATCAAGATTAATTTCACCGTTAAAAGTTCCTTGTAAATCTGCTAAATCTGGTACTAAAGAAGCATCACGCCGTTGTTGTTGCTGTTGAGCGATGAGTGCTTTAATTTCCGAAAAGCGTCGGATTTGATCTAATACAGGTTGATTTCCTAAACCTACTGGTACGGTGTTGAGGTCACTCGCACTACCATAGGTTGGCGTAGATGTTAAGCGTTGAAAATCTTGTAGTTCAAAAAACTGGAGTGTTGTTAATATATCTTGGATTTCACCTTGCCTGATATTGAGTTTGCCTTTGATTTGGGGAGTTGTAGCTGTGGGTGTAAACTCACCAGTGAAAGCATAGCGACTGTTTCCTTTAATAAAGGCGCTATTGTTCAGGCTGACTTTACCAGCTTCATAGCGGAATTGAGCTTGTAAGCGATCGCCTTTAATTCGACCAAGTTGCGGTTGTGCGATCGCCGCATCTCCAACTACTGCTAATGTATTTTGATTAATTTGAAAATCTCCACTCAGAGAACCTGTTACTTCTCCTTTACCCAAATAAGTATTCGCAGGTACTGGCAAATTCAATACTTTTAAGGGAAAATTTTCGATTTTTGCGGCTAAATTTTCACCCTGTGCTTGACCAGTTGCCAAAGCTTGTTGCCATTTCACAGCGAAAGAATTAGGACGATTATTGGCATCAAGATTGAGAGCAATTTTATCACGCTTGCCAGCGACATCCAAATTTAAACCACTTTCTGGCATTGATTGAATGTTACCATTTAACGCTGACTCAAAAGCCAATTTATTCACCTTTAAGTCTCGTAGTGCTAGTTTTCCTGCCAAATTTGGTACAGGTAAATTACCAGTTATTTGCCCATTAAAATCAGCTTTTCCAGCCAAATCTACAGATTCAGGCAACTTTAACGGCAACTGTTGCAGATTGTAATCTTGGGCTTTGACGTCAAGACTCAACTCCGTAATTTCCGGTATGCCAGCTTGATTAGTATTGGCTAATATGTAACCACTGGCATTTAACCCAGGGGCTGTTGCTCGTTCAACGAGCAACTTTTCTCCATTCCAGCCGACAACCGCACTCAGTGGTCGATCAATCCCCGCTAGACCTTGGGAAAAGCTTACCTTACCTGTTGCCCGTACATCTGCTAAGTTAGAACTTGCCAAATTTCCAGTCACTTGGGCTTTACCGCCAAATTCACCTTCTAACTGCTGCTGAAACCGATTTAATGCCACACCCGCAGCATTCACTACAGCCTGATAGCGACCGTTAGCGACTTGGATATTTGTGGCTGTGAAAGTGCCATTAGCAACATTGAGTTTTGCTTGACCTTGAGCTTGAATTGTCTCTGGTTGAAAGGACTCGACGGAACCAGCGACGTTGAACTGACCAGTGACTGAGCCGTGTAATTGCGGTATTAATGGTGTTAATTGTTGTAGTGGAGCGTTCTTTGCTTGCAGTTGTGCCTGATAAACACCGCTAGCCACTTGAATATTTGTAGCAGTTACTGTACCACTGCTAACAGCTAAACTGGCTGAACCATTTCCACGTAGGGTTTTGAGGTCAAAATTATTTGTATTACCCGATATTTGAAATGTACCGGCCATCGCAGCTTGTAATGCTGGCTTTAAGGCGGGTGCTGGTTTTTTCAGTAAATGCACCAATCTCACACCATCCGCCACAAGTTTGGCAGAAAAACTATTTTCCCCTAGCTGAATATTAGAAACTGCCACTGTGCCATTTGCGACTTTAACTTTAGCATTCTCGGTACGAATCTTAGCCAGTTTCCAGGGTGCGGAACTACCAGAAAGAAACAGACGACCGTTGAAGCGGGCATCATCAAGATTGATATTTTCTAGTTGTTTGGGGTTGACAAAAGGTTCTACTTGTACACCATTAGCATCAGCCACAGCTTGCCAATTCTGGTTATTCCAACTGCCAGCAGCCTGAACTTTACCACCAGCGACACTCAAAGCAACATTACGGAAATTAAGAGTGCGATCGCTATTGACCACAACTTCACCAGTGGCGGGATACTGGGCTTGGGGGGCTTGGAATTGTACTGTTGTTTGCACATTGTCGGTATTACCAGTCATCTGGGCTGTACCAGAGACAGTACCAACTTTTATAGTCGGTTGAGAGTTATAAAGAAGAGCGATCGCATCACCAGGAACATTCTTAGCAGATAAATTAAAATTCAAACGAGGTACTGTCCCTAACTCAACTTTGCCAGTACCCGTTACATCACCACCAACTTTAGCTTTACCTCGAATGTCTTTAAAGACAATGACTTCATCTTTTGGTGCAAACTCAAACTTGCCACTCGCATTTTCAAAATCAACTTTATCAATCTGGGCTGTCTTGTGAGTGGTAACAATGCCTGTAATCATCGGATCGGTTGTTTTTCCTGTAAACTGCAAATCTGCTTGCAATTCCCCAGTTACAGGTACAGGTAGTTTGAGTTTAAGAGTTTCTTGTACATTAGCGACATTGACACCATTCACACGCCCTGCCAACTTATAACCAGCATTGGTGTCAATAATACCGTTAGCGATTAATGGGATTTTGCCGTAGCTGCCGATCACATTGTCAAGTTTAATTTCTGTACCTTGAAAGCGCAGCCTCCCTTGAGAATTGAAAAACGGTTGTGGAACTTTCGGAACTTGAAACCGAACCGTTTGCAAATCAACACTACCAAATAAAATGGGCGGCTGAGTTTGCCCAATTTGAAACTGCATCTGCAAATCGCCATTGACTCGACCAGCTTCTAACACAAGTGGTAACTTAACTAAGCGCGTCACATCAGAGGCTAGTAACTCTTGTCCACGTATTTGTAAATTTGTAGCCCATGTCTTGGGACGAATATCTCCTTTCAAGCCAACATTACCACCACTGTTTGGTTTTCCTGTCAAGTCCAACCTAATTACCTGGTTGTTTTCTAACAGTTGGGCAGTTCCGCTTATTTGTGAAAATGGAACTGGAGAGGAGAGGGGAGAAGATGTGATGACGCCGGAATTACCAGACGTGGGGAGTTTTTGATTTATATTCCCCCTGTCTTTTTTGTCTTCTATATCTCTCTTGCGTGGTGCTAATATCAACTGGGCATTGCGGAACCGTATTTTATCTAAATCTGTTTGAATTAGTTCGCCCTGACTTCGTTTTTTGATCGTGGTTGTCAGCCAACGCCCTTGTTGATCCTGTTCCACGTAAACGTCTGGATTGACTAGGGTGACATCCAACTTTAAGTGATGCTTAAAAACTAACTGTAATGGTTCAAAACCAACTTCTACAGCTTCGACTACAACATGATCTGCATCTGTTGGTGTCGCAGGAATAGCTGAAGCCCCAAACTGTACTCCTGTCAACGAAAATCCTTTAACTTCTCCAAGCTTGACTGGACGATTGAGTGTAGTAGTAAGATTTTTTTCTGCTAACGGTGTTAAATCTTTCTGAATAAAATTCCACAACCGCCAAGCACCACCGACAAATCCTATTATTAAAATGCCACCTAAAGCAACGCCACTACGACCCAACACCAGCAACCATAAACGTTTGTTGCTAAGGCTAAGGCTAAGGATTGGAGATTTACAATTTTGCTGGGGAGACTTACTCATGGGGTTTTAGTTTATTATTAGCCGAGTTGGAGAGGCACACTAATCGTTCATCATCTTAAACATTGACGGGTGTAAGTCGGGAAAAGTTTAAAGGTGAAAGCCTGAGTTCCTTGACATTTTCACCTAGTCCTGTCGAGGTGTAACCTTCAAAGCGTAGTTTTCTTTGTGTCTTAGTGTCTACCCTGCGCTTAGGCGCGTAGCGACTTCTGCAAATAGCCGCTACCGCGTCTATGTAGTGAAAAAATAAATTTTAATTTAACCACAAAGGCACTTCCAAGCAGGAATTGTTGAGATTTGCTGACAAGCAAACCTAAATCCCAGCAACAATTTGTTCATAGTTAACAAACTATGTGGATTATGTGGATTATCGATCCTAAGTTAAAGAAAAAAGGCATTAACCTATACCACTTAATTTAATTTCTAAAATTTAAAATCGGTATACCTAGTAATACTGGTATGGTTAGCATGATTTAAGACAACATTTTAGTATAAATTAATTTAAGTATACAAAATGATATCAATTCACTTTTTAATTCCTGTTGTGGCAATACCTTGAATCAATTGACGCTGACCAAGGAGAAATAACAATAAAATAGGTACAGTGGCTATAGTTACTGCCGCCATTAGCAAAGGCCAGTTATTGGTAAATTGCTGCTGAAACTCAGCCAAAGCTAGCTGTACAGTTCTCAATTGGGGTTTTGTAGTAAATACTAACGGCTTAAATAGATCATTCCATTCACCGATAAAGGTGAACAAAAACAACGTTACCAACGCTGGACGTGCTAGAGGTAAGATTATTTGCCACAAAATTTGTAAACGGTTAGCCCCGTCTATTGCTGCTGCTTCTTCCAACTCTACAGGAATTGTTAAGAAATATTGCCGTAACAAGAAGATACCGAAACCATTAGCTGCTGTTGGTAAAATCAAAGCCCAGTAAGTGTTAATTAGATGTCCCCATTTCAATACCAGAAATATAGGAATCACGAGTAATTGAAAGGGAATCACTAGTGTTGCTAACACAAACAATAGCAATGCTTGTCTACCGCGAAATTTCAGCCTTCCTAGAGCATAACCTGCCAATGCAGAAGTCACAATCTGAAAACCTGTAACAGCCAATGCTACCAAAGTAGAATTAGCAAATGCCAGCAATAATTTACCTTGTTGCCAAGCTTGACGGTAGTTATCTAAAGACCAACCGTTTTGAGGGAACAGAGTAGGAATAGTTCCAGACTGTGCAAAAGATGTCAAGAAAACTACAAAAAGGGGTAATAAGACAATCAACGCCCCTAACAAAAGTATTCCCAAACTCCATAAAGAGGGAGATTTAAGATTCCAGAGTGGCTTGGACATGAACTAAATTAAGATCCAACCATTTGTTTTTTGTTATGAGAGTAAAGCTCATTCTACAGGAGCTACACTAATGCTCCCAGCAACAGCTAATCTATAACTATAAGTGACTTGTTAAGTTAAATTAAACCACAGTGAGTAAAAATAAGGATGTAAGGATGAAATCAGTAAACAGTTATCAGTTATCAACTAGTAACTGGTAATTGGTAACTGATAACTGATTTCATGACTGTAGACATACCCTCCGGGAATTCACACTCTGGGTGTTTTACGCCCTGAGATCACCATTGCCCTACTTTTATAGGGTTAAATACAATTTTGGTATCCAATGTATCATATGTTCAGGAGTGAACGTACAATGCAGCAGCTAGCAAATCAACCTGAAATCGATTTCAAGAGCGAAACCTATAAAGACGCTTATAGTCGGGTTAATGCAATCGTGATTGAAGGGGAACAAGAAGCGTATGAAAATTATCTGAGACTTGCTGAACTGCTGAGTGAACACAAAGATGACCTAATTCGTCTTTCCAAAATGGAAAGCCGTCACAAAAAGGGATTTGAAGCTTGTGGGCGCAATCTCCAGGTAACGCCAGATAGGTCGTTTGCTAAACAATTTTTTGCTCAATTGCATCAAAATTTTCAAATAGCAGCACAAGAAGGCAAAATCGTTACTTGCTTGCTAATTCAATCTTTAATTATCGAATGTTTTGCGATCGCAGCATATAACATCTATATCCCTGTAGCTGATGATTTTGCTCGTAAAATTACTGAAGGTGTTGTTAAAGATGAATACAGTCACCTAAATTTTGGAGAAGTTTGGTTAAAAGAACACTTTGAAGAATCAAAAGCTGAATTAGAAGAAGCAAACCGCCAAAATCTTCCTATTGTTTGGCAAATGCTTAACCAAGTCGCTGATGATGCCGAAGTATTGGCAATGGAAAAGGAAGCGTTGGTAGAAGATTTTATGATTCAGTACGGTGAAGCCTTAAGTAATATTGGCTTCAATACCCGTGATATCATGCGTCTATCTGCCTACGGACTCAGAGCTGCGTAATCCCAAGGTAAAAGTTAAAAGGAATAAGGTTAAGACTTTGACCGTGCCGATTTTAGATGCGTGGATTTTGGATTGAAGTCAATCTAAAAGATTGAAAATCTAAAATCTAAATACTGATTGGCCTTTTAACTTTTATCTGCTCTCGGTATGAATCAGTATTCAGAATTTTTAAGGGTTAGTAATTTTTTTCCACTAACCGCTCTAATTTTAGATGACTGATTGAAGATTGTTTTTTTGGTATAAGACCATTGCTCAAATTCCAAATCTAAAATCTAAAATCCACGCATCCAAAATTCACTGCCACCACGCTTTTAAAAAAGCATACGCCTAATAAAATAGTTCATGTTTGGTCTAATCGGACATCTTACTAGTTTGGAACACGCACAAGCGGTAGCCAGAGACTTAGGCTATCCGGAGTACGCAGATCAAGGTCTAGATTTTTGGTGCAGCGCTCCGCCCCAGATTGTTGATCACATCACTGTAACCAGCGTCACTGGTCAGAAAATAGAGGGAAAGTACGTAGAATCGTGCTTTTTGCCGGAAATGCTGGCAACCCGTCGAATTAAAGCAGCTACACGTAAAATCCTTAATGCTATGGCTCTTGCTCAAAAGCATGATATAGATATTACGGCTTTGGGCGGGTTTTCCTCGATAATTTTTGAAAATTTTAATTTAGAGCAGTTCAAACAAGTCCGCAACATCGAACTAGAGTTTGAACGCTTCACCACAGGAAATACACACACTGCTTACATTATTTGTAGACAGGTAGAACAGGCATCAAAACAATTAGGAATTGAATTGTCGAATGCTACTGTTGCTGTGTGTGGAGCCACTGGAGATATTGGTAGTGCCGTTTGTCGCTGGTTAGACGCAAAAACAGATGTCAAGGATTTACTGCTAATTGCTCGTAACCAAGAACGCCTCACAAACTTGCAAGCAGAATTAGGACGGGGAAAAATCCTAGCTTTGGAAGAAGCATTGCCCCTTGCTGACATTATAGTTTGGGTTGCTAGTATGCCCAAAGGTATGGAAATCGATCCGACAGAGTTGAAAAAACCCTGTTTGTTGATTGATGGCGGCTATCCAAAAAATTTAGCTACTAAGATCCAGCATCCTGATGTGTATGTTCTCAATGGTGGCATTGTGGAGCATTCTCTTGATATTGATTGGAAAATCATGAAAATTGTCAATATGGATGTTCCAGAACGGCAGTTGTTTGCTTGTTTTGCTGAATCAATGCTGCTGGAATTTGAGAAGTTGCATACGAACTTCTCTTGGGGACGTAATCAGATTACCGTAGAAAAGATGGAGCAGATTGGTCAAGTCTCGGTAAAACACGGATTTAGGCCGCTTTTGGTGTAGGGATTGGGGACAAGGAGGACAAGGAATTTGAGATTTTAGATTTGCGATGCGTGGATTCCAATCTAAAATCCAAAATCCCCAATCCCTGATCCCCAATCCCTGATCCCCAATCCCCATTACCCCTTATCCCCAGAGGGGGCCCCACCTTCCCCAATCGCTAATCCCTCATCTCTATTCCTAAAATATGGCAACTACTGAACGC
The DNA here is from genome assembly GCA_019359115.1 of Pelatocladus maniniholoensis HA4357-MV3. Lineage (GTDB taxonomy): Bacteria > Cyanobacteriota > Cyanobacteriia > Cyanobacteriales > Nostocaceae > Pelatocladus > Pelatocladus maniniholoensis. Next base: position 16,523 of record JAHHHW010000153.1, read on the forward strand.
AAACCATTATTGCTGGATTTTGAAAAGCCTTTAGCAGAATTAGCAAACCGGATTGATCAGATCCGTCAACTTGCGGAAGAAAATGGCGTCGATGTTTCTAGTCAAATTCGTCAACTGGAAACACGTGCTATGCAATTACGTGAGGAGATTTTTACTAGCTTATCGCCATCGCAGCGCCTGCAAGTCGCTCGTCATCCTCGTCGCCCCAGTACTCTTGATTACATTCAGGCTATTACTGATGAGTGGATGGAGTTGCATGGCGATCGCTGTGGTTCTGATGATCCAGCTTTAATTGGTGGTGTTGCTCGTTTGGGAGGGCAACCTGTGGTAATGTTGGGTCATCAAAAAGGACGTGACACGAAGGATAATATTGCCCGTAATTTTGGTATGGCAACCCCTGGGGGCTATCGCAAGGCGATGCGATTAATGAAACACGCCAATAAGTTTGGGATGGCTATTCTAACTTTTATTGATACGCCGGGAGCCTTACCCACTGTGGTAGCTGAACGACAGGGCGCAGGAGAAGCGATCGCTTATAATTTGCGCGAGATGTTTAGCCTGGATGTACCAATTATCTGCACTGTGATTGGTGAAGGTGGTTCTGGTGGAGCGCTCGGTATTGGTGTTGGCGATCGCGTACTCATGTTTGAACACTCGGTTTATACTGTGATCACCCCAGAAGCTTGTGCTGCTATTCTTTGGAAAGACGCCAGTAAAGCTTCCCAAGCAGCAGCAGTTCTCAAAATGACTTCCCACGACCTGAAAAACTTGGGTATTATTGACCAAATTTTATCAGAACCAATTGGCGGCGCTCATTCTGACCCTCTTAAGACTGCTCAAACTCTCAAAAGCGCTTTATTAGACAATCTAGATGAATTGGGTAGTTTCAGTGCTGCTGAACGTCGGCAACTACGCTATGAGAAATTCCGCAAAATTGGTGTTTTTACTGAAGTTTCCCACTAAGGATACTGAAATTTTTGATTAGCATAACAGCAATGCTATAATTACCTATGGTTCTTAAAGATTTTTAACAATCTTTTTAACCATAGGCATCGACGTTATTAGCAAATCAACTCAGTTTCAAGAGTGATTTGTATTGTTTGTGCTGTTGGCAATAACCAAAACAAAGGGTGGGGCGTTTGTTCCCAGACAAAGATCCCGACTTTGTTTGGAAAAATAGACTAAGTATATACATGCACTGGAAATGAATAATAGCATTTGTCAGGCATAATTAATCAAATTTTTAGATTTGCTTAATCTTAGGAGTAAATTTAGAGATTTGAATAAAGTAAGTGGCAATGTAATTTTATCTGCCAAAGAATTTGGAATGCATAGCATGAGTTTTGAGCATAAACAACGCGCCCTGATTACCGGGGCAAGTAGTGGTATTGGTAAAGCAACTGCTTTGGCCTTTGCAAAAGCAGGAGTTGATGTTGCCTTGGTGAGCCGTTCTGTTGATAAGTTAGCTGTAGTAGCAGAAGCAGTGCAGCACACAGGAGTGAATGCAAAAGCTTATTCTGTGGATTTGGCTTGTGTAGACCAAGTGCAAGAACAAATTCAGGCGATCGCTCATGACTTTGGTGATATAGATATTTTGGTCAATAATGCTGGCATGGGTCATATTGCTAGTCTGAGCCAGACTTCCCTATCTGACTGGCAAAGAGTGCTAGATTTAAATCTCACCAGTGTGTTTCAGTGTATTATGGGAATCTTGCCGGAAATGCGCGATCGCCAAACAGGCACCATCATCAACGTTGTATCAATTGCCGGTAAACAAGCGTTTCCCAATTGGGGGGCATACTGCGCTAGCAAAGCAGGTCTTCTAGCTCTTTCTCAAACTTTGGCACAAGAAGAGCGTCCCCACGGTATCCGCGTAACTGCTATATGTCCTGGTGCAGTCAATACCGAACTCTGGGATACTGTCGGCGCTGACTTTGACCGCTCAAAAATGCTATCTCCAGAAATTGTTGCCCAGTCGATTGTATACACTGCATTGTTGCCACAGCAGGCAGTAATTGATGAGTTGACACTGATGCCTAGTGTTGGCGTCCTTTAACAGTTATCAGTTATCAGTTATCAGTTCAGGGTAAACACTGATGACTATTCGTCGTTAACTGTTTTCATCGCACATTAAAAAGTAAAAAGTAAAAAGTAAAAAGATAATCCCCATAAATAAATTGAGGGGATTTGTAATGAACGTCTTATTTCTCGCGCTATGCGTCTGGTAGACGCGTAGCGGCTTCTCGGAGAGTAATAAATGTTTTCCTGATCGTTCCATAAATAAATTTAGGCGGCTCAAGACCATTTTTCTTTTTCTTTCTTTTGCTTTTTAACTTTTTACTTTTGCCTTGTTCGGTCATTCATATTCCAAACTTATTCAAGACTCATACCATGACTATTGCTAGCTCCAACGGTTCCAATCGTTTTCAATCTCCTTTAGTTCCCGATTTCACAGAAGCCATTACCAGTAGACCTGATCGCAACACTCATGATGGGCGACAAGCAGAGTTGCATCCGCCGCAAGAAGAACAAATGGAGCAGATGGTGGAAGCAGTGCGGACACTACTGTTGGGTGTAGGAGAAGATCCAGAACGCGAAGGACTACTGAAAACACCAAAGCGGGTAGCAGAAGCCATGCAGTTTTTAACCAGTGGCTACAACCAATCCTTGGAAGAAATCGTAAATGGAGCGATTTTTGACGAGGGACATAGCGAGATGGTGTTAGTCCGAGATATTAGTGTTTTTAGCTTGTGCGAACACCATATGCTGCCATTTATGGGCAAAGCTCATGTTGCTTATATCCCGAATCAAAAAGTCGTCGGATTGAGTAAGCTTGCTCGTATTGTTGAGATGTATTCTCGTCGCTTGCAAGTACAAGAAAGATTAACGCGCCAAATAGCCGAAGCGGTTCAGACTATCTTAGAACCCCAAGGTGTTGCTGTTGTCATTGAAGCCACTCATATGTGCATGGTGATGCGGGGTGTACAAAAGCCAGGTTCATGGACTGTCACTAGTGCAATGGTTGGTGTATTCGAGGAAGAACACAAAACCCGTGAAGAATTCTTCAATTTGATTCGTCACCAAGCGGCGATATTTTAGGGATAGGCGATCAGGGATTAGGGATTGGGGATTGGGGGACAAGGGGGACTTACCAGTTATCAGTTATCAGTTATCAGTTATCAAATTAAACTGGTCACTGTTAACTGTTAACTGATTCATGCCCTATACCCGTTCCCTAACCTCTCAAATAACTCAGCTACTTTTTCCAAATCTTTGTCTCCAGGTGCGCGTTCTACTCCACTGGATAGATCAATACCATTGGGATTTATTTGATTAAGAGCTTCTAAAATGTTATTTGGTGTCAGTCCTCCTGCTAAAAACCAAGGGCAACTGGGCTGAAATTGTTGTAATATCTGCCAATCTAAAGTTTTACCAGTACCACCGAGATGCTGAGGATGATAGGCATCAAGTAACAGTGTATTTACGCAGAGATTGTAGATAGCTGCTTTGTCTAAATCTGCTGCTGCGCGTATCCTTAACGCTTTAATAATTTCTATCTGGGGTAGAGAGTCACGCAATTGTTGACAAAATTCTGGTGATTCATCTCCATGCAACTGCACCCCTGTTAAACCACCATCAATAACAGTCTGCCTGATTTGTTCAACAGACGTGTTAGCAAATACACCTATGGTGTCAATTTGCTTTGGCAGGTTTTCTACTACCGCCCGAATTTGACCGCTATTAACATAACGGGGTGAAGTGTTAACACAAATAAATCCCAATGCTGTCGCACCCAAATCAGCGATCGCTTTTCCTTGTTGTGGTTGAGTGATACCGCAAATTTTAATTCGCATAAAAATTTCCGAGATTTTTCCAATACAAAAAGTTAGTTTTTCCCAGGCAATCTTATAATTTGTGTGGTCTACATCAATTTTTTTCTATAGGAGACAAAAGCTTGATGTCATCAATCTTACTAGCAGCCGCCGCCACAGTTCCTCCAACACCCGAATGGAGTCCTACAGTGGCACTGATTATTAGCATCAGCTGTTTAGTTGTTGTTTTGCTAACTTTCAGGATTGAAAAGCCCAAAGTTGGCCCAAAAATGCCTGGACTACCCTTGAGTATTCCCGCCTTCATCGCCGCTATGGCTTTTGGTCATGTGATCGGCGTTGCTATTGTTTTGGGATTGACTAATATCGGTAGAATCTAGAGCTAACTCAGGAATGAGGATACACCACTTGATCGGATAGAGCATGGAATGGCTGTGGAGATGCGAAGTTTCATCGGAAATTTCGTGTTTCTACAGCTAAATCTATTGACTCAAGCAGGAAAAGCATATTCTTGGTGTTGGTGCTGTCTTGGGATTGACCAACTTGGGCATTATTTAATAAGAAATTTTGGTTTGACGCAAAAGCAGTAGATGTTTAAGCCTTGGGATGGGCTGTGTCTGCTGTTTTTGTTTTGTGAGTTTATTGTGCTTGCCTGTAATTGTTTATTCTAGAAATATAGACGGTTTGGCATAAATGCTATGTATTTTTCGTGTTAAATCTTAATATTTTAGGAAATAAAAATGCAAACAAAAACAAATTGGCGAATAGGGTCTTTATTTGGAATTCCTCTATTTTTAGACCCCTTGTGGTTTGTGATTTTAGGGTTGGCAACCCTCAACTTTGGTGTAGCTTACCAGGAATTAGGGAAAGTCTGGGCTTGGAGTGCAGGAGTAGTCATGGCACTACTGCTGTTTGCATCGGTGTTGTTACACGAGTTGGGTCACAGCTTGGTGGCGCGATCGCAAGGTATTAAAGTTAATTCTATTACTTTGTTTTTGTTTGGTGGGATTGCTGCTATTGAAGAAGAATCAAAAACTCCTGGTAAAGCCTTTCAAGTGGCGATCGCTGGACCAGCAGTGAGTATTGCGCTATTTTTGCTGTTGCGTCTGGGGGCTGATGTATTACCTGATACTAGCTCACTGCGATTAATGATGGGAGATTTGGCGAGAATTAATTTAGTCTTAGCCTTATTTAATTTGATTCCTGGCTTACCTTTAGATGGGGGACAGGTATTAAAAGCAGCAGTATGGAAAGCTAAAGGCGATCGCTTTCAAGCCGTGCGTTGGGCAGCAAAAACAGGACAAATTTTAGGTTACGCTGCGATCGCCCTCGGTTTGGCAGTAGACTATTTTACAGGTGAACTAGTTACAGGTTTGTGGATTGCTTTGTTGGGTTGGTTTGGTATCCGCAACGCCACGACTTATGATCGCGTGACAATTTTGCAAGAAACCTTGCTAAAGCTAAAAGCTAGTGACGCCATGACTCGCGATTTTCGCATAGTTGATGCTAACCAGACTTTACGTTCATTTGCCGATTTATATTTATTAGAAACAAGTCCTGTACAGGTTTATTTTGCTGAATCCGATGGACGTTATCGGGGTATGATTGCTATTGATGACTTGCGAACAGTAGAAAGAAGTGAATGGGAAACCAAGACTGTTGATGCGATCGTGCATCCCCTGACGGAAATTCCTAGTGTTGAAGAGTCAACTAAGATTGCGGAAATTATTAACAAGCTGGAAAACGAACATTTACCCCGTGTTACCGTGCTTTCGCCTGCGGGTGCTGTTGCGGGTATCATTGACCGAGGGGATATTGTCCGAACACTTGCACAAAATCTAGGTTTGCGGATCGCCGATGCTGAGATTAAGCGAATTAAAGAAGAAGGAAGTTATCCACAGGGGTTACAGTTACAAGCGATCGCAAAATCAACCACGAATTCACAGTGATCAGTTATCAGTTATCAGTTATCAGTTATCAGTTAGATAACTATTGCCCGTTCCCTATTCCCCGATTCATCATATCTTGCATCAACCCCATGTCCCGCCAATAAATAAATTTATTGGCTAATAGCTAAAGTCAGATAAATCTGACTAGGACAGTATTTCAGTCCGTTGAAACGGACTTATGCTATTAGCCTCACCAATTAATTCTGAGGCGGGATAGGCAATACGGTTCATATAAGACAAATCGATCTACATTAAACCCTGTAGAGACGTTGCACTGCAACGTCTCTACATGCCCAAAATTATGACGAAAAATTCTTAACCGAACCGTATTGGGATATGGGGTTGGTGCAAGATATCAGATCCCTGTTCCCTGTTCCCTGTTTAAAGATTAACCGTTTTTTGAGTTAGCCATTCATACCAATTTTCTAGCCCAGTTCCGGTTAATGCTGAAACTTGAAAAATCTGAATCTGGGGATTGACCTGCTGGGCATATTCTATACATTTTTGCATATCAAATTGGACGTAAGGCAGCAAATCAATTTTAGTGAGAAGCATAACTTCACTAGCACCGAATATGTGAGGATATTTAATTGGTTTATCTTCTCCTTCTGTCACAGAGAGAATTACAACTTTGAGGTTTTCTCCTAAATCAAATAAAGCCGGACAAACAAGATTACCAACGTTCTCGATCATCACAACTGAATCTAGTGGCGGGTTAAGTTGTTGTAGTCCCTTTTCGATCATGGCTGCATCAAGATGACAGCCTGTACCTGTATTAATTTGGACAACTTTACAGCCTGTTTCTTGAATTTTTTTAGCATCGTTGATAGTCTCTTGATCGCCTTCGATCACACTAATATTTAACTGGGTTTTTAAATCATTAATTGTGCGAGTTAAGAGGGTAGTTTTACCTGCACCGGGAGAACTCATAAGATTTAATGCGAGGATATTTCTACCTTTAAACCATCCTCGATTTTGGGCAGCTATTAAGTTATTTTTAGCTAAAATATCTTGTTCTAATGATATTGTTGTGCTATGTATTTTGGCATGAATATCTGATGCTGTTTGGTGAGTATGGTCGTGACTGTGAGAATGAGTAATGACGGTGCCATCGGGTAAAGTGTGGGTGTGATGATCATGATGATGTTTATGTCCATTGGCTTCAATTGATATTACTGTACCTGTTTCTAAATTAGAGATTTTGGCATCATTATCATCAGAACAACCGCAAGTTACACACATATTTCCTCTATCTCTATTTCTTTAATTTTCAGTTCTTGACCAGTGATTAAATCTATTTGTGTACAGCCACATTTACATTTACCAAAGGGTTGTTTTAGAGGAATTTCTATACCACATTGGCGACATTTACCTAAGCCCGAAATTTCTAAAATTTCTAATTTTGCTTGTTCTAAAACTGTTCCTTGGGAACAAATATCAAAACAAAATCGAATTGCGTCTGGCATGATGGCTGAAAGTTTGCCTATTTCTAATAGTACTCGTTTTACTTTTGAGCCGTGAGCATGTTCGGATACAATTGCTACGATATTTTGGGTAATTCCTAGTTCGTGCATTTTGAGTTTACTAATTTTTTTAATTATGATTGGTAAAAAATGTTTTTGCTGAACAAACCACAAAATTGTAGAGACGTTGCAGTGCAACGTCTCTACTACATACATATTATTAACAAATTCGTGGGAGTTGATCGCCGACAAGCATATCAACAATTCGTTCAGTACCAAAGAAAGTTTTTAATAAAACAATTCCTGCTGGTGAGGAAATTACTTCCCCGATTATACAAGCATTTTTTCCGGCGGGATGGGATTTCATGGCTGATAAAACTACCTCAGCATGTTCATTTTTGACTACTACAACTAATTTTCCCTCATTAGCTAAATACAATGGGTCTAAGCCTAAGATTTCGCAAACTCCTTTGACTTCTTCTCGAATGGGAATTGATTCCTCATCAAGGCGAATTGCGACATTAGAACTGAGGGAAAATTCATTTAATACAGTAGCTAAACCACCGCGTGTAGCATCGCGCATTGCATGAATTTCGGGACAAACATCAAGGATTGTTTTGACTAAATCATGTAATGGCTGACAGTCGCTTTCTATATTCGTTTCTAATGCTAATTCTCCACGGGCGATGAGAATGGCTGTACCATGATTACCTATTTCACCATTAATTATTACTACATCTCCAGGTTGAATATTATGGGCAGAAATAGAAATCCCTGCACGAATTACGCCAATACCTGTTGTATTAATAAATAATTTATCAGCCGCGCCACGATGCACGACTTTAGTGTCACCAGTGACAATTTGTACGCCTGCTTTATTGGCTGCAATTTTCATACTATTAACAACACGGCGTAATGTTTCTATTGATAAGCCTTCTTCTAAAATGGCGCTACAGCTAAGGTATAGAGGTTTAGCACCACTTACAGCTAAATCATTGATAGTACCATTAACGGCTAATTCTCCGATGTTACTTCCAGGAAAAAATAAAGGATCGACAACATAAGAATCAGTGGTAAAAGCGAGTTTATCTCCTTGTTGAATGAGACTCGCTAAATCAAAAGTTGCTTGATCTTCTAATTGTGAAAGAATCGGATTATCAAACTTACTAACAAAAACATCATCAATTAAATCGCGCATTGCTTTCCCACCACTACCATGTGCGAGAGTAATGTGAGTGTCCTGGACTTTGCTGCGACGACGAACTGATTCAATTTTTTGAAACAGAGAATTTTTGTCATTGGTCATTGGTTATTTGTCATTGGTCATTTGTCATTGGTCAATAGTCAAGAGTTAAGAGTTAAACCTAAAAGTTCTAGTTTCAAACCCCAACGTTCTCGTTTTAAACCTAAAAGTTCTAGTTTCAAACCCCAACGTTCTCGTTTTAAACCTGAAAGTTTTCGTTTTAAACCTGAAAGTTCTCGTTTTAAACCTGAAAGTTCTCGTTTTAAACCTGAAAGTTTTCGTTTTAAACCTGAAAGTTCTCGTTTTAAACCTGAAAGTTCTCGTTTTAAACCTCAATGCTCTGGTTTCAAACCTCAATGTTCTGGTTTTAAGGCGATTTCTTCTCCCTTGTCCTCCTTGTTTCATATCTTGCACCAACTTTTCGTCCCGCCAAGAAATTTATTTCTTGGCTGATAGCGAAAGTCAGATAAATCTGACTAGGAAAGTCTTTGAGTTCGTTTCAACGGACTTATAAATTTATTCTCAGGCGGGATATGGGGTAGGTGCAAGATGTAAGTTTTCCCCCTTCCTCTGTTTCTTCAAGCTGCTGTGTATCCACCATCTACAAATAAAACAGCACCAGTAATATAAGAAGATGCATCGGAAGCTAGAAAAACTAATGGGCCAATTAATTCTTCTGGTTTTCCACGACGCGCCATTGGTGTAAAGGTGATAATTTGTTTTTGCTTTTCGAGTTTTTCATGCTCTGCATTGGCACCGAGCATGATATTTTCAAAGTAACCAGGTGCGATCGCATTCACGCGGATATTTTTCGCAGCCCATTCCACCGCCATTACCCTTGTCAGTTGGTTAATTCCACCCTTCGCAGCACTATAAGCAACTAAACCAGGAATACCGACAACAGAAGCAATTGAGGAAATATTAATAATTGAACCACCCTTTTTTTGCTTCATCATCTGCACAGCAGCAAATTGCGAACAGTGAAAATGTCCCTTCAAATTCACATTCAAAATTTCATCCCATTCAGACTCAGAAAGTGATTCTGCGGGTTTAATAATGTCAATTCCAGCATTATTCACCAGAATGTTAACCTGTCCAAATTCATTAGCTGCAAACTGAATTAAATCATTACAACTATCACTTTCAGAAATATCAACGAAAGTTGCACTTGCAATTCCTCCAGAAGCTGCGATCGCTTGGGCGGTTTGTTTGGCTTCTTCAAAATTGCGATCGCCAACAATCACTTTCACACCCAATTCCGCCAAACCCACAGCCATCACTTTTCCTAAACCGCGTCCCGAACCAGTGACAATTGCTACTTTTTCGGACAAATCAAATAGGTTTTTGTGCATATATGATCACCCAGCGTGTTTTGTGGTTCGTTAATCAAAAATATTCTTTAGAGGATGTTTGAAAAGTCATGATTGATGTATCAAATATTTTTTACCCCACCCTAACCCTCCCCTTTACAAGGGGAGGGAACCGGATTTCTCTTGTTTCCCCCCTTTAGAAGGGCTACGGTGTACACACAAATCCTCTGATCCCCCTAAATCCCCCTTAAAAAGGGGGACTTTGATTCTAGTTCCCCCTTTTTTAAGGGGGGTTAGGGGGGATCAAAACGCTACTAGGCAACTTTATAAGACTTCTGTGTACACCGTAGCTTTAGAAGGGAGGGGGGAATAATGTAATTAAAATTACAGCCAATCACTTTTCAAACAATCTCTTAATTCACTAAACCTCCACTCCTTCTTTTCCAACTACCGAAAAACGACCATATTTGTAATAAGCTGCACACGCGCCCTCCGAAGATACCATACAAGTTCCTATTGGTGTTTCAGGAGTACAAGCAGTACCAAATACCTTGCATTCCCAAGGTTTCATCACACCTTTGAGAATTTCTCCACACTGACAAGCCTTATGATCTGCTACTTTTAAATTAGGAATTGGAAACTTCAATTCTGCATCAAACTGGGCATATTCAGAACGAATTTTTAACCCAGAATAGGGTATATTACCCAAACCACGCCACTCAAAATCTTTTCGTGTTTCAAACACAGTATTCATGGCGGTTAGTGCCAATTGATTACCCTTATTATCTACCAATCGGCGATATTGATTTTCAACTTCACAGCGCTTTTCTACTAATTGCTGTACTACCATCCAAACTGATTGGAGAATATCTAAAGGTTCAAATCCTGAAATGACAATTGGCTTGTGATAATGTTGAGAAATAAACTGATAAGGTTCAGTACCAATTACCATACTGACATGACCAGGGCCGACAAATCCATCGAGTTGCAAATCGGGATTATCTAACAGTGCTTGTAAAGCAGGAATCACGAGGACGTGATTACAAAACATGCTGAAGTTATGAATATTTTCTGCTGCTGCTTGGAGGATAGTAAAAGCAGTGCTAGGGGCTGTAGTTTCAAAACCTAAAGCAAAAAATACAACTTCTTTGTAGGGGTTTTCTTTGGCAATTTTGAGGCTATCTAAGGGTGAGTAAACCATGCGGATATCTGCACCTGTAGCTTTCGCTTGTTGCAGATTAGTCTGAGAACCAGGAACCCGCATTGCATCGCCAAAGGTAGTAAAGATGACGTGGGTATTTTGGGCGATCGCGATCGCATCATCTAACCTACCTTTTGGCATTACACACACCGGACAACCAGGCCCATGAATTAATTCTATTGCCTTGGGTAGGACTGCTTCGATGCCATATTTAAAAATAGAATGGGTATGACCGCCGCATACTTCCATAATTTTAATATCTTTATCTAGCAGGCAAGATAATTTTTCTATTTGCCATACTAGCGCTTTTGCTTTCTGAGAATCACGAAATTCATCTACATATTTCATATAAATTTTAGTGGTTATGAGAATAGATAATATTATTAATTAATTATCGAAAATCTCTAATTGTTAACCATGATTTCGGCAATTTCTTGTAGTATTTGCAATGTTTCTTTTGCTTCTTGTTCGTTAATACGGTTCATGGCAAAACCGACATGAACTAATACCCAGTCACCAATGCAAGATTCGGAAGGATGTTGATCATCAACTATACAAGCAATGTTAATTTGACGTTTGACGCCAGCGACATTGACTATAGCTAGTTTGTTATTTTGATCTGTTATTTCGATGATTTGACCTGGTATACCTAAGCACATTTTTTGTTTTCCTATTTTATGAATCGAAAAGATAGCAAATAAAAAATAGTAATATTTAAACCATATATAATACACTGATTAAGTAGAATGCTTTCAAAAAAAACTAGAGCGGTAAAACTTGCTAGAGGAGCATACTCTCAAGACTAGCCAAGTATTGCGAGGGGTTACGCCGAAATTGAAGTTGCTCAATTCTTGCCGAATGATGTATTTTTAGATGATTA
>JAHHHW010000154.1 GCA_019359115.1 Pelatocladus maniniholoensis HA4357-MV3
CATCAATACGCCGAACCAGCCTACATATAGGCGGTTGTCGGTGCTTGTTACCCAGTTACAGAACCGCTCCCATACGTTGGCGCTTTCGCGTCTTTGTAAAGTTGCTGTCATTGTTCTTATGATTGCTATTACGTTATTTATGATGTTTGGGTGTTTTTTACCCTATGTTACACATCTTAAAGTGAATATTGCGGTTTGTAAAGTCTTTTCATAAATATCTACTTCTGGTATGATTTACGCGCCCAACTTGTATATATTTTTGAGGAGAATTCACTACACTTTCTGTTCCCCGTTCTCCGGATCAACTAAATACAGCCCTTTGCATCTAAATGGAATACACCCTGTGGGGACAAGTCCAATCCCTCACATCTAGCGGCATTTCAGTGACTTGATAAAATTGTGGTTACGTTCGCCCTTGGCGTTCTTGAAGGGTACCATGCCTTTGACATTAAGATTTTCTACTATGTTGAGAACCCCGACAACTCTTGCTAAGTCAGGGTTCTCGTCTCTCACAAATAATTTAGGAATGCTAGATGACTCAAAAACAAAATCAGGCGATCGCTACTGTTGCTTTTAATTCAAATATTTTTTCGATGACATCTTCTACTACCTTATCAGGTGTAGAAGCACCAGAAGTTACACCAATCACTATTTTGCCTTCAGGCAACCAGTTATTTGTGATTTCCAAATTACCATTTAATAATCGATGTTCAATGCGATCGCCAGATAAAATTCTATCAACACTATCAATATGGTAAGAAATGACTCCACGCTCAAAAGAAATTTGTTGCAATTGAGTAGTGTTTGATGAATTAAACCCACCAATCACAATCATTAAATCTAGTTTTTGTTCTACCAATTCCAAGATAGCATCTTGTCGCTCTTGAGTAGCATCACAGATCGTATTAAAGCTTTGGAAATGGTCATTTAAACTAGCTGGGCCATACTTCTGCATCATGGTATGCTCAAACAGCTTACCCAATTGCTCAGTTTCACTTTTGAGCATTGTAGTCTGGTTGGCAATGCCAATCATTTCTAAATCTTTATCTGGGTCAAATCCTGCTGAACAAGCTTTACTGAATTTAGCAATAAATTCTTCTCGGTTCCCACCATGCAAAATGTAGTTAGCGACGTATTCTGCTTCTTTTAGATTCAAAACAATGAGATATTTACCTGCAAAAGAACTAGTCGCAACTGTTTCTTCATGCTTATATTTGCCATGAATAATTGAGGTATATTCACGCTTTTTATGTTTTTCAACAGTATTCCAAACCTTTGATACCCAAGGACAAGTAGTATCAACTATTTTGCAGCCTTTATCGTTAAGTATCTGCATTTCTTGAACACTGGCACCAAAAGCAGGCAAGATCACAACATCACCAGTTTCCACAACCGAAAAATCTTTTTTCCCTGCTATGACTGGGATGAAGTCTACTTCCATTTCCTGCATTCGTTGGTTAACAGAAGGATTGTGAATAATTTCATTAGTAATCCAAATGCGTTCTTTAGGGAAATGTTTACGAGTTTCATAAGCCATTGCTACAGCACGTTCTACACCCCAACAAAAGCCAAAAGCTTGGGCTAGTCGGATTGTGACGTCTTCTCGGTTAATGGTATAATTATTATCCCGTATTTGCTGAATCAGTGGGCTTTGATATTCTGACTGTAACTGGGTGGCAACTTCTTCTTGATGACCAAATCCTTTACGATGATAGTTTTCAGAATGTTGAAGTGAACGTTTAAAAGCTTTAGTATCCATATGGTTTTTTCAACAAAAATCACTTTTTCACATTTTCTCTTACTGAGGCACTATTGAGGTGAGGAGTTGGAGAGATTGGGAAGTTCCCCATTTTCTTCTACTAGGGTTTATCAACTAAATCCATCTGACTATACAACTGTAAAGCAGAACTCCAGACTAAATAACCTTGAGGATTAAGATGTAAGCCATCAGTACTGAAATTGTGACGAAGATTACCTTGATTGTTGACAAATAGGGGATGCAAATTTAAATATTTGACGCCTTCTTTTGTCGCCATAGTTTGCAATTGCTGATTCAACTCAAGAATGCGACTATTTGGAATATTTAGCAATTTTTCTCGCCCTTCCCAAGTTGCTTCTTCTCCTGCGTGTGGTAATATCGATTGGATGACTATTTGTGTTTGGGGATGCACCCTACGTAGGTAACGCATGATTTGCCGATGATTGTTTAAAATTATCTCATCCTCATTGCCCTGGATTAAGTCATTAATACCAATCATTACAAAAATTGTTTCTGGTTGGGTGCGGTCAAATAGTTCTAATCTTTTTAATAATCCAGTGCTGTTTTCTCCAGAAATACCCTGATTTAGCCAATTCCTATTCTCAGGTAACAACTCAGGAGGAAACCACAGACTTAAAGAATCTCCAGCTAGTATGGTCAGATGAATTGGACGTTTTTCAGACGCGATTTTGGCTTCTTGCTTGAGAACATTTACCCATTGTTGATAATTGAGTTTATGACGATTACCCAATTCTGGTGTGGACTGGGATGAAGCATTTGCATTGACGTGATTTGGCAATATATTCGCTAAAAAAGCGGTGACACCCTGCTGTCGCCAAATTAGCAGGATGACCGCTACCAAGAGTACACCGTTAGTGATCAGCGATAAAATTGCCCAGGTAGGAGAAGTTTTTGCAGAAGTGGACACGATTCTGGAAAATATACCAAATCTTTAGTACCAGATTTTATCTGTACGCACTCCATGATGGCTACTTATCACTCACAGAAATGCGATCGCCAAATTCTTCGTTGTAACCTTCTTCTCCGTGTTCGTTGATATCTATACCTTGCATTTCTGCTACTTCTTTCACACGCAGACCCACTGTAGCATCAATTAGTTTGAGAATGACGAAGGTTCCCACACCAGCAAAAACGTAAGCGATCGCAATTGCTGCTAACTCGACTAATAATTCTTCTGGATTACCGTAGAGTAAACCATTTTTTCCTGCGGAGTTAACTGTGGTGGTCGCAAAGACTGCTGTCAAAATTGCACCTACTGTTCCACCCACGCCATGCACCGGGTAAGTATCGAGGGCGTCATCAATTTGTACTTTATGTTTGAAGCTAACAGCATAAAAGCAAACAAAAGCGGTGATACTACCAATTAAAATGGCTGCTAGTGGTGTGACAAAGCCTGCGGCGGGAGTAATACCCACTAAACCAGCAACAGCGCCTGTGGCTGCACCGACTGCGGTTGGTTTACCGCGCAAAACTTTTTCTAAAATTAACCAAGTTAATGCGGCGGCCGCGGCGGCGGTATTTGTGTTAACAAAGGCCACTGTTGCTAAACTACCTGAAGCAAGGGCGCTACCAGCATTGAAGCCAAACCAGCCAAACCACAACAAGCCAGCACCTAACAAAATGAAGGGAACGTTGTGAGGAGGACTAAGACGATCAGGGTAGGTTTTGCGAGGACCTAAGATGATCGCTGCAACTAAAGCAGAAACTCCAGAACTAATATGGACAACTGTACCACCTGCGAAGTCAAGAGCGCCCAAGCCCCCTGCTAAACCAATGAATCCGCCTTTACCCCAGACCATATGGGCTAGAGGAGAGTAAATAAAAGTAGACCACAATAGTACAAATAAACTATATGCAGTGAAGCTCATCCGTTCGGCGATCGCGCCAGAGATCAAAGCTGGGGTGATCATGGCAAACATGGCTTGGTAAATCATGAATGCTAGGTGAGGAATTGTTGGTGCATAAGAAACGAAATCGGCAGGATTTGATCCTTTGAGATAATCAGTTAATTCTGTGCCAACACCATTTAAACCCAGCCACTGTAAGCCACCAAGAAACGGATTTCCGGGCGAAAAAGCAAGGCTATAGCCCCACAGAACCCAAGTCACTCCCACAATCGCCATTGGTACGAAGCTCATCATCAACGTATTGAGAACGTTGTGAGAACGTACGAATCCACCATAAAAAAAGGCAAGTCCAGGAGTCATTAGCAATACTAAAGCTGCACAAATCAGCATAAATGCTGTATCAGCAGCAGTTTGAGCGTTAGAAATTGCTGCGTTCACATCAACGGGTGCAGCAACAGCATTGCCTATGAGCGGGCCTATAAGAAGCATTAGAGCGATCGCCCCAATCATGAAAATTTTCTTCAGCACTTGTTTATTATCCCTTTGCGCCAAAATCTTTCCATTACGTACATTTATTTGAGTAATTTTTAATACAGAAAACTGTATTGAAAATTACTCAAATTTAGTCCGTTTTGAGACATTCCTCAAAATATACTTCTTTTAGTAGTTGGCAAATCTTGAATTTTTAGCAGGTTATGCGTGTTTTAGAGTAATTTTTTAAATAAATTTTAAATAGCCATCACGAAGGGGAGCATCCCCTATCCCTATCCCTACCCATTAGCAACCATTGGTAAGCGTACGGTGAAAATCGACCCTATTCCCTGCTCACTCTTGACAAAAATTTCACCACCCATCATCAAACAAAAGTGACGGCTAATCGCTAACCCCAGTCCAGTTCCACCATATTTTTTCGTAGTTGAGGCGTCCCCTTGTGTAAAGGGTTGGAATAACTGCTGTTGTTGCTGTAAAGACATACCTATGCCTGTGTCAGTTACAGTAAAAATTATGATTTCGATGGGTTCTTCGTGAGGTCTGTAAACTTTTTCTCTTTTGACATTTAATACCACTTTGCCATTGGTAGTAAATTTCGCAGCATTACTGAGCAAGTTGTAAAGTACCTGCCTGAGCTTAGTCTGATCAGTGTGCATGATACCCAATTCTTGCTCATAATCTACTTCTAGGACGTTACCATTTTTTTCTACTAGCGGTTTTACTGTCAAAACAACACTATTGATTAATGTCATCAGGTCAAATGTCTCTGGGTAAAAAGTCATTTTCCCTGCTTCAATTTTTGATAAGTCTAGGATGTCGTTAATCAGTAACAAAAGATGCCTACCAGCAGAATTGATCGATTCCAAGTCACTAATAAACTCTCCTCCGAAGCTGCTATCAGCAGCATCATCTTGGAGTAGTTGACTCAATCCGATAATTGCATTTAATGGTGTACGTAGTTCGTGGCTAATATTTGCCAAAAATTGACTTTTGGCTTTGTTGGCTCCTTCTGCCAATTCTTTGGCATGTTCAAGTTCTTTCGTGTGTTTTGATACTTGTTCTATCAGACGATTCAGTGATTTTGCTAATAAACCTATTTCATCTTCAGTGGTAATTGGCGCTCGCAAGTCAAAATTTGATTTCCGTGCGACTTGTTCCGCGACTTGAGTGACGGTGATGACTGGTTCGGCGATCGCTCGCGAAGTACGCCAAGCCACAACAGCAGCTACTCCAACTGACAAGAGCATACTAGCTATGACTATTGATCTTTCAATTCCTTTAGACTGGCTGACATCATTTTTCATCCTCTCCTCTACTTGTTCGGCGCTTTGCAGGAGATCATTCAAATATTTGTATAGTTGATCTAGGCGCGAAGCTGTTTCACCGCGCATCACAGCTAGTAATTGATTCTGGACTGTGGATGCTTGCTGTTGTGATATTTGCTGGTTATTAATTGGTTCTAAAATAGACTCAATATCCTGAACGTAGGAGTCTAAATTAGTCGCGTAATTTTGTAATAAAGTCTGTAGAGAAGCTTCACTGGTTGCTAAGTTTCTAGGCTTGCTTTCCAGAAAAGCCATAATTTGATTTTCTATTTTTTTGGTTTTTTCAATATTTTCCAGAAATTTATCTCTTCTGTAGGCTAGGCTTTCTGGATTTTGCACGACAGCAGGCAAATTCGCACTCTGGATTTGTGCATCTGCGATCGCATCTTTGTAATTGACCAGCATTTGCGTCTGATAGTGGGCGTGATCTAATTCCTTGATTTGTTGTCCTCGGTAAAAGTTCGCAACAAATAATCCAGCAAGTGAACCAAAAAACCCAATCCCAATTGCCAGAAAGTAGCCATAGCCTATTTTTTGATGGATACGCCAAGAACTAGCTTTGAGTTTCCCTCGTGAGGGAAATTCGATAGTTGGCAGTTCATCGGTTGAGGGGTCGTTAGCTGACACTTTTGTTGTTTGTGAACTATTGTCAACAGCGGTTGGCTTATGAGTTTATATCCCTCAAATCTTCTTATCCATCCGCCAAAATTACCAAATCAGTTTAGGCATGAAATCACATCAGTGACTCTCACCTAATCTTATCTTCCTTTATAACAAGAACGAATATTCGCTCACTATTATAGTTAGTCTTACTAAAAATAAAGAGCTAGGAGCCATAGTTTTTACTTTTGGCTCCTAACTCTCGGTTTAACTGAAATTAAGCGATCGCAGCAGTTGAAGGTTGTTTGTTGAGTGATTGTTTCAACAATTCTGCCTTATCAGTACGCTCCCAAGGCAGATCTAAATCTGTCCGACCGAAGTGACCGTAAGCCGCGACGTCCTGATAAAAACGTCCGCCTCGTTCGCTTGGCAGGTTGCGTAAGTTAAAGGAATGGATAATCCCAGCTGGACGCAGTTCAAAATGATCTGTAATGAGTTGCAGCAAAGTTTCGTCATCAACTTTGCCAGTACCGAAGGTATCTACCAAAATGCTCACTGGTCGTGCTACACCAATGGCATAACTAAGCTGAACTTCGCACTTTTGTGCTAAACCGGCGGCTACAATATTTTTTGCCGCATAGCGACAAGCATAGGCAGCACTACGGTCTACTTTAGTGGGGTCTTTACCAGAAAAGGCTCCACCACCATGTCGGGAGTAACCACCGTAGGTATCAACAATGATTTTACGTCCAGTCAGACCAGAGTCTCCTTGTGGTCCACCAATGACAAATTTACCAGTGGGGTTAACTAAAAAGCGGGTATTCTCATCTGGCTTGACTTCTAAGTCGCCAAACACAGGTTCAACCACTGCTGACCACAGGTCTTTTTTGATTTTGGCTTGCACTTCTGCCTCATTGGTGATATCACCAATGGTAGGTGTGTGCTGTGTGGAAATCAGGATAGTATCGATACCTACAGGATGTCCGTCTTGGTAAGCAACAGTTACCTGAGTTTTACCATCAGGACGCAGGTAGGCTAATTGACCTGTCTTGCGGACTGCTGCTAGTCGGCGGGCAATACGATGAGAAAGGCTGATTGGCAAAGGCATCAGTTCTGGTGTTTCGTTACAAGCGAAACCGAACA
The DNA here is from genome assembly GCA_019359115.1 of Pelatocladus maniniholoensis HA4357-MV3. GTDB lineage: Bacteria > Cyanobacteriota > Cyanobacteriia > Cyanobacteriales > Nostocaceae > Pelatocladus > Pelatocladus maniniholoensis. Next base: position 7,188 of record JAHHHW010000154.1, read on the forward strand.
TAATACCTTGGTCGCCAGCACCAACTTTATCGAATTGTTCCTCGCTATCCTGGCGAGCTTCATGGGCAGTATTTACGCCTTGGGCAATATCGGGTGATTGCTCATCCAAAGCTACCAACACCGAGCAGCTGTTAGAGCAGAAGCCATTCACAGCATCGGTGTAGCCGATTTCCGCTATTTTATTACGAGCGACACTGACGTAATTAACACTTGCTTTACTAGTGATTTCACCAGTAATCAATACTAAACCAGTGTTAACAACGACTTCCGCAGCCACACGACTAGTCGGGTCTTGTGTGAGCAAGGTATCTAGAATTGCATCAGAAATCTGATCGCAGATTTTATCTGGATGACCTTCAGTCACTGACTCGGAGGTAAATAGATAGCGTTTAGACAAATTTAATTCCTCCTAAACAATTTGAGTTAGCCGATAAAATGACAACATTTAATCTAGCTGCTCAATCTGCAATCATAACAATATTTGTAGTTATAAAAAAAGGGACACCTCTTGGTATCCCTTAGATATTTGACACAACAACTGTTTTTTTAAACTTGAACGGCCATTTTGGCTTCCTTTGCTGTTAAACGCTCATAGGCAGCGCGCATTTTTAATCCTGTTAGCACTTGGAACAAACCTGTACCATTGTTGGAACCAGGATACTCACGGTGCTGGAGTAACAAGTGAGTCATCTCACCTTGATACTTGGTGGATGTTTTGCTGAGGTGAGTTTCGATGTAAATCACTTCTTCGAGATTGTCGAACTGACCATCTACCTCTAGAACAGAGACATAGCGACCGTAGTACACATCTGAACCATAGTACAGTTGCATACCAGGATAAGAACAACTCAGTTTGCGTCCACAGGGAGTCCACTGGATCGTGGAACCTTCATCGAACAGATAAACTGGTTCAAAGCCTTCTTTACCCTCACGTTGTAGCATCCGTACCCGCAGAACTTTACGCTCTTTATCTTCTTTGATCAGGTTGGTAGGTAATACCTGAAGAACTACATCAGCAAATTCTCTTTGTGGTTCAATGTACTTCTGAAAATCAGGTTTGCGAGAATTGATTTGAGCCAAAACATCTTCGTAACGATGACCACGTTCAGCCATGTCTCGCTGAATCTTCCAAGCAATTTTGACTTCATCACTGATATCAAAATAGACGCTGAAATCAATTAGCGATCGCACACGTTCATCATATAAAGGATGTAGCCCCTCAATCACTAAAATATGATTCGGCTCTATCAGTTCGGGTGGATCGATAGCACCAGTTTCGTGGTTATAAATTGGCTTCATGATTGATTGACCATCTTTGAGCGCTTTAATTTGCTCGTACATCAGGTCAAAATTATTGGCTCTAGGGTCAAGTGCGGTTATACCTGTTTCTTTACGCTGTTTGCGATCCAAACAATGATAGTCATCCAAACAGATGACTGTCATCAACTCCTCACCGAATAAATCTGTCAAACGACGCAAAAACGTAGATTTACCACATCCAGAGTCTCCGGCTACTCCAATTAGTACCACTCGTTCTGGTTTATTACTCATAGAATCTCCTCTAAATGCTAAAGATGAGTCAATCAATAATTTTTCACACCTACAAGACATGAAGCCAGGAGTTTACCCCTTTGGTTTATCTTGCGTTCTTGCTACTCAACAGCACAAATAAGAATATAACGGGTAAGCTTAACAGTAATAATTGTTACCCGTTTTTGTTGCCTAAGTTGTTACTGGTAAGTATTTAATCCTAGTGATATATTGGATTCTAACAGAAGGGGTTACTCTATACAAGGCTTACTAGCAGCAAGAAATTGCGTTTTTAGAATCATGGTTGTGAATATTTAGCAATCACAAAAATTTCCTAAACACTAGCTGTGCAGCTACTGAAGTTTAAGTCACAAGCCCAGAAATCATGGTTTGGGAATTTTTTCTTCCATATAGCAGCAAAGTGCTAGCTTTTAAGAGCGTTATGGTAAGGTCGGATTGCAGTTTATGACTCTGTTAATTCAAGTTTATAGGGTATGATCTGATTTTTAAAGTACTTTTTACCTTTTGTGAAGTACCTACACTCACCGCAAGCGGTGAGACTACTACCCTAATTAAGCTAAATTTTTATTAGACAACAAGCAAAACTCGATAATATTAAAAATTGTCAAACAGAGGTATTCTTCTTGGGCAAGTCATATCACTGCCAAGCTCGCTCTGTGGCGGTGATATGAACTACAGACAGGGACTGTGGTAAAATGCCAATAGTTCACCGAAATGCCTGTAGTCGTAAAAACCAAGCGACATAATTGGGTAAGAAAGTAAACAAAGTATTACAGTACCGTGGGACACACGGGATTTTAAGCCTGTGGAGAGTGAGTAAGGCTAGTAGTGCTTGCACTAAAAGCATCGCTCGTTGAATCAGGAATCTTCAGCCAAGCTTGCGCTTTGGCGGTGAGAATGTCAAGTTGTAGCGATGCCATATCACGAAAAAAAGATTAAATTGACTCATTATTAACATTCTCCAAAGAACTTATCCTCTACCTTAGAAGGTGAACAGGTGTGACTTTTTCCATGCCTTAGTATCTTTGGTGAGTGTACGTAAAAAGGCATTGGCTGATGCTGCTTTTCCAAGTGTTAGTTTTTCATAACCAAAATTTGGTAATGGAGAACTGTGTCTGTGGTGAAAGGGTTTTTTGTGAGAAAAGGTTAAGTAAATATCGGAGTGGTAGAACGAATGTACTACAGAGGTACTGTTGAAGGAGCTGCCAACACAGAATCAGGTAGCCGTGTTTTCGTTTACGAAGTAGTTGGTTTGCGTCAGAGCGAAGAAACTGATCAGACGAACTATCAAATTCGTAACAGTGGCAGTGTGTTCATCAAAGTGCCTTACAGCCGCATGAATCAGGAAATGCGACGTATCACTCGCCTGGGCGGCAGAATTGTTAGCATACAACCAGTGAGTGTTTTACAGCAAACCAATGGTAAAGCCACATCTGCTGAATCTGCTTACGAAGGAAATGGTAATGCCACACCTGTCAATGCTGAATCACCAGTCCAGCAACAGCCCCAGAAGAATGAGACGAAAGGCAAGACCATGACTCAAGCGAAAGCTAAAAAAGATGCCCACGCTGACGTTCCTGTCAATATTTACCGTCCTAATGCACCTTACATTGGTAAATGCATTTCCAATGAAGCATTAGTAGGAGAAAACGGTATTGGTATTGTTCAGCATCTCAAGTTTGACCTCTCTGGCGGAAATTTGCGTTATATAGAAGGTCAAAGTATCGGTATTATTCCGCCAGGAGTAGACAAGAATGGCAAACCAGAAAAATTGAGACTGTACTCGATCGCCTCGACTCGTCACGGCGATGATGTGGATGACAAAACTGTATCGCTGTGCGTTCGTCAATTGGAGTACAAGCATCCAGAAAGTGGCGAAACAGTCTACGGTGTCTGCTCTACTTACCTATGTAACCTCAAGCCTGGAGATGATGTGAAAATCACAGGCCCAGTGGGTAAGGAAATGTTACTACCCGCAGATGAAGATGCCAATGTAATTATGATGGCGACAGGGACAGGTATTGCGCCCATGCGTGCCTATCTGTGGCGGATGTTCAAGGATACCGAAAAAGCTGCTAATCCAGAATACCAGTTCAAAGGTTTCTCATGGCTGATTTTTGGTGTTCCCACAACTCCAAATATTCTTTATAAAGAAGAACTGCAAGAAATGCAAGCGAAGTATCCTGATAACTTCCGCTTGACATGCGCCATTAGCCGTGAACAGAAAAACCCCCAAGGCGGCAGAATGTACATTCAAGACCGCGTTGCTGAACATGCAGATGAACTGTGGAGTTTGATTAAGAACGAGAAAACCCACACCTACATTTGCGGTTTGCGTGGTATGGAAGATGGCATTGATGCAGCCCTTTCAGCAGCAGCAGCGAAAGAGGGTGTTACTTGGAGCGACTACCAGAAAGAAATCAAGAAAGCTGGTCGCTGGCACGTTGAAACATATTAATTTTAGTCATTAGTCATTGGTCATTAGTTATTTAGTGACAAAGAACAAATGACATAGACGCGCAAGCGGCTTCTGGTAGAGTAGGACAATTGACCAACAATAATTGTAGGGTGGGCAATGCTCACCCTACAATTATTGTTGGTGAAATTTGGTATAAGATTCGTGGGTGTAAAGCTGGGAATACTAGGTTTGGGTACGGTAGGCACGGGTACGGTGCAACTTTTGCAAGATAGTGCCGGGCGTCATCCTTTGTTGCGAGATGTAGAAATATATCGGGTAGGAGTGCGATCGCTTGACAAACCCCGCGCGGTCAAAATCCCAGATGCTGTATTAACAACAGATTTGGAAGCAATTGTCAATGATCCGCAGGTAGATATCGTCGTCGAAGTCATTGGTGGACTCGAACCAGCGCGATCGCTAATTCTCAAAGCCATTGAAAATGGCAAACACGTTGTGAGTGCTAACAAAGCGGTAATTTCTCGTTTTGGAGATGAAATATTTACTGCTGCCAATCAAGCTGGTGTTTATGTCATGCTAGAGGCTGCTGTTGGTGGTGGTATCCCAGTGATTCAACCCCTCAAGCAATCTTTAAGCGTTAACCGGATTCATACTGTTACAGGCATTGTCAACGGTACGACCAACTATATCCTGACGCGGATGCAAACTGAAGGCAGCAGTTTTAATGATGTCTTAGCTGATGCTCAAAAATTGGGTTATGCAGAAGCTGATCCTAGCGCTGATGTTGATGGCTTGGATGCCGCAGACAAAATTGCTATTCTGGCTTCATTAGCCTTTGGTGGACGCATCAAACTGCAAAATGTCTATTGTGAAGGTATTCGCCAAGTCAGCAAAACAGATATCGCCTATGCCGATAAATTGGGGTTTGTCATTAAACTACTGGCGATTGCCAAAAGAGTTAATCTTCCTTCCATTACCCCATCACCCCATCTTCCCATCTCCGTCAGAGTTCACCCCACCCTAGTTCCTAAGACACATCCCCTAGCCAGCATCAACGGTGTTTATAATGCCATCCTTGTCGAAGGAGAACCAATTGGACAGGTAATGTTTTTTGGGCCAGGTGCGGGTGCAGGTGCGACTGCTAGTGCTGTTTCATCTGACATTTTAAATTTAGTAGCAGTACTGCAAGCCAGTACAACCACACCCAATCCTCTATTGACTTGTGGGCATCAAGACTACTGCGAAATTACGCCATCAGAAGAACTTATTAGCAGATTCTATAGCCGTTTTATCACAAAAGATCAACCAGGAGTAATTGGTAAATTAGGCACTTGCTTTGGTAAATACGGTGTCAGCTTAGAATCAGTTGTTCAAACAGGCTTTCAGGGAGAACTAGCAGAAATTGTTGTTGTTACCCACGATGTCCGAGAAGGAGATTTTCGACAAGCTTTGGCAGAAATTCAGACCTTAGAAGCAATAGACAGCATTCCCAGTTTGTTACGAGTTTTATGAGAAACTTTGTTAGTGGTTATAAAGACCAACCAACAACCAAGCATTAAGGATAATTACCGATGACAGACACGCCTCCCGATCCTAAGTCATCTCAAACTAATGCCCTCGGCTTTGATGAATTTATTGGCATTCTTGTTGCCTTTGCTACTGTCGGGGCAATTTTGTTTTGGTCATTTTCCCGTAAGGAGTCTGGGTGGAACTTCAACAGCTTGCTGCTACCTGACTCTGGTTCGGTTGCTTCTCCCAATACTCTACCTAAGCAAACTGCTCCTAATGTCGAATCTCGCCAACAACTGTCTACATCTGTTGAGGATAAGTTACCTGTAGTCACACCAGAACCTAGTGTTAACTTTACGACTTTACCTCAACAACAAGCACCTTCACTACCTTTTACTATCAACAAAACCATACCACTAGTAATTCCTGAGCAGAAGTCAACTATTCCGCCGCCGATCACATTTACTGATGTACCTGGCGACTTTTGGGCGCGTCGTTTTATTGATGCGCTTTCTTCTCGGAATATCATCAAGGGCTATCAAGATTACACCTTTAGACCAAATCAGCCTGTAACTCGCGCTGAGTTTGCTGCGATCGTAGAACAAGCATTTGGCAAAGAAGTTGGTAAAACCAAGAGTACAATCGCTTTTAAGGATATACCATCTCAGTTTTGGGCAAACTCAGCTATCGACCAAGCTATTAGTATAGGGTTCTTGAAAGGCTACCCTAACAAAGTTTTTAGACCACAACAAAGAATTCCACGAGTACAGGTATTGGTTGCCCTTACTAGTGGTATGAATTTAAATGTTCCTGATTCCCCAACTCAAATTTTAAGTTTTTACAGGGATGCAAAAGTAATTCCTAACTATGCTACCAACAAGATAGCAGCGGCCACAGTCAATGATCTTGTGATCAACTACCCCAACACCAAAACGCTGAATCCAAATAAAGAAGCTACCCGTGCTGAGGTAGCTGCTATGGTTTATCAAGCTTTGGTGCGAACGGGAAGGCTAAACGCAATTGAATCTGAATATATTGTCAAAGCGCCTAATTAAATGTGATTACACAAGTGGTCAAGTGTTGCGAAGAATCTACTTGACCACTTGGGAGGAGGCGAGGTCCAGCAGCAATTCGTGGCGTACCAATAGTGCGATCAAGTAGCGTCTCCCTTTTGGGAGAATCGTCTCTAGCGGGCGCTGCTGCGCCATCGCGCTTGGGTACTGAATTACTCAGTTTTAGGCGTCTTTACCGACTACTTGTGATTTGAGAGTTGCAATTTCACTAGTTAACTCTTCCCTGGTAGAGGCTTTGAGTAAATAACGGTAGATAAACCATGCAGAGTAACCAATACCAATTAATTCAAAGGTCGGTGCTACTAAAGGAATATCATTTAAAGCATCCAAAATTGCTAAGACAACTTTAACAGCGACAATTGCTCCCACAATTAAACCAATTGTAACCAGGGGCTGTTTGTATTTGTTAAAGAAGGTTCCCAAGTATTCAGGTAATGTCGCTAAAAAGCTAGAAGCGACTTCTCCATACTTCAACCATTGGTCTTGAGTTTGCGCAGTAGGCTGGATTTTAGTAATGGTTCCTGTTTGGTTGTTCATTTCTGGCACTATTGCCTCTGGAGACTTTGTTTCTACTACTTCCGGTTCTTGCATTTCCGCTCCCATGATTGTGACAGTTGAGTTACTTTTATCGGGACAATTACAACCAAAAGGCTGTTGAGTCGGCGATGCACTAACACATCACTTTACACATATAGACATGTGCCTTGAACCAAAGTTCAAGTTTTGGTCTTACCAGTTTTGCCCATCTAGTGGACTAACATTGAGACAGGTAAGCTGCTTATGATCGTACTCATTCAAGTACAAATCATGCACCAATAAGTTCATCCCTTATTTATACAAGTCTAAATGCCGATTTTACCTGATATTTAGGCAATCTTAAGCTGTTATTCTCAATGTTGATAGTAGAATTAATATGAATACTTAATAAAACTTTTTATGTATTCACATAGTCTAGACTTTTATAATTATTTGTGGTAAATCATGGCTGTACATGCATATAAAAAAGCTAAAGTAGCTAGCTAGTACCTCCAAAATTTAATGTGAGTTCAACCAAGTATCTATTTTTACCATAAGCACGCGACTTAAGTGCGTGCTAGCTAATAGCGAAAACCCACTGTAAGTGGGTTCAAATGCTTCATAACTTATGCAAAAATTTTATTCTCAAAAATCTTCAAATCATTGGGCGCGTTTTAGCAAAACGCCTAACGCACCGACAATAACATCAGATAATGTGTTAATTAAGTAATGCACCCTACTAAAATATTGAAGAATTTATTTTCTGGTATTCCTTTAGTCCCAATCAGGAATATCCGCGCTGTCACCACCAATGCCGATCCCTGTATTGTATATCTCAGCGTTAGTGATATTAAGGTTATTCATTGATGCGCCATGGACATTAGAATCTAAAATTGTAGCACTGGTAAAATTGACGCCGTTGAGATTGGCATTTTTGAAATTAACATTGGTTGCAAAAGCTGACTCTAAGTTTGCACCTGCCAAGTTTGCACCCGTAAGATCAGCACCTTCAAGATTTGCTCCTTCCAAGTTAGCCCCTTGAAGATTTGCGCCTCTTAAGTCAGCACCAATTAAATGAGAACCACTGAGGTTTGCTCCTGATAGATTGCACTGTATACATTCCCCAGTTGATAACAGCTTTTGTACTTGCTGCGGATTGTTGGCGCTAACTGCACCAGTAAAGAACAGGGGAGCTGCTAAGGTTAAAGCTGCCAATATTTTAGTTTTCATATTTCCCCCTTTAAATTTCAACGTGCTTCCGTTCTTTTCCTCACGATCTAATTATCTCACTAAACAAGTTGTAAAAATGTATTTGTTTCATCAACTGTTTGCGATCGCACTTCGATTCAGACAAGTGCATAAATACTAGCGACCATCAGATAATTAATCATTTCTGGTCATAGTATATGTCTAACGAATGGCATCTGACAAATGTCTATTGTCAGAGTCTGCACATACTTTATTTTCTCACTCTTGGCAGAAGAGGGATTATATATCTTTTCTTTTATCTATTCCATTAGAAATAGATAATGAATTACATAGAATTATTTCAATTTCTCAAAAAATAATTTTTTGCTTAAATGTTACTCAAAATTAAATTTTCTCTGAACCAAGTCAATCGATTTTGGATTTTGGATTTTGGATTTTGGATTTTGGATTTTAGAAAATGGAATTGACCCCACAGATAAATCTGCTTGCTCTGTACCCTGCTCGGAATAATCGGTCAAAAATACTGCTATATTAAATATCAATCATCTTGAACATCTTTAAATTAGCTACTCAGTATTATTATTTTATGTTCGAGATTGAAGTACTAAGAAAAATATCTTTATTAATCAAATATATTTTGCTAAGTATTATTTAGGATTTTATAGCATTCCTAAATCCTTCGTAAAAGACAATATCCCCGACTTTTCCTGCGAAGTCGGGGATCTAAGCTCTGCTATTCTCACAAATCATATAGTATTACTATATATCTAAGACGCAATTAAGCTTACAAGATTGATAGGTAGTTGTAGATATAAACTTACCGCAAATCGATACTTTTTTCAAGCTTTGACCGTTGAGACTAGTTAACGTATAGTCATAATCTGATGAGAGATCAACAAGGCTTGATTTATGGTTCGAGAGCTTGAACGAAAACGCCAGAGTGCAAACTTTCCAGAAACAGCCCCAGCTGCTAATCCGGTGTTTTTTAGAACTTACAGCCGTCGTCAAGAGGCACAAACAAGAGAGACATGGGAACAGGTGTGCGATCGCACCTTGGGAGGTTTAATCAGTTTAGGGAAATTGCAACCACACGAGGCTGACATTCTCGAACGGATGCAGCGTAACTTGAAAGCTTTACCCAGTGGGCGCTGGCTGTGGGTTGGTGGTACAGACTGGATAGCCAAGCCACAGAATTTTTCTGGGGCTTACAACTGCACTTCTACCAACCTCCAAGACTGGAGTGCTTTTGGTTTGATGATGGATTTAGCAATGATGGGTTGTGGTACTGGAGCAGTTTTAGAACCAAAATACATTAACAAATTGCCGCCAATTCGTAATCTTTTAAATGTAACTGTACAGGGAGAAATTGGTTTTACTCCCCGTCTAGAACGACGTGAGTTGACAGAAGTCAAAATAGATAGAGATGCTAACCGCGTTACCATCTATGTAGGAGACAGCCGTCAAGGTTGGGTGCAATCATATCAAAGTTTACTGGAACTCTCTACAGATGAAAGATTGACTCAAGAAGTTCAAGTAATTGTTGATATCAGTGATGTACGTCAAGCTGGAGAAGTTCTTAACGGCTTTGGAGGAGTAGCCAATCCTGTAAAATTGCCTGGACTTTACCAGCGCTGCGCTTCTATCCTCAACAAAGCAGTCGGGCGTAGATTGAATTCTGTAGAATGCTGCTTGTTAATTGATGAAGCGGCTGTGACAATTGTTGCTGGGAATATCCGAAGATCAGCTGGGATGAGGCAAGGCAACAATGATGATAATTTATTTGCGGATGCGAAAGCAAACCTTTGGCAGCAGGATGAAAACGGCAACTGGCGTATCGATCCAGAACGCGATTCACTGCGAATGGCAAACCATACCAGAGTTTTTCACCGTAAGCCGACATTAGAAGAATGTGTTGATGCTGTTCGCAAACAATACTACAGTGGTGAAGGTGCAATTCAATGGGCTGGTGAAGCTGTAGCTAGAGCAAACTTTGATTTACTGTCTACCACCAGCTTGAAAACTGAATTTTTGCAAGCTTATCAACAAGGTAATGCCAAACAGTGGTTGCAGGAACACTATCCCAATCTTGATGCTTGTGAGCTAGAACATCGTTTGGCTCGATTTGCCTTGAATCCGTGTGGTGAAATTATTGGTAGTGACTTCCACTGTAATTTATCAGAAATCCATCTCAATCAAATTGATCCATTTAACTATAAAGAACAGGAAGAAGCCTTCACCGCAGGCGCATTATCTGTAGCCGCCCTTTTGCATCACAAATTCCAAGAGCCACGCTATCAATATAGCCGTGAACTTGACCCGATTGTCGGTGTTTCTTTCACTGGTTTATTTGATTTCTTTGTTCATGCTTTTGGGGTTAATTGGTTACATTGGTGGGCTGAAGAAAGACCAAACACTGCTCAAGGATTGGCGTTTAAGCGTGAAGAAGAAAAATACTTGAGTACGTGGAAAGATATTGTGCATCGGGTAGTTTGGGATTATTGCTCAAAGCACAATCTGAAACGTCCAAATCGTTGCACTACTGTTCAGCCTAGCGGTACGAAATCTTTGTTGACTAGTGCTTCTCCAGGATGGCACCCCCCTAAAGCTCAAAGATTTATTCGCAGAATCACTTTCCGTAAAAATGACCCAGTAGCTTTAGCATGTGTTGATTATGGTTACAATATTATACCTTCTCAATCTGATAAAGATGAACAGGGCAATTTATTAAATGACCCCTTTGATTCTAGAGTTAGTGAGTGGTTGGTGGAAATTCCTGTGGCTGTTCCTTGGGCTGATTTATTAGGTGCTGATCAAATTGACATTAGTCAATTTAGCGCTTTATCTCAGATGGACTTCTATATGCAAGTACAGAAATTTTATGTGACGCATAACACATCTGCTACAATTGAACTGCGAGAGCAAGAAATAGAAACTTTGGGAAGTCGTATATACGAAACTATTCGTGATGATGAAGGTTATATCAGTGCAGCTCTTTTAGCACGATTTGACGATCATCAAACTTTTCCACGTTTGCCCTTTGAACCAATTACAAAGGAGCAGTACGATAAACTTATGCAAGAAGTCATATTACGTCGTAAAACGAATGATTTTCACACAGCATTGAGTCGTTATGATTTCGGTGAATTAATGGAAGTTGGACCCGCAGGTTGTGATTCAGATAAATGTATGATGCCTGAAGAAAATCCTAATTAATTAGTTAACCTAGAAATTAGGAAGAAGGAATAATTTAGATTGATTTTCTTCTTCCTACTTTATTTGAGGACTACTTTCTAACGAACTTCCTCGCACACGCTACGATGAATAAAATTCACAAATTTTGAGACTAATGCAGGTAATTTAGGGGACTATAATTATGTTTTTGGATGAACTGACGCCTATTTTTCAACAATTTACCCAGCACCCTGTATCATTTATGGGTGGTTTCTTCTCTGGGTTACTGCGATTAAATCTTGCTGACGAGCCTGTTAGAAGCTGGCTGGATCAACAAACTGGCTCAAATATTCATACAGCTTCTACCGCTGAACAAACGAATGGTAGGTCAAGTGGTCCTCAATCAATAGCTATTGAATGAACAAAACAATCATTGGTCATTGGTCATTAGTTATTTAGTTATCAGAGGTTATTTATAAAGTAAAAATAAAATTACTGTAGGAGAGCCAGTGCGCTGTTGGAACCCTCAAGATCGCACTGGCTCTTTGATATGCGTCTTAACCCGTCTACTGGCTACTCTGACTTGAAAATGATTGTGGGGGTGTAAGAAGAGTCATATTTTTATTCACCCTGGTGTATGCAGTTCAGTCAGGGCTACTAAAGATTTACTTTATAAGTAATCTCTGAATACATTTCTTTGACTAACTTTTTCAGCTTCATAGACTTGTGCTATTAGCTAAGGGTTAAAACCCTTAGCAGTATATTGAAAAAATTGGGATGCTCCCCGTAGCAATTCTGGTAGAGAGAACATGTATTCGCAAAGGTTGTTTTTTGTTTCAATCAACGCACTCCTAAAGTGGCAAATTTCGCATCTGCACAAATAGGTATATTTGATGTAAGTAGCATGGAGAAACTTTTAAAAAACTCACTTTAACATCAGCAAAACCCCACATATAAGAGAGACTGATTTGAAGTTAAAGATGTTTGTAAAATCTCATACTTTAAAAAATGTCAACATCGGTTATCATATGAGCGTACGCGAAAAATTCAGCCTAAATGTTAGACCAGACGAAATCATTTTCGTTTCTTGTTAACTTTACTTTTGAGCTGAATTTATCGCCTCGAGTTGAGACTTACGTGATCCAAATGACTATTTACGTTGGAAATCTCTCCTACAGCGCTACCGAAGACGATTTGAAAGCTGTTTTTGCCGAATATGGCCAGGTTAAAAGAGTTGTGTTACCGACCGACCGCGATACGGGTAGACTGCGCGGGTTTGCTTTTGTTGAAATGGATGATGATGCCCAAGAGGATACAGCGATTACAGAATTAGATGGCGCTGAATGGATGGGCCGTCAACTCAAAGTCAACAAGGCAAGACCAAGGGAGGATAACCGACGAGGTAGTTGGGCGAAAAGGTAATATATATCTTATCTTTTAAAACTGACGAAAGACAATAATAGCAAATTCCTTTCTTTTTAGGCAAGGTATTTAAGTTACGGTAAGTAACCACAAAGCAGTGAATCGACCTAAAACTAAATAGCAGCTAAATAGCCAGCTAGTTGTGACTTATAAAAAAGTTAGCGACTAGTTGGTTATTGCTGTTTTATATGAGCAGACGATCCTATTTAAGGGTGACAAAATGTTGATTTCTTTAGTTTGTCTAAAGTCACATCTCAATTGTCAAATTACCTTTCTAAGATAGAGGCAGCAACCACAAGTTGCAAGGCACGGGAGTAACCCAGTAAATAGCTAATTGCTATGGAGGACAAAGATAATGACTAAAGCGGCAGAATCTTTAGAACAGTCCATCAAAGATGCTACAGCAAACCGCAGCTTAGATCGTGATTGTACTACTTTATCCCGTCACGTCCTGCAACAACTCCAGACTTTTTCGCCACAGGCACAGGATTTGAGTGCGCTGATGAATCGTATTGGATTGGCTGGTAAACTCATTGCTCGTCATCTCAGTCGCGCTGGTTTAATGGAAGGTGTTCTCGGATTTACAGGCGAGACTAACGTCCAGGGTGAATCTGTGAAAAAAATGGATGTCTACGCCAATGACGTATTTATCGCGGTATTTAAGCAAAGCGGGTTAGTATGTCGCTTGGCTTCTGAAGAAATGGAAAATCCATACTATATCCCCGAAAACTGTCCCATTGGCCGCTACACTTTGCTCTATGACCCCATTGATGGTTCATCTAACACTGATATTAATTTGAGTTTGGGTTCCATCTTCTCAATTCGTCAACAAGAAGGGGAAGATATTGATGGTACAGCAAAAGATTTGCTAGCAACGGGACATAAACAAATTGCTGCTGGATACATCCTGTATGGTCCCAGTACGATGCTGGTCTATACTATAGGAAGGGGCGTTCATTCCTTTACCCTTGATCCTAGTTTAGGGGAATTTATCCTTACCGAAGAAAATATTCAGATTCCTACCCATGGTCCGGTGTATAGCGTGAACGAGGGGAACTTTTGGCAATGGGATGAATCAATTCGCGAATATATCCGTTACGTTCATCGTACAGAAGGTTATACTGCTCGTTACAGTGGGGCAATGGTTAGCGATGTTCACAGGGTGTTAATTCAAGGCGGTGTGTTTCTCTATCCTGGAACTGCTCAAAAACCAGAAGGTAAACTACGCTTACTTTATGAAACAGCTCCCCTTGCTTTTTTGATAGAGCAAGCAGGTGGTCGAGCTACAACTGGGCATGAGAACATTTTAGACGTGATACCAAAGAAACTGCATCAACGTACACCTCTGATTATTGGTAGTAGAGAGGATGTGGCGAAGGTAGAGTCTTTTATTCAAAACGGTCATTAGTAATTGTTGGTTGATGGTTGTTTTTTGGAAAGTAAAACCTACCAACTAACAACTAACTTTAAAAAATTTCTCTAGCAAAGAGAATAAGCAGGAGGGAAAAAATATGACGACAAATCATTTATTTGAGATTAAAAATTACGGTCAAAGTATCTGGATGGATAATTTGACCCGTGACATTATTAAGTCTGGCGAATTGAAAAATTTGGTGGAAAAGAAAGGTATTTGTGGCATTACTTCCAATCCAACTATTTTTGAAAAAGCGATCGCTGGTAATGCAATTTACGACGAAGATATCGAAGCTGGAATAAAAGCAGGATTGCCAACTTACAAAATTTATGAATCACTGGTATTTCAAGATATTCGTGATGCTTGTGATCTTCTGCGCCCAGTTTACAAATCCTCGAATGGGTTAGATGGTTATGTCAGCATAGAAGTACCACCAACAATTGCTGATGATACCGAAGCCACAATTTCTGAGGCTCGTCGCTACTTTCAAGAAATTGGCCGGGAAAACCTCATGATCAAAATTCCTGGCACTGAACCCGGTTTGCCAGCAGTTGAGCAGGTAATATCCGAAGGAATTAATGTCAATATCACGCTGCTGTTCTCCGTAGAAAGCTACATCAACACAGCTTGGGCTTATATTCGCGGCTTAGAGAAACGAGCAGCAGAAGGTAAAGATATCAGCAAAATTGCATCTGTAGCTAGTTTCTTTCTTAGCCGAATTGACAGCAATATTGACGGTAAAATTGATGACAAGCTAGCCAAAGGCGTTGACAATCTCAATGTTGAAGCCAAGCTAAAAGCAATTAAAGGAAAAGTAGCGATCGCTAACGCAAAGATTGCTTATCAGGAATATAAAAAGATTGTGCAAAGCGATCGTTGGCAAGCGTTGGCGGCTAAAGGTGCAAAAGTGCAGCGCCTACTGTGGGCCAGCACCAGCACCAAAGATCCCCAATACAGCGACGTGATGTATGTTGATGAGTTGATTGGTCAGGACACCGTTAACACCTTACCACCAGCAACCATCGAAGCTTGTGCTGACCACTGCAATGTCGCTAACCGAGTGGAAACAGACGTAGATGAGGCTTACAACCTGATCGCAAACCTCAAAGATCCAGACGTGAACATCGACATCAATACAGTGATGGATGAACTGCTTTTAGAAGGAATCGACAAATTTGTCAAGCCCTTCCAATCCTTAATGGATTCTTTAGAAAATAAAGTCAAGCAGTTGTCGCCAGTATAAGAATAAGGGACAAGGGAGACACGGGGACAAGGGAGAATTGGTTACTTATAACTTAGTCTCCCCACACTTCCCACACTTCCCACACTTCCCACACTCCCCACACTCCCCACACTCCCCCAATCCCCGATCCCCGATCCAACATCTCAAACCTAAAATTCAAAATTCATTCCTATGGTCAGTCTGCTAGAAAATCCTTTGCGGGTCGGTCTGCAACAACAAGGGATGGCCGAACCCCAGATAATAGTCATCTTTGGTGCTTCTGGAGACCTTACTTGGCGCAAACTTGTGCCATCACTATATAAATTAAGACGCGAGAGACGCATTCCACCAGAGACAACCATCGTTGGCGTAGCACGTCGGGACTGGAGCCACGAATACTTCCGCGAACAAATGCGAAAAGGTATGGAAGAGGTTCATGGCGGTGTTGGTCCAGAGGAACTCTGGCAGGACTTTTCTCAAGGATTATTTTACTGCCCTGGTAATATCGATAAGCCCGAAGATTATCATAAACTGAAGACTTTTTTGCAGGAGTTAGACGAAAAACGGGGAACACGAGGAAACCGGATGTTCTACCTTTCTGTGGCGCCCAACTTCTTTGCAGAAGCAATTAAACAACTAGGAACTGGAGGAATGCTGGACGATCCCTACAAACATCGTCTAGTTATTGAAAAACCTTTTGGTCGAGATTTGGCTTCTGCTAAAAGTCTGAACTTAGTAGTGCAGAAATATTGTAAAGAACAGCAAGTCTACCGCATTGACCATTACTTAGGTAAAGACACAGTTCAAAATTTGCTGGTATTTCGCTTTGCCAATGCTATTTTTGAACCGTTGTGGAATCGTCGCTTTGTTGACCACGTCCAGATTACCGTAGCTGAAACCGTCGGGGTAGAAGACCGGGCTGGCTACTATGAAAGCTCCGGCGCCCTGCGGGACATGTTGCAAAATCATTTGATGCAACTTTATTGCTTGACAGCAATGGAAGCTCCCAATGCTATGGATGCAGACAGTATCCGTACAGAAAAAGTTAAAGTATTACAAGCTACACGTTTAGCAGATATCAACAATTTAAATCTCTCGGCTGTGCGTGGGCAATACAGTGCTGGTTGGATGAAAGGTAAGCCTGTACCAGGGTATAGAGAAGAACCAGGAGTCAATCCTAATTCGACTACACCCACTTACGTAGCGATGAAGTTTCTCGTTGACAACTGGCGCTGGCAAGGAGTTCCCTTTTACCTACGTACTGGTAAGCGAATGCCAAAAAAAGTTAGCGAGATTTCTATCCACTTCCGCGAAGTTCCTTCTCGGATGTTTCAATCCGCAGCCCAACAGATGAACGCCAATATTTTAGCAATGCGGATTCAGCCGAATGAAGGTATTTCTCTGCGCTTTGAAGTCAAGATGCCTGGCGCAGATTTTCGCACTCGTTCCGTTGATATGGACTTTAGTTATGGTTCCTTTGGCATCACCGCAACTTCTGATGCCTACGATCGCCTGTTTTTAGATTGTATGATGGGCGATCAAACATTGTTTACACGGGGGGACGAAGTAGAAGCAGCTTGGCAGGTTGTCACACCAGCTCTTTCTGTGTGGGATGCACCCGCAGATCCAACAACCATTCCCCACTATGAAGCCGGAACCTGGGAACCCGTGGAAGCGGAATTATTGATTAACCAAGATAGTCGCCGTTGGCGCAGACTCTAGAAACTAGTCATTAGTCATTAGTCATTAGTAAAAACAAATGACCAATGACCAATGACAAATGACCAATGACAAATAACAAAATAATTCTTATGACTACCCAAGCTCCTACTATTTTTTCACTACAGGCTCCCAAGGATGTTTCGCTTACAGATATTGAAGCGGAACTCGGCCAAATTTGGCAAAGTTACGGCATGGCTGGCGAAGATGGTACACTTCCGGCGGCGACAAGAGCAACCACATTTACTTTGGTGGTTTACGAGTCAGAAGAAACTCAACATTTACTCGCCGCTTTGGGATTTTACAATGGTCCAATTGATGGTATTCCTGGTCCGCAAACCCAAGCAGCACTGAGGGAAGTACAGAAGAAGTACGGGTTAACAGAAACTGGAAAAGCTACAGAGGAAACTTTGACTCTGTTGCGGGAAGAAGTTGCCAAACGTTACAAGAGTGGGACAACAGAAAATGGGTCTGCATCTTATAGTTTAGATTCAAAAGGCCCTAGAATTGCTGACGAAATTGCTCTGCGTAACCCCTGTCGGATTATTACTCTTTTACCAGTAGTCGGAGAAGACGAAGGCGTGAAAGCACAAGTCTCTGCCTACTGTCCCATTCAAAAAGGTACATCCACCAGTCTGGTATGTTGTGAATACATCACCCTTACCGGAACCGCCGCCGCCTTAGAACGGATTGGTGGTATGATACCAGCGTTGACGATTGGCGGTTTACCTAAGTTTTTATGGTGGAAAGCCACGCCAGATGCCAATAACGGTTTATTCAAACGCTTGGCAGCAATATGCAACAACGTTATTGTAGATTCTTGCAACTTTAACAAACCAGAAACAGATTTACTCAGCCTACAATCATTGGTGGAAAATGGTGTACCTGTGGCTGATTTGAACTGGCGTCGCCTCTCTGGATGGCAAGAATTGACAGCAGAAGCTTACGATCAACCCCAACGTCGCGACGCCCTGATTGAGATTGACAAAGTAAATATTGATTATGAAAAAGGTAACTCCACACAGGCGTTACTGTTTTTAGGTTGGTTGGCAAGTCGTTTGAATTGGCGTCCGGTTTCTTATCAAAAAGAAAGCGACGATTATGACATTACCCGCGTCAGCTTTAGCACCGATAACCAACGGCAAGTAGAAGCTGAATTAGCAGGAGTCCCTGTAGCTGATGTGGGCGAAGTTCCAGGCGACTTGATTGCTTTACGTTTAACTTCTACCAATCCCCAAGCTAACTGCGGTACTGTAATCTGTACGGAAACTGGCGGTTGTATGCGGATGGAAACCCAAGGTGGCGCCCAATCTGCTGGATTATTCCAGCAGGTAACTTCACTTTCTGAACAAAAAGCCGAAGTTTTGTTGAGTCAACAGGTACAACGTTGGGGAAATGAAGCGCTGTTTGAAGAAAGCCTAGCAGTTATAGGGCAAATACTCAAATTAGGAAAAGGGTAATGGGTAATGGGTAATAGGATAGAAAATCAGGCGTTGCTGAATGCGGTATGAATCCGAATGTAGAGACACGATATATCGTGTCTCTACAAAGATTTTGGCATTACGCAAAATCATTTTCATACATGAAATCAGCAATGCCGAAAATCAGTTACCAATTACCTATTACCAATGGCTTTAATTATTGCAGGAGAACGTAGCGGGGTGGGTAAGACAACAGTCACACTCACCCTGCTGGCGTCTTTGTGTCGGCGATCGCACAAAGTACAATCTTTCAAAGTAGGGCCGGATTATATAGATCCGATGTTTCATCAGCATGTGACTGAACGTGCTTGTCGGAATTTAGACCCAATCTTAACTTCAGAAACCTACGTACAGCATTGTTTTACTTGTCACAGTCAAGGGATGGATTATGTCCTAATTGAGGGCGTGATGGGTTTGTTTGATGGAGTAACCCCTCCCCAACCTCTCCCCTTACTAAGGGATGGGGTTAATGATTATGCTAGTACTGCTCATATAGCAAGACTATTAAATTTACCTTTAGTGTTGGTGATTGATTGTAGTCGCTTGTCTGGTTCTGTTGCTGCGATCGCTCACGGTTATAGTTCTTTTGATCCCAGAATTAAAATAGCTGGATTAGTCTTAAATCGTGTGGGTAGCGATCGCCACTTGCAATTGCTTAAAGACTCTCTCACACCACTACAGTTACCAATTCTTGGTGTACTGCGTCGCCAAGACAACATTACCATTCCTGATCGTCACCTTGGTTTAGTACCCACAGTTGAACTTCCTGAACTCAATGCTTTGATTGAGAGATTTGCTGATTTGGGTGACATTTGCTTTGATTGGGAGAAGTTGTTACCGTTGCTGAGAATGGAAGGATACGGGGACAAGGGAGACAAGGGAGACAAGGGAGACAAATTGCTTGCTTGTCTTTCATCTACTGTAAAGATTGCTGTGGCACGCGATCGCGCTTTTAATTTTTACTACCAAGACAATCTTGACTTGTTACAACAACTGGGTGCAGAGTTGGTTTTTTGGAGTCCTTTAGAAGCTCCTGAGCTACCAGAAGGAGTGGAGGGTATGTACTTTGGTGGTGGGTTTCCAGAAGTATTTGCCCAACAACTTGCGGAAAATACTGATGCTAAAGCAGCAGTTCAGACAGCAATTATGGCGGGAATGCCAACAATTGCCGAGTGTGGTGGGTTGATGTATTTGTGTGAGCAAGTTATCGATTTTGCAGGTAAATCTTGGTCAATGGTGGGAGTGTTACCTACAACCGCAGTTATGAGTGGACGATTAAGTTTGGGATATCGCCGCGCAGTTACCCTGCAAGATAGTTTGTTAGTAAATGCAGGAACAACAGTTTATGGACATGAATTTCATCGTTCCTATTTAATGTCTAATTTTGAGCAGCCACTATTTCAAACTTATCGCTTTGATAATGAAGAATTTATAGGGTGTGAAGGATGGGGATCTAACTTACCACATCTCAATCTTCACGCCTCTTATATTCATATGCACTGGGGTGCTTCCCCAGAAATTCCCCAAAGGTTTTTAAGACGCTGCTTGAGTGAGTAGACTTGTTGGTTTTTGGTCGTCTTGATTAAATAAAAAACCCCCAATAGGGGGTTAATGTCATCAAATAAGGGAGTAAAAAGTAATACTCACAGTATATATAATAATCCGAATAGGATTATCCAAATTACGTCTACGAAGTGCCAATAAATTTCGGCAGCTTCAATACCAAAGTGCTTTTCACTACTGTAGTGGTCTTTTTTGAGCGATCGCCACAATACTGCCAAGATTGCTAAAACACCAATCGTCACGTGCAAACCGTGGAAACCAGTCAAAACATAAAATGCACTGGCGAACAAATTAGTTGTCAGACCAAATTCCAGGTGGAAGTATTCATACATTTGTCCCACCAAGAAAATTATCCCCATAACAGCAGTAATTGCAAACCACATTTGCATACCCCGCACATCATTCTTTTTAATAGCGGTATCGGCATTATGAATAACAAAACTGCTAGCAATTAGGTTTATGGTGTTGATACCGGGAAGCAACAGTTCTAATTCTGGAGTACCTTCTGGTGGCCAAGCAGGTAATGTCGAACGAAAAGCTAAATAGGCTCCGAACAAGCCCATAAAAATCATGCCTTCGGCAACTAGAAATACAATAAGTCCAAACAGACGATAGTCATGATGTTCTTCGTGATGAGCAGTTTCTGCTGCGTGGTGATAATTTAGGGCTGTTTTTGCTGGGTCAATAGTTTGACTCATGAATCTTTTTTAAATTATGAATTGTGAATTATGAATTATGGATGATGAATTCAGGATTCATCATTCATAATTCATCATTAAATTAGATTTCGCCTTTTTCAGCTGCGATCGATGGATAGGGTTCGTCGGGATTGGCGCGTAAAACTGAGTTTGGCCCTGCTGACAAAGCTGGATCGGAACTAGATAAAGGTACACCTTCTCTAGCTCTTTCCAAACCGTAGTCGTAGGGGCCAGTAGCCAATACAGGGGGTTTATCAAAATTCTCAAATGCTGGAGGTGAAGCAGTCATCCACTCCAGAGTTAGAGCTTTCCAAGGATTATTACCAGCCTTGGGACCATACATCCAACTCCAAATCACATTGACAATAAAAGGTAAAGTCGAAACTGCGAGTATGTAAGAACCATAGGTGCAAATTTCATTGATCAAGGCAAATTTGGGATCATACTGGGCAATACGGCGGTTCATACCCATTAATCCGAGTTTGTGCATGGGTAAGAAGGTCATATTCAGACCAATGATGGTAAAAGCAAAATGAACCTGACCCCAAAATTCGTTTAGCATTCGTCCCGTCATTTTTGGGAACCAGTGGTAGAAAGCGGCATAGATACCCAAAACACTACCACCAAACAAAACGTAATGCAGGTGGGCAACTACAAAATAAGTATCATGAACGTGGATATCAAAAGGCACTGCTGCCAACATGACTCCACTGATACCACCAATCACAAAAGTTCCCACAAAGCCGATCGCAAATAGTAAAGCAGTACGATCAACGCGGAGTTTACCACCCCACATAGTTCCTAACCAACTGAAAATTTTAATACCCGTAGGTACGGCGATGATCATCGTCGTGATCATGAAAAACATCCGCAACCAACCAGGAATACCACTGGTGAACATGTGGTGCGCCCACACAATTAAACCCAGAAAGCTAATTGCCAAAGAAGAGTAGGCGATCGCCTTATAACCAAAAATTGGTTTGCGGGAGTGAACGGGGATCACCTCAGAAATCACCCCAAAGAAGGGCAAAATCATGATGTAAACTGCTGGGTGAGAGTAAAACCAAAACATGTGCTGGTATACTACTGGATCACCACCGCCAGTCGGATTAAAAAATGTTGTACCTGCTAATAAATCAAAGGCAAGCAAAATTAAGCCTGCTGCTAGCACAGGCGTAGACAATAGTACTAAAGCTGAAGTTGCCAACATTGCCCAACAGAACAAGGGCATTTGATGGAAACCCATGCCAGGGGTACGCATTTTTAGGAGAGTGACGAGGAAATTAATTGCCCCCAAAATCGACGATGTACCCAACAGCAGGATACTCATAATCCAGATTCCCTCACCCACTTGGCCTGTTACCAAACTCAGAGGAGGGTAAGAAGTCCAACCTGCATCTGGAGCATCACCTACAGCTAAACTGGCGATCAGCATCAAACCTGCTGGAGGAATCATCCAGAAAGCTAAGGCATTAAGGCGAGGGAATGCCATATCTTTTGCCCCAATCATCAGTGGCATTATGTAGTTAGCAAAACCCGCACCCGCAGGCACAATCCACAAGAAAATCATGATTGTGGCGTGCAGCGTAAACAAGCTGTTGTAGACTTCAGGAGTTACAAAATCTACTTCTGGAGTTCGGAGTTCGGTACGTACCAAATCAGCCATCACCCCGCCAATACAGTAGAAGATGAAAGTGCTGACTAGATATTGAATACCAATGACTTTGTGGTCAGTGTTAAAGGTAAAGTATTCCCACCATTTTCTAATCCCTGGTTCGTCTGCCTCAGCAGGGATATTAGCTGTTTCTTGTATTTGTGCTTGTGTCATAAAAATCTATTGTCATTTATCATTTGTCTTTTGTCATTTGTCTTACTCTACGAGAAGCCGCTTGCGCGTCTATGTCATTTGTTCTTTGGGAAGAAGCTAATGACTAATGATTAATGACTAATGACCAATGACTATTTTTTGTGAAGTTGATGTAGCATTTCTGGCTGAATTTTCATGTCTTGAGTGTATGGGGCAAGATATTCAGCTGGGGATAGTTCGCTAGGGTTCACGGCAACTGCTTGATTCAGAGTTTCGGCACTAGCAATCTGCTGTTCTTGTATCCATTTTTCAAAGGCTTCTGGTTTTTCTACTATGACTTGTGTCCTCATCGCGCCGTGGTAAGGACCACATAATTCCGCACAAATTACAGCATAATCGCCTTCTGTCTTGGGTGTAAACCGAATTTCTGTTTGCCGACCGGGGATCACATCTTGCTTGAGACGAAATTCTGGCACCCAGAAAGCATGGATGACGTCATTAGCTGTCATATTTAGTCTCACTTCCTGGCCAATGGGAACGTGCAATTCACCAGAGGTAATACCTGTATCTGGGTAGGTGAAAATAAACGCATACTGCAAACCTGTGACATTAATCACAAGTTCCGGTGGTTTGCCTTGGTTTTCTCGACTAGCACCAATCGTGGGAGCAACACTACCGACACCGGGAGCATCCTGTTTTTGGGGAATTTGGTCAGCATTACGAACTGCTGCGGTGGCTGGATCTTGCATTGCCTCATCAGATTTCTGTTGATTGAGGTTGGGTTGATCACTTCCTTGTGTATCGGTCAATGTTGCTGCGATCGCTGCCCCTGGCATTTTCATTGCTTGAGGGGTCATCGGTGCGTCGTGAATGGCATGGGGATCAAAGCCACCCATCTCATTGTAGACATCAAAACTGTAAACAGAGATACCAATGACAATAATCGCGGGGATCGCTGTCCAGAGAATCTCTAGTGGTACATTGCCATGCACTGGCTGACCATCTGTATCATCACCTGCACGTCGGCGATATTTAAAAGCAGTGTATATTAAAACACCTTCTACAATTAAAAATATACCTGTAGATACGATCATCATTGCATTGAACAGGCCATCCACTAAAACAGCTTCATCGGAAGCCTGGGTAGGTAACAGACCATGATTTTGACCATACCAGAGGCTGACTACTGTCAGCACGATGCCAATAAGTAATGTCCAGATTGAACTTGGAATTTTCACGGTTGATAAAGTTAATGACTTTACTACTTAGACGGAACTGCTCACTTACTACGGTAGTCCAGCCTACAGGAGATAGAGTCCTAGAAAGTAAAATCATTATTAATTTTTAAGCTGATTTTTCAATCCTCAACAGAATGTATTGCTTGGATATGTCGGAGGTTAGATGCAAATTAAGAGAAAACTTTTCTTAAGCTAGAAGTATCTCTAGCAGTCTATTGTCTACAACTTGAAAAATACCTAAAGCTTAGGCGCAAAGTAACCAAGGTGCTTCAAAGTATTAAGTGAGAGCCGAACTTTCACCCGAATTTTCATAAGCTAGGGTGGAGATGTGGATTTTGAATTTTGCGAAAAGTTTGAGCGCAGGTTTCCTCCGTACTCTAACGAGAAGCCGCGCAAAGCGCGTCTACGCGAAGCGTCCCGGAGGGAACTTCAAAGCTTTTCAAGATGGATTTTGGACTTTGGGAACGACGTTTCAACCAAGTCACAACTCCTCTATCGATCATCCAAAATCCCCAAGCCCCTAAATGGATGGCATGGACAATCTCTATAAAGTCCAAATCGACTGGTAAACGTTTGAAATTTTGTGGCTCACGAAGAGCAA
Source organism: Pelatocladus maniniholoensis HA4357-MV3 (assembly GCA_019359115.1). Taxonomy (GTDB): domain Bacteria; phylum Cyanobacteriota; class Cyanobacteriia; order Cyanobacteriales; family Nostocaceae; genus Pelatocladus; species Pelatocladus maniniholoensis. The sequence continues at coordinate 31,798 of JAHHHW010000154.1, forward strand.
CTCAAAGGTATCTTTCATGAGCGAATTTGTTCTGGAACAACAAAATGTAGAGGCAGTAGGACAACAGCAAAATCCCAAGGATAGAATTCGACGCTGGGTGTGGAGAATGTGTGTAGCCACTTTGATTTTGATGGCGATCGGCAGTGCCACCCGCGTCATGAATGCAGGATTAGCTTGTCCAGACTGGCCTTTGTGCTACGGTAAACTAGTACCAACCAAGCAAATGAATTTCCAGGTGTTTCTGGAATGGTTTCATAGATTGGACGCGTCATTAATTGGGATCAGCGCGATCGCACTCGTGGGTGTATCTTGGTGGAATCGTCGCTCTTTACCCAAGTGGCTTCCTTGGGCATCCACATTTGCCTTATTTTTAATTATCTTCCAAGGTGTGTTAGGTGGACTCACTGTTACTGAACTGTTACGGTTTGATATAGTGACTGCTCACTTGGGAACAGCTTTAGTATTTTTCTGTACTCTATTGGTGATTGGTACTGCACTCACTCCCTACCAAGCTACCGGAAGTGTTGGTAAATTACCTTGGGTAGGTTTAATTGCCACTATTTTGGTTTACGTACAGAGTCTTCTCGGCGCTTTAGTCGGTTCTCGCTGGGCGCTACACCAATGTTTCGGAGGCTACGAACTTTGTAATGTGATGTATAGTCACATCTTTGGCTTGATCCCACCGACAGTGGCAATATTGGCACTGGTATTTATGGCTTGGCGTACACCAGCACTCCACCCAGCTCTACGCAAACTGGCAAATATGGCTGGTGGATTATTGGTTTTACAATTGATCGTAGGATTTGCTACTTTCCGGTTACATCTCCAAGTCGAACAATTAACAGTCTCTCACCAAGCTATAGGGGCAAGTTTGCTGGGTATTTTGGTAGTTTTCACTGTTCTGTCATTACGCGATTGGGCAGCCAACCGCGGTATTAACGCTGACATGAATACTGAGACTGCCAATCCACTTCTAAGTTAATCAGTTAACAGTTAACAGTTAACAGAAAGGAACACTGATAACAGTGAACTGTTATGAAAAAGAGCTACTAGTAACTGATAACTGATAACTGACTGATAGCAACAGCATACAAATTATTGAATATTAAGGAATTAGTGCCAAAATGATTGAGACTAATGTCTCGAAGCAGCATGAATCATTTTTACAGATTCTGCAAAGCTATTACCAACTAACTAAACCCAGAATTATCCCATTGCTCTTAATTACCACAGCTGGCAGTATGTGGATCGCAGCAAAGGGGCAGGTAGACCCGGTGCTGTTGCTAGTAACTCTGTTTGGTGGCACTTTAGCTGCTGCTAGCGCCCAAACAATTAACTGTATTTATGACCGGGATATAGATTATGAGATGGAGCGTACCCGTCATCGTCCCATCCCTTCTGGTAGGATACAGTCACGTGATGCTTTAATTTTTGCGATCGCTCTAGCTGTTATTTCCTTTAGCCTATTGTCAGTATTTGCCAACTTGCTAGCCGCCTCCCTAGCAATGGCTGGTATAGTTTTTTATGTTTTAGTTTATACTCATTGGCTAAAGCGTCACAGCACCCTCAATATTGTCATTGGTGGAGCCGCAGGAGCGATTCCGACCCTAGTAGGTTGGGCGGCTGTTACTGGTAGTTTAAGCTGGACAGCGTGGTTATTATTTGCAATTGTCTTTTTATGGACACCGCCTCATTTCTGGGCTTTAGCCTTGATGATTAGCGAGGATTACGCAAAAGTTGGTGTACCAATGCTACCAGTAGTTGCCGGTAATCCAGCGACTGTGCGCCAGATTTGGTGGTATACCTTAATCACAGTCGCAGCCACACTGATGCTAATTTATCCTTTGCAGCAAACAGGATTTGTTTATGGTGCGATCGCCCTATATTTAGGCGGAGTATTCATTTACAAAGCTTGGCAATTGCTCCATAATCCAAGCGATCGTAATTTAGCCAGAGGATTATTTATCTATTCCATTTCTTACATGATGCTGTTATGTCTGGGTATGGTAATTGATAGTCTTCCTCTTACCCATCATGCAATTAGTTTTGTAGTGAGTCAGTTGCATTTGGTGAACTGAAAGGTAGATCACTGGAATTAGACCGGGTTTTTCTCAAACCCGGTTTTTATTTTTATTTAAATTATTGGCTTTGCTGATTTTATGTATGAAAATGATTTTTAGATGATTTCAAAATCCTTGTACCAGACCCGATATATCGCGTCTGGTACATCTAATTCATACCGCGATTCAGCAACGCCAAATTATTTAATTGCAGAAAGAGCGTGTCCACAGACACCAGCAGCTATACCAGCCGAAGCCACCAAAGAAGGCTGATTCTTAACGACACCAACAATAGCTGCTAAGAAAAGAGCAAAAAAAGCACTCAACGCCATTTGACGTAAAATACCCATCTTGAATCCTCTAGCTAGATTTAATAGGGCTGACACTAATATAATTATCTATTAATTTTGTTTATAGAAATAAAAATAAATTATACAAATTATTCAATTTTAAAAATTATTCTCGTTACCAGGTTTAACCTGGTAACGAGGGTTTAAAGGCTTCGCATCCTGATACTACAAACTAGTGCAAGTTGTCAGTCTCTGTATTTGTAACATTCGTAGCATTTGTATTTATATTTGTCTTTGTCTCTGTCTTTGCCTTTGTCGTCTCTACCACCAATAATTTGACTAGATTCAACAGATTCGATGTGATTCAGATCAGAAATAATCATGACTTTCTCCTGGGAATTAATTAATGGTAATTGCTATGATTTTAAGGATGTTTGAAAAGCGTTGGACTGCGATTTATTAGTACCGATTGTAATTAACTTTCACTTCTCAGACATCCTCTTAGCCTCACTTACAAAATCAGGTGAGCGATAACCTTAGTACCCTAATTTAGGTATTGCTGACTGGACATTCATATGTCCAAAGGTAGAACCTACATCTATCAAAAGTTGAACTCAATCTCTGGCTATAAATTAGCTATCCAAAAGCTTGTAATTTTAACTTTAAAAATAAATTTATTAAGTGTTTTTCTGGAATCAATTAGGATGTTAAAACGCGTATTTGTTGGCATAATATTTATCGTGTTAACCCAATTAATTATTTACAACCAGTTGCAAAAATAGTCATATTTTCATACCAAACACCTTGGTCAGTTGCCATTGCTTCTATTTTTTGACGATACTCTGCTTGCAATTCTTGCATTTGCTCCACATAAATCTGTAATAAGGGATTTTCTCTAGGATGAAACCATCCTCCATTCCATTCTTGAGCTTTCTCAACACTACGGTAAAAACCAAATTGTTCGCTTTTGACTTGAATATCTTTAAAACCAGCTTCTCGGAGCAAATTTTGGCACTTATGGTGAGTTCCTGTTGGCTCGTTAATATTTGTCAGTGAAATACCATATTTGGCACAAATTTCAATAATGAGTGATGCTTCACATGACTCCTGAGAGCAAGCAGAAAAACCAACAATGCCACCTTGTTTTAGAAAACGATACCATTTTTGTAAAGCAGCAGGAATATCTGTAAAGTAAACTATTGCTGTAGAACAAATAATTACATCAAAACTTTCATCATGAAAGTCTATATACTCTGCATCTGCTTCTATTAATTCAATATTTTGCAAGCCTAATTCCTCTATTTTGCGTTTGGCTTGCTCAAGCATTCCTGACGAAAAATCTACTCCAATTACTTTTCCTTCTGAGCCAACAATTTGAGCAGTAGGGATAGCAATGATACCTGTACCAGTTGCTATATCTAGTATTTGTTGTCCCTTTTTTAATTTAACTAACTCTAATAAAGGCAAAGTGCGACGAATAGTGTAGTGATTGTCGTAACTAGTTCTGCTGTTGAAAAAATCAATTACTTCTTGTTTGTACTGTTGTTCGTATTGGTTGCTGCACATAAAATTGTCAGGAAAAATATAGACTAAGTTTAAACTAGAAAAATATAAAAAATAAATGATATTTAGAAGAAAATTTCGTAAATCGCCCAAGTTTCTTGAAACAGCTTGATTTGTCCGATTGCTTCACTTGTGAGTGCTGCTAATAGCATTTGCTAGTGTAGTAAAGTAATACATGCTTAAAATAACTGGCTTAATATGGCTAATTTAAATCTGCGTCGCCCCCAAAATATTAGTGGTGACTTTTATGTCGATACCACTTGTATCGACTGTGATACCTGTCGTTGGATGGCTCCAGAAGTATTTACTGAAGCTGAGGGAATGTCAGCAGTATATCAGCAACCAGCGAACTATAAAGAAAGATTAAAAGCATTGCAAGCACTTTTATCTTGTCCTACGAGTTCAATTGGAACTGTTGAAAAGCCTCAAGATATCAAAATTGTTCAGTTCAGTTTTCCGATTCCTGTAGAAGAAAATGTCTATGATTGTGGCTACCATTCGGAAAAATCCTATGGTGGAACCGGCTACTTTATTCAACTATCAGAAGGTAATGTTTTAGTAGATTCTCCTCGCTTTACACCACCTCTAGTCAAGCGTTTAGAAGAAATGGGAGGAATACGTTATATGTACCTAACTCACATAGATGATGTGGCAGATCATCAAAAATATGCACAACATTTTGGGTGTCAACGTATTCTACATAAAGATGATATTAATGGGGGTACTCGTGATGTTGAAATTCAATTGACTGGTTCAGAACCTTTTGAGTTAGCTTCTGATTTATTGATTATCCCAGTTCCTGGACATAGCAAAGGACACACTGTCTTGCTATACAAAAATAAGTTTCTCTTTACTGGCGATCATCTGGCTTGGAATGATGATATTGACCAGTTAATTACTTTCCGTGATTATTGTTTTTATTCTTGGTCAGAATTAATTAAATCAATGCGGAAGTTGGCTAATTATACTTTTGAGTGGGTGCTTCCAGGTCACGGACGGAGATATCATGCAGATGCAGAAACTATGAAAAAACAAATACACAAATGCGTTGCGTGGATGGAAAACCAATAACGCAATTAGTATTGATGAAAATAGTTTGGAAAAGTTTACAAAATAGCCAAGAAACCGGGTTTTAATCATATGATTAAAACCCGTTTTTTATATAAACATCCTCACTTCATCACTACATACTTCCATACACAGTAATCTATTTCCGGAATTTCACGAAGAAACTTAGTAGCATATTGTGTAGTTGCTTGCCGAAGTAATATATAGAACCATTAATCACGGGAGCGATCGCACTATTCTTAATCAAGAAACTACATTGATTGAGATCTAGGAAAAAGTTTTGATGGAGCTTTTGGAAATATCATGCAAAAGCTGAAAGTCCAATCGCCTAATACCGCAGACGCTTTAGAAACAGAACAGCAGTTTTTAGCATATTTTCGCAATCAGTTAGGTTTAGAAAAATCTCATCATGTTTTAGGCATGGAAGTATCAAAACACCAAAACAATCTTACCCGTGGTCGAACCAGATTCAATTAACTGGTGTGCTTTTGCTGCTTCAGCTAAGGGTAACTCATGACTTACATGAATTTTCAACTTACCTGCATCAATATATTTAGCACACTCTGCTAATATTTCTGCTTGGTGCTGCTGTGCTTCCACCATCCCTTCCACCATTGGTATAAGCATTAATTCTAAACCAATGCGAAGATTACGGTTTCTCGCAGTTCTCCAAACAGTATTAGTATTTGGTTCTAAAATTGTCACAATATCGCCATACATCCGTACAGCTGGGAAGGTTTTATGAAAAGTTTCTCCACCCACAGTATCAAAAGCCAAGTCTACACCTTCGCCACCAGTCCAATCTAAAACTGCTTGGACAAAATCTGTTTGTTTATAGAAAATCGGATAATCTGCACCGAGTTGTTTGACAAAATTTGCTTTTTCTGGAGAACTTACTGTTGTGCAGACATCTGCGCCTTTAAGTTTAGCTAGCTGAATTGCCACATGTCCAACACCACCAGCACCAGCATGAATTAAGACGCGATCGCCTGGTTCTAATCTTCCACGTTCATATAAAGCTTCCCAAGCCGTAATTAATACTAAAGGTGCTGCTGCGGCTGCTGCAAACGAGACAGATTTGGGTTTGTGGGCTGCAAAGCGCTCATCTATTGTAGTATATTCAGCATAATTACCTTGGTGTTCCCCCAACCCACCATTACAAAAATATACTTCATCACCAACGTTAAAATTCTTGACACCAGCACCAACAACTTCAACTACACCTGCACCATCACAACCTAAAATAGCAGGCATTTGATCGGGGTAGAAAGTGCCACGTTTGCGAAGTTTGGTATCAATCGGGTTAACACCAGCTGCTCTTAAGTGTATCAAAAGTTCAGTTTCACCAACAGGAACACCAGGATTTGTCACATCTTGTAGTTGCAGAACTTCAGGGTTTCCGGGTGCTGTCATTAATACTGCTTTCATGACTTATTCCTCCGCGTGCTTGCATTTGTCAATGTAGCGCAAACAGGTAGAGCGATCGCATAGATAAGTTAAAAACAGATCCAGAAAAACAGGGAAAACCTTTTGTTGACAAACTCAAGGGATATCGTAGTGTTAGGGCTGTAGGTCAACGTTACAGAATCATACACTCATGCAGAAATTGTTAGAGGACTTAGAGAAGTAAGATTTCAAACATCTATCTATAGAAATAGATTTATCAAAAGTAAGAAACTTCACAGAGATGTTATCAGTCTGATGATTCACATTCTCCGAAAATTTTCTTATGCCAGAACAAGCTCAAGGTATTCCAGGAATACCTGATCTTACGCATCCTACCGAACTAGTTCAGTTTGGAACTCATATCCTCAAAGGTTCGCTGTTATTAGTACTTATAGTTATTGCTTTGGGAATTGCGATCGCTCTGCTCAACTTCTCCCTGCGTCGTAATCAAGCAGAACAGGCAAATTTTATTGATGAATGGGCAATTCGCTATTCGCAAATTTTATCAGGATTACCACACTTAACTCTAATTTTAATTTTATTAATTGGAGGATTTTTTCTTTGCTCAACTTTAAGTAACAGATATCACCATTGGGAACAAGCAAAAGTAGCACAAGTAGCAGAAAGTGTTGCTGGCGACAGACTAGAACAAATCGCACCGCAAATACGTTATGTAGTGCAAGTACCCTACAATTACACCACCCAAGTTAATGGCAAAATTGTCAAAGTCAATGAGACGCGAGAAGAAACTCGCTACCTGACGCTAGCTGGTTCACAAATTCAGGTCAAAATTGATCAAACTCCTGATGTGCAAAATCGTCGTGCCACATATCGCGTAGACTATACTGCTGACTATAAAGTAGTTAATCAACTCAAAGATATTGATAGTTTTTTCTTTGAAACACCACCGCCTAACGGCTATTCACTGCTTTCCAACTATAAAGTAGAGCGTGATAGTAATAGACTGCAACAAACCAATCCAGGTGACTACGGCTTTCCCTTCCGTCTTCAACCAGGGGAAGAAACCAGCTTTCGAGTTACCTATAAAACTCAAGGGGGATCACGCTGGGTTTATAATGCTAATGGGCAGTTACTCCAAAATTTTCGCTTGGTAGCCACTGCTAACTTTCCGGGGGCTGATTTTGCGAGTGGTATTGTACCAACAGAAATTGCAGGAGAAGGACAAAGCACCCGCTTTACTTGGGTATTTGACGATAATGTTTCTGTGAGAAACCCATTTGGAGTATTTACAAATACTAACCCTGTTCGTAATACAGGTGTGCTTCCCCGCCTATTATTGCTAGCGCCAGCAATATTCTTATGGTGGATATTGTTGCTATATTTATCTATTCCTATAAATTTAAAAAATATCGCTGTTGCTGGTGGTATATTCTTTGCCTGTCTGTTGGCTTTAACTTACACTAGTCGTGTCATGAGTCCCCAGTTTGCTTGGACTTTGATTTCTCTAGTTTTACTAATATTAACTTGGGGACTGGGTACAAATGTTCGGGCTTCATTAGCTGCGGTAATTTGTACTATTGCTGGCGCTGTACTACCAATATTTGGATTGTTAGTATCATACAGTGGACTAACGCTGAGTTTAGCTGGTTTTCTTTCCGCAGTTTGGCTAGCGGTTTGTCACTGGTTTTGTTGGTACAGGCTACAACCACAAGATTATCGATAGACAATTGATTTATATATTTACCTCATCCTGCCTATAAAGTACTCCTGTGAGAGTCATTAGTCCTTGGTCAGCTTTTATGATTTGAATGAGCAAGCTAGGATCGAGATAATAGTTGAGGGTAATTTGGAACGTGTATTGTCAAGCGTTCTTATCTCAAATACCACTTTACCTTGGTGAAATTTCTCGATTTTTCGTTGGTAAATTGGTATCAAATTTTCTTTTTTGCAAAAGACATCTAAATTTATGACCTACGATTACGACCTGTTTGTCATTGGTGCTGGTTCTGGAGGATTAGCAGCTTCTAAGCGTACTGCTAGCTACGGTGCAAAAGTGGCGATCGCCGAAGAAAGTTTAGTCGGTGGTACTTGTGTGATTCGTGGCTGCATTCCCAAAAAATTAATGGTCTATAGTTCCCATTTTCCAGCATTATTCCATGATGCAGCAGGCTATGGCTGGAAGGTAGGCAAAGCAGAATTAGACTGGGAATATTTTATTACAGCAATTGATAAGGAAGTCAAACGACTTTCCCAACTACATATTGGTTTTTTGGAAAAAGCTGGGGTAGAACTTATTCCCAGTCGTGCTACTCTTTTAGATCAGCACACTATCGAAGTGAATGGGCGTAAAGTCACCGCCGATAAAATTTTAATTGCTGTTGGTGGTCGTCCCGTCAAACCTGATTTACCGGGGATGGAATATGGTATCACCTCCAACGAAATGTTTCATCTCCAAGAAAAACCTAAGCACATAGTGATTATTGGTGCTGGTTATATTGGCACAGAGTTTGCTTGTATTATGCGTGGTTTGGGATGCGAAGTCACCCAAATTGTCCGTAAAGACCTTATTCTCAATGGTTTTGATGAAGACATTCGTAGCAATATTCAAGAGGGGATGACCAACCACGGTATTAAAATTATCCAGAATCATATAGCGGAAGCAGTGGAAAAAGTTCCAGAAGGTTACAAAATCAATTTGTCTGGAAATCAGGAAGAATCTGTAATTGCTGATGTGTTTTTGGTAGCAACTGGCCGTACCCCCAATGTGGAAGAGCTAGGTCTGGAACAAGCTGGAGTAGAAACGTGTTGTACTTCCATCGAAGGTCCCGGATATAACACAATGGATGCGATCACTGTGAACGAATACAGTCAAACTTCACAAGAAAATATTTTTGCCGTCGGTGATGTTACTGATCGTATGAATTTAACCCCTGTCGCCATTGGTGAAGGGCGGGCGTTTGCAGATAGTGAATTTAGTGGTAATCGTCGTGTATTTAGTCACGAAAATGTCCCGACTGCTGTCTTTTCTACACCGGAAGCAGCAACAGTTGGTCTCACAGAAGCTCAAGCCTGGGAAAAGCTGGGAGACGATGGAGTTAAAATATACCGTACTCGTTTCCGTCCTTTATTTCACAGTTTAACAGGCGCTCAAGAAAGAACCATGATGAAATTGGTAGTAGATGCCAAAACTGACAAAGTGTTAGGCGCTCACATGGTAGGAGAAAATGCAGGTGAGATAATTCAAGGTGTGGCGATCGCTGTTAACATGGGCGCAACCAAAAAAGATTTTGACGCCACCGTTGGTATTCATCCTACAGCAGCTGAAGAATTTGTCACTATGCGCTAATTGTTAGCTTGTTGAGCATTGGACATTGGGAGAAATTTCTTCCTTGTCTACCTTTTCTCCCTTGTCCTTAATCCCCAACCCCCACAAAAGCTTGATAGTGAATCAGTTTATCTATCTTCATGGTTTTGCTTCTAATCCCAATTCTGCCAAAGCTCGCTACATACGCGATCGCTTTGCCGAATCCAAAATCAAGTTGAATATTCCTGATTTGAATTTTGGTGATTTTTCTCACTTGACAATTACTCGCCAAATTCATCAAGTAGGGTCAATAATATTAGCAGATGGAAAACAAAACATAGAACCATCTGCGTCTCAAGCTGCACCAGTAATTCTCATTGGTTCTAGTCTAGGTGGTTTAACAGCTGCCTACACAGCACAACAATACCCCCAGGTGCAGCGACTCGTTTTACTAGCACCCGCCTTTGGCTTTTTATCTCACTGGTTAGCGCAGTTAGGAGATGCACAAGTCCAGCTTTGGCAACAAGAAAAGTATTTAATGGTTTATCACTATGGCGAAGAGCGATCGCAACCTTTAAGTTATGATTTCATCACAGATGCGACTCAATATCAAGAAGAAGTATTACAGCGCCCTATTCCTACTCTCATCCTGCATGGAAAAAATGATGAGGTTATCCCAATTCAAGCCAGTCGCGACTTTGCCAAATCACGTCCTTGGGTAGAGTTAGTGGAATTAGACAGTGATCACGCCTTAGCTAATGTCATAGCAGAAATTTGGCAGGCAATCCGGCTATTTTGCAACTTACCGTAGAAATTTCTTAGGAAAATACCCACATGCTGAATCGATTATAAACTGCTTTCCAGACCTCAAATCTGAACGAGCTCAATAAATCAGTCTAGTATCTACATCATTGCCTAAGCGGCGTACTATGGAAACCGTTTGTGGTAAAACACCCACTAATAATGCAAATGCTTCATCTGGCAAATTTTCCACCATCTCAAGTGGAAAATACTGTTCAAATTGATCAAGAATCTTTTGAACTCGCTGACTAGGAACAGGGTTTTCTGTAATCTGTTTGATGAGCCGAATCCACTGTCGCCTTATTAAATAAGCCTTCTGTCGCTCTTCATTTGTTTCAGGAGTTAATAAAGATAAATTTCCTATAGGTAATACTTTTTGACAATCATAATCATAATCGCCACCAACAGCTGCTCCTGGACCGGCAAACTCTGTATGGTAGCGTTTAAACAGTATCAAACCATTTCGTCTTCGACTGTTAACAATGAAAACTTTTCTACTCAACAATTGTGTAAGGATATCCGAGCTACAGGATTGCTCAGTTCCGTCTCGCATGACAATATAGTCAAGAAAACTTGTGTCCGGGTAATAAGTGGATACCATAGCAGTCTGATAGCGTTGCTTTTTTGCGCTATCCATCTTCTTTCAAAATGAGGATGAATTGGGGACTAGTACCGCAGGCAGAAGTCAAAAGTCAAAAGGCTTTTATTTTGAGCTTTATGGCTGTTTTGTAGACACTGAGCGGCTTCCCGCAGGGTATGGTAACTTTATTTGCGCCGTCATGTACTAGTTTGTACCTAAATAATAGATAGATTGCTATTAGATCAAAGTTTTTATTTTGCTGTTAACAAGATAATATATCTTTGGTCAATCTAAACTTACGATGAACATTAATAGAGGTTGCTCTGTAATTGATTATTCATATTTTATGAGATTTAACATTGATTTGTCTGCCATTACTGGTATCTTTTTTTAAAGTTTCTATAAAGATGAATATTTTTAATACAAAGTTATTATGAGGGCTTGACAGATTCCTGATCGTATTTTTACTGAATATATTTCAACAATAATCTGTTTTGTATTGCACTCAGAAAACTTTCTCCTTTTAGATCCCATATTCAGCACTTCAAAGTGAAACACGAAAATATTACAGCCGACAAAGAGACAAAAACTAGTACAATTACAACAAAAAAAATCTACTAATTAAATATTAAATAATCAGAATCACATCGAGAAGATTCTCCTGATAATATTGAGTTTATCTAAGCAGCAAAAAATATAAATTCAGCTTCTTGTTGATTCCTTTTATCTTATATTGAGCTTGCTCTGGATTCTCAAAATTCTCTTGTTTTATTTCTTTGAGTAACTTTTTAACCTTATCCTCTTCCCTTTTTATCTTTTTTTGTAGTTTCTCTAAATCAATTCTTTTTGTTTTTTAACTTTCTACAATTAACAATTAACCAAACTTGCTTTACTCACAAAAAAAACCCCAGTACCATGACTAGGGGTTCTTAAAATCACCATTTCACCCAATATTGCCAGAGGCTTATCAAAATCGCTCCTTTAGGCTACATAGGAGCGACAGTCTTTTTCAATAATGTTAGCGCAACAATGTGAATGTATAAATATTAGCCTACATTCGCCAACATGAACTCTCTGGTTTCTGATTTGTTGATTGTGACTTGTCCATCATCATCAACATCGACAATGGCTGTATCACCTTCACCAATTTGACCAGACAACAATGCTTCTGCTAGAGAATCTTCTAAAAGATTCATAATCGCCCGACGTAAGGGTCTAGCACCGTAGCTGGGGTTGTAACCTTCTTGAAGTACGCGCTCTTTGAAGCGATCGCTCACTTCTAAAGTGATACCTTTTTCCGTTAAACGGCCAGCAACTTCTTTGAGCATAATCTCAGCGATTTGCTTGACTTCTTCTTTCTTGAGTTGAGTGAAGACAATAATCTCATCAAGACGGTTGAGGAATTCTGGACGGAAATAGTTCTTCATTTCTTCGTTCACCAAGTTACGAATCCGGTTGTAACTTGCTTCGGCTTCGTCTTCGTTGAACTGGAAGCCTAAACCGCCACCACCTTTTTCGATCACTCGTGAACCAATATTAGAAGTCAAGATAATCAGAGTGTTCTTGAAGTCTACTTTACGACCTTTAGCATCAGTGAGATGACCGTCATCCAACATTTGCAGCAGCATATTGAATACATCGGGGTGTGCTTTCTCGATTTCGTCGAACAGCAACACTGTGTATGGTCTGCGTCGGACAGCTTCGGTCAATTGTCCACCTTCATCGTATCCGACAAAACCAGGAGGCGAACCAATCAGCTTGGAGACGGTGTGGCGTTCCATGAACTCTGACATATCCAGACGAATCATGGCTTCTTCAGAACCGAAGAAGTAAGCTGCTAAGGACTTAGCCAATTCTGTCTTACCAACTCCCGTAGGCCCAGAGAAAATAAAGCTAGCGATCGGTCGATTCGGATTCTTTAAGCCGACACGGGCGCGACGAATTGCACGGGATACAGCCGTAACTGCTTGCTCTTGACCAATAAGGCGCTGATGCAGGGTATCTTCTAAGTGCAGCAACATCTCAGACTCAGATTCAGTCAATTTGTTGACTGGTACGCCAGTCCAAGAGGCAACAATTTGAGCGATATCTTCTTCGTCAACGACGAGGGTATTGACAGATTTGTCAGTTTGTGAATCTGCCAATTGAGTTTCGAGTTCCAACTCGCGATCGCGCAATTCTCCAGCTTTGTCAAAATCTTGCGTTCTGACGGCTTCGTCTTTAATTTTAATAACAGCAGTCAATTGGCGCTTGATTTCGCGATTCGCACAAACCATCGAACTCCGCAGACGCACACGGCTACCAGCTTCATCAATCAAATCGATAGCTTTATCTGGTAAGAAGCGATCGCTAATATAACGATCAGATAAATTAGCGGCTGCAACCAATGCTTGGTCAGTAATTTCCACTCTATGGTGTTGTTCGTAAACTGAACGCAAGCCTTGGAGAATCTCAATTGTGTCTTCTACCGAAGGTTCACCAACCATAATCGGTTGGAAACGACGCTCTAGTGCAGCATCACGTTCGATATGCTGACGATACTCATCAAGGGTAGTTGCACCAATGCACTGGAGTTCACCCCTGGCTAATGCGGGTTTGAGTATATTAGCAGCATCCATGCCACCTTCTATACCACCAGCACCAACGAGGGTGTGAATTTCATCGATCACCAGGACGATATTACCCACAGTGCGGATTTCGTCCATGATTTTCTTCAAGCGTTCTTCAAAATCGCCACGGAAGCGAGTACCTGCTACGACTGACCCCATATCAAGACTGATAACTTGCTTGTCTTGCAAAATATCGGGGACATCTTGGTTGTGAATGCGTTGTGCTAAACCTTCAGCGATTGCAGTTTTACCAACTCCCGGTTCACCGATCAATACGGGGTTGTTTTTCGTGCGACGACCAAGAATCTGGATAGCACGCTCAATTTCTTTATCACGACCAACTACAGGGTCGAGCTTACCTTCTTGTGCTAATTTGGTCAGATTTCTCCCAAATTCTTCTAAACTTAAATTTTGTGTTCGTCTAGGACTGCTACTAGCACCTACAGTCGTCGGTGTGACTTCACCTAATATACGAATAACTGTGCTGCGGATATTGTTGAGGTCAACCCCCAAATTTTGTAGTACCTTGGCAGCAACTCCTTCCCCTGCCTCAGTTAATCCTAACAGTAAGTGTTCAGTACCAATATAGTTATGTCCTAAACCACGAGCTTCTTTAAATGATTGCTCGAATAAAGTTTTTACTTTCGGAGTAAAAGGAATTTCTGGTGGTAAATAGCCAGAACCCCGACCAATAATTCTTTCGACTTCGCGACGTGCTTCTTTGAGAGTAACGCCCAATTCAGTCAGCACTTTGGCAGCAACCCCATTTCCTTCTCCCAGCAAACCCAGGAGAATTTGTTCAGTTCCTACGAAGTTGTGACCCAGTCTTCTGGCTTCCTCCTGAGCGAGCATAACTACTTTAATAGCTTCGGAAGTGAAATGTTCAAACATAGCGGGTTTTGCTCCCTTGCTGCTTGGGCTTTGGGTAGAATCAATTTCACCCTCACCTGAACTTGTTGTCTACTTTTCTTAAAGACAATGTATCTTTATTTTAAGTTTAACGGCAGTGAGGAGAGCCGTAAGATTTTAGGTAGGGTAGCCGTCTTTTTGGGGATAGGGGATTGGGGATAGCGGATTAGGGATTGGGGATTGGGGACAAGGGGGAATTATTTACCAAGTCTCTTCCCAATGACCAATGACGAATGACCAATGACAACTAAAGTAAATATTTATGAACAAAGATCAACAACATCCTTTATATAATCGCGATCGCTCGATTGTGGAAAGTTTACTAGCTGGTGAGGCGACAGAGTACAATTTGGCAGAATTAGCTAGATTGCGAATTCGTTATAACGGCTTTCCCGGTGCAAGAGACATTCAAAGCGACTTGGATAAAATACTACAACAGTGGGGTCTCACTGAAGCAAAGCTATTTGACAAAACTCGCGCTATTCACGCTGTTGGTGGAATTTATCAAAGTCGCTCTAAAAAAGATGAGCAAGATTGGAATTAGTCATTGGGGAGTGGGGACTTGGGTATTAACATTTACATTTATTGTCCCTCGTGTTCCCCATATCTTCCTTCTCCTCTTTCTCCTCCTTGCCCCCGATCTCCGATCCCTGACCCCCTATTTTTACTATATTCACGTAATTTATGCAATAGTTTTTCTTGAGATTCTGAGGTACTAAACTCAATTGCTGTTGGTTGAATTTCTTTGCTTGCACTCATCAGTGTTGTGGGTGAAAGATTAAACTCAATATTTGGTTGATTTTTGTTTTTGTGCTGATTTTTGTTTGTTGTTAATGTTGTTGCTTTGGGATTTTTTACGGCTGTTTTGACTGCATCGAGTGTAGATGCAACTTCAATTTGTTGCTCTATTTGTTGAGTGGAAGACAGTAATTTACCTAAACCATTTACTAGCTGCTTGACATTTTCTCGAAAAGCTGGATCACCAGTCAATTCATCTAAATCAGATGTGATTTTTTCGACGTTTTCAAATGTTACTCTGGCAGAATCTAGAGTTTGTTGCAGCACCAAAATATTATTAGGATTGTTAAGCGCTTGGCTAGCATCCCGCAAATTAGCTGAGGCTTGTGCTGCATTTGCAGATAGTGTTTCTAAATTTTGAACTAACTCTCCTTGCGTCAAGCGATTGAGAGTTGGTGATAAGCTACTAACTGTAGTTCTGAGTTCCGTTGTAGTTGCAGTAATATTATTTAAAGTGCCAACCAGTGAAGAACGATTACTTGTGAGCAGGGTATCCAGATTTTTGATCAGTTGACTTGCTTGATTTGCTGTGAGGCTGAGATCCTTTGCTGTGGTACTAAAGGCACTAGCTGTATCACTAAATTGACTAGTTGTTTTAGTAGCAGATGCGGTGATTTTATCGGCTGCATTTGCCACTGAATTTGTAGCAGTTGACAAACCACTTAGTTGTTTTTGCGTACTTTTTGTCAAGTTGGAAAGATCGCGGCTAAGAACAACTACTTGACCAGCTGCTTTTGAAGCATTTACTAATGTATTGTTGAGATTATCGTAGATTTGAGGCTGAGTATAAAGATTGGCAAAAACAGTACTACTACGAATTAACTCATCCAAACTAATACCAATTTGACCTTTTAACCGTGAACCATTACAAACGATGAGACTCGGATCGCAATCTTTATCTAATGGTTTAGCAATCGTACCACTTGGTAATGGTGATTTAGGTGTAATGTCAATAATGCTTTCGTTAATCAGACCGGATTGATTAGCTTCTACTTTGACATCACGGGGGATAATCAGGTTAGGATTGGCAATTTCGATTTCTACTTCTACATTGTTCGGTCTTGGTCGGATTGAAGAAATATTGCCGACTTTGACGCCACGAAAGCGAACAACAGCTCCTTTTTGCATCCCACCAGCATTAGCAAATTCAACAAAAGCTTTGTATGAACTCGCAGCAGCAGTAAATCTTGTTAACCAGAGGATAATTATTCCAAACACACCCACTCCAACGAGGAGTAGTAAACCCACAGAACCTTCTCGAAAAGTGCGCGATCGCATTTTTTATCCTCCTTCTCAGATTTTTAGATTTTAGATTAGGTTGTGGTTTGTTGGTTGTTATTAGTCATTAGTCATTGGTCATTGGTCATTGGGAAGAGACTTGGTAAATAATTCCCCCTTGTCCCCCTTGTCCCCCATGTCCCCCATGTCCCCCATGTCCTCCTTGTCCCCGCTCCTCTCATCCTGCGACTTGAATTGGTCCAGATATACTTCCACTCATAAATTGTCTGATTAAAGGATTATCTGTGTGGTCTAGTTCACTGACTGTACCTTGCCACTGTACTGTACCGTGATAGAGAAATATTAGCCTATCTGCTGTTCTGCGGATGGTGCTTTCTTGGTGAGTGACAATTGCGTAGGTGCTACAGACTCCTTGTGTTGATCGCAATTGTCGGATTAAATCTTCGATTACTGTTGAGGCGATGGGGTCGAGTCCAGCCGTGGGTTCATCGTATAGTAAAACCTCTGGTCCTTCTTTGGTATTTTCCGGGTTAGACATAATTGCACGAGCAAAACTTACCCGTTTTCGCATCCCTCCAGATAGTTCCGCAGGATAGCGATCGCTTATTCCTGGTAAACCCACCATCTCTAATTTTTCCTCAACTAGTTCATGAACGCGCGATCGCGGCAATTTTGAGTTTTGATAGAGAAAGAACCCAACATTTTCATCTACTGTTAGTGAATCAAATAATGCCGCCTGTTGAAACACCATACCAATACCTACTGGATCGGCTGCATCTTCAATCAATCCTTCTCGGCGCACACCTTGCACAATAATTTCTCCAGCATCAGGAGCAATTAAACCCGCAATTATACGTAGAATTGTTGATTTACCAGTACCACTAGGCCCAATTACTCCTAATGCTTCTCCCCGATAGATCCTCAAATCCACGTTATCTAATACTTTATTATCACCAAAGGATTTAGAAATACCTTTTAGTTCGATTAATGGTTCGTCATTAGTCATTGGTCAATAATCAAGGGTGATTGGTCATTTGTTATTAGTATTAGACAAGAGACAAAGGACAAATGACAAATGACAAAAGACAAATATGATGTCATCGTCATAGGTAGCGGTATTGGTGGGTTGTGTGCTGCGGCCTTACTTGCGCGTTATGGTAAACGCGTCATTGTCTGCGAAAGTCACACACTTGCTGGTGGTGCTGCTCATAATTTTAGACGTCGGGGATTTGAGTTTGATTCTGGCCCTTCATTTTACTGTGGTTTAACCGACATCCAGAGTTTGAATCCTCTCAAACAAGTTCTAGATGCAATTGGCGAATCTGTTGCAGCCATACGCTATGACCCATTAGGACATTACCATTTTCCCGAAGGGACTTTGGCAGTTTATAGTGATGGCGATCGCTATCGTGATGAAGTAGCTAAAATTACTCCTGTCGGTGCAAAGGAATTAGAAAATTTTGAACGCCGCCTCTTGCCTTTGTATGATGCGATGAAGGGTATTCCGACTCTGGCGCTCAGAGCAGATTGGCAATTACTTCCTCTGCTGCTGGGGCGTTATTTATCATCTATGTTAAAAATGTTACCCAATCTCTTACTTGTTCAGGCTTCTGTGGGTAGCGTGATGGATGCTACTGTCAGAGATCCTTGGGTCAGACGATTGATTGACCTGGAATGTTTTTTATTATCAGGTTTAAAAGCACACGGGACAATTGCACCAGAAGTAGCTTTTATGTTGGGTGAACGTACTCGTGCTGGTGTTGAGTATCCTGTGGGTGGAAGTGGGGCGATTGTCAATGCTTTAGTGCGGGGGCTAGAACGGTGGGGTGGTAAGTTGCTGTTGGGGTGTCATGTCGAGCAAATTTTGGTGGAAGCAGGAAAAGTTGTAGGTGTACGGTTGCGATCGCAATCTATCCTGCAAGCACCTATAGTAATTTCTAATGCCAGTATTTGGGATACCTATACTCAATTATTAGATTCTGATGACTTACCCCCATCTGATCGCCGAGCAGCTTTGGCTACACCCACAGTCGAAAGTTTTATGCATTTACATTTAGGGATTCGTGCCGATGGTTTAGAAAATTTAACGGGACATCATGTAGTAGTTCACGACGCCAATAAAGATATCATCACACCAGGGAATACTTGCATGATATCAATTCCTAGCGTTTGGGATGCAAAACTTGCGCCTGAAGGACACCATGTAGTCCATGCTTACACCCTAGAGCCTCATACCGGATGGGAACGCAACGATGGGTATGAACACAAGAAACAGGAAAAAGCAGAAACTTTGTATCGCGCCTTAGAGAAAATTATCCCAGATATTAAGGAGCGTGTGGTTTTAGAACTGATTGGTACGCCTCTAACTCATGGTTATTATTTACGAAGATATCAGGGAACCTACGGTCCTGCGATCGCAGCAGGTAAGGGTATGTTTCCGGGAACCCACACACCCATACAGGGTTTGTATCGTGTAGGTGATAGTACTATGCCAGGAATTGGTGTACCTGCGGTAGCAGCGTCTGGGATTTTATGCGCGAATACGTTGGTGGGAGTAAAGCAAATGCAAAAATTGTTGGGATGATAATCATACTGAGGGGAAGGGGAAGCCGATGGCAGCCTCTTCCCCTTCCTCTTATAGAGTTATTAGTTGTCAGTGAACAATTATCAGGTGAAATCATAAGACAATTTTGGGAGTTATGCCAAAATCGTTATAGATTGCCTATCCTGGAAGCATATGGCAAGGAAAGTGGCATGACCAGTCAGACAACTAGTTTAAAAACTTTGAAAATCGCTGTAGTTGGAGATGTTCACGATCAATGGGAAGTGGAGGATGGGAATGCACTCAAGCATCTTGGTGTTGACTTAGTGCTGTTTGTCGGAGATTTTGGTAATGAGTCGGTAGAAGTGGTCAGAGCGATCGCATCCCTTGATATTCCCAAGGCAGCAGTGATGGGAAACCACGATGCATGGTACACTGCCACAGAATGGGGACGAAAAAAGTGTCCCTACGACCGTTCTAAAGAAGATTGGGTACAGGAACAGCTAAATTTATTAGGTGAAGCCCATGTTGGTTATAGGAAACTAGATATTCCTGCTTTTAACTTGACAGTGGTGGGGGGACGCCCCTTTACTTGGGGTGGGCCGGAGTGGCGATTTGCTGACATCTGCAAAGAACGCTATGGTGTCACCGATCTCGATGAGTCCGCCGTCAGGATTTTTGCAGCAGTCAAAAAGGCTGCTTATGAGACAATTATTTTTTTAGGTCACAATGGACCTTCTGGGTTAGGCGATCGCCCAGAAGACCCCTGTGGTAAAGATTGGCACCCTATCGGCGGTGATTTTGGCGATCCTGATTTAGCTGAGGCGATATCTCTAACTCTCACTGCTGGTAAAATGGTTCCTCTGGTGACATTTGGTCATATGCACCAGACGTTACGACACACGAAGAAAGTGTTGCGAAAGCGCGTGTTTACCAGTCCAGAGGGGACAGTTTACTTAAATGCGGCAAGTGTACCGAGAATTGTGGATAGTGATGGTCAAAAACTGCGGAATTTTTCGATTGTGCTGCTAGAAGATGGAGTAGTTTCCCAAGCCTCTAGTATCTGGGTTGCTAATGGCTATAAAGTAGCTTCTGAGGAAATTTTGTATGAAAAATCCCGTTCAGTAGTGCAAACTGCATGAATTTGAGTTATGATTACTTACTGGTCAGCTTTTTTAGCTGACGGCTGACGAATAGAGTTCGGCAGCTTTTTTTGGAGAGGTGGCAGAGTGGTCGAATGCGCTCGACTTGAAATCGAGTGATGTGAAAGCATCCGTGGGTTCGAATCCCACCCTCTCCGCTTAACAATTAAAAATTAAAAGTTGCGAGCTTGTGCTTATTCTACCCCTGTTTGTCATCAAGAAACTGGCACAATTTGACTATGCGAATTGAGAAACGAAAAGTGCGATCGCAAATGTCTTTTTTCACAAATGAAAATTGATTAAAATCAAATACAGTAGGGTAGATGCATTACCACTGTGTTTAACGAAAACCCAATATTTCTGAAATCGCCGCGATAATATCGAGATAAATACTACCACCTCGTACCGACCGAAACAATTCAAAATTAGCTTTAGGATCACCAAAAAAAGGTCTGAGAGTCCATCCTAGCTGCATACCAACAAAGGCATAAAGCAACAACCAGGATCTTAAAATAGTAGTGCGAGTTCCTTTACCAACCTCATCTTGTTGGGAAAGTAACTGCATTCCTTCATAAAGAAATTTAACACCAAAAGAGCCTGTAATCACAAAAATGAACACATTCAAAAGTTTAAAAAATTGGTAAGAATCGGGAGCTGTGATTAGGAAAAATAGTGTGACTGGAGCCAAACTAAAAAGCAGAACACTAATCACAGACATAGCTGTGAGCAAGACTACCAAATGCTGTTGAATAGTACTACGAGAACCAAATAAAACATTAAAAAAGTACAAAGTTGGTAGACAAATAATTAGCGTTAATAAGTATAAGATTGGCAATTTGATAGCAGCAGATAATGCTTGCATCCAACTATGAGATGCACCAATAATCGCACCATAAAGAGCAAAGAAAATTGAACTAGTAATGAGCAGAGAACTAGCTTTGGTTTCTAATCTCGTTCTTTGACGAATTTCTTCTAGAAAAGCTTGGCGATCGCGCAATAAGCTAATCTGCACCGCAAAGTATTTTTTTCCCTGAAATTGCCGTATAGTCATGCTATCCTCACACTTTTATTGGTTGCTGATTTTACTCATTTGATGTTGAACGTCTACCCGACTTCCTGTATATTCGCCACGTTTCCAAACTCAGTATACAAGTCATCAACCAGACTACACCCGCCGCGTAACCAGCGATCACATCAGTCGGCCAGTGTACGCCAAGATAAAGCCGACTAAAACCAATTGCTATAATTAAGATCATGGTGAATGTAAAAATCCATGCTCGCCAACGACGATATCGCTTTGCGATTAAATAGCCAATGAAACCATAAATTACTAATGAAATCATCGCATGACCGCTAGGAAAGCTGTATTGACCGACGTCAACGATACGATTCCACAATTGCGGGCGTACTCTACCAAATAACACTTTTATTAAATAATTTAAGCCGATCGCACCAACTGCGGCAATACCCAAAGTAGTTGCTTGCGAACGACGGTGAATATAGAGTAATCTGATTGCTATTCCCAAACAAATCAGCAGCAAAAATACTGGTTCACCCAAAAAAGTGATACCCAGCATTACGCGATCGCCTATGGGTGTATGCATCTGCCGAATTGCTAGTAAAATGCTTTGGTCGAACCTTTGAGTTTCTTGTTCGAGAACTTCGTCGGCGATTTGAGCAAATACCCACAACGCTAGGGCTGAAAGTAACAGTCCCATTAACCGAATGCTAAATATTAAGGAAAAAATCCGCGATCGCATCTAGTACCAGTTTTGTTGTATAGTAACTTTTCCTACTCTTCTACTACTTCAACTAAGTCTTCAATCATCACATCTAATGCACGCGCCATTTTCAAAATTGAGGTAAAATCTACCATTGCTAGCCCTCGCGATCGCGCGTAGGCTCTGACTGAACTATAGGCTACTCCCGAATAGTCAGAGACATCCTTGAGCGTCCAACCTTTTTCACCTGCAAATTCCCTAATCCGTAGCCTAATTAGCCCCATTTTTTCTCTTGACAAACGATGAGATTATATCGTTTAATTATTACACTTTAAATTAAAAAACGATCTCCCCCCGGCGTAGGAAACTGAAGGGCGATCGCTTTTCCATTAAATTAAATCTCTTCTTCAAACAGATACACCATCCGTAACAAGTTATCCGCCAAGGAATTTGGATGTATCCATCTCAAAAGGATTTGTCTATATGTTATCATTAACCACACCAAAAGCGATTGTCATCCGTGAGTCAAAAATTGTCCACAAGTCAAGAACCATCAACCCATTAGCCAGATTTGTCACCGAAGAAGCTGTTTGCTTGATGTTGAATATCAAGCCAGAAAATATTTATGTAGTAGAATGCTGGCGCTATATGGTTTACGTTCATGGTAAGGGTGTGAGTAAGTTTGTGAGTTATGCAGATTTTCCGCCAATTCTGGGAGTCCGCCCACCAACCCAAGCAGAAACAGCCAAATGGCGCAGGCGTTGGCGAAAAAATTTCAACCCTGAATATAGAAAGCAAGCACCTCAATGGTGGGCAAAGTTTTTTGCAGGTGAAGCTTCCCAAGCCCCTTCAGAACCTACGTTGAAAAGTTGGAGTGATTTAGTAGAGTCAATTAAATTTGCATTTAATCAAGAAAGCTGGGAAATACTCCAAAAAAATTTGTTAAGTAAGTGGGTCAAATTAAATATAAAACCTCACCCTCAATCCCTCTCCTTAGTAAGGAGAGGGAAGCCGGAGGCAGGGTGAGGTTTTATTTTATCTTTAATTACACCTACCTACTTAGTTAAAAAACAACCACTAACCACTAACTCCTAACCACCAGATCTTTCAAGGTGTAAATTTAGAAAATGAAAATTTCTTGGTGTCTTAGTGTTTTGGTGTTGAAAAAAATTACTTTTTCAACACCAAAATACAGAGACACAAAGAGAAAATATATTTTCTTAACTTAAGATAATGGTTCTTTTTCTATCCACCTTGAAAGGACTACCGCTAACCACTAACCAAACTATTCAGTAATTTTTTTCCTGGCTCTTTCTGCACGTGCTTCAGCACTTGCCATGACTTCATCCATGTTTTCTAACATTTCCCCAGGGAAGTTTTCTAAGACTCTAGTGGAAAGAGCAACCCGATTTTTTCCTTCATCTAAGTCAATAATTACGGCTTTGATTGACTGACCGACTTGGAATACTTTTTCGAGATTGTCAATAAATTTCTGAGTAATCTGCTTGATGTGAAGTAAAGCGCTAACGCCATCTATATCTACAAATACACCAAAGGGTCTGATACCACTAATTTTCCCTTCTACTAACTGACCTAGTTCAAAAGTACTGAAGCTAGCAGAACGAGTTGCCAAACGCTGGGAAAGTATAAGTTTTTTATTATTGCGATCAATTTCTAAAAAACTAACAGTCAGAGTTTGTCCTTTGAGGGATTCTAAATTATTACGTTCTAGCAGGTGCGATCGCGGAATAAATCCCCGTAAACCCAGAATATCAACAGTAACACCGCCTTTATTAACATTGAATACCCGGACTTCCACTGTCTGAGAATTATCACGCATTTGGGCTAGTCGTTCCCAAATATGTTTAATTTCTAATTGTCGCCGCGAAAGTGTAACTTGGCCTTCTGCGTCTTGATCGCGAATGATTAAAAATTCTAATTCCTCATTGAGTGGCAGTACCTCTGACAAATCTGTTACATTTCTCAAAGCAGCCTCTTCACGAGGAATAAAGGCAGACGATTTACCACCAATGTCTACATAAGCGCCATCTGGGTCTAACTGGAACACTTTCCCATGTACTACCTGTCCTTTTTGAAACTGGTAATCATGTTTTTCCAGCGCTTTAGCAAAATCGTCCATTGAAAAAGATGAATTGGCTTTTTGAGAAAGTTTAGTTTCAGAATTCATGAGTTGTGCAGACAAATTGTTAATTAGTCAATAGTCCAGAGTCCATAGTCAATAGTTCAGAGTTTTTAATGACCCTTGACCATTGAACGCCACGTGCTACAACGCGGGGAACCCGCGCAACGCAGTGGCTCCCCTTAACCATTGACTATTGTTGTAGCTGTTGTGCAAACAGTTGTTTTACCTGTTCCCAAGCATCAGCCGCAGCTATTGGATTATAGCTGGCACGTTGGTCACAGAAAAATCCGTGATCAGCTCCATCGTAGCGAAACACGCGATGAGGAATTTTATATTTTTCTAACTCTGCTTCTATTTGGTTTACCTGTTTAGTAGGAATACTGGCGTCTTCCATACCAAAGAAAGCGTAGAGAGTTCCTGGAATATCTTTTGTACGAGTGATAGTAGCATCGCCGCCTCCTGGTGTGGCGTTAGCAATACGTGCGCCGTAGAAGGAAGCAGTAGCTTTGATATCTGGGAGAGTAGCAGCAAGATAAGCAACATGGCCGCCAAAGCAGAAACCTATACAACCAAAACCATCTTGTTTTACTTGTGGTAGAGTTTTGAGGTAGTCAATCGTTCTTTGAATATCACTGAGTAGTTCTGATGCTTGGCTTTGTTCCCAAGCGTAGACTCTACCCACTTCTATATCTGCTGGTGTGTAACCTGTTTCAAAAGCAGGGGCGACACGTTCAAACAGCGCAGGGGCGATCGCTACATAACCTTCACGAGCAATACGTTCTGTAACATCGCGGATATGCGAGTTCACTCCAAAAATTTCTTGCAAGACTATAACTCCTGGATAAGAGCCTGGTTCTTGAGGCTGGGCTATGTAAGTAGCTATCTCGAAATCAGCTTGCGAAAGATTAACTTTTGCGGTGTCAATTGCTCGTACCATAACAATTTTTACCAGTACTATGTATGATTTAGATATATCTATAGATATACCTATGCAAATATCTCTAAACTATCCCAAATCAAATTATTAACTACTGGCAACGAATGTACTATAAATTTCCCTCAAATAATTTGAATCTATAAATAGAATATTTAACAAGTAAAATTTGTAGCTGGTTACAGAATGCTAATAATGCAGCGTGGTAAAAATTACTATGCAGTAAAACAGGGTAAAAAACAAAGTATATAAACCTTGTAGCCTTCTACCTTTTTGTACCAGCAACTTTGGAGGCTTGGTGATGATTCAGTTCCGTATTCAGCCAGACAGTGAAATTCCTGCATCAAATCAGCTGTTTAATCAAATCAGATTTGCGATCGCATCTCGCCAATATCCCCCTGGGTACAAGTTACCGAGTACACGGGCGCTGGCTATGCAAACTGGGCTGCATCGTAATACCATTAGCAAGGTTTACCGCCAACTCGAAGATGACGGACTCGTAGAAAGTCTTGCTGGTTCAGGTATTTACGTCCGCGCCCAAGGTCATGAAGGTGGTAGTAAACTGCAATCACCAATTCTCAAAGAAGATCCCGAAGCATACAAGGTTGTCCAACAAGCACTTGATGAGTTGCTGTCTCATGGCTGTTCACTCAACCAAGCACGAGAAATATTTCTCGCGGAAATTGACTGGCGCTTGCGTTGTAGTGCGCGGGTGTTGGTAGCGGTTCCTGCTGGTGACATTGGTGCAGGAGAATTGATGGTGTATGAATTAGAACAAAATCTCAAAATACCAGTACAGCTAGTCACAATGGAAGAATTGCCTGTTGTACTTGAGAAAACCTCCTCTGCTACAGTTGTTACCAGTCGATATTTTATCGGTGAAGTAGAAGTAATTGCAGCTCCGAAAGCAGTACGGGTGATTCCTCTGGATATCCAAGACTACGCCAAAGAGTTCAATATTTTGAAAAACCTTCCAAAAGACAGTTGTATTGGTATAGTCAGTCTAAGTTCTGGCTGGCTTCGAGCCGCAGAAGTTATTCTCCACGGTCTACGGGGAGATGAAATACTCGTAATGACTTCACAACCAAAAGATAGTTATAAACTTCAAGCAATGGTCAAGCGGGCGCAGGTAATTTTTAGCACAGACAAACCTAGTTTTGCTGCGGCACAAGTAGCTTTACACAACTGTGCTGAAGATATTATTCGTCCACCCAAACTCATGTGTGGTGAAAATTATATCGGTACTACATCGATTAATTTGCTCAAAAGAGAATTGGGTTTAAGTTAGTTAGTGGTTAGTGGTTAGTAGCAGATGACAAATGACTATTGACCATTAACTTGTCTAAGAGTTCATTTTAACCCTCGTAACAACAGAGCGATCGCCTACTTTCTCCACTTTGAGAAGCTTGGAAAACAGAGGCATTTTTATCTGGTAAGAGTGTTAACCATTAACCATTGATAAAAATTCTTGTACCCTTTTTAAGTAAGTTGGTGCATCTTCCAACATGGGGAAATGCGCTGTCTTGGGAATCATCACATATTCAATTGCTTGATTCAGTTTTGCTGCTTGACGTCCCATCTCAGCAGGAATAATTTTGTCATATTCTCCTGACACTAGCAGCGTCGGTACAATGATCTTAGTAAATTCCTGCGGCATTAACTCAGCAGCAGCTTTACTGACAGAAGTAAAAATTGTACCTAAAGCTGCATCATAATCAGCAACGAGAAAATCTTGTAAAAAAGCTCGCCTTTCTGGTGCTGGTATGGGGCGATGCAAAAATCGTGCAATGAACATCCTGTCTACTAACGGTATTTTTCCCAACCATTGAGGGCGGAATTTGACAACGTAGCCACCGAATTTATGAAAGGCTGTGAACGCTTTCTCGTCGTATTCAAAAATACCGCTACAGGTAAGAATTGCTTTTTCCACTCGTTCTGGATAGCGGTTGAGAAATAGAGTCGCGATGGAAGCGCCCATCGAATGAGCATGAATATAAGCGCGTTGAACCTGTAACGAATCTAACAACGCTGCTAAGTCATCCGCGTATTCTTCTAATTCATAAGTTAATTCTGTAACTGCTTGTGATTCTTCTGACGGCGAATCGGACTCAACAACGGCTTCACTAGCTTTAGTGACAGCAGTCGGCTTACCACGGGAACGCCCGAACCCGCGTAAATCATAAAGCAGACAATCGAATTTTTCAACCAATGTTGCGGCAGTACTTTGCCAGTATCGACCAGAACCAGCCCAACCATGCACAAAAATCATCACTGGTTTGGGTTGAGAAATAATGGATGGTTCTCGTATCCATTCGTAATAATGTTCTACGCCACGGATATTAATGTAAGGCATCTCCAGGAGGAGGTGGTGAGGAGTAGGGGGAAGTGGGGAAATTGGGAGATGAAGAGGGTTAGAACATTCTGTATATTCTGTCCCTGTGTCACCTTGTCGCCGTGTCCCCGGATTCTTAGTTTACGCTGATTCTGGCTTGGGTAGGGAAGAAGGATGCACTAATAGTTCAGCTGTGGAACGCTTCTCTACCATTTCCCGTGTGACAGTGCAGCGAGTCACGTCCTTACGGGACGGTAATTCATACATGACATCGAGCATTAGTTCTTCAACAATACCCCGCAGCGCCCTTGCACCAGTTTTGCGGCGATATGCTTCTTGGGCGATCGCTCGCAAAGCTTCTGCTTTAAAGTCCAGCTGAACGTTGTCCATTTTCAGTAGTTTCTGGTACTGCTTGACTAAGGCACTACGTGGTTGAGTCAAGATAGCCATCAACGCTTCTTCATCTAGTGGATCTACCACTGCTACCATTGGCACACGTCCAATAAATTCTGGAATCATGCCAAATTTAACTAAATCATCCGGTTCCAAATACCGCAAAGTATCTGCTGCGCGTTTTTCTTTCGTTTGACCTTCTCCTGGTTGCACAAAGCCTATTGACTTTTTGCCAGTTCTCTGATCTACAACTTTTTCTAAGCCAACAAAAGCACCGCCGCAGATGAACAAAATATTACTGGTGTCAATCTGGATACAGTCTTGATAGGGGTGCTTGCGTCCGCCTTGAGGAGGTACGTTAGCAACTGTTCCTTCCAGCATTTTCAGCAAAGCTTGCTGTACACCTTCA
Source organism: Pelatocladus maniniholoensis HA4357-MV3 (assembly GCA_019359115.1). GTDB lineage: Bacteria > Cyanobacteriota > Cyanobacteriia > Cyanobacteriales > Nostocaceae > Pelatocladus > Pelatocladus maniniholoensis. Next base: position 60,042 of record JAHHHW010000154.1, read on the forward strand.
CCAGACACATCCCTTGTAATCGAAGGGTTTTCACTCTTACGAGCAATTTTATCGATTTCGTCGATATAAATAATTCCCCGTTGCGCTTCTTCGACATCCAAATCTGCTACTTGCAGCAGTCGCAACAAAATATTTTCTACATCTTCGCCCACATACCCCGCTTCTGTCAGGGTAGTCGCGTCAGCAACAGCAAACGGCACATCCAGAATTTTGGCCAAAGTCTGAGCGAGCAGAGTTTTGCCACAACCAGTAGGGCCAATCAACAGAATATTGGACTTCTGTAGCTCAACAGGATCATCGGTTCCACTTTTGCCATTGTTTTTGGACTGAATGATCGCCAGTCGCTTATAGTGATTGTAAACGGCTACTGATAGTACTTTTTTGGCTTCGTCTTGCCCTATCACATGTTCGTCTAGATAATTCTTAATCTCTCGCGGTTTAGGGATTTGGTTTAACGAGAGATTGGAGGAGCGGACACGGCGTTTTTGAGGATCTTCTGATTTTTGTGTTGGTTGAGACGCCGCGCTATTTGTGTCGAGCAACTCCTCGTCTAGGATTTCATTACACAAGTCAACGCATTCATCGCAGATATAGACTCCCGGTCCAGCGATTAATTTACGCACCTGCTCCTGAGACTTACCACAAAACGAACATTTTAAATGGGAGTCGTACTTAGACATACCAGCCTCTTATTTCAGAATGGTGACGTTTTCCCCTGCTGCGGGAAGATTTTGCCTGGTGATGACCTGATCGATCAATCCATAATTTTTGGCCTCTTCAGCCGACATGAAAAAGTCCCGTTCAGTATCGGCTTCTATTCTTTCTAATGGTTGACCAGTATGGTGTGACAGTAACTGATTCAACTTTGCTTTAATGTAAAGAATTTCCCTTGCTTGAATTTCTATGTCAATTGCTTGACCTTGAGCACCACCAAGAGGTTGGTGAATCATAATCCGCGAATCAGGTAAAGACATACGTTTACCCGCAGTTCCGGCTGTTAGTAAAAATGCTCCCATGCTCGCGGCTAATCCAAAACAAATGGTCACAACATCTGGACGAATTTGTTGGATTGTATCATATATTGCCATGCCCGCATATACTGAGCCACCAGGAGAATTAATATATAGCTGAATATCTTTTTCTGAATCTTCAGCGTCTAGGAACAGCAACTGAGCAACTATCGAGTTAGCGATCGTATCGTCTATTGGCGTTCCCAAAAAAATAATTCGTTCTCGCAGTAGGCGGGAGTAGATATCAAAGGCTCGTTCTCCCATGCCAGATTGCTCTACCACCATCGGCACGATGTTACTCGGACCGTTTTGGGTGCGAATTTCAAATGGACTTAAACTGCTGATTGGGTAATTTCCCGACTGCGATACAAGCATACAGACAAATGTTTGACTTTAAATGTAACAGTAACAGTGGGCAAGACAGCATATGCTGCCTGTGATGAGCGAATGGTTTTTTTTTAGGTATGTGTTAACCATTATGCCTCATATAATTTCTTCTCGTGTGAATACAGGATGAATCTAGGTGAGAGAGGATCGGGGATTGAGGATAGGGAGAGGGGATAGGGATAGGGATTGATTGTTGAATTTTGTTAAGCATCCCTGATCCTAATTCCCAATCTCTGAATCCCCTATCTCTGCTCCCTAAATTTATTCTGCTTCTGTTGAGGCTTCCTCTGTGACTGCTGTAGCTTCAGCATCTATGGTGATGGTTTGTTCTTCGCTTTCGTCTGTTTCTTCTGTTGGAGATTCTTCTGCACTCAAAGAACCTTCGGGTAAGAGTTCAACTTTTGCATGTTCCAGCAGCCAGTCGATAGTTTTTTCGGTTAGCAGTTCGTCTTTGACATACTCTTGCAGTCGCTCTGGATCATAATCTTGCCCAGATAACTGTTCAGAGAGTTCTTCTATTCTGGTGGCGACCTCTTCATCAGTAACTTCGATAGACTCGCGTTTGCCGATTTCTTCAAGGGCTAGGGTGCGTTGGAGACGTTCGATCGCTTCATCACGAGAACGCTGACGTAATTGCGGAATAATATCGGCAGTAAAAAATTTCTTGACATCTAACCCTTGTTGTGCAAGACGCATAGCTGTTTGAGTAAGCATGTTATCGACTTCCCGATCAATCATTGTTTCTGGTAAGTCAATTTCTACATGCTGAAGCAGTTCATTCAACAAGGCTTCCTGCTTATTTCCTTTGGTTTTTTGTTCGGCTTCTTTTTGGAATCTCTCTTCCAGGGAAGTCCGTAATTCAGCTAAAGTCTCATGATCACTGATGTCTTTGGCGAAGTCATCATTCAACTCTGGCAGTTCTTTTTCTTTAATTTCTTTGAGAGTGACGGTGAAAATAGCTGGTTTTCCGGCTAAATCTTCATTGGTATAGGGATCGGGAAAAGTAGCAGAAATTTCTTTGGTTTCTGTGGGGTTCATTCCGAGGATGCCTGTGATAAAACCAGGAATAAATTTATCTTCCTGTAACTCTACCTGAAAATCAGTTGCTTCGCCGCCAGGTATTGCTTCCGGTTCGGCTGCTTCATCATCACCTTCAGTTTTGGCGATCACGCCTTTAAAGTCAACTACGGCAATATCGCCCAGTTGTGCTGGGCGTCCTTCTACAGGAATCAATGTTGCCATTTGTTGACGTTCATTTTCTAGAACTTGGTCTACTTTTTCGGGATCGTACTTGATTTCTTCTGCTTTGATTTCCAAATCAGTGTACTGAGTCAAGTTGACTTCTGGTGACACATCAACAGCAGCCGAAAAAGTCAAGGGTTTACCAGGTTCATAATTATTAATCAAGTCATCAAATGATGAACGTAATTGTGGTTGCCCGATCGCCTGGATATCTTCTTGTTTAACAGCTTCTGTAATGCCATCTTGAATAAGTTCTTCTAGCGCTGCTGCCTTGATTCGAGTTGTACCCAGGCGCTGTAGCAGTATCTGCCGTGGCACCTTGCCTTTACGAAACCCAGGAATGTTGGCAGAACGGCTTAAGTTTTGGATAACTTGTTCGTAGGTTTGCTTGGTTTTTTCTGGTGTAATCTCTATTTCCAGACCGATTTGACTGGAGGGGAGTTTTTCCTGGGTAACTTTCATGCTTTGTCTCTATTTGCTTTCTGCTAATATTTTTTTACTTCTTGCTTCTACACACAGACGTCACACTTCTCGTATGATGGGTTATTCCTAATTGGGAGGAAAATTACCCACAAGGCTTTGTCAGCTTGAAATCGAACCTGTGTTGATGAACAGAGATCCAGTTTACTGCTAATGCGAAAGCTCTTGACACTTTAGCGCAAATTAGTTTATGTATCTATGCCTCTATTACTCAAAGCCAATCAAAGCTAATACTAGTACTTAACCAAGAGTTTTAACCAACATAACTAGCAGCATGGTATCCTGGTTCTCAATCAGTTGTTGTTAGTGAACTGCGTACACCAGAAAACATGAAAAAGGGGGTTGGATATTGGAAATTAGTGATTTAATGGGAGTAAATTACTCCTGATCTCATTTTCCATCCCCACGATCAGTACAAGCATCTATTCCACAGCAGCATAGTCGCTTGACTGTATCAACTACGTAGCTGCTCTTTAGTACATTTGTCACTGAGACTGATTTTGTTCTTGATTTAGTTTCAGTGGGTATGGTTGACAGCATAAAATACCAAGCAGTTAGAATTACTTCAAGTGCATTTTTTTAATAACACTCAAACGACAGTTTGCTGTATAATATTCAATCTATATATAAAATGTTGAAAAAATAATAGTTATTAATTCTTGTAAAGCGAAATACAACTTTTGTAACAGTAAAAAATAAATGTATTAAATTAATAAATAAAGATTAAATAAAGGTAAAGCATTAAAGACCGTAAAATCATTCAGAGTCTGTTGTGTAATTTAATATATGCGTAAATTTTAAATTGATTCAAAAAATTGCCAGAAGAAACCTTAAGGAGGAAGCTAGTTTGTCTAATTCCTATTGTGTAGCTATTTTGGGCGCGACAGGTGCTGTCGGCAGGGAGTTGTTGGAATTATTAGAAAGTCGTAATTTTCCAGTTTCAAAATTAAAATTATTGGCATCAGAACGTAGTGCAGGGCAAAAGCTGCCGTTCAAAGGAGAAAATTTATTAGTAGAGCCAGTCAGCGATCGCGCCTTTGAAAATGTCGATATAGTACTAGCAAGTGCAGGAGGTTCAACCTCAAAAACTTGGGCGTCGATAGCCACAGAAAAAGGCGCAGTTGTCATAGATAATTCCAGCGCTTTTCGTATGAATGAGGAAGTACCTTTAGTTGTTCCAGAGGTGAATCCCCAAGCAGCAGCAAATCATAAAGGTATTATTGCGAACCCTAACTGCACCACAATTTTAATGGCAGTAGCAGTGTGGCCTTTACACAAAATCAAACCCATCAAACGCATTGTCGCAGCCACCTATCAATCTGCCAGTGGTGCGGGTGCAAAAGCAATGGCAGAAGTCCAAACTCAAACTAGCGCTATTTTAGAGGGCAAACAACCAACTGCGGAAGTATTTCCTTATCCTTTGGCTTTTAATTTATTCCCGCATAATTCCCCATTAAACGATTGGGGATACTGCGAAGAAGAAATGAAAATGGTCAACGAAACACGGAAAATTTTTGCAGATCAAAATATCAGAATTACTGCTACTTGTGTACGGGTTCCCGTACTCCGCGCTCACTCAGAAGCGCTTAATCTAGAATTTGAAACCCCGTTTAACCCAGATGAAGCCAGAGAAATTTTAAGTAAATCTCCTGGTGTGAGACTGATAGAAGATTGGCAGAAAAATTACTTTCCCATGCCATTTGAAGCCACGGGTCGTGATGAAGTTTTAGTGGGTAGAATTCGTCAGGATATTTCCCATCCTTGCGGTTTAGAACTGTGGTTATGTGGTGATCAAATCCGCAAAGGTGCAGCATTGAATGCTGTACAAATTGCGGAATTATTAGTAGAAAAAAGTTTACTTAAACCAACTCCTTTATTGGTTAATGGCTAATTGGTTATCGGTTAATTGGTTATTGGTAAATATATCCCAAACAACAACCAAAAACCAATAGTTTCCCCTTGAAAGTAATTTGCAAATAGGTTATTACAATAAAGAACCACCAAAACACAAAAAACAAAAAATCAGGAGTAGAAAAGGGTGGTAGATTTCGGTAGAGTTTTAACCGCAATGATTACGCCGTTTAAAGAAGACGGTAGTGTCAGCTATGATGTAGCAGCAAAACTAGCAGATCATCTAGCAAATAACGGTACTGATACAGTGGTGGTGTGTGGCACAACTGGAGAATCTCCTGCTTTAAGTTGGGAAGAAGAATATCAACTATTTTCCGTTGTGTTGGAAGCAGTAGCAGGTAAAGCACTGGTAATGGCTGGATGTGGTTCAAATTCCACCAAAGAAGCAATCGCTGCTACTCAAAAAGCAGCTAGAATAGGAGTACACGGTGCTTTACAAGTTGTTCCGTATTACAACAAACCACCGCAAGAGGGACTTTACCAACATTTTCAAGCCATAGCGCAAGCTTCTGGTGACTTGCCTATCCTGTTATATAACGTGCCAGGTCGTACTGGTCAAAACCTCAGTGCTGAAACAGTTGCTCGATTAGCTCAAGTAAATAACATTGCTGGTATTAAAGAATCAAGCGGGAACTTAGATCAAGTGAGTGAAATTCGTCGCTTGACACCAAAAGAATTCCAGATTTACTCTGGAGATGATTATTTAACCTTGCCATTGTTAGCAATCGGGGCTAAAGGTGTAGTTAGTGTTGCTTCTCATCTTGTAGGCAATGAGCTACAACAGATGATTCAAGCCTTTAATTCAGGTAAAAATCAAGTCGCTATCGACATTCATCTGCGGCTTTTTCCTATATTTAAAGCTTTGTTTTTAACCACAAATCCCATTCCAGTCAAAAAAGCATTACAACTTCAAGGCTGGAAAGTTGGTTCAACACGTCCGCCTTTGTGCGAAGCTGACGTCAAAGTTACTCAAACCTTGGAATTTGTGATGAAGGAACTTAGTCTGATCTAAATCAAAGTGGAATCTCAGTTACTTTCACACTCGAAAGATATGTTGAAAGGAATTCAATAAAAATCCTTAGTAATTTTGACAATGTGTCAGGTACAAAGCCTATACTACGAAAGAAAAATTACAAAGAGTGCCTTTGATGTAAAGTTGCTTTTATCAAATATATAGAAAGAATTAAAAAGCTCATAAAAACAGGATTACAGGAAAGCAAAAGGCATGTTATGTTGCAGAAAAAAATTTGTATTTCATAACAATTTTAATTTTTTTCACTGGATACTTAAATTTATTTATGTCACACAGAACTACCTTATAACTGAATTTCTAATAGACATACAAATAGATGAATGTAAATAAAATAACTACGCGAGTTACAAACAGTAAACACGCACCAAATCCTTACCAATGACATAGACGCGCCTTCTTCGGCTTCAAGGGAGGACAGATGACGACATAACCCTTATAGGTTTGCAGTCGCACCCTATACCGAAGCCTTCTAAAGGGCGTCTAAATGGGGAAACCCCCAAGACCAAGCTGACTCACAAATTAACTTTAATTTGTGCCGATCTACTTATTTTTTAACTGTCTTAAAAGACCGCTAAATTCTCATATTTTTAAAGATCAAAAGAACAATCTCAGGAGAAGTAATGACTAAAAACGAAACTAATTCCGCACTCAAAATAATTCCCTTGGGTGGCTTGCATGAAATTGGCAAAAACACTTGTGTTTTTGAGTACGAAGATGAAATTATCCTCTTAGATGCAGGATTGGCGTTCCCCACTGATGGAATGCATGGAGTCAATATTGTTTTGCCAGACATGACTTATGTGCGGGAAAATCGCCATAAAATTAAAGGCATGATTGTTACCCACGGTCATGAAGATCATATTGGGGGTATTGCCTTTCATTTGAAGCAATTTGAAATTCCTGTAATCTATGGTCCTCGCCTAGCGATGGCAATGCTAGAGGGTAAATTGGAAGAAGCAGGAGTACGCGATCGCACAGAATTAAGAAGTGTCCTTCCCCGCGATGTCGTGCGAATTGGCAAACATTTCTTTGTGGAATATATTCGCAACACTCACTCTATTGCTGACAGTTTCACCGTCGCCATCCATACCCCCCTTGGTCTGTTGATCCACACAGGAGACTTTAAATTTGACCATACACCCGTAGATGGCGAACGTTTTGATATCCAACGTTTAGCCGAACATGGGGAAAAAGGTGTTCTGTGTTTGATGAGTGATTCCACTAACTCTGAAGTACCTGGATTCACGCCTTCAGAACGCTCAGTTTATCCCAATTTGGATCGGGTTTTTTCCCAAGCCCCAGGGCGACTATTTGTTACAACCTTTGCTTCTAGCGTCCACCGCATCAACATGATTTTGCAGTTAGCGCAGAAGCATAACCGTGTTGTCACAGTTGTAGGACGCTCGATGCTGAATTTGATTGCCCATGCTCGAAATCTTGGGTATATCAAGTGTAATGATGATTTATTCAAGCCGTTGAATGCCATCCGCAATCTTCCGGATGAAGATGTGCTGATTTTGACAACTGGCTCCCAAGGTGAGCTGATGTCAGCCATGACACGCATTGCCAGAAAAGAACATCCCCATATTAAAATTCGCCAAGGAGACACAGTTGTCTTTTCTGCTAACCCGATTCCTGGCAATACGATCGCCGTTGTGAATGTCATTGACAAATTGATGATCCAAGGCGCAAATGTAGTCTATGGTCGGGATAAAGGTATTCACGTTTCCGGTCACGGCTGTCAAGAAGACCAGAAACTCATGCTGGCGTTAACTCGTCCCAAATTTTTCTTACCTGTTCATGGTGAACATCGGATGTTGGTGAAACACTCTCAAACAGCCCAGAATGCGGGTGTTCCAGCCGAGAATATGGTGATTATCCAGAACGGCGATATCGTAGAGTTGACAGAAGAATCACTGCGTGTTTCAGGAAAAGTTCCATCTGGCTTGGAACTTGTAGACACTTCCAGTTCTGGTATGGTCAGCGCCAAAGTCTTGCAAGAACGGCAGAAAATGGCAGAAGAAGGTATTGTTACCATTGCCGCAGCAATTGATTGGACTGGTAAACTGATGGCGAAACCAGAAATTCACCTGCGGGGTGTGGTGACAAGTATCGAGCGATCGCTTCTGCAAAAATGGGTACAACAGCGAATCGAAGAAATCCTCAGCGTGCGTTGGTCAGAATTTGCCCAAGGATTTGAAAGTGATAAACCAGAAGTAGACTGGGGTGGATTGCAAGAAGTATTAGAACGAGAACTGGCGCGTTCAATTCGTCGTGAATTGCAATGTCAGCCATCACTGACATTATTAATGCAAATTCCTGATGAACCACCCGTCAAAGTTGCTGATGGTAGAAGACGGCGGACTCGTACAGCTGCTCAGGTAGCATCGTAAGGAATTAGCAATTCAAAATTAGCTGTGGGCGGTTCTCCCACTCTTGCAGGGGTTGCGTAGCAGTGCTACCTACCCCTGATTGTTTATTTTACACAAATTCTTTTACTACCAACTATTTTGGCATTTCACCAGTGGTAAGTTTCATAAACGTATGCGTACAAATTGACTGCATCAAATATGCCACGCTTCTAAACTCTTTTTGGTTTAAAGGATGTCCCTTCTTCTTTGAGCTTTTTTGAGAGAAATGCGATAAATTACCACGTATTTGTACAATTAGTTCGATGATTCCATCAATACTCAATTCCTTTTTTTCTAATTGTAAAAATTTGTTTAACTCATCTAAATTTTCTGAACTCTCCTCGTCCTGGTATAACTGTATGGTTTGTTGCACAGCGTATCTAACATGCTCTGAGGATTTAAACAGTCTTTCTACTTCTTTGTTTTTTGTTTTTCCCTGTCCATACAAGTCATCTAGATAGAAGTAGAAGTTGATGAAGGAACTCGTGTATCTTCCAGAACCGAAGTCGTTACACGCTTCTCGATAAAAAGACATTGGCAAAATTAAATGGTGATGCAGGCGACGATTATGCACCATAGACGCTAACATCTTTGGAGAGATTTCTCTATAAAATTTGTTTTCGCGAGCTTCTTCCTGAAAATTATGTGGTAAAAATTCAATAACTTTCTGCTCCTCTGGTGTCTCAGCTATCCAAGCTCTTTTTGGACTTTCCCAATAGATCTTCTTAACTCCAAACCAAAAACTACCAAGAGCTTCTATATGCTGTGCGACGTCAACCAGAAAAAAACATAATTCTGAGTCTCGCAGGCTTATTTGAGTAATCTGGCTTTCTATGTCTAAACTAAGTTGAGGTAAAAAATCCTGGTAATTATTTACTTTTAAAGCAATGCTCAGTGCTTCTACAATTTTACCGGAGTCAACTATTACTTCAATGATAAAGTTATCGACTTCAATTTTATATGGTCGTTGGCAAGTTGCTTCCGCTTCAACCTTGACTGTTATCTGATACAGCATTGACTTTGATTTTTAGATATGTTCCATTTACTATTTACTAGAAATTCATCGAATCCACACATAAACTAAAAGCAAAGTTAACACGAGCAATAGCCAAGACTGGGTATCATCTTTAGGAATCAGAGGATGCAACAGCAGTACAGCCGGCACATTAGAAATTAAGTTCGATAAAATTGCTGTCACTCCCAACAAACCAGCAGCAGAGTTAACTGCATAGGTAAAAGGTTGTAGCAAATTCAGTTTTTGAGTGGCTTTACTCAAAATAAATAGTCCAGAGAACATCACCAGTAAGTTCCAATCGATTTTGTTAAGAACCCGCTGGGGTTTGACTCGCCTGGTGATCAGTAATAAGCTAGCAGCAACTAAAGCTGACTCTGCTAAAGGTAAACCAGCAGCAAAAGCAATTAACAATCCGGTGGTTATTATTAAGGTTTTGTAAAATAAAGGTTTAAATAGGCGCTTTTTCCTTGTAGGTAAGTGTTCGCAAGGCACAATTGAGCGTACATTTGGGTAAAGTAAACACAGTAGAATTACTTGAATTGCTAACCCTGTTACAGCAATTGGAGTCATTACCAACGTAAAATCCAGATAATGAATGCCTGAAAAGGAGCCAATCAAGATGTTTTGAGGATTACCGCTCAAAGTGGCGACAGAACCAATATTAGTTGCGCCTGCGATCGCCAATAAATAGGGTATGGGATGCAATCTCAAAGCTTGAGTTAGGCTCAGTGTAAGTGGTGTAAAAATTATTGCCAATGTATCATTCAAAAAAAAGGCGGAAAGAATACCACTACCAAAAGTTAAGGCGATCAAGATCCCCAAAGGACTACGGGTAAAACGTAGAAGCAGTGACAATGCTTGAGGGAAAAATCCTGCGTAGGATAAGTTAGCGTTCACCACCATCATGCTCAATAAAAACACAATCGTGGTGGGATCAATTGCTTGCCAAGCCTCCTCCAAACTGAGTACACCCAAAGCAATTAAAAAGGCTGAACCCACCAAAGCGATCGCAGCCCTATTCATGCGTAAACCAGGTAGGTAGCCCAATGCTAACCCCAGATAGGTCAATCCTAAAAAAATATAAGTGGCAAATTGATAGATATGTGGTAACATCTTTCACTGGTAATCCTAATTCTGAACTCAGAATTAGGAATGCAAAATTGTTGAAATCAGGGGCAAATAAGCGAAAAGTAGCAACCAAAAGACTTGTACCTCTATTAACTCAGGGTGCAAAGCATTTTAAGCTCCTAACAAAAAATAATTCCTGGGTGCTAATTAATCAGATACATCAAATAGACACTTAGGAAAAATATTTTATGAATTTTCTGCAAAAAAAGTTCGTAGATGTTACATTGATATCTGTCTTTAGACAGATGACTTTATTAAAATTTTAACTATGTCAAGTTATTAAGAAAATAGTACAATTACACTTCCGATCCTGGGGAAATTGCGATTAACTTGACGTAGTTAAAAAGAAAGTTCTGAGCAAAGTGGCCACTTAAAAACTAGACAGTATCTCTGTTGAAACAAGAATTTTCCGGGAAACGCGATTGTTACATTGTATAACTTCATCGAAGTGGTGAAGACCCTCAAGGAAAAAGAGGAATAGATCATGAAGGTATTCGACAATACCACAAAAAAGATTTTTTTCGCTAGCTGGGTATCGCTAAATCCAACCGAAGCTAGTAATACCAGTGCTATCCAGCCAAATCGCCCAGTTTCCAAGCCTTATTTTGATGTTCTCAAGCCTCTACGTTGGTGGCTAGACCACGTTAAAGTTAGTGATCGCCAATTAGCACACCGCTTGTGTTATCTAATTCCTGCTCAATGTCCATTTGAGCGTGATTTCAAATTATTTGGTAGAACCTTATTTCACATACCACCCATGTGCAAGCTCAACCCCCTATATGAAGAAGTCGTGAGCTTGCGTTTCCGAGCGCTGTGTTACCTAGCCGATGAATGCGGCGAAGATGTTTCCCAGTATTGTTGAGAGAGTGGGGATCAGGGATCGGGGATTCTCCAGAGGAGACGCTACGCGTAGACGCGTAAGCGGCTTCTCATAGAGTACGGGGATTGGGCATGAATCAGTTAACAGTTAACAGTGACCAGTTTAATTTGATAACTGATAACTGATAACTGATTAGTTGTCCCCCTTGTCCCCGATCCCCTACTTCTGCAATTTGCCATTTTGCCATTTCTGGATGGCTTCTTGAGCTTTGTTATGGGCTGATGTTCCCTCTGGAACTAAAACAGCCGTTCCAATTGCTGATTTAGTTTCTCCTCTAGAGGCGCGGCGTTTAGCCATTTCCAAAATAGTTTCGCTCCACTTATTTATAGATTTTCGAGCTTGATCGGAACCTGGTTCACCTGGTGAAACTTTTTTAGCAACTTCGATCGCGCGGTTATAAGTAGAAGCTTGTCCTGGCTGAATTAAACCGTTAGCAGCATCCAAAAGGGTTTTATTAGCCACATATTGCTTGGCTTGTTGACGCCACTGTTTAATTGCTGCTTGTGCTAGGGGATAATTTGGCTGATCTTGACCAATTAATTCAGCAGCAGCTACAGCTTTGGCATATTTTCTCTGTTTAGCGCGATTTTTGGCTAAGTCTAAGATCATGTCATTCCAAATCTGAATATTTGTTTGTGCTTGTTCGTAACGTGAATCACCGGGTTTGATTTTTTTGGCTTTAGCGATCGCCAAGCTGAGATCGCTGGCTTGATTTGATTCGAGTGACATTTTTGTCAAATCTGACAGTGCTTGCTTGCGCTTGGCTAACTCAGAGGTAAGAACAGTCGATGCTTCTACTTGATTGTTTTTAACTTGATTGCTTTGTATTTGATTGTTTTGTAGAGGCGGTGGAACAGTTGGTAAAGTCTTGATAATCTTGGTACTCCTGGTGGTATCTGGTATTACAGGCAAAATTTCTGTTTCACTGTCATCATTAGTAGTTTTGGTTGTAGTTGGAGAAATATCTACAGTTCTAAATCCTGCTTGATTGCGAAGAAATACCACTACAAGCAAGCCAACAACCATGATTGTGCTTATACCCCACCACAGTAGTGGTTTCCAAATAGAGGTGTTGGGTGTTGCAGTCTGTTTTGCTTGTGAGTAGTTTGTTGGTGGTGAGTTGGAATTTTCTTCTGCGCTACTGTAAAGGCTGCTTTGAGAACCAGATCCGACTCCATTCCAAGCGATCGCATTTGTTGCTAATTGATGGGAATGAGAATGCAGCGAAGGCAATGGTAGGGAAGCAGCTAAAATTTCTTGAGAGTTGATCGCACTTGTATTTTTGACGCGATGATTTGTTTGCGATTCTGGTAAGATTCCTTGCTTTCTGGAGGGAATAATGGTAACAGGATTTTGCGTTGGACGCCAGTAGTGTTGACATAGTTCTGGAGTACGGAGGCTCAAGTATCTTTCGAGATCCTCCAAGGTGTTACCATTGCCAGAGCGCAAAGCTTCTAACACTGCTGCTGTAAAGAATCCATGACCGAGTTCGGTACTTTCATGAGAATATTGTTCTGGTTGGCAAGAAATAATAGTGGGAATTTGTAATTCTTGCGCTAGTTCAATTGCCTCTTGACCAATGAGAGTATTTGCTTGAGTTGCATAAGCACGATTGATATCAAGCAGTACTACTGCATCAAGCCCAGCATTTTGCAAAGTTTGCATCAATATTCGCAACTCTATGCCCGTTTCTTCAATCTGAGTGGAGTTGCCTTCAATAGGCATCAGGTAGTCTTGTCCATTGTGATTGATGCCATAGCCACTAAAGAAAAACCACAGTCTGTCTTGGGGTTGCCAACACGCTGCCGCTAAATCTTCTAATAAAAGCAGGATATTTTCCTTTGTAGGATAAGTGGATCTATCACCTAGAGGCGGTGAAGTATCTGTCAACAGTAGACACTGTTGTTGTAAAAAACCTGCTTCTATTACCAAAAAATCTTTTAATGCCTCGGCATCTGCTTGAGCACATCCTAACGGTTGAAAGAATTGATATTGATTTACGCCAATAGCGATCGCCCAGTTATTTGCCATCGCACTTTCTGCCGATTATTTTTTACTTACTTAAAATCGCGGTTGGCTTTGCTGAAAAAACAAAGCTAACCTATTGTTTTATCGTTTTAGTGACCGAAAGATTTCGGAATTGTGAACTAGGAATTTGGAGTTTGGCGCTTTCTCCCATAAGAGTTTTAGTTCTAGGGAGTAAAGAGTTTCTATTCCAAATTCCTAATTCTAAGTTTGGATAAACCTTCATTGAGAGAGAAAAATTTAAACATCATTTTTGTTACTTGTATGTACGAATAAATACTGAATTTGAAATCACCTAAAATTTTCATAGTGAGGAGTATACAGGTCATGAGGAGTTACAGTCATCAGTCATCATGCAGAATTCTCTTTGAAAATAAGATTTTTTTTCAAAGACTTATTCAACTTATGCCATTAATTGGCAAGAGAATCCGGATAGCCTACGCAGTAGTTTTGCTGGGTATTGCAACTCCTATTTGGCTAGCGACGAGTGCGATCGCACCTCAGATTGTGCGAGCTTACACCGCCAGAGTAGACTTATCTATTGATCGCTTACCAGAAGAAAACTACGAAACCCTACTGCAAAGAGCAGAAGCAGCTGCAAGAGCGGCGGCTCAACGTAGCTTTGATCAAGATATTTTAGTAACAGATGTTTCCATATTTATCTCCGTACAAAACAACGGAGCGATCGCACCAGTTTTAGAATTAGCAGTGACTCGTCCTCAGTGGCGCAATCGTCCTGATCCACGACGCTGGGCAAAATATTTTAAAACAGCGCGATCGCTTCTATATTTTGGCGACAATTTTACAACTCCCACTGCGACTACTAATCAAACTGCTAAGTAGGGGATCGGGGATTGGGGAAGAAGGGGGACAAAGAAGAGAATCACTAATGACAATTGACTATTGACTATTGACGACCAAGCACTAAAAATGTCTTGATGACTTAGAATAGTAAGGTTGTCAAAAATTGCGTTATCCGCTGATATGGCTGTTCCAAAGAAGAAAACATCTAAATCCAAACGTGACAAGCGTCGAGCTACCTGGAGACGTAAAGCCAGCCTGGAAGCACAAAAAGCTCTCTCCCTTGGTAAGTCGATTTTGACTGGACGTTCTACTTTTGTCTATCCATCTGCTGAAGAAGAGGAAGAAGAGGAATCATAAAACTGCTAATTGATAATTGGTAATTGGTAATTGGTAATTGAGAAAATACATTATCCATTACCCATTACCCATCAAAGTAATGCAAGAGGGCAATAACCCCTGAGTTTTTAACCAGTGGATGAAGCCCTTTAATTTTTGAAAAAACTCACTACACTTCCTGTTAAGAGTTCCCCATGTTCAAGAGTAAGTTTATAAATCAAACTTGATTTTTATATCCAAGCATTCGTTGTAAAAAAGATAATTTGCTCTTTGTATAGGGAGCGTATCGCCATTTTAAATCTAGCCAGAAAGGATTGGATAATACGCTTTTATAGTGAGAAAAGGTGTCAAAACTAAACTTACCGTGATAACTGCCGATACCGCTATTGCCTACACCACCAAATGGCAAAGATGAGATACCGATATGCATGACTGTTTCATTCAGACACACTGTCCCGGATGAAGTTGTGTGTAAAACTCTTTGTTGGAGATTTTTATTGTTAGAAAATAGGTATAAAGCTAAAGGTTTGGGCTGAGAATTGATTAGAGCGATCGCCTCTGATATATCTGTGTATTCAATGATTGATAAAATTGGAGCGAAAATTTCCTCTTGCATTATGGGTTCTGCAAAGGAAATATTCTCTACTAATGTTGGAGAAATATAAAGTTTTTCTCGATTTATTTGTCCGCCAAAAATAATTTTACTGCTATTTAAAAGATTTGTGATTCTATCAAATTGTTTTCGATTAACAATTCTACCATAGTCAGAACTAATGGCAGGATTGTTACTATAAAATTCTTGAATACATTTTTGAATTTCAGCTAATAATTTTTCTTTAATATTGGTATTTACTAATAAATAATCTGGTGCTAAACAAGTTTGTCCATTATTAATAAATTTACCCCAAGTAATACGTCTAGCAGTATGTTGAAGATGAATATCTGTATCAACAATACAAGGATTTTTGCCACCCAATTCTAAGGTGACAGGCGTCAGGTGTTTGGCTGCGGCTTTCATAACAATTTTTGCCACAGCAGTACCACCAGTGAAAAATATGTGATCGAACTTTTGTGCCAATAATTCTTGACTTGTCTCCACACCTCCTTCTATAACTTTGATGTATTCTGGTTGAAAATACTTACTAATCAGCTTGGCAATCAAATTAGAGGTATTGGGAGCAATTTCTGATGGTTTGATAATAGTACAATTTCCAGCAGCGATCGCACCAATTAATGGTGTCATTACTAACTGAAAAGGATAATTCCAAGTACCAATAATTAAAACGACTCCTAATGGTTCTGGATAAATTTTTGCTGAAGCAGGAAGTAATTGCCAAGGAACTTTTGTTTTTTGGGGTTTAATCCAATTCTTGAGATTTTTGATACAATATTCTATTTCTTTGAATACTAATAATATTTCTGAAGAAAAAGCTTCAAACTCTGGTTTTTTTAAATCTGCCTTTAAAGCTTGACAAATTGCTGTTTCGTTTTCTTTGATTAATTGCTGTAAAATTTTGAGTTGAGAAATCCGAAAAGATAAAGTTTGAGTTTCGCTCTTTTGAAAAAAATCTCGTTGCTGATTAATAATATCAATAATTGATACTTCTAAAATCATTTTATTTCTCAAATAAATATATTTCTGGGGATTAACTGAGAACAGACGCGTAGACGCTCGCAAGAGCAGCTTCTCGTAAGAGTATAATCGCGTCTCTAGCTAACTGTTAACTGTTAAAGGCAATCTCACAGTAAATATACTGCCTTTTCCTACCTCTGAACTGACTTCGATACTACCTTTGTGTGCTTCCACAATTCGCCTTGAAAGATACAGTCCCAAACCACTACCAGAACGCTTATGGCTTCCTTGGCGAAATCGTTCAAATAAAGTTGCTTGTTCTTCAACAAGAATACCAGAACCTGTATCTACTATTTTGATAGTTATATTGTGATCATCACTGATATAGCGTTTCCTATGCTAATGAAGTATAGCTAGACTTCATAGATAAATCATTTCAACTTTGAGAATGTACCTCATCTGAGCGAGAACCGCTATAAATGGTACAAGGCTAATAGTCACAGAACCTTGATCAGTGAATTTGATCGCATTACCGATCAAGTTGGTGAACAGGCGATGTAATTCTAAGCGATCGCCAATAACTGTAATTTTGCAAGACTCTTCATCAAAATCTAATAAGAGTACTAGTTGCTTTGCTTCGGCTAAAGGAGTTAGTTCACCTGCAACTTCTTTGAGTAATTGTCCCAAATCAATCGGTTGAAACGCTAGGGTTTTACGACCTGCCTCAAAACGGTACACTTCTAGTAAAGTATTCACCATCGCTAGCAAGTTGGTGTTGCTACGTCCCATGATCGTGATCACTTCCTGCATCGGTGCTGATAAACTTCCTAAAGCACCTTCCGAAAGTAGTGTTAGCATCCGTTCTGCTGCAACCAGAGGTGTGCGTAAGTCGTGAGTGAGACGAGAGACAAAATCTTCTCTTTGGCGAGCGATTTCATCTCGTTCATCAATACTATGCTTCAACCGCAGAAGCGATCGCACTCTTGCTAACAACTCATCCACCGTCACAGGTTTACGGATAAAGTCATCAGCACCCAAATCTAAACCTTGGGCAACATTGGGTGAATCGTGGGCTGTTATCAGTAAAATGGGGATAAACGGCAAATTCTTATTTTCTCTCATCCGCTTAGTTACTTCATAACCATCCATCCCTGGCATCATCAGATCTAGCAATACTAAGTCGAAAGTAGCCTCATCAATTTTTGCTAATGCAGAAATACCATTTTCTGCTGTGCTAACTGTATAGCCTTCTTCTTCCAAAATAGTTTTGATCAAAAACACGTTATCAGGAGAATCATCGACTACCAATATTTTGTCTGAGTTAGAACCTTGTGTAATCATTGACATTTATTAATTTCAGTAATACTTAAATTTATATTTAATTTTATTAGTATTAATGATATCTAAATTTTTATCAAATTCTTCTTAGCTACTCAATTATTAATTTTATTTATTATCCACAAAAATTTTACTTGAAAAAATAATTAAAAACCACAAATATTTTTTTGTGTTTGCATAACACAAACTGGTAGAAATCAAGTCAAATATGCCAAAAAATCCTAATCACTGTTTTTTATCAAGCAAGAAATAATCACTAACTGCTCATTAAATGAAATATATTTATTTGACGCTTGTCTTGCTTAGAAGAAGGTTATAGAGCAATACGGTTGTTAAAGATTTTTAGTACAGAAAATTGGTGTGTAGAGACGTGTAGCAAGATCTCCGAGGGAATTTCGCGTCTCTACAAATAATTGTGGGCTTAACTGACTCTTTTTAGCCTGTGTAGGTAGGCGTAAGTTTCGTGTAGCCGCTAATTATAGCGCTTCTCGGTTGTGTGCAATACGCTGCGCCCAGACGTTACATGTAACGTCTCTACATTGTTTGTGGCGGTGTATTTGATTCAAATGAGAACCGCTATATATTCGCCAGGTAAGTTTGAAAAATTGGGATGCTCCCCCTTTAACCTTTTACTTTTACCTTTTTCCAATTTAATAGGGTGGATAACCAAAATCATCCTCATCAGGATAAATGTAAGAATTAGAAACCCCCGCCACTACCATCTTCGGGGCTTCTGCTTTAATAGGTTCTTTGCCAAATTCCTTATATTCTTCGTAATTCTTGATAATTATCTCTGACTCTGGAGAATCAGAAGCTATGAGATATTGCGTTAAAGTTGAAACCGTCGGATGTTTATAGTCTACAGTAGAAGCAACCAAAACTGTATTTGGTTCAATACCCCTTTCTTCTGAATCAATAATTGGGCAAAAAATGCCGTGAGCGTGAAATAATGGCCCTTTTGGTGTTAAAGGTAGCTTGCGGTAAGTAGCATAAATTCTTTCCAATTCCGCGAGAAATCCACCTGTAATTCTACCTTGTTGATATTCACAATAGGATTTACTAAAACTTGCTCCGGCTGCGCCATTCAAAGTAAGTTGCAGTGGCAATTCATGCAAAAATTCTTTATTTTCTCCGACTACAAAAATTAAATAGCGTGTAAAGGTTTTAAATTTAAGTTTATCTGCTAAAAAAGCATCATAATTATCTCTTAATGTACCTAGTTTGACACCAGTTTCTCGGTCTTTGACAGACAATGGCCCGCGCCGCACTACTACTAAGCGTGGGGTAGTAGTGATATAAACTGTTTCAGAACCGGAACTAAATTCGTGTTCCATTTGTTGCCAATTGTCATCTGGCTTAAACCCAACAGCATGGGCATTATCCAGCTTGATTGCTAAACCATAAGGCTGGATATGATCTTGTCCATATCGAGGATTAATCATCTGACACCAAGGGATGACTTGAGAAGGCGGTGCATTAAACTTATCGTCCTCAAAGTCGAATTTTCCAGATGTTTTCATTGTCTTTGTCTTGAGCATTTGTGAGTATCTTGCAGATCCAGTTTAAGAAATTTGTAGAGTATTGGTGTTGATAGTAGCTTTGTTAACTTAGACACAATAAGTCTATAGTTGGCTAGGACAGAAAATAGGTAAAAATTAGGCGATCGCACCTCAGACAAGCAAGTTAAATAATGATACCTTGTGTATCGACACCAAGCACATTTATCAAAGCAGATTTTAATTTTTAATTACTTAACTTAAATTACTCGCCATCCACTCCAAACACAACTGCCGGAAATGCTCACCTCGCACTTCAAAATTAGGATACTGGTCAAAACTCGCACACGCTGGTGACAGTAAAACTACAGATGCTTGATGTTGTTTAGCTAGTTCTGCTGATCTGCAAACAGCTTTATCCATCGTTTCCACAATTTCGTAATTAGTGTATCCCACTTCTTGCAACCTTTGAGCAAAGGTATTAGCAGCATCACCAATTAGTAAAACTACGGCAGCTTTGGTTTGAATTTTTGCCATCCAGGCAGTATCATCACCTGCTTTGGCTTCACCACCAGCTATTAAGATCACAGGACTTTGGACTGATGCTAATCCAACCTCGGCAGCATCATAATTAGTAGCCTTGCTATCGTTGATAAAATCTATACCTTCCCAAGTACAAATGTGTTCTAGGCGATGGGGAACACCGGGGAACTCCCTAATGGCACGAGAAATGGCATCTTGATCAATTCCAGCCAATCGCGCCGCCGCTACAGCCATGAGTAGATTTTGCTGATTGTGTTCTCCTACCATCCGTAACGCAGATACTTCCACAATCGCTGTATCTTGTCCCGAATTATCATGGCACGTCTGGGAAATCCAGCCATCTTGAATGTAAAAACCTTTTTCACCAATCAAGAAATCTTTACCTTGAACACTTGTCCAATAGGCATCCGGCCAATCACTCAAACCAACTTTACGCAAGTATGCGTCATCACCATTAAAAATTTGGATCTCACTCTGACGCAATAAAGAAGCTTTTATATTGTAATAATTATCTAATGTTTTATGGCGACTGAGATGATCGGGAGTAAAAGTAGTCCAGACACCAATACGTGGTTTCAAGGTAGAAGAAGATTCTATTTGATAACTACTAATCTCTGCAATCACCCAATCTAGATGATTTTGGATTTTGAATTTTGAATTTTGGATTGCAGTAGCTTCTTCTTTATCGTGTTCCTGTGTGTCTCTCTCTCCGTGTTTCTCCTCAAAAGACAGGGCAACTTCACAAGCAGCATAGCCAATGTTACCGCAAGCTGGAGCATTTAAACCTGCTGTTTGGAAAATGCTAGCAATTAAAGAAGTAGTAGTTGTCTTGCCGTTAGTACCAGTAATTGCCACCCAAGGTATAGATGTTAAGTACCGCCATGCTAGTTCCATCTCGCCGATGGTTTCTATACCCAAATCCCGTGCTTGGGCTAGTACGGGGATATCCCAAGGAACACCGGGACTAACAACTATTAGCTGGGGTAAATCTGATTTGGTCAAGTCCAGAGAATACCCTAGTTCAACAGTGATTTGTTCGGCTAGGAGTTCTTGTTGTTGTGTACGGAGGTTAGGGGAGGTGTTGCGATCGCTTAACACCACCTCCCAACCATCCCGCTTCAACAATCTCGCCGCCGCAACACCGGACTTTCCTAATCCAATTACATGGGCTTTGGGCATAGACTGTAGCAGAATTCCCTGGTTAAGCACACCTTATCCTAACGTTTCTTGGCATAATTTACACAATATTTTTATGGACTTTAGCTACAAATTTTTTACAACTGCACCAAAATCTGCTAACACGCGCGCGTGATTACGCAGCAAACCCAGCAAATTTAATCGATTGCGCTTAATATTGGGATCTGGATCTATAACCAAAACACTTTCCGGCCCATCAAAAAAGTTATTCACAGTGGGAGCAATTTTTTCTAATCCTGCTACCAACAGTTGGTAATTGCGCGAATTTTGTGCGGCTTGAGTTTGGGGAACTAATTCTACTAAGGTATGGTAAAGTGCAGTTTCACAGGATTTTTGGAATAGTTCTGGCTGAACGACAGTCGTCGGATCAAGCTGCTTGGTATCTAAATCACCTTGCGCTGCTAAACGGGTGGAACGGTTGACGGTTTCGTAGATTTTGTCTATAGTACCGTCTTTGCGGATTTTTTGCAGGAATAAGGCGCGATCGCGGACATCTAATAAATCCTGTAATGTCCTTTGAGTATATTCTGGATCATTTTCGCCCAAAACAGCATTCACTAAGTCATAATCTATTTGTTTTTCTTCTTGCAATAGTGTACGAATGCGTTGTAAGAAAAAGTCTTGTAAAGTCGCAACTAATTCTTCTTTGTTTTTATTATGAGTTGCAACAAAATCTGTAGCGATTTTCTCCAATAACTGTTGTAAATTAATTGCTAAATCTGCTGTCCATGTGATGTTTACAATTGCATTGGCAGCGCGTCGTAAGGCGAAGGGGTCAGAAGAACCTGTAGGAATCATCCCTAAACCAAAGATACTGACTAAACTATCTAATCTATCTGCCAAACCCACAACTTGACCTATAATTGTTTGTGGCAAAATATCATCTGCACCACGAGGCAAATAATGTTCAAAAATTGCTGTTGCAACCGCTTCTCCTTCTTCACTTGCTAAAGCGTATTTTTGTCCCATAATTCCCTGTAATTCTGGAAACTCATAGACCATTTGGCTGACTAAATCAGCTTTGCATAATAAAGCAGCGCGGTGAACATTATGACTTTGCTCTGGATTTAATTGCAATTGTTCAGCAATCTGTGTGGTAATTTGAGAAACTCGTCCTACTTTATCTAAAAGTGAACCCAAATCTTCTTGAAAAGTAACTTTTGCTAACTGGGGTAAAAAACTATCTAACGGGTTTTTTAAATCAGCATCATAGAAGAATTTACCATCAGCTAAACGAGCGCGAATTACTCTGGCATTACCAACAGCAATGATATCTGATTTTGCTGGATCACCATTGGAAATAGTGATAAAATACGGTAGTAATTTTTGCTGAGTACTATCTTTGAATATCGGAAAATAACGCTGGTGATGCACCATTACAGTCGTAATTACTTCTGTAGGCAAATTCAAAAACTCGCTTTCAAATTCGCCAATCACTGCTGAAGGGTATTCGACTAGGTTTGTAACTTCTTCTAACAAATCTGGGTAAATTTCTACAGAACCATTTAACTTATTGGCAGATTTTTGGACTTCTTCAACGATAATATTTGTGCGTTCCTCGACATTCACAACAACCGAAGCTAAACGCATTACAGTCACATAATCGGTAGCTTGAGGAATTTTAACTGGTTGGGGATGTAAAACCCGATGACCTTGAGAGATGCGATCGCTTTTAATCGTCTCAGAACCATTCACTAATTCTATCGGCAGCACAGCATCATCTAACAAACTCACCAACCAACGAATGGGACGAGAAAATCGCAAATCTCCATCACCCCAACGCATCAACCGCTTACCTTCTAAAGCCAAAATCCACTGAGGGACAAGTTCTGTTAAAATTTCTGCTACCCGACGACCGGGAATAAGTTTGCGTACAAAAACAAAATCGCCTTTCTCTGTGCTGCGAATTTCAAAAGCATCAAGTTCCACACCTTGCTTTTTAGCAAAACCTTGTGCTGCTGGGGTAGGTTTTCCGTCTTTAAAAGCAGTTTGGGCGGGTGGTCCCTTTATTTCTTCTTCCCTGTCAGCTTGCTGGGATGGTAAACCTTTGATTAATACTGCTAAACGTCGGGGAGTACCGTAAATTTCTACAGATTCACTGCTGAGACTATTTTCTTGGAGACTTCGAGGAATCAGCGATTTCCACTGTGCGATCGCACCACTCAAAAAGCTTGCAGGTAATTCTTCTGTACCAACTTCTAATAAAAATGCTTTTTTGCTTGTATTTTCAATAAATTGAGAATTCATAAACCTGGTACTACACAAACGATATACAAATTTAAGTCTAGTTCAGCAGACAAAGCTAGCTTACTAGTTTGAGGCTCTTTTTTCCTTACTTAGTAATAAAGAGATTCACAACAAAGTAGTGTGGCGATACTGTAGTAGACTATACCAGAAGCTTGTCACCAATGGTCTGATATTAATTCTCCATGAAAGATTAGCAAAAATTATTCAAATCTTTCAAAAGAAAAATAGCTAGGCATCTCGCTAAAGACCTAAAGTTTTGTTAAGATGCAGATGCTGGTAAATTAAAGAGCGAAAATCAGCCATCAGGGTGTGAAGAAACAAATAGTACTAGCACAACAGAGTTAAAGAGAGCAAAGCTATGACCACCTACATTTTCTTTGATGAAGCCCTCCACATGCTTGTAAATGCCTTTTTGATATCGGTAAGTCTGCTGATTGCAGGTTCTGGTATTGGTTTGGCAGTTATTGAAACAATAGAAAAAACAGGCGATCGCCAAATCTCTCCCAGACAGTTTCGCTAATTGCAAGCTAAAAATGTAACTGATTGTCGAAAACCATTGAGTGCTGTGTTCACTAGACAAAAATCCTGGGAACACTAGGGTCAAGAGTCTTACAGAGTTTCATTAATTACCTAAAAAGGAATAAAAATACGGTAATTATACAGAGACGGAGACCAGAGCAAAGGAGCAAACTACAATGGGTTTATTCGACAAAATGTCCAGTACACAGAGCCAAGTTCAAGACGCATTCACTCCAGCAGAAGCATTTGCCGCCATTACTCTGGCAGCAACAGCCTCAGACGGTTATCTTTCTGAAGAGGAAGCGCGTGCTATCTCATCTACACTTTCTCGCATGAGACTTTTCAGAAGTTATTCTAATGATGTCATTATTAGAATGTTTGACAAACTTCTGGGAGTTTTAAAGGGCAAGGGTATTAACTTTTTATTTAATGCTGCTAAGGATTCTCTACCAAATGATTTGCGGGAAGCGGCTTTTGCAGTAGCCACCGATCTAGTATTAGCTGATGGGGTCTTTTCCCAGGAAGAGCGAGATTTCTTGAATGATTTATACCAAGCTTTAGGCATCTCCAGTGATATCGCCACACAAATTGTGCAAGTGATGTTGATCAAAAATAGGGGATAGTTTCGTCATATATCTAACATCACTGTCTCAATGAAAAATAGGGGACGCTCTTTATATTTTCCTGCTCAGTCAAAAACCTGCTTTTGCGATCGCTCTGTTCACGTTCTAATTGAGAGTATTTCTGGGCGATCGTTCAAAATAATTCTATTTACTTACCTAAATCTCGACTGGATGCTGTCCGTAGAATGGAAGTGCTTCTGACCAATAAAGACGCTTTCCTGCTTGCCATTCCAGATACGCTAGCTGCAAAATGCTTGTCACTGTTGCAGCTAATTCTGATTTTGCTTCAACTAGCTGATAATCACTATTCCAGGTTGCTAACTTTTTCTGCCATGCTTCTGGTGTCAATACAGTATCTGGTAATAAGGCTTGGAGTCCCAAACCATCAGGTGCAGGTTGATAAATAGCAGCAAAAAATTGACCCCTTTGTGCCGCCATTTGTACAGCAATGACACTTTTATTTGCTTGTGACAAAGCTACTGCTGACAATGTGGAGATAGCAAATACAGGAATATCTAACTGTTGTCCCAAAGTCCTAGCAGCAACCACCCCAATCCGAGTTCCAGTAAAACCACCTGGTCCCTTAGCTACAGCAATAAAGGCCAAGTCTACCCAAGTTTGGGGTTTAATAAATTCTATTAAGCGTTGATGCATAAGACTGGATAATTCACGTTCCAAATTCCAGACAGCAGAACGTGCATCTCCAGCAAAGTTACTAATTGCCAAACCCAATTCAGGGGTTGTAGTATGCAACGCTAATCCGTATCGTTTGAGGTCGAGATCTTCCAATGCAGTAGACAAAGCAAATAACTTGATTTATTTTACCAAACATAAAGCGTAGAGACATGCCATAGCACATCTCTACAACTAACCACTAAGCACTAACTAAATACTATTCCTCTTCAGCAGCATCATCAGTATCTTCGTCTTCGTCCTCATTTGTCTTGGTGACAGAGTTAGCGGAAACAACAGCTCCTTTTTCTAATTTTTCCCGTACTAGCTGTTTAATTTGTTCAGCAAATTCCGTTTTTTCTTCTAAGTACTTAATAGCGTTATCTCGACCTTGGGAAATATTATCGCCATTGTAGCTATACCATGCTCCCTTACGGTTGATAACACCAGTTTCTTCTGCCAAATCCACAAGACAACCCAAGGTAGAAATACCTCTACCAAAAATGATGTCAAATTCTGCAATTCTAAAAGGTGGCGCGACTTTATTTTTAGCAACTTTGACTTTGACGCGATTACCAAATTCCTCGGTTCCTTTTTTCAAGGTTTGAATCCGGCGGATATCTAAGCGTACCGAAGCATAATATTTAAGTGCATTACCACCAGTTGTAGTTTCTGGATTTCCGTAGCTGATACCAATTTTTTGTCGTAACTGGTTGAGGAAAATAACTGTGCAGCCAGATTTACCAATATTACCAGTAATTTTACGGAGAGCTTGGCTCATCAATCTTGCCTGAAGACCAACGTGAGCATCGCCCATATCGCCTTCGATTTCTGCACGGGGAACCAGAGCTGCTACCGAGTCGATGACGACTATATCTACTGCTGCTGAACGAACGAGTTGATCGACAATTTCTAATGCTGATTCTCCTGTATCTGGTTGGGAAACCAATAAGTTTTCTGTATCTACACCTAAAGCTGCGGCGTAGGTAGGATCTAAGGCGTGTTCAGCGTCAACATAGGCAGCAATTCCACCATTTTTTTGCACTTCTGCAACGGCGTGTAATGCTAATGTTGTTTTCCCAGAGCTTTCTGGGCCATATATTTCAATCACTCGACCTTTGGGTAAACCGCCGCCCAAGGCCAAATCTAAAGTCAGCGCCCCACTAGAGATGGTTTCTACCCGCATCCGGGTGGCGTCGCCCAAGCGCATGATTGTTCCTTTGCCAAAAGTACGCTCAATCTGGTTGAGTACCATGTTGAGCGCTTTTTGCTTGCCAGCATTGTCAGTATTAACAGCCATTCCTACCTCTATATATATGGATTTAGGGAGTGTTGCTTGGGAAGATTTATAGAACAGATATACTATTTTGACATTTTTCTGTGGCTAATCGCTACATAGTGCGAACTACTCTATCTTGGTTATTATGCAGTATGTGTTAGCTATGCGCCTGGTCAAGCGCTACTATAGGCATATTTTTACGTTTATTTACAAGACATTTGTTAATTCTCGTCTAGCTATTTAGTCTACAAGCATAATGAGTGCTGATTTTACTGACTTTGTGATTCCTGATACAGCTGTTACCGTAGCTGGTTTGACTGATTATATTCGCTTGCTACTAGAACAAGATGAGCAATTACGGCAAGTTTGGGTAATTGGAGAAGTTTCTAGTACTAACAATCATCGTAGTGGTTTATTTTTTACACTGCAAGATCCCGATCATGGAGCAGCAATTAAATGCGTGGTGTGGAATGGGCAATTGCCGAAACTGATGCAAAGACCGACTGTGGGTGAGCAGTTAATTATTTTGGGTAGTATACGACTATACCCGGCACGCGGAGAATATCAGCTTTCTGTTTGGCAAGCTTTACCTGCTGGTGTGGGTTTGCAGGCGTTGCGTTATCAACAACTGCGAAACCGTTTAGAAGCGGAAGGATTATTCGATCCACAAAGGAAGCGATCGCTTCCACTTCATCCTCAAACTATTGCTGTTGTAACTTCACCGACTGCTGCTGCTTGGGGTGATATCCAAAAGACTCTCAAACACAGATACCCAGGTTTACGTGTTTTATTTTCTCCTGCCACAGTCCAGGGTGAGCAAGCACCAGATTCTATTGTCAAAGCAATTGAACGGGTTGAACGTGATGGACGGGCTGAGGTATTAATCTTATCACGGGGAGGGGGTGCTGTTGAGGAATTGGCTTGTTTTAATGATGAACGGGTAGTGCGAGCAGTCGCTAATTGTGCTATTCCTGTGATTACGGGGATTGGACATCAAAGGGATGAGTCTTTGGTGGATTTAGTTGCAGATGAGAATGTGCATACTCCGACTGCGGCAGCTGAACGAGTTGTTCCGGCTCTGGCAGACCTATATAATCAGCATCAACAGCGAGTTGTAAGTTTACAGCAGGTTGTGCAGAGGAAGTTAACAACAGCTGAAAATCAACTGCAAGGATTGGGGGAACGTTTACAGCGTCTGCGCTTGGATAAGCAAGTACAGCAACAAATGCGGATGCTGGTTTGGCAACGTCAGAAATTAGTGCAAATCACATCTGGTAAACTACAACAAGCAACTCAGCATTTGGAGATGTTACGACAGAAGCTGACAACTCTTGACCCGAAAGCTGTATTACAACGTGGTTATGCCGTGGTCAGACAAGAAAATGGGATGATTGTTCGCAATGCGACTGAGTTAGGTATGGGTCAGGAGTTGGTGATACAGTTGGGACGGGGTGAGGTTAAAGTAAGGGTTACGGAAGTAGGGGACAAGGAGGGAAGAAGCATTTTGAGTAAAAAAATTGGATAATTTATTTTTTGGAATTTCCCTAATTAATAGTGTGAAGACGCAGAGGACGCGGAGATTTGCATGGTTAAGCGCAGTAATTCTTCTAATTCTAAATC
The DNA here is from genome assembly GCA_019359115.1 of Pelatocladus maniniholoensis HA4357-MV3. Taxonomy (GTDB): domain Bacteria; phylum Cyanobacteriota; class Cyanobacteriia; order Cyanobacteriales; family Nostocaceae; genus Pelatocladus; species Pelatocladus maniniholoensis. The sequence continues at coordinate 87,811 of JAHHHW010000154.1, forward strand.
TGTAGAAATAGAAGTTTGGAGTTATGAGGCGAAGGTTGCTGAGATTGAAGATATTATTGCTCGGATTGAGGCGGGTGAGTTGGAGTTGGCTGATGTGTTTGAGGAATTTGCTAAAGCTGTTGAGTATTTAGGTGAGTGTGAAAGTTTTTTACAACAACGACAACAGCAAGTAGATTTGTTGATTGAAACTTTGGATGATAAATAATTAACTTAAGTTAGCGATCGCAGTGGCTTGTCCCTAATCAATTGTTTGTATAAAAGGGTGTAACTATCGATACTGGCTGTTCTGCTTCACTGATGGGAGCAGGTTTCATTTCGCCGCGAAAGTCGATGATTTGTACGAGTAGTAGGTAGGCGATCGCCAGAAGAATTGAAAAAATACCTGTAATAATTGCGACAAACTTTGAACTATTCATTTTTCTTCCTAGATGTGAGATTAGAACGAGAGAGTATTTTTATTAGGTTCTATTTTCTACTAAGTAGTTAATGATAAATGACGAACTTTACGAGTTAGCTTTACTCGTGCCGATCTACTTAATTATGATATTACACTGGATTTTTCTTTTGTGTTAATCAAAAATTGATTAAGTGGCTTGATCCGTTTTTTAATAGACGACAGCCAAAAGAAGATTCTTTCTGTGTGTCTAAATCCCAACATATTTTGAATTAAGTTATATGTTATGCGTTTACTTTGATGCTTAAAATCAGGGGATAATATTAAAGTTTTTTCCAGAAATCGCAGGTACATTGAATAATCAACTTTTAATGATTCTCGTGCCAATTCAAAGTAAGATAAGGCTAAAGCATAACGATATTTCAGTGTCAATTTGTTTGACTGTGCTAACCTATTTTGTGCTTTCTGTAGCACTAAATTTTGGCATTCTATCCAACGAGATTTACTATAAGTAGAAACTGTCACATTGCCATATCTTCTATAAACTGCATAGCAACCTGGCTGATATACTACTTTCGCACCACTAATGACTACTGATAAGAAGAAATCTCGATCTTGTGCAGCTAACAAGTTTTCATCCCATCCACTACTATTTTCGACTGCACTTCTTCTATAAAGTAATGAAGCGACAGCAGTCCACCAATTTGATAGTAAAGATTCAAGGATATCAGCTTGTATTTTGGCTATTTGTATAGGCCCTAAAAAACTTGTTCCATCTGAATAATGATGTTTATGTCTCCAATCACCATAAACGACATCAGCTGCTGTTTTTTCTAAAAAATCCACTTGTCTGGTAATCTTTTCAGGTAAGATATAGTCGTCTGCATCTAGGTACTGGATATATTCTCCTTGAGATAGATGAAAGCCATAGTTTCTGACATGGTTTCCGCCTTGATGAGGTAGGCTTTTCCAGATCACTTTATTGCCATAAGTTTTGATAATTTCTAAGGAATTGTCAGTTGAACCATCATCAATCACAATAATTTCAAGATTGGGATAGGTTTGTTGTAGACAGCTATCAATTGCTTCTTTTAACCATTTTTCTGCGTTAAAACAAGGAATGATCACTGAGACAAGTTTGGACATTTTTGTTTGACTCTATGCGTTGTAAAAACTTTATAAACAGATTATTAATAACATATAAATGAGATGGTTTTCAGGAATCCTGAGATGTGATTAGTCTTTTTAATCTAAAAATACTTAAAATTAACGAAGTAAAAATTATTCAAACAATTTTTTTGCGGTTTGGAATTATATCAAGTTAGGATAATTTGTTCTGCTTGTGGTACACGAGTTAAAAAGTCTTTGTCTACTCGTACCCACAAATATCATGAATGTGGGACACTTATGCATCGTGACCACAATGCAGCGATTATGATTTTGAACAAAGGACTTAAACCCACATTCCGCACCCTAAAGTGTCACACTACGAATTTTGGACGTTTGAGGATTTTGAGATGGCGATCGCCATTTCAAATTTATCGAGTTTTGTATAAAATACAGCTTTTCTCGTTAGTAAAAATCCGAAAAAACCGATTGTGACAGTAGGGTGTGCGGAATGTGGGCTTAAAAATACGGTAGGGCATACCGAAATTCAAGCTTCTGGACAGAACGACCTCTGCTTAAGTGGGGAAACTCCTTTAAGTAAGTTGGCTGGATGAAAGAAGAATCCCGTCGCCTTCAGGCACGGGAGTGTCAACCATTAAAAAACCGAATCACATTCAGGATTCTGGCTAGTGGTAACTTTCCATTGTCGGGGTTGATAAAACAAAGATTGATTGGTAATCGTATTGGCTTTGACTGTAAATCGAAAAGATTCAACAGCATCAAAGGAGTAGGCGCCTTCTTTGATAAAAACTTTGGCATTGTATACACCAGGATTCAAGCAGCAAAAAGGCATATACATTTGTAATTCATTTTTTCCCGGTAGAACCTTTAAAGAATTATTGTCGCTGGCTGCTGTTAGATACAAAATTCGACCGTTTTCTCCACCAATATCTGTAATTGTGACACAGAGATTAGCGTTAGTTACCGTGCGATGTGCTTTGCATTCTACACACAAAGAAGCAGATGCACCACTTATAGGTGTTTCTACAAAATTTCCCTGGTCATCTTTAAAATATACAGAAGTAATATCTATACCTGTACTTTCACTTTCAGATTTTTCTGGTAAAACCAAGTAACCTGTAGATTTTTCTGTCCCAGCTAGACATAAATCTTCTTCATATTTACGAACAACAGTATCTATGTCGCCAGCAGAAATCAATCTACCTTTTGATATATAAACTGCTGAAGTACAGACATTTAAAATTGCTGGAGGATTATGAGAAACTAAGATAAAAGCAGTGCCATTTTCTCGAAGTTTAGCCAGTCTGCGATGGCATTTCATTCTAAATTTGATATCACCAACTGCTAATACTTCATCAATTAGTAAAATATCTGGTTCAATATGCACAGCACAAGCAAATCCTAATCGTGCAGCCATCCCAGAACTATAAGTTTGGACAGGTGCGTCAATGGCATCGGCAATTTCCGCAAACTCTATAACATCCTGCAATCTTTCTTCAATTTCTTTTGTAGATAGACCCAGGATAGACATATTAGCATAAATATTTTCTCGCCCTGTCAAAATAGGATTAAAACCTGCTCCCAAGGCAATTAATGGTGCAATTCTACCTCTAACTTTGACTCTGCCAGTATCAGGTTTAATCAAGCCACTAATAATACGTAGAATTGTACTTTTACCAGCTCCATTTGACCCGATTAATGCTAGTGCTTCTCCTCGACGGAGTTGAAAGCTAATATCTTTAAGCGCCCAAAATTCTTTTGGTCTTAAGGAGTGACTTTTTCGATTCACACCAAATAATTCTGTAGTGATATCTTGAACACCATATAACAAAGATTTTTTTAAATTTCGACAAAATTTTTTAGATACATTCTCTACTGAAATCACAACTTCAGTATCCTCTTGAGATTGGGTATGGGAAATTTCTTCAATTAAATATGTCATAATCATGAACTAACTCTTTCTACTACGAAAGGCATAGCTAGACGAAATGTAATCCAAGTAAGTAGTAAACCGATAATAGTAATTCCACTAACTACCCAAAATCCTAAAGGTTCTGATACTATGCCTGTGGTTGCTAACTCTCTAGTTGTAACTAATAAGGGAGTCACAGGGTTGAGCTTTACTAAAAATCTAAATATTCCCTCACTAGGAATTTCATAGACTACTGGTGTTAAAAACAGCCAAAAACCTGTGATTAAAGTTAATCCTTTAGACACATCTTGATATAAAATTCCGAAAGGAGCTAATAAAATACCGATGAATGTTCCAAGTAAAACTAAGTGAATTAATGCTACTGGCGTTAAAATCACTGTCCAACTAACAGAAACACGAAAGAAGATAAATAAGGCAACAATCAAAATTACTTTAATAGCAAAATTAAAAAACACTTCGCCTAGCTTCGCCAAAATTAGCGCTTCGCGAGGAAAATTAACTCTGGCTAACATTGGTTTAGCAACTGTCACTGCTTGTAGAGGGCCATTTAATGCTTCCACAAATGTTTGCCACAAAGCAGTGCTAAACATGACATAAGCTGGATAGGGTATATCTGTTTTCCCGACATTAATGACTTGGGCATTATTAGCAAGGGTAAAGCTTATTGCCATGACAATTGGGGGTAAAAAGGCCCAGATTATTCCTAAAAATGATTGACGGTACTGGGCGCTGATATCGCGGATCATTAATCGCCAAGCGAGTTCACGAGAAGCGAGTAAGTCTCGCCACATTTGTTGGAATAATCGGAGGGGATGTTTCAGGCTACTTTCTGGTGTATGAATAACCACATGTAGCTGAGATTTTGAACGCTTTTTGTGCTTCAAAGTTTTCACTCCACTACACCGCATATATATATTTCCCTTCACAGGTAAGTGTTTTCCACTACCTTATGAGTGAGGTATTCTCAGTCATGAGGTTGTGATCCGGGAAAATTGTATTTTTATTTACTGAGCGATAAAAAAAGACTATCGCGATCGCAGTTTTCTGGCAATGATCTGCGGTACATACAGAGGGTCATATGAAGATTTGATGAGCATTGCTCGTAGCGTGCCAAAATATTTATTACTTGGATTACAAGGATAAATCGCTATTTGAGGAGCAGCTTGAGAAATCAGATCAAGTTGATACTTGGCATTGAGGCGGCGATTTTCTGGGATACTAAGCATTAACGCATAGGTGCGCGCAGCGTTAATAATGGGAATTCTCTGGATATTACTCAGGTCATACAACTGTTCTTTGGAACTCTGCCAACCTGCGAGCCGTTGTTCAATGTAAAATCGATCTCGCCAGTCCATATGTTCTTGGGGAGTTTGTTTCACCCATTCCAACCATTCACAAATACCTGCGATCGCACTTGATTTGCAAGATTCGCCATAGGTGCGGGCAATTTGTTGAGTGCAGATTTCGATATCGTCTATATTATCAGGAAAACATGTGCGCCACATGGCTTTACCGACTTCAAAGCACCAACCACCTACAGAAATTCCCTCCAAGGAATCTCGTACACTTTGGAGAAAAGGTAAAGCGTCGCCTTCGCAGACGTGTCCTGCGGTGTGTTCAGTGACGAGTTGCTTACGGTTGGCTTTGCTGTTGCGTCCTTTTAAAAAGATGTGCTGATATCCGAGTTTGTCTGCTAATGTGGCTGGTAGGATGCGATCGGCTACTGACATCCTGGCAGCAATACGAGTGAAGGGTGCGATGCTGACATTACCACGAGATGCCATTGCTAGTACCAAGCGTGAGTCAACACCAGCCGAAAGTCCTAGCCAAACTCTGTTCTCTTGCTGATAAAGTCGTTGCAGTGCTGTGATCATGCTTTGGCTTAAAAGTTCCAAAGCTTCTTCATAGTCAAGTTCTGGATTGATTGGTGGCAGCAAAGGTCGAGGATGAATGCTACCATCTTTGAGGTGAATAACTTGACTGGGTAAAAGACGACTTATTTCCCCAAATCGCGAAAGCGGGGGTGTAAACCACGATAAACCTTTTTGATAATACAACTCTCGGCAATCAGCCTTTGGTAAAAGTATATCGTTAAGTAAAGCTGGACTACTCGATACCCAAGGTTGACCGTCGCGAGTGCTTCCATAAAAGCAACCTAGAAGCCCAGAAGCATCCATGTGTACCTGACCCTTACCAATCAAAACCCAACGACCAGCCCAACTCGTGTAGAGTTTGGGTATATCTTCACTCTTTGTCCGGGAAATCTCTGTTATTGGTTCTAATTGGGACTCTAGCGTTTCCACAGCCACTCCCAGAATAACCCAACAAGCTCCGTCAGCATCCTTTGTCCAAGTGGCACGAAGTTCGGGACAATAGGAAATCCAACGGTCGGCGTCTAAGCGGCGATAATGCCAGTCTTCATATACAGGGAAAACTTCTGGTCCAATTATAAACTGGCGGCGATGTGGTCGCATTAATAGGGATTTAGTCGGAGGCACAGATTCTTTACTCATGTGAGGTTGTGTCCTTGTTTTTCCAGGTCACACCCTGATTAATTTTGTGATGATAGCGTTGTAGATGTTGGTGGCTGGTTGGGTGGGACTTGATTTTTTAGTCCTTGCAAGTATCTTTTTGCATAGCGAGAGGTGAGATAATGGTTTAATGCCTTGTCTATTTCTCGGAGAATTTTCCCTAGTGCGCGAGAACCAAATTTCCCCAAAGGAACTTTACGGACGAGGGGATTGACAATTGTCATATCTCGGCGCCATCCTAAGCGTTTATATTTGTTTTGAAAATACTCATCTTCAGTCAGGTTCCACTTATCACGTAAACGCTTCAAGCTAGTTAGTTCCCAAGCATCACTCCACCGCAGCATATAAAAGTGTAAGTCTGTCCATTTTAAGGGCGGGCCTGGTACGTAGGTTATTAAAGATTCAGGTTCTAAGTAAACTGTACCGCCAGCCTCACTAACCAAAATACATAAATCGACGTGTTCTTTCGTGTTCAGCAGTCCTTCATCTAAAAGACCAATCCGATCAAAGATTTCTGTGCGTACGAGCATACAGTGAAACTCTGCCAATCCGGTTGGTTGGCGTTGCAGTTGGGGACGCACATCAGATACTTTGCGTCCCTGTTTATAAATCTTCTCAATCATTCGCCGTCTGGTAGTCTCGCCTTTGGTTTCGACTTTGACTCCAGATTCTCCACCTGCACAATGCACTTCTGTATGTAGGGGTAGGTATTGACAGACGAGGGGACTAACGATGGTTGCTTCGGTGGCTTCTGCACAGTCTACCAATGCTTGCAACCAGCCAGGTGTCACTGCGACATCGTTATCCATGAACACAACATATTTACTGTTGACTTGGCGTAAACCGATGTTTCTTGCGTGGTTGGGAGAAAGGTAGTGATCAGTGCGAATTAATTTAAATTGTTTTTCGGCTGCTTTTGCTTGCAGATAATTTTTGATGTCAGTAGGGGAACCACCATCTACGTAAATTAACTTAAAAGGATAATCTGTGTTGTCGTAAATACTTTCCAAAGATTCACGGCTATAGCTAAAACGCTCACGGGGAACAACTACTATCGTTACCTCTGGTTCTAATAACAAAGCTTTATTCATGATGATGTTCTTTTTAAGTGTGGTATAAAATAAGCCAGTTTAACTGTTCACAATTATTTTGACTAGTAGTCTATATCACCTTTTTCCAATTGGTTGAGAACTTACCGAAGATGGTTGCAGATGATCCATGATGACTCGCTGATATATTTTGACTAATTCATCATTGAGGTGATTTGTATCATAGTGTGTTTCTACATAAGCACGACCAGCTTTACCCATTTTTTCCCATAATTCTGGATGCTTAATTAAGTAAGTCAATTTATCTGCGATCGCATCTGCATTTCGTTCTGAAACTAAGAAACCAGAAATCCCATCTTGCACTAGCTCCGGAATCCCACCGTGTCGAGTCGCAATCACTGGTAAACCCATAGCCATTGCTTCTTTGAGGGTATTAACAGGTGCATCCTGATTTCCATCTTTAGCTGTGACACTTGGAGCGATAAAAATATGAGTATTATCAATAATTTGAATTATTTCTTGTTGATTTTTCCAACCTAATAACTTAACTTGTTCTGCAACACCCAGTTCAATAATTAATTGCTGTAAATATTCTTTTAAAGCGCCATCGCCGACAATATTATATTCCAAGTTGGGATAGGTTTTTAAAACTTTGGCAACAGCACGAATGCCATATTCTATTCCTTTCTTTTCGATCAACCGACCAGTTGTCGCCACAGAGATTTTACCATCTTCTAGAGGCTGGCGTGTCTGAAAACTAAACCGACTACAATCTATTCCCGAACCGTGAACAATAATCTTTTTTTCATTACACCCTAATTTAATGGCTCGCTGGCGAAAAAACTCACAATTCGCCAGGAAAAAATCTCCTTTGACAAACAATTGATCGTAAACATTTGCCCCATATTCTTTGACATACCAGCTGATATCATAGCCCCGAAAAGTGGTAATTAACTTGCCTTGAATCGCACCGATTTCACGATAAATCATTCCCTCGTTGCCTTGGATACCAAATTGACAGTGAATAATATCATATGATTCGGTATTTAATAAAGGGATTATAGAGTATAAAATCCTTAAAGATGCTGCTCGCCCATGATATCTGAAAAAGTTGAGCGATCGCAGTATGACTAATGGAGCTTGATAAAAATTTGTAATGATTAACCACAGTGCTTTTAGTAGCCGCCAGAGTTTATTTTGAGGAATATTGGGAGCATAAAAAGTGGATTTTAGCAAGTCATATTTTTCTACATCTGGATGATATTTAGCAGTATCATCAGGTCTATAACCGTAAATATGAACTTCATGTCCTCGGCAAATTAGACCTGTAATCTGATTCAAAATAAATGTTTCTGAGATAACTGGAAATTTGTTGACTATAAAAGCTATTTTCATACACTCATGTCACCGCTTATTAGCTGTTGATAAACAGCTATATTATCTGTTTGCGCTGTCAAGATGCACTTTTAAAACCTAATTATTTTTTATTGGGAATAAATATAGCAGAAGACACCGTAATTATTGTTTCACAAAAAAGCCGAATAGTTAAACTTTCTTTGAAATGAAAAAACACGGTTATAGATCAATAATGTTTAAAATCCCCGCAGACTGGAAGTCTGGGGCTATACAAACAAAGTCCGCGCAGGCGGACTCTTTTTAGCCTGCGTAGGGTGGCTACCCTACCCTGCGGGAACGCCTGATGGCGAATGGGAAGCCGCCCTACGGGCGTCTATGTTTGTGTAGCCGCGACTTCTAGTCGCCAGGTAAGTTTGAAAAATTGGGATGCTCCCACTAGGAATATCAATGTTCTGGTTTAGAACCTCAACATTCTGGTTTCAAACCAAAAAATTCTGGTTTAGAACCCCAACATTCTGGTTTAGAACCAAAAAATTCTGGTTTAGAACCTCAACATTCTGGTTTCAAACCTCAACATTCTGGTTTAGAACCAAAAAATTCTGGTTTAGAACCTCAACATTCTGGTTTCAAACCTCAACATTCTGGTTTAGAACCAAAAAATTCTGGTTTAGAACCTCAACATTCTGGTTTCAAACCTCAACATTCTGGTTTAGAACCCCAACATTCTGGTTTGAAACCAAAAAATTCTGGTTTCAAACCTCAACATTCTGGTTTAGAACCTCAAAATTCTGGTTTCAAACTTTGATATCTTGCATCAGCTTTTCATCCCGCCAATAAATAAATTTATTGGCTAATAGCTAAAGTCAGATAAATCTGACTAGGACAGTGTTTGAGTCAGTTTTAACGGACTTACGCTATTAGCCTCACCAATTAATTCTGAGGCGGGATATAGGGTTGGTGCAAGATATCAGAACTCAAAAATTCTCGCTTCAAGGCGATTCTTCTCCCTTATCCCCCGTGTCCCCCTTGGGGTTGCCAAAGGCGGTGGGGTTCTTTCTATGCGTCTTCATATGGAAATGGTATCAGATCCCGGACTTTTTAAAGAAGTCGGGGATCTTGTCTGGAGCGAATGATTTAATGATAATAGTTAACAGTTAACTGTTAACTGTTAAATAAACCTACCTTTACCCTCTTTGCGGTAAATACCAATTACAGATGGAATTGGAAATCCTTTCGGATCAGCTTTACCACCATCTTCTGTAGACATATTGCTAGGCCAGCTACTACCACGGGGTACTGTACGAGTCTGATTGAATGTCTTTCCATCCAAATCTAGTATTTCAATACTACGGTTCAATATTGTGCCATCATTAACTGGGCAATTTTCACCAGGATGCTGTATCGCAATAATCAACGTATCTCCGACAAAAGTTGGGCCTGTCATCTCACAACGCACTGGACCTTGAGCAAAAGGTATTACTGTTCCTGCGTTTGGTCCAAAAGTAGGAATAAAGAACAGCCAGTTATTACCAAAAACACCTGTAAAACTGGAAACATTACCACTGGCTGTATGATTGATGGTGTTTGGAGTACCAGTAGCACCTATACTAAAACCATTATGGGTATCGGTGGACATATCTGTCACACCCCAAACGTTACCTCGAAAATCAATAACTAAGTTATCTACATTTGCAAAACCAGCCCCAGTTTCAGAACCAGCTTCTCCACCTTGTTTAAATCTTTCCCACCGGAAACTAAGACCTGTACCATCGGTGCTATCTTCAATAATTTTGTAAAGTCCACCTGATTGCTGAGTTGCATTTGGATCTGTGCTTAACTTAGCAACTTGGAAAACGCGGGAATCAGGATAACCATCACTTCCTGGCGCACCATCGGTATAGGAAATAAATACTTCTTTGGTGAGTGGATGAACTTCTAAGTCTTCTGGACGTGCTGTGGGGGTTCCACCAGCCAGGTTTGCAGCTAGGAAAGCATCACAGAGAATAGCACCTTGGTTAGGATAAAAGTCAGATAACTTTTTACCTTGATAATCAGGTAGTGCTGTTGCTTCATTGGTGCGATCGCAGTTAAATGCACCACCATCGCTAGTTTGTTTCGCAATACCTTTACGTTTGGGTAGTTTGATCAAACCATTTCTTTGTGCTGAACCTAAAGCAGCAAATTCTTTTTCAGAAAGAACGCTGGGTGCTATGGGATCAGTGGAAGTATTTATAAGCAAAGGTATCCATTTACCTGTACCATCTGGATTATAACGGGCAACATACAAAATACCACTTTCCCACAACTTACTGTTGTTTTGATCAGTTGGATTAGATACGGTATCTGTGCTGACAAACTTCCAAGTGTGTCCCCCGCGTCTGTCATCACCCATGTAACCGATTAATTTCTTACCTGCTTCGGCGCGAACAGCAATATTTTCGTGGCGGAAACGACCTAACCAAGTGTGTTTGCGGGGACGGAAATTTGCATCGGCCGGATCAATTTCTACCATCCAGCCGTATTTTTCCCCTACTAAACCAAAGGTTTTGCCAACTGTATCATCTGTGTAACCTGTTTGAGTACCATCAGGTTTGACAAACTCAGTCACACCCACAAAAAATTCTGCACTTCCTTGGAAGTTTTCTTCAGCAGTTAATACAGTTCCCCAAGGAGTTGTACCACCAGAACAGTTGTAGGCTGTACCAATAATTTTATTACCTAGTCCGTCGGCGCTAATGGTAAAAACTTCAGTTGCACCTGGGCCTGTACCAATTAAATAGTTTTGATCTCCTTGCTGATGGGGACGACTTCCCCAAGCAGTAACATTTTTATATTCATCACTGCGTTGGCTGTTGATTCCTAATCCCGAAAGACCATGAATGCGGCGGTTGTTGGAATCTTTGACAACTTGGAATTTATTGCTACGATTAGAACGATTGCGGCGAGAGATACGGACAACAGATGCACCCAGGTTATATAAAAATTCTCCGTCTAGTTCAATGTTTCTTTGGGAGGGTAAATTCCACCCAATTATTTGACTAAATGTAGTGGGGAATCCGCTTCCTTTGAGATCAGATGGAATTTCTGGTGCTAATTCAGAAATAGGATAACTAATATATTCATGATTTACGAATAAGTAGCCATCATTCTTGTTAATGCTAGGGTCAGGATTCAAGTCTCTATCAATCGAGATAAAACTAGTGTGGTCGCAGTTGTAACCTACATAATCATAGTCGTTGGGAAATACGCGATCGCCCCAACTAACTATGACATAGCGATCGTACTCTGGTGGAACTACCACATCATCGATAACTGTGTAGCTATTTAATTTTGCATCTCCAGAAGCCTTACGTACTTCTCCTTTTTCAATTCCTGTTGGTAAATAACTATTTAGCTCTTGATAAATTGGTAAAGGATGGGGTAAGCGTACAGGTGTAAATCTCAATGGTACAATTTTTGCTTCGGCAATACTGGAAACACCATTTATAAGTTTGTCTCCTATTACAGCAGCACCAGCACTACCAGCAAAAAATACTAAAATTTGTCTGCGACTAAATTTAGACATTAATTTTCCTCTCTTGCAGTGTTAATTACATCAACTTTTAGTGAAAAAAAGCAAGGTGATATCAGTAAAGACTTGCTCTAGAAACTGAATATCAAAACATCTGTATATACGAATCTTTTCCACCCCATTACTACTAGGGATAAATAAGTCAAACCCTTTCACAATGAAGCTATTAAATCTAGAATCTATTGATTAATTTATTCTTGCCAAAAAAGCATAGCGAGTTATTATTATCAAAATAATAACTTGATAAATACATCAATTTTTTTTGGTAAAATACAGGCAAGATCTATGTTTATTGTTTATACACCTAAATTCGGATGAAAAAAGTTAACAATATAAATCTAAATAACAAACATTAAAAACAGATTATATTTAGGTTAATTGAATTATTTTATTAACATTAAAAACAAGTTATTTTTAGGTTAAATAAAATCAAAATGTTATTGTGATTCAATAAGAAAAGCAATTATTTTTAAATTTCAAAAATAAAATAAAGAGTCCGCGCAGGCGCTCAGTGCATCGCAAGCTCAGTACGAGACGCTCAGTCGAACGATTGGGGATTGAGTCCCAGGATTTATCCGCTTTCTTGTACTTTGCTCGGAATTATCGGTCAGATTGTTTCAGCGTTTGAGGTAACCTTTGATAATTTGTTTTCGTGCTGGATGAGTATTCAGCCAACTTTCACCATGACGCAGTAGCTTCTCGACTTCTTCGTCATTCATCCAGTAGTATTTATCATCATCAAATACTGGTATAAGCACGTAGATATGACTTAAAAGATCGGCAAGAGTCAGGGTGTGGTGTAGTTCAACAGTATAATAATGACTCTGCCCCCACTCTGGAAACTTTTCATCAAGCAGATGACCTGTGGTGCTGACAGAGTAGCCCAAAGGTTCAAATAATTGTCGCAGCAACCCTTCACCGTCCCGACAGGGTACAACAGATAATCTTGCTACTAAGGGAATAGGAGTTTGTGCTAGTTTCAGTCTCTCTTGGGAAGGAGTAGTAAGAGTTGTATTGAAGACTTGTGCGATCGCCACACTTAAAAACGAAGAAGCAACATAAGGGCGATCGCTCAGATATTGCTCAGTACTTGAACCACGTCTTTGTGCTAATTTCACAGGGTTAATTTCCAGCAGCAGCGCCGCCGTACAACGCTGTATATCTGCTTCTGGATAAAATACATGTGCCTGTCCAAAGGGAAAAGTAAAAGACTGGCAAATATCTGGATGTTTATGTAGTAGGTAGCCTAGCTCTGTAGCAGGCTGATGTGTAGTCGAAATTGTCAGCAGCATTCACTTTCAATAAAGGCGATTATAAGAAAGATTAATGAATACTACCACTGTCAAGTCTGTGATTACGTAAAATTCCTCATACTAACAATACATTTTGCTGTTGCAAGCACAAATCTATGAGGAGCGGCAGATCATTACCCATTCCACACCATGCCTAGTACTGACACAATAGAAATAATATCCTAGAAAAACACCTACCCGTGAACATGCCCATTAGCCCATCCGCCACTACCCAAATTCGTAAAGCCGACCATATCCGCATTTGTCTAGAAGAAGATGTGCAATTCCAACAAACCACCAATGGACTAGAAAAATATCGTTTTAGCCATTGTTGTTTACCGGAACTCGATCGCAATGAGATTGATCTGAGTACTAATTTTCTAGAGAAGCAATTAGGCGCACCGTTGTTAATTTCTTCCATGACTGGAGGAACTCCAGAAGCAGGAATGATTAACCGTCGGCTAGCAGAAGTTGCTCAACACTATAAATTTGCTATGGGTGTCGGTTCTCAACGCATAGCTGTGGAAAAACCTTCTGTGGCTGAAACCTTCGCCGTCCGCAAATATGCGCCCGATGTTCTCCTGTTTGCCAATTTGGGTGCTGTTCAACTCAACTATGATTACGGTTTAGAAGAATGTGTACGAGTTATTGATATTCTCGAAGCTGATGCCCTGATTTTGCACCTCAATCCACTACAAGAGTGTATTCAACCCAAAGGTGATATAAATTTCAGAGGCTTATTTGACAAAATAGCTAATTTATGCGACAAGGTATCCGTTCCTGTAATTGCCAAAGAAGTAGGCAATGGTATCTCAGCAACAATGGCACAGAAGCTGATTGCAGCAGGAATAAAAGCAATTGATGTGGCTGGTGCTGGTGGCACTTCTTGGGCAAAAGTGGAAAGTGAGCGAGCAGAAAATCCCTTACAACGCCGTTTAGGTCGAACCTTTGCAGATTGGGGTTTACCAACGGCGGAGTGCATCACCAGCATTCGTGCAGTTGCACCAACAGTACCTCTAATTGCCTCCGGTGGATTGCGTCATGGACTGGACGTAGCAAAAGCTTTGGCATTGGGAGCAGATGTAGCTGGTTTAGCAATGCCATTTTTGCAAGCGGCTGCTTCTTCAGAAGCTGCTGTTTACGACTTGGGTGAAGTATTAATTGCTGAAATCACTACAGTGCTATTTTGTACTGGCAACGCTACTATTAGGCAATTACAATCTTTAGGGAGTTTAGAACCCATAAAATAAGTATATATAAAGTAGTTGTAGTTAATTGGTTATTGGTAGTTAGTACGGGCGTAGACGCGCTCTGCGCGGCTTCTTTTAAAGTACGGGCAAAATGGGAGCATCCCAATTTTTTCAATATACTGCTGGTTTAAACCGTTAGCTAATAGCAAAAATCGTCTTCAGACGACTCAAATAAATCAAGTAGTCTGCTTTAAGCAGACTTGAACTGTGAGACTGCGATTTCAATCGCACGCGGGTTTTTTAAAATTTGGGATGCTCCCCCGCCAGAATGCTCCTAACCAATGACCAATGACCAATGACCAATGACCAATGACCAATGACTAAATAAAAACAATATGCAGAATTTTATTAAACAAACTTTTGCTAGCTTAGTTGGAAGTATCCTGGGATTATTTATTTTTTTTGGTTTAGGAACTACAGGACTGTTGTTGCTGTTATTTGCAGCCTCTAGAGATGTTGGACCAGTTGTCAAAGATAAGTCAGTGGTAGTGTTTGACTTATCAACGAAAATTACTGATGGAGAGCCAAGTTCTAGTGAATTGCTACAAAAAGTAATCTCAGGTGAAGAGGAAAAGCAAATGAGCCTCCGCACTATTCTGGATAGTATCGAAAAAGCACGACGTGATCGGCGTGTTGTTGGTATCTATTTAGATGCGACTCGTATTTCTGAAAGTGAAAATACAGCAGGCTTTGCTACTTTTAAAGAAATTCGCCAAGCTCTACAAAAGTTTCGTGCTGCTGGTAAGAAGGTAGTAGCCTACGGTATGGACTGGGGAGAACGGGAATATTACCTAAGTTCGGTAGCCGATACAATTGTGCTTAACCCATTGGGAGCTATGGAAATCAATGGTTTGAGTTCCCAACCTATGTTTTTGGCAGGCGCATTACAAAAATATGGTATCGGGGTGCAAGTTGTGCGAGTAGGAAAGTTCAAGGGAGCAGTTGAACCCTTTGTACTTACTAAGCTAAGTCCAGAAAATCGCCAACAAACTCAGAAATTATTAGATGATATCTGGACAGAGTGGCGTAATGCAGTCGGATATAGTCGTAAAATTACTCCTGGAAAATTGCAAGCGATCGCAGATAACCAAGCCTTTTTGCAAGCAGATCAAGCCAAGAATAATGGTTTAGTAGATAAACTTGGGTATTTTGATGAAGTGGTTAGCGATCTCAAAAAGTTGACAGATAGCGACAAAGATGACAAAAGCTTCCGGCAAATTTCCCTAAGTGAATACGCGCAAGTCCCCGGTAAATCTTTAGGGACGGAACGCAATTCTCAAAACAAAATTGCTGTAGTTTATGCTGAGGGAGAAATTGTCGATGGTCAAGGTAGCGATGGGGAAATAGGCGGTAATAGTTTTGCCAGAATTTTCCGCAAACTACAACAAGATGAGGATATCAAAGCGATCGTCTTAAGGATTAACAGTCCTGGTGGTAGTGCGACAGCAGCAGAAGTGATGCAACGAGAAGTACGTTTAACTCGCGATCGAAAACCAGTTGTTGTGTCGATGGGTGATGTTGCTGCTTCCGGTGGTTATTGGATTGCTAGCGATTCTAACCGTATTTTTGCTGAACCTAATACAATTACGGGTTCAATAGGTGTGTTTGGACTACTGTTTAATGCCCAAAAATTAGCCAATGACAACGGCATAACTTGGGATACAGTTAAAACTGGACGCTATGCCGATAGTCAAACTCTTTCTCGTCCCAAAACTTCTGAAGAATTGGCAATTTACCAACGTAGTGTCAATAAAATTTACAATATATTTCTTGGTAAAGTTGCCCAAGGTCGGAAAATTCCCCAAACAAGGGTAGCAGAAATTGCTCAAGGTCGGGTTTGGTCAGGTACAGAAGCCAAAAATATTGGTTTAGTGGATGAAATTGGTGGTTTAGATGCTGCTATTGCCTACGCTGCTAAACAAGCAAAACTGGGAAATGACTGGGAACTACAAGAATATCCCAAATATGGGAGTTTGGGAGAACGCATATTAGGAAAAGTTCCAGAACAAACACACGCTGCTGTGAACTTGGATCAGCAAAAACTCCAATTACCAGATTCGCTAGCAACTGAATTACAAAAACTCAAAGCTGAACTTGCGACTCTACAAAAGATGAACGATCCCCAAGGAGTGTATGCTCGTTTACCTTTTAATTTGAAAATAGAGTAAATCCTTCTTTGACAAATGACCAATGACCAATGACCAAAAAACAAAAGTTTCCTTACTTAGTTGGTTCTAAGTGGACTGCACAAATAAAGGTAGATGGTTGGCGACACTTCCAAGTTGTCAACCGTAAAAATCAGGGTAAGTGGGTATATGCGGAAATGGTTTCTTCTTGTGACCCTAATGTCCGCTTTTGGATAAATGCTAAGTTACTCGAAGATCGTTCCCAATGGTATCCTGGTTGGCAATCATTGCAAGAAATTGAAGCTTTAGAGATTGGGTAGCTTAGATCTTGCACTCTTGCACTAGAAGTCGCGGCTAAACAGACATGACGCGTAGCGACCACCTACGCGGTTTAAAAGCCTTGATTTTACGTTAGTTCGCGCAGGCGGACTTGGTTTGTGTAGCCGCGATTTCTAATCACCAAGGCTAGGTACAAGATCTAAGGTAGGCGATAAAGCGATCGCTTTGAAACTTGCTGCTTCACATCCCCAAAGGATACAAAAACTGATTTTAGCTTACAACCATATTCCCTATTACCCGTTCCGATTATTTTTTAAATGTAATAATTTTTTATATTTTCTGAGTCATGACTCAAAATTAGCGATCGCTGATCTTGGTAGTTAATTTACAACTGTCTATATTTTTTGCTAAGAATCATATTTCAATTTGAACTGAGAATTTTGACAACAGAAATTATTAGCTATTTTTAAGCTGAAACAGCAAGTCTATCCTTTGCCACAACGATAGACTTGCTGTTTGATGTTCTTAAGTTCCACTTGGTCAGTATAGAGTATTAATACTCTTCTAGCATAAGTTCTATTTGATGAAAACTATATCAATCAAGGAAAGAAGTTTTTTTGCTTATTGTTACTATTTTACATATTTTAATACTATAAAAGCTTTATTTTTTTGTTTTTTAGGCCTTTAAAGGTTTAAAATAGACAAAATATCTTTTAGTCAATTTTATAAATTAAAAAGCTTGTTTTTACAACATAATTTATTTTTAAGTCCCCTTTATTTTCAGCTTTTTTTCGATAATAATGACACTCGAAGACTTAATACATCGCTGTTGCACGCGGTGCTGCAAGTGTTTGAGCCAATTGTTTTATTTATAAAAAAACCATAAGAGGCAAAAAACAGTGAGATTAGCAGTTTACGGAAAAGGCGGTATCGGTAAATCTACAACTAGCTGTAATATTTCCGTCGCTTTAGCCAAACGCGGCAAGAAAGTCTTGCAAATTGGCTGCGACCCTAAACATGACAGCACCTTCACTCTTACCGGTTTCTTGATTCCGACGATTATTGATACTCTGCAAGAAAAGGATTTTCACTACGAAGACATTTGGCCAGAAGATGTAATCTACAAAGGCTATGGTGGTGTAGATTGCGTAGAAGCAGGTGGTCCACCCGCAGGTGCTGGTTGTGGCGGTTATGTGGTTGGCGAAACAGTAAAGTTACTGAAAGAACTCAACGCTTTTGATGAATACGATGTCATTTTATTTGACGTTCTAGGCGACGTTGTTTGTGGTGGTTTTGCAGCACCTCTGAATTACGCAGACTACTGCATAATTGTGACTGATAACGGCTTTGATGCCTTGTTTGCTGCGAACCGCATTGCTGCTTCTGTCCGGGAAAAAGCTAGAACTCACCAACTGCGTCTAGCTGGGTTGATTGGGAATCGCACATCTAAGCGTGACTTGATCGATAAATACGTAGAATCTGTACCGATGCCAGTTTTAGAAGTCTTACCTCTGATTGAAGATATCCGTGTTTCCCGCGTCAAGGGCAAGACTTTGTTTGAAATGGCAGATGTAGAACCCTCTTTGAGCTACGTTTGCGATTATTATTTAAGCATCGCCGACCAACTTCTATCACTACCCGAAGGTGTTGTACCTAAAGATGCCCAAGATCGGGAACTATTCTCTTTATTGTCTGATTTTTACTTAAATCCGAATAAACCACAGGTTCCTAATCCGGAAGAAGAATTAGACTTGATGATTGTATAAATCATTTTTCTCAGGATGGGAATATGGCCTTCTTCTATAGCTTTACAGATTCATTAAAGCAAAAATGGTTGCAATTTTTCCAAGCGAATCGCGACTGGATTAAACTGCACATGGAGGTAGAATCAGTCTACACGCCTGATGGCGGCAAGCGACCACCATCTTACCTGATCCTGGGAGTGGCTAACGCGCTGGAACCGAAGCTAGCACAGTTAATGCTACCTTTTTCTAAATTGAATCCTGATGCAGATACTTTGGTTGAGGTACTGGACTTAAATTTTGATCCTGATATTGCTTTGGGGAACCGCGTTACTCCCAAATCAGAGGAATCGCTAGAAGAAGATGAATCATTAATCGCCATGCAAGCAACATCCCATGGTGAAACATTGACAAATGATTTTGACAAAGATGCGATCGCCCCTGATTTGGAAATGACCCACGACCATGAAGAAACCCTCATGGTTTCCGATACAATGGTACGGGATGAACTCAGAGCAATGGCAACGGAACATCTCAATAGCTCCAGTGAGAATTTCCCGTCCCAAGATCACAATTCTGACAACGAATTCCAGCAAACATCTCACCCAGATGCAGCAGATGAATTTGGCGATATTTCCTTTGATGCAATAAAGGAAACAGACAACACAATCTCCGCCACAGCTGCACCTGAAGAAAACGAATTTGCTGATGTGTTGTCAGATGTTTGGAGTACTGAGACTGGTTCCCTCAAGGGTGAATCAAATACAGATTTTTTTGGGGAAGAAATATCAAATAACGGTTTTGATGACTCGGATATCGCCCGTCTCTTCCCCAACACGTAAATACAGAGTTAGGAGTTTGTCATTTGTCATTTGTATTCACGAATGACAAATGACCCTTAACTCTTAACTTAAAAAATTTAAGGGGAGAATATATTAAAATGACTGTTGCTCAACCAGAAGCTTTAAATTTTGAGTGTGAAACTGGTAATTATCACACCTTTTGTCCAATTAGCTGTGTCGCTTGGTTGTACCAAAAAATTGAGGATAGCTTCTTTTTGGTAATTGGTACAAAAACTTGTGGCTACTTCCTGCAAAATGCCATGGGGGTAATGATTTTTGCAGAACCCCGTTACGCAATGGCAGAGTTAGAAGAAGGTGACATTTCGGCACAATTGAATGATTATGAGGAATTAAAGCGCTTGTGCTTGCAGATTAAGCGCGATCGCAACCCCAGTGTCATTGTCTGGATCGGCACTTGCACCACCGAAATCATCAAAATGGATTTAGAAGGCTTGGCCCCCAAGTTGGAAGGCGAAATTGGTATTCCGATTGTTGTCGCCCGTGCTAATGGCTTAGACTACGCCTTCACCCAAGGGGAAGACACGGTGTTAGCAGCAATGGCTGTGCGTTGTCCAGATAAAGTTTCTGTGGTAGAAGCAGAGAAAAACGAGCGTAACGCCATTCAAAAACTTCTCAACTTTGGTAAGAAAAAAGAAGAAGTTGCTGAAGAAGAGTCTGAATACGTCGATCATCCACCGCTAGTACTATTTGGTTCACTCCCCGATCCCGTAGTTACTCAGCTGACTCTAGAACTGAAAAAACAAGGTATTAAAGTTTCTGGTTGGCTACCCGCCAAACGTTTTACAGAATTGCCTGTCATTGAAGAAGGGTATTATGTAGCTGGTGTCAATCCTTTCCTCAGCCGTACTGCTACAACTCTGATGCGTCGTCGCAAATGCAAACTCATCGGCGCACCTTTCCCCATCGGGCCAGACGGAACCCGTGCTTGGATTGAGAAAATTTGCTCGGTGTTTGGTATTACCCCGCAAGGTTTAGACGAACGAGAAGCCCAAATTTGGGAAGGTTTGGAAGAATACGTCAAACTAATTCGTGGTAAGTCTGTATTTTTCATGGGTGACAATTTGTTAGAAGTTTCCCTAGCACGATTCTTGGTACGCTGCGGAATGACTGTGCATGAAATTGGTATCCCCTATATGGACAAGCGCTACCAAGCTGCTGAATTAGCCTTGCTGGAGAAGACTTGTAAGGAAATGGGTGTACCTATACCCAAGATTGTTGAGAAACCAGATAATTACAACCAAGTCCAACGAATTTATGAGTTAAAGTCTGACTTGGTAATTACTGGTATGGCTCACGCCAACCCCTTAGAAGCACGGGGAATTAATACTAAATGGTCTGTGGAATTTACTTTTGCTCAAATTCACGGTTTTACTAATGCTCGTGACATTCTGGAGTTAGTTACTCGTCCACTCCGTCGCAATAATAGTCTCAAAGATTTGGGCTGGGATAAGTTGGTGAAGGAAGAAGCTAAAATTTAGAATTTGAGTTTCGATTGAGCAACATCATGATTCATTAGTAGAGGCGTTGCAGTGCAACGTCTTCCAGTTCATACAGCGTATTGCAGGTTTATGAAGTACAGTAACAACAGTTTGTAAACCAGTTTTTTAAATGTATAGGATTAATCAAATCAAGTGCAGTTGCAATTAAAATATCAACCAGCTTTGCAGTAGTTGG
>JAHHHW010000155.1 GCA_019359115.1 Pelatocladus maniniholoensis HA4357-MV3
CTACTAACTTTTCACTCGATTGGTTTCGCGTCATGTGTCATATTCTACGACGCTATGTGTTCCTCGCTCGTTTTTTTTATTTTTCTTGGCTACCCCTGTTTATTGAGCCGATACATCAGGATCATCCTAAAAACACTCATCCCTAACCCAAAACTGCAACTTGACCTATTTTTTTCCTAAACCTCACATACATCAAATGATATAAATTTTTACGCAGTTTTATACTACTTATTTAATCAAAACAGAATTAGGATTTTTGTTAAAAAGTTATGGACATAAAATGCCATCATATTTCTTTGAAAAACTTCCTAAATTAATTAAAGAAGGAGAGCCTGTAATAATTTGCGAATCTCCACTACAGGAAAGATATAGAATTCTGCGATATATTTGCCAATGTTGTTCAAATTTAGGAACTAAATGCTACCTATGGAATCTGGGCCAGGAGATAATTAAGGAAGTTGAATACTCCAATAATAGAGGCGTATCCTTTCAAGATTTTGAGGGATATATCTCTACACCAGTGCAAGAGTTAAAAGACTACTTTAGAATTTTGAAGTTCTGGGATAATTATCAGGGAGGAGGGGTATTAATTATAGAGAACTTGCACCCTTTGATTAGTGCAAATATCCCTCAAGAAACCCAGTTTTTTTTATTGTCTGAGTGGGTAAAGTCCAATTTGCTCAATCTCTCCTTTACCAAATGCGCTTCTGCCCCAATTAAGTGCGCTATTGTGTTGGGATCACAGGTTGACCTACACCCAGAACTTGCTGCCCAAGTTCCCCTTCTTACTCAAGAACTCCCGGATACTTCAGAAATTTTAATTGCTTTGAATGAGGAAGCAGAAGAAATTTTGCCGCCAAAATTTAGCGAGATGGATACTCTTTGTATTGCCCATAGTGGTGTTGGGCTATATGTCTCAGACTTTATTAAAGGGCTAAAATCAATTAATTTCCATGATGATAGTTCAGAAGAAATAGCTAAAAAGCTATTGCAATACAAAATAAATCTCCTCAACAAACTCTATGAAATCGAGTTTATTCCACCTCCATCAGTTCCATTAGGAGGGTTGGAGTTGATGCAAGAGGCTTTTAAGAAATTCAAAAGACTTTTTAGCCCCCTTGCCAAAGCTTATAAACTAAGAGTTCCCAAAGGCATAATGTTGGTGGGTCCCCCAGGTACGGGCAAATCACATTCTGCTAAAGTATGCTCTCAAATTTTGGGTGTTCCCCTCATCCTGGTAGATTGGGGCAACTTTAGAAGCTATGGTAACGAAGCAGAAACAAGACTGAAAAAACTATTGAAGTTAGCAGACCGTCTCAACGAAGTTGTCATTTATTTTGATGACTTTGATAAAGGATTTGCTGGAGATGATGATTTAGCAAGAAGGTTAGCAGGACAGTTGCTCACTTGGATGCAGGAGCGCACTAGCGATGTGATTGTGATTGCCAGTGTCAACCGCATGGAGTGGTTGCCACCAGAACTTACTAGAGCAGGACGATTTGACTATCTCTACAAAGTAGACCTGCCCAACTACGGCGAGAGACACAGCATTTTCAAACTGCATGGCAGCAGATTTGATGAAAGGTTTTGTAGTGGCGACCCATATACACAGGAGGAATGGCGACGGTTGCTCAAAGAAACCAACCGCTGTGTAGGGGCGGAGATACAGACGATTATAGAGAGAGCAGCAGCGACCACTTTCTGCCAAATGTTTCCACAAGACATAACTGTTCCAACAGATGGGGAACTGCCGCCGCTGGAAATATCGGTTGCGACGCTCCTAGAGGAACGTCGTCAAATTAACCCTCTGGCCATTAGGGAAGCAGACAGGGTGGAGAGCATGAGAAATAAAGCAGATTTGCAAGCTTTGCCGTCGTCCAAGAAGGATGACTCAATTTATGCGATCGCTCATGTAGATATATTTGGAGACTGAGCAAAATGAAAACTACACAAGCAACTACAACTACAACCCAAACTCAAAAATTGGATAGTATGCAACTGCTACTCTCTATCCTTAAGATAGTGGGTCCTGTGTCGGGAATTAGTTTAGCAGTAGGCAGCATCGCGTTATCGATAATCGCCACTCGCCCCCAACAACTGCCTGTGAGTGCGATCGCTTTGGTGAAAGACAAGAAAATTGAACTGGAAGTAGCCAAGAGTCCAAAAGAGTTGATACACGGACTTAAATTCCGTTCGTCGTTACCACAGAACAGAGGGATGCTGTTTGAGATTGGCAAAACGCAGAAAGTACAATTTTGGATGAAAAATGTAAAAATACCCCTCGATATCATCTTTTTGCAAGATGGTGTAGTCAAAACAGTAGTTGCAGGTGCGTCACCCTGTCCTAAAGAACCTTGTCCTCTTTACTATTCGATCCAACCAGTTAACCGTGTTTTGGAGTTGCCTGCTGGGTCTGCGGCGAAGTTGGGGATTAAGACGGGGACGATTGTTGGTATTACAAAACATCCGTAAGGGCTATGCCCTGGTTACTACCAACACATATGTATTCCCTGTGTTGTATGTTTAAACCACATTAATTTCAGTAACAGTTTCATGATGAGCAAATTATCTTTGTGAGTATTGCCATTCTCCAGAACGTATTTGCACAACAAGATTCACAGTAGACCACCTAATACCAAGATCCCTCGGTGGTACTGATGAGGTTGATAATCTAGCCTTGGCTTGTCGTCGCTGCAATGAGCGTCGCTACAATTTTGTAGCAGGAGTTGACCCAGAAACGCTCCTATAACCCACTCAAGATTATTCCATCCTTAGCTCGCATATAAAGCACTGGTGTGGCAAAGTCACGCTTATCCAATCCGACTTCCATCGAAATAGCGTTGCGGGTTGTCTGGATGGCTGCGTCTACGGGCCAACCTAAAGCGAGGGTGCGATAGAATTCGTCAGCAAACAGTTTGGCAGTAGTGTCGAGGATCGAATATTGCATAGCGACTACTGCGGGTATTCCCCGACGCACTACGTTAGGAGCTATACCTGCAAATACTTGCTGGGAAGACACTGTTGCACCTTGTATTCATGCGCTTGTGCGCCTGCTATTGTAGCCCGCAATTGACCGCGAACATCTGTAGGAAAAAGCGCTTGGTAGAGTTCGCTACCCAGTCCTTTGAGCAAATCTGCATCTGTCTGTTTCTGCTCAATTAGTTTTAATGTCAGTTTAATTCTGTTCATATCCAATTGCAATTCGCCCCATTCGTCCCCTTGTTCTGAGGAAGCGCGAATCTTGCGGTCTACTGTAACCAATATTTGAAAATCGTGGTAATTCATTGAACTTTGATTTGGCAATACTTTATTAGCTACATCTTTTAAGAGTTGGTTTCCAGGGTTTGAGTTAAGTGCAGCGTTAATTAAATCTTCAATCCAATTCTCAGTTTTTGATATTTTGATTAAATTAAAGACAATTTCTTGTAAATTACTACCCCCTGCAATTCTATCTAGACTTTTATCTAATTCAAATAATAACATTTGCTCTAGTGATGCCTTATCAGGAAAAGCATCCAGTAAAGCATCTGTTAATTTTTTATGTTGTTGACCGGATAAATTCATATTTTCCAATATAACTTCTTGATCCTCTGATAACCCTTGCTTGGGATTATAAGGAATAGTGCTACCGTCATGTGACACAATAATTGTCTGTTGATTTTTCTCCATCCTGATATCGTAAGCAACTCTAACCAACACAGCCTCAATCAGAAGTTTGTTAAAAGATGCTTGAGGCTGTGTTGTTAACTTTGTTAGGTCTCTAATCCATTGTTTAGGAGAGTTCAATGCTATTTTTTTTAGCTCCACAAAGATAGTACTTATTGGCTTGCACTCCAGTATCATCTCCAATAAAGGAACTAATTCAGCATTACCTGAATGCACAGCAAGAGAGACTAATTCTTCCGTACATTCAGCTAATTTTCTAGCATTCATTCGACCTTTTAAAGTTTTTTCTAGGCTTTCTACTCGCTCTAGCAAACTATTTTTGAGCAGTGTAGACTTAGACATATCTGTCTCTATCTTTGCCTGGTTTATAACGAATGCCTGATGAATAGGAGAACGCCAAGTTACTTCTCCATGTCTTACTTTTAAAAATCCTCTCCAAAATGCCTCTTGCCAGATTGTTGAATCCTCAAATTTGGCAATGTGCCGACATTGATTATCTAATTTACAGCTAGGAAATTTTTGGGCTAACTCTACTAACTTTTTTAAAGCTTGTTGAGCAGGAAATGATAAAGAGTTCCAACTGTCTTCCAAAGGAGCGAAGCAACTAGATAAATCTTCAAAATCTTCTGTTTCTTTACTGATTAATTCAACCAGTGAGGGAACTCCATCAGCCAAATCTCTTAACTTTACGGCTTGTTCAATTCCAAGTTCCTTAAATTTGCTTTGAACCTCCTGATAAGAAAGACCCCTAATGAAAACTCGTTGGGCGATATTGAAAGGAGATTCTTCTTCAGAAGGTTTATGACAGCAAAGATTCCAGAGACGAGCGCTTCCAACCACCAGAAACCGCAGTTTTTCACCACCTAAGTTAGGGATTTCTATTTGGTTATGATATTCCCGCAGTAATAATAGTAATTCTTTTAATGGTTGCTCTGAGACATCAGCTAAAGCATGTAAAACAATTACTAAATAATTCGTAGCAGAAGTTTTTCCCAAAACATCTACAACACTTTTCACGCGGGAGATAACGGGAAGTGCTGCCTCTTCCTGAACCGTTTGCCTAACTTTGTTAACTAGCTCTGGTTGCGGAGGAATTTGGGTAGATGCATTGATTAAGTTCTTTAGGAATATCTCCATAAAGCGATCGCTGTTTTGTTCTCCTTGAGGGAGAGCCACAGCAATGAATTTCATATCAGGTAAAGGAGACTCATTCGCGGTAATTAATTTAATCAGTGTTTTACTGCCACTGCCACGTTGCCCTAACAAGGCAACATAATTGGATTTTAGAATTTCACATAAATCTTTTCTCAACTGTAGGCGAGCAATTAGGATTGACATTAGCCTGCCCTCCCTTTACCTAACTCTGATTCCAAAAGGGGATCAGGGTCATTAGTTTTTATAGCGTCAGTTAAATAACCAGATAACACGCGAAAATGACCATTTTTTAACTTTTGCAAGACACCAAATTGTTTAATAAAATCCAGTGCCTTATCAAGTTGATCCCTTGATAGAACAATCCCATGCTCTTTGAAAATTTCAGTAATATCCTTTCTTTGTACCTCTCCCTTCATAATAAATCGCTCACGCGATTTCGAGCGCCCCAACCCTTCTTGAATATCACGGACTTCTTCGTTCAAGCGCAGTCTACCAATATCCTTAGGGTTTGCTGCTAGAATTAGGATTTTTTTCACTAGCTGTTCACTCATAAAATTTTATGATTGACATTTAATATGAATTATGTGTTGAAACCCTTGTGATTTCGTCGATAGTTACAAAACGATGTTAACAAAAACACAAAACGTTACGTATATCAATTGATAGAGCGAAGCAAAAACCTTAAAATAACCTGGTTATAGAACAAATTGTTGAAATCTAAATAACCATAATTTTATATCTATAAATACGAAATTTGATAGCAGACTAGGAAAAGTAAATATTACAAAATAATGCTTACACAGAAGCATTTATAGAGACTTAAACATGAGTAGAAACGATACTCCTGAATACGAAAATAGCCACATTCACTGCTACGAAAAAATCGAAAATAAACCAACTGTATCACGCCGTGCAGTTAACGGTAAAAGTTCAATTGCTCTACTGATGGTAGCAGCAGGGGGACTGATGATTGTGGATATTTCCATACATCACCTAATTATGTCCTCTCTAATGTTCTTCACCGCTATTGTTATAGCAATCCCCAAAGAAGCCAACAAACTACTAACCAACTTTGAGAAGTTGCAGCGAAAAATGGGGATTAACTTATATGGAATCTTGTTGGCGATTGTAGTAGTAATATTTATGCTAGACTTTGCCACAGCCCCAGCTTCTGCACAATTTTTAAATAATGCAGAAACATGGATGACAGGTGCTTTTACAGGTATTTCAGCAGATGCTATTAAACTCGTTTTTAACGTTTTGAGGGGGCTGTTTCTAGTCTATTTGGGCATTTCCTTAGTGAGGATTGTGAATGCTAACAGGAATGATGAAGATTGGCAAAATTTAGCAAGAACACCATTGATTATTGCGATGACAGTAGTGATTGGAGACATTCTTGCAGGATTAGTTACTGGTGGTGGTGCTGGTACTGGCACAG
Organism: Pelatocladus maniniholoensis HA4357-MV3; assembly: GCA_019359115.1. Taxonomy (GTDB): domain Bacteria; phylum Cyanobacteriota; class Cyanobacteriia; order Cyanobacteriales; family Nostocaceae; genus Pelatocladus; species Pelatocladus maniniholoensis. Next base: position 6,260 of record JAHHHW010000155.1, read on the forward strand.
TATAATTACACCTTCTAATCGTAAGTAAGTTCCAGTGTCATTTTTGGACTGGAACTACCTCCAAAATCCAAATAGATAAGTAGTCAGACAAAATTAAATTCATCAGTGGAGATAGGGAACTCTTAACAGGGAACGGGGAATAGAAAAACAATGTGTGTAATTAATTCTGTCTAAGTACTTATGTCGAAGCAGAGTAGAGAATTTAGAACAGTTAACAGAGTTTTGGGGGAACAGCCCAGAATTGGCCCATTTCCCGCAGATCAAGTATTCCCCTGGTCAGCAATTGCAATGCTTTCGTACTTACTTTGCAAGGGAATGTTGCAAGCTTCTTGGTTAGTAACTGGGTTAGTAATTGCTTGGGGATGGGCTACATGGTGGACTTTAACTAGCAACAAAATCTGGCTATCAAAATTTGTAGGAGTTCCCAGAGTTACCAGAGGACACAAACGTTATTACTCTCTTGTTCAACAACCACAAACTCCAACATTAAGTCCTAGAAAAAAAGCGAGACGCCGAAAATAAGTATTCACCTTGTATAGTTAAAAACGGTTCGTCATCATGAGTGCTTCAATTAATGGAAAAACGCCTAAAGATAAGGTAGGAATCAAAACTATCTCCACCCAGGAAATTGCAGTAGCTAAACGCCTTACTCCTTTTGAGGACTTAACTGATGTAGCAGCTATTGCTAGCATTTCAATTGGGGGAAGAAAGAATATTGGAGCAATTATTCTGAAAAAGAATGATGGACTGCAAATTAAATTCTGTTTTGACTGTCAAGGTATTCACCCCTCTTTACCAGAAGAACAAATTGCGCCGATTTTCGAGGGAATAGAAGCTGGACTTAAAGAAATCCCCTACGGAGAAACACTTACCCTCCATCTCGGTTCTTTCACTGAAGATTTTGATCGCCAACAGGAACTAAAAGCCATAGAAACGGGATGTTCTAGGGATGAATTGATGCTACTGATGAGGTCACAAAGACTGAGAATCAGGGAACTGACCAAAAATGGTACTCGCAAAAACAAGTTTCTCAGAATCTACTGTACCTACACCGTATCAGGAAGTGAAGATGGAAAGACCGCAGATATTGTAGAAAAATTCATTCTGCACCTAAAAGATGCTTGGGACAAATTCACTGGTCAAATTCACCAAGTTAGATATCAAAGAGTCGAATCAATCCTCAAAAACTCTTTTACTTCTGGGTTTCAACTTTGGGAACAGACCCTCACCAACAAAATGGGGTTGAGTCTTAAAGCGTTAAGTGCTGACCAGATATGGGCAGTTTTGTGGAAACAGTTTAATACCAGCACCCCCCCTAACATACCGCACTTACTAATTTTGGATGAAGATGGAGTCAGGGAGGAGCAAAACAGTGACTTTCATATCCGCCATCTGATTTTGGAAAGGGAAGAGTCTGTTCCCTTCTTAGACAGAGCTTGGGTTTATCTCCAAAACCACTATATAGGTGCGCTTACTTTCACAGAAAAGCCTGCGGGTTGGGTGGACGAATATGCTCAGTTGCGGTATTTGTGGGAGCTAATTGCTAGAGACAAAGTTTCCGACACCGAGATTATCTGCCAACTGAGTAGGGCGAATGAAGGGCTGGCGAAAACAGCATTGCAACGAATTACCAAACAATCTATCGTCTCCAGTGCTATGTCGGCGGAGAATAACAGTGTGGATGTAAAAGCTAACCTCAATATGGAGGAAGCGATCGCCGCACAGGAAACAATCTACAAAGGTGCTGTGCCAATCCATACCGCCGTTGTCTTCCTCGTCCATCGTCAAGAGCGAGAAAAGTTAGACGAAGCTTGTCGCTATATCTCCAGTTGCTTTCTTCGCCCTGCTGTTGTTGTGCGAGAAATGGAGTATGCATGGAAGATTTGGTTGCAGTGTCTGCCAATTGTTTGGCAAAACTTGCTCACCAAACCCTTTAATAGACGACTGCCTTATTTCAGTGAGGAAGTGCCGGGATTGATGCCTCTGATCAAAACAGCAACTGGGGACATGTCTGGCTTTGAATTAATTGCTGAAGAAGGGGGTACTCCCGTCCACCTCGACCTCTACAATAACCACAAAAATCTTGCTGTTTTCGGTACAACAAGGGCTGGTAAATCTGTGCTAGTTGCTGGACTGTTAACTCCTGCATTAGCTCAAAATATTCCTGTTGTTGCCCTGGATTATCCCAAGCCAGATGGTAGTAGTACTTTTACTGATTACACCAATTTTATGGGTGAAGATGGAGCATATTTTGATATCTCCAAAGAGGCAAATAATTTATTTGAATTACCTGATTTAAGAGGATTAAATCCAGAGTTAAGGAAGGAGAGACTAACAGACTTTAAGGAGTTTTTAAAATCAACATTAATGACAATGGTGTTGGGAACTAATCCCATTGGGATGAACTCAACAATGGTCAGCAATATTGAGAGTATTCTGACTTTGGCTATTGAAACTTTTTTTGCTGATGATGAAATTAAGCTAAGATATAAAGAAGCTCTAGAAAAGGGATTAGGAACGCCAGAGTGGAACGATACGCCAACTCTGGAAGATTTTTACAATTACTGCTCTCCTGGGTACATCAAATTAGACACCATTACTAACAATAGTGAAGATATTCTCAAAGCATTAGACCAAATTAGATTAAGATTGAGATTTTGGCTCAACAGTAGAGTAGGTCAATCTATCAGCAGACCTTCTAGCTTTCGTACAGATGCTAAGTTACTAGTGTTTGCCCTACGTTCTCTTGCCAATGAGGGAGATGCAGCAATACTTGCATTGAGTGCCTATGCAGCAGCGCTGCGTCGCGCTTTATCATCAAAAGCCTCTATTTTCTTTTTAGACGAAGCACCAATTCTCTTTCAGTTTGAAGCGATTGCAGAGCTAATTGGTAGGCTCTGTGCCAATGGTGCAAAAGCTGGTATTCGAGTGATTTTATCTGCCCAAGAACCAGATAGTATCTATCAAAGTAAGTCAGCTCCAAAAATTTTTGCTAATTTGACAACCAGGTTAATAGGACGGATTCAAACTAGTGCTGTAGACTCTTTTATTAAACATTTTAAATATCCCTATGAAATCATCTCTCGTAACAGCACAGAAGCTTTCTTCCCCAAAAAAGAAAGTATTTACTCTCAGTGGTTGCTTGATGATAATGGTAAATTTACTTTATGTCGATATTATCCAGCCTACTGTCTGTTAGCAGCAGTTGCTAATAACCCTCAAGAACAAGAGTTGAGAACATTATTCCTCACCAAATATAAAGATAATCCAATGTTAGGAATGGTGCGCTTTTCTGAGGCATACGTGAAGATGATTCGTGGAGAAGAATTGACAGACGAAGCATACGAACTACTAAATCAAGCCAAATCTAAACTTACTCAAAATAAAAATTCAATAAAAAACTTAAATAAGGTGGCATAGATGCTTCTCCACCACAATTAAACTTCCAAAAAGGTAATGTGATGAAACTCAAAATCAACAAGAGAAAAGTAATCATAAGTAGTGCTGTGATAGGGCTTTTGCTAGCAACAACATTGCCCAGTTATGCTTTGGAAATATCATTAGATATCAACCAAACTCTCGATACAGTATTGGGACAGCTTACCGGATACTTCAAAGGTATCACCGCTAAACTTGAGGAGGAAATCACAACAAGCTGGGGAAATCTGCAACAAGATGCTTTGGCTGTGCTTGAAGACTCACAAGGAGAGATGCAGCAGCCAGATCCTACTGAAGCAGCGCAGCAGTTAGCAGAAAAAGTCAAAGCGAAAGGAGGTACTTTTACAGAAACCAGCACAGTCATTGGTGCTGTGGAAGTTGGAAGACAACTACAGAGAACTACAACTAGAGCATCAGTCGCCAGTGTACTAAATTCAGAGGGGCAACAGCGGACGAAAGCAGAAATTGATGCTACTAAAGAGACGGCGGATAATGTTCAACAACTAGCTCAAGACGCTCAAAACGCAGATTCTTCCCAAGACGTTCTTAAAGCGATCGCTGCTCAAAATGCTCAAGTAGTATCAATGCTGGGACAGTTGCGAACTGATGGCTTACGGCAACGCAATGATACTCAGTACACTAACCTGATGCTTTCCCAAATTGCAGAAAACGGGACTGAGCAGAACCGTACTCAAAGAGTAATAACTGCTGGTGTTACTAGCCAATTTCTAGAAATTAGTGGATGGAGCCGCCTAGATCCGTCTTACATCAGTAACAAGTAAGCACCTGTAAATGCTCTCATTTATTTGTGGTGTGGGGTTTCTCCCCTGCTCCCCGCCTCTCTGACTTGACCTTACGTGGGATTCCCACCTAACTACTAAACCATCATCAACTACTCACATTTGGAAAGTAGTTGATGATACCCCAGTTCTACAAATGCAAATATATGATTGGGCAAACAATAATAGCAGCTAATAATTTTGGTGCTGGACAGTTATTAGAAAATGCTGCTGCTGGAGCCAGCTTAGTAGCAGATGGGTTTAATCAACTGTGGGAACAAACACTCACTGGTGGGTTGTATGCTTCTCTTTGTAAATTTGGGGTGCTGTTTGCAGTAGGTTCTCTGGCATTGTTTATGGTGCAATGGGGCAAACAAATGCTGAATGGTGAGGAGCATAGAGCAATTTCCGAACTGATATGGCCCCTATTAGTTGCCTTACTTCTGACCAACAACGGAAAAATGTTAGCAAGCACCACTTTGATGCTGCGAGGGTACATTAATACAGTCAATAATTACATCTTGGAGTACACAGCAGCAGATGCAGACTTGAGAGCGGCGTACCAACAAGGCATAGGACAAGCGGCTGTAGAAGCAGCTGTGGGTAACGCTATCCAACAATGTCGTTCTGCTCAACTGTCAAATGAAGAACAAATAGAATGCCTCAAGCAAGCTAAAGAAGAGTTACAAGCAAAATTTCCCGATATTTTTAAAGGGAATAAAGGCGAAGGAATAGGAGCCTGGGTAATGCAAGGGTTAGATAAAATTGACCAAGCAGCCCAAGAAGCTGATGGTGGTAACAATCCTGTTGAAGGAATTGCCAATAAACTAACTGCGGCATCTAGTGCTGCGATCGGTACTGTCGTTACCAGTCTCATAACTACTCTTTTACTAGCATTAAATATTGCTTATCAATGGGGCTTAGAATTATCGTTTCTTTTAACAGCTTTGATTGGGCCGTTGGCAGTAGGTGGTTCTCTGATGCCGATAGGAACTAAAGCAATTATTGGATGGCTAACAGGATTTTTTACTATTGCGATTGCCAAATTATCTTTCAATATCATTTTAGGTTTAGCAGGACAATTAGTAGCTACTGCTCAAGCCAGCCAACCAATGATTTTTTTAGCATTTATCGGAATTGTGGCTCCATTTTTAGCCACTGGAATTGCAGCTGGAGCAGGAATGGCAGTATTGACACAACTAACTAAAGGTGCAGAATGGATTGCCACTGGCGCAACTGCTGCTGGTAACGTTGCACTCTCTGCCACTATTAGCAGAATTAGCAAAACAGTCAAAAAATAAGTTTAATTAAAAATGCTACAGAAAACCAAAGCTATAAACAACAAACAACCGTTAAGATTACTTAGCTCTGGACAATCAGTCTCCAATCCTATCGCAATTGTTGCAGTTTCTTCCCTCACATTAAGTGCTTTATCATTCCTAATTCAAATAGTTAATTATGGAGCAACCTCAAGCCTAGCTCGCAAAGAAGCACCTTCCTTAATCCAGCTTGCTGACGGTAATACAGTAAACGTCAAAGCTTTTGAATCTAAAGAACGTTCTCCTGAAGTCATTAAGAAGTTTGTTAGTGACTCAATGGTTAAACTGTTCAATTGGGATGGATTAATACAATCAAATTCCTTTGATGGAGAAGTAGTCACAAAACCTGATACAGGGGTTGAAATCAAACTAACAAAAGGTACTGGCAGGGTAACAACAAAAGCTTGGGAAGCAGCATTTGCACTGACAGACAAAGAGGATTTTAGAGCTAGCTTTTTGAAGAAACTTGCAGAACTCACTCCTGTTGGCGCATTTAATGGAAGCATTCAAACATCTTTAGTTCCTCGTTATGTAAGTGAACCCAGAAAAATTGGGTCAGGAAAATGGCAGGTTGATTTAGTCGCGACTCTCGTCACTTTTTCTAAAGAAGACAATGCTGGAAGTGGGATAGCTTTTAACAAAACAATCACAATCCAAGCTGTCAATACCCCCCAATCGCTTCCAGATACAACAGAGATGGCTAAAAAAATTTATCAGGCTCGCCGCTCTGGTTTAGAGATTACTGAAATCGTTGATTTGGACTTACAGAAAAACCAATAATACCTAAAAAATATGAGTGATTCTCAAACTGATTTTGAAAATAACGGACACGGTAAAAGCCAAGATTATACTATCCTCCAACTAGAAAATGATAATGAATCCTCTTTATCTAAGACAGATTTTGATGATAACAAGCAGAAAAAAAGTACAGTTGATAGTCTTTTAAAGTTAGAGGAAGATGATGAAAATTCTAGGTCAGAACTAGAAGATGATGATGGTGAATATTCTGTAGAAGAAGAAGATCCAGCCCTGGTACAAACAAAACACTCAATAGTTAATTCTCCCCATACCAGGTTTGGAGTAGTTGGGGGTGGGATAGGAGTAATTGCTTTTCTGATATATCTCTTTTTAGCACCTATTATGAATGGGAACTTAGCTAAAAAGACAGAGGAACCAAAAGTAGCAGCAACACAAACTGCTACTGAGGATAAAAAAGAAACTAAACAAGATGGAGACGTGTATGCAAAGCTTGCACTGCAAAGACAAGCAGATGAGCTAGCGAAATTAAATGGTCAAAAAACACTAAAAGAACCTATTGAGACTCCTTACGAGAAAAAAAACAAGCTGAAAAAGCTGCCACAAACTACGACTGCTAAAGGGACTCAACAGGTAGTAGCAAATAATGTGTCTCCTACATCTACCCCGCGCACAACACCATTTTATTCTTCACCACCAATACCAAAACCACAGGTTACACTCCCTCAAACTGAAGTTACTACTCTCCAAGATCCCTTGGCAGAGTTAGAGAGACTACGTTCTTTGGGGAGTGCTGGACGAATAGACTACATGGCAAATGTAGCTTCTATTGAGAACGAGAGTAGCTCAGATAACACGGATGACACAGACTATACACCTAGACGCAGGTCTAGCGATCGCCACACTTCTACCACAGAAACACAAGAAGTTGCAAACATCCCTTCTAATCACACAACTGCTTCCACAAGTGGCGAAATAGAACAGCTTCAGCCCAAGTGGACACCTGTAGTATCTGTAGCTTCTATAAATAAGGATGAGCTAAACGATAATAGTTCCAATGAAGATTATTCATCAGAAGAAGCTGGAATTATTGAGGGTAAGCAAGAGCAGTACTTGGTGGTAGGAGAACATGCAGCTGCTACTTTGCAGACTCCATTAATTTGGTCGCCTGGTAGTCGTTCCAGCAACCCCCAACCCCAATTTGTGGCTCGACTGACCGAACCATTAAAAAGCAACACTGGGAAAGAAGCGATACCAGTAGGCACCCTCTTATCAATTGAAATGCAAGGAGTAGATCCAAATGGTAGGGCGATCGCACAAGTGACTGCAATTCTCAAAGATGGTACTGAATACCCAGTGTCCCCTGGAACAATTGCAGTATTAGGAAAAGGCGGAAACCCTTTAATCGCCAGTCAGTATCACAATAAAGGGGGAGAAATATTTAGCTTGGATGTGGGATTAGGGTTGGTGTCGGGATTGGCTAAAGCAGGGGAAATTATTAACCAACCTGATGTACAAACTAGCATTTCCCAGTCTGATGGCGGATTTAGTAGTGTGCAGACAAGTCGCAATGGTAAACAATCTATTGGTGCTGCATTTTTGTCAGGAGCATTTGGTGCTGTTTCAGAACAAGTCAAAGCACGTAACCAGAAAGCTCTAGAGGAAATCTCCAAAAGACCCAACATTTGGTTTGTTAAAAAAGGCACAAAAATTCTGATTACAGTCAATAGGTCATTGCAACTATGACAAAAAGGAAACTGTGGATTTTAGGATTGGCTATATCTCTGATTACAGCTATTGACTGTTCGCCATCACTGGCAAATAGTGGTATTCGTTCTGTCCGCACCATTCCCCAAAGTCAAGTAAGTGGCACCAAAGCCAAACTACAAACAGTACATGTGTGGCCGGGACATGGGATATCGATATCATTTTTCCAGACGGGAGAAACCATTAAGCGGGTGTGGTTGGATGACCCCTCCAGAGTGCTAATTGATGTAGATGGCTGCTTAGAAGGACTTGACAACAAGCAGTGCAAAAACCCAGGAGCTGGACTAATCCACCTCAGACAAATTGAACCTCTACATATTAGAGGAATACCCACTGCTACCAACGCCGCTCATTTGACGGTGGTGACACAGATGCAAGGAGGGGAGAGGAATATCTATAACTTTCGGGTAGTGATGGGCAAAGGTTCGCCAACCTACGCAAGCGTGCAAATTACTCCTGACGTAACCAAAGCTGAAGCAACACCTCCAGATTCAATTGCGATCGCCACCATCAATAGGGGTATACAGGTAGCTGCAAAAAACAGGTGGATTACTGCCACAAATCCACTATGGGTGAAACTGCAAAAGCTGGTAGAGGAACTAGAGGCTGGTAAAAATCTCACTACTGCGGCGCAGAGTGCAAGAGTCTCTCAAAAACTTGTAGAACGCCTATTAGAACTAGGTTCTCAGCCGCAAAATTCAAGAGTTAAACCTTCAATCAATCAAGTCCGAAGTAATAAGTCGAAAGTCAGAAGTTAAAAAATAGTCTTTAATTGCGACTTCCACATTCCGACTTCTGAAGACAAACACCATTAACACCTCAAACTTCAACTGTAAAATTTACAAATTTTCGTCATTCAACACTGCCTAAAAATGTTAATCAAAACTACCAATAATCAACAACATAACCAATCTTGTCATCGTCCCAATACCAATCTCAAATATTGGATGCTTTTTGGTTTATTAGCTTCTTTAGCTATGCATGGCTTTTTAGCTTTTCGTCCTGGTAATTTACTGAGTTATTTTTTAGGAAGTCAAAAAGCAACAGCAACCACTTCTTCCAATACTCCCACTATCCCTACGAAATTATTAAATAATGCTCCAATTCCTGATTGGGACAATATCAATTTTAAGTCGTTTGTCTTCTCTAATGATGGCAGTATTGAACTGCCTCAAGCTAATATTCCTGGATATAAATCGAAAAGACTGTGGAAAGCAGGACAAAGCCTAGACCAAGTGATGGAATTAGGAGATTTTGAAGAAGTATTTGGTTTAGAGAATTTTAGTCTAGAGGATATTGAGAAACTAAGTAGCATTTCCCTAAAAAATATTAAGTTGTCTGATTTCTCAATTGTCAAATGGCAGACAGTACCTGAGTTGGTTAAAGCAATCCCCAAATTAGCTGATGAATATGTAGTAGATGTGCCGCCAATCAAAGACTTGGTTGAGCAGATATTAAGTAAAGGAGTCACCACAAACCAAACGATTGGAGAATTAATACAGCAAAACCCGGATTTGAAAGATATTGAACTAGGGGAAATTGACCTTTCAAAATACAAACTTTCCTCAATCCCAGGTATTGAGAAAACACTACTAAAGAAATTTACTAACTGGCAGAATGCAACCATCTCCAAAGTGCCTGGACTTAACGAAGTTAGCTTTAACAATTTCCCTATTATCCCAATACCTCAAGGAGATATCATAGGGAAAGTGGATTTGCCATTGAAAGAAGTAGAAAATAATCGCCAACGTTCTATAAGTGGCAGTTACCAAGAAGGATTTAATGTACCCTGCTCTCAAAATTGCGCTCATATAGAATTGTCAGGTCAAGAAGGACTTACAGGCGCTCAATGGATGAGTGGTAAGTTTCAAAATGTTCGCGGTGGATATGGAATACTAGGTAAGTTGAATGGGGGAAAAGAGCCAACAGGAAGACATCCTTTTGGAAAGGCATTTAAACAAGTGATATGGGATGTAAATGAAAAGGATGGCAGTATTACCACTGCTATGTTCTTCCGCATTTGCAAACGCAGCTCATTTGTCAATTTTGGCTGCTCTCCCTACTTCATTGGCCCCTTCCCTTTTCTCCCCTATAAAGAGAAATCCTATATTTTTATTGGTACTCCTCTCAACGTTATCCAAAGCTCTAAATCTAACTAATTTTTTTCTTAAGACACTATTGTTGAATACAGAATTAGTGATAATTCTATATTCAACTTTATTCACAATCAATCTTGATACAAATAGTAAATTAAATTAATATTTGATGAGTGATACAAATTTTATTCAAGACCTCCAAAATCCTCAATCTCCTATAGGCAAATATACAAACAGCTTATTCAGTCCTAATGGCATTATCTTAGCAGGATGCTTGCTAGGAATTGCTGCTTTTTCCATGCTTTCTGGAGGAAAGAAAGGCAAATTGGCTACCAGTTATTTTGGTGGTAGGAAGGAGACTGCTAAAGCTAGAAAAAAGGCTATTAAACAAATTGCATCCCCGAAATGTGATAGCGCCACACTATATATTGGCAGACATAAGTTCAAGGATGAAAGAACGAAAGGAGAGAAGGGAAGTGGGGGAACACCATTATACATACCCGATGTGCAGAGAGGGACTGCTGTCATTGGTGCGCCTGGAAGCGGTAAATCTTTTTCTGCTATTAATCCCATGATTTATTCTGCAATTGACCAGGGCTTCCCAATCGTTTTATATGATTTCAAATATCCTACCCAAGCCAAGGTTGCTAGCTACGCTAAGAAGATGGGTTATGAAGTGCATGTATTCGCCCCTGGTTTCCCTGAAAGCGAAGTTTGCAATCCTTTAGATTTTTTGCGAGATGCTACTGATGCTGAAACTGCCCGTCAATTAGCAACTGTTATCAACAAAAACTTCAAGATGATGGCATCAAGTAATGAGGATGCCTTTTTTGGCCCTGCGGGCGATCAGCTGACCGAAGCCATTTTGATGTTGACCAAAGGAACGGAGTATCCAGACATTATGACTGCTGCTGCCATCCTTAGTAGCGATCGCATGGTAGAACGGTTAATGGCAGCAAATCTTAACCCGTGGATCAAGATTTCCTTTGGTCAGCTGTTTAGTTCTGCTGGTTCTGAGAAAACTGTGGCAGGTATCGCTGGTACTGCCAGTTTGATGTTCACTCGGTTCATGAAGAAAAACACCTTGGGGTGTTTTGTAGGTAAAACTACACTGCCTTTAAACATCAAGGGCAAGCAGATGATTATTTTCGGTTTGGATAGGGAACGCAGAGATGCGGTTGGGCCTTTACTGTGCAGCATCTTGCACATGACTGTAGCCAGAGCGATCGCCAAAAAACGTAAAGAACCCCTCATTGTTGTACTAGACGAAGTGCCTTCTCTATATCTGCCCGATTTGTTCAAATGGCTTAACGAATCGCGTAGTGAAGGATTCTGCGGTATCCTTGGCTGGCAGAACATGGGACAGCTAGAGAAATACTACGGCAAGGAAGTAGCCAAAACTATGCTGGGCGCTTGTGGTACTAAGTTCATCTTCAACACAGGGGAAGAAGAATCGGCACGTTTGTTTAGTGCTTATCTGGGAGATCAGGAAATCAAGTACAAGCAGAAATCGAAAAGTACTGGTGGAGGTAAAACAACTACATCTGTATCAGAGCAAGAAAAAACGCGGAAGCTGTTTGAGCCAGCCCAGTTTTTGAAGCTGCCTTCTGGAAAGTGCATATTCATCAACCCAGCATACTCCAACAATTCGGAAGCTTCTGTGCCATTGTTGAAGGTTATTAAAGTGCCAAAAGCCCTGATAAATATTGAGAAAGAGAATGATAAGAGTTGGGAAAAGCTAATAGTAAAACTAACCCAAAAAAGTACTCAGAGGCGACCCACTCAGGAAGATTTGGATAAGCGAATTGCTGAAGTAGAACAGCTATTTCCTATTCCCCAACAGCCTGTTCAAGCAGGTGCTGCACCCCTACCAGTGGATGCATATAAAGGATTTTTGTAACAGATGCATAACTTATTACCAAATAATTCTAAGTTGATATTAAGAATTGAAAAAGCCAAAAAGTTACCCAGATGGAACTACCGATATCCTCCTTACATTGAGGCACATTTTCATGATGGGATTCTGGTGTATTGGCACAATAGAAAAATTCCCCAAGCAACTTATTGCGACATCTATCCAGAGTGTTTAGCACCTCCATACCTCATTGAGATTTTCTTCGACAACCAATTAGTGTTTGTGAAAGTTAAAGACAAAGTTATTTTAGATAGGCTTCCTCAACCACCATGTTTGATGAAAGAGTAATCCAATTAGCAACTGCTTATCAAAATACAGTTGATAACACAATTATTAATCTTAGATATCTGGCTTCAGAATTTATAGAGTTAATGAAAGCTCTGTTGGAGAGATTATTAGAGAAATTGAAGGAAGAAAAAGAGCAATTATCTAATATAGAAGTAAAAGTTGGTAGTGAGAAATATCGACTTGTGCCAGATGAGCAATGTCCTGGTGCATGGAAGTGGGAATCTGCCAAAATGACAGATTTTCAAGCACAGACTGTCGCAAGGCGGTTAATGCTGACAGAAGCAATGGGAGAGGCGGTAGATATTGATAAAGTCCAAAATAACTGTTCTTTAGCCATAATTGTTACGACTGAATTTGGGGAAAAGCTTGTAGTTTACCACCAAAATTGGCAGGGACAATGCCTTACCAATTTGGTGACAGAGAATTTAAATGCTGAAGAAATAATTGATATAGCTTACGAAATAGTTACTCCTAATCTACTACCACCTGCCTCTGAGATTATAGAAGCAGCAGGAGCAGAATTCACAGAAATTATTGATGAAGAGATTGAAGAGCATGTTGTTGATAGTGTTGCTTCTCAATCCCCTGAAACAGAAGAAAGCACTATTGAAAATAGAGGTGTAGAAGACTACTATCCAGACTGGGAAGACTCAGTGATTATCTGGGATGAAAACGCACCACTTCCAGAACCACCAGAAGAAGACTACCCACATGATTTTAGCGAAGAAGGGCGACCGCCAGCAGAGTCAAAAGAAATTTTGGCCCTCACTAAAGTTAACCAAGTAGAATCGAACACCGAACCACAGTCACAAGTTAATGATACATTCCAAGAAACGGTAAATAATCCAGCGCAGGCACTAAACCAAAGTGCTGCCCAGAAGGTGACTGAGGAAGACACTGACAAATCAAAACGCAAGTCAGCTTTTGAGTACACTTACGATGAAGTAGCTTCTGCCAAAGAAGTCAGTCCCCAAACCAAAAACTGGGTGAGGGAAGTAGAAGTATCTATTAAGAAAGCTGTTGCTAACAGTCGTGCGGAACGTCAGCGCCAAAAACAGGAAAACACCAACATTGCTAAAGCTGCTAAGGAAATGCTCAAGGTGTATGGAGAAACTAATCCTGATGGCAGTAGAATTTACAGAAGCGATGCGTTCGTGATTCGACAGCAAGGAGACAAATACAGCATTCACCGCCGTCGCGATGAGCTTACTAACTTTGCCAATCCTCTGATGGAGTTTACTGAAAACTCTAAAGGGAAGATAAAAATCACAATTCCTCCTACACAGATGCTACCAGTGGAAAGACAGGAGTTTTTAATGGTAGCAGAGCGACTAGAATCGGGTAAAAAACTGCCCCAATTAGCAAATGCAGACTTGAGAGATGTTGCTAATAATCTTGGTTCTCTCGCCCCTGCTGGCACTTTTAAAACTCTAGAATCTTTTAGACAAACTGAGATGTTGGGATTGCTAAATTCAGCATTACAAAAAGCCAACACAGATACTCTCACTGTGGGAGAATACACTATTTCGAGAACGAGGAACATAGAAGCAGGAACAGCAAATCTTTCTCTTTATAAAACGGTGCAGAGTGGAGAAAGGAAAGAGTTATTATTTTTTACTCTGCAAAAAACAGATGCAGGTTTAACTAAGCAAGTGGAAAAATTAAACATCAGCGATTGGGATTTAGCCCAGTTAAAATTCATCTCAGAAAATGCTAAAGCTTTTGAATTAAATCACGTTCTTGAAAACTCCAGAGAACAGCAGCATTCAAAGAAGTCTGTCTCTGAGATTAAAGTCCCTCTCCACCCAGCAATTCAAAAAGCTTGGAACCAGTTAGAGACTCAGGGCGGTTCTAAGTGGCACTCTAGTATCAGACAAGAAAATGAGCAAATTAGACAGAACCTGCAATATTTTCAGGGGAACCTATCGATTACCGAACAGAGAGAACTGTATTTTCAAATATTAGCTCAACAGCAGTTGGACTCTTCAACTGAACAAATCAAAATGCCACCACTCAAGGAAATAATGAAAGACCTAATTTCTTGGCGGCAAGAGGCTATATCTAATAAGTATACTCCCAAACAACATATTCCCATGACGCAAGAAAAAACTGCCAGCAGAAATTCTACTAACTCTAGAAGTAAAGCGGAAATGTCACTTTAAAAAATAAATATTGAAAAATCCAGGTTGTACATAAAATCATTACTACACTGCTAGGGCTATAATTTCAATAATCTACTACGCTATCTTAAAAAGAAAGGTGGTGTGAATAAGAGTAAAGCTTTGCTCTGAGAAAAGTTTTAACCTGGATAAAAGCCAATGACGAAAAGTAAAAAATCTAAAAGAAAGATAAAGCAGCTTTTATGCAGAATTTGCAAGAAAAATCCGGTGTGGTATTATAAAAACTCGGATGGCACAGTCTGCAAGCGTTGTTATCACAAATATATTTGGGAAGATAGACCAAGTGCCAAAAAGGAAAGACTATCCACTTCAGTTAATCATGAATTAGAAGAAGCAGAAGAACTGGTTTTTGACGGGTATACTGGGCAGTTTTATCCAGCAAATCAATATCCCTGATGGATGTAAATATTTAGCAAAAGATAAATTTAATACTGAGTATTAGGGTAGAAAGATACATTTTTAGATAAAATTTAATTATACATAGTATCATAATTTACTAGTAAGTGAAAAAATAGCCCATAGAGTTTAGTGTGGGTGACTTTGATTCTGGTATGCTAAAACCGGGGCTGTAAAAAGTTCTTTGAAAATGCCAATTGTCCGAAAAAGATACCCAAGCAACTGGAACGAAATTTCTCTTGCAGTCAGAGAAGCTGCTGGATGGAGATGTCGGCATTGCGATCGCCTCTGTTTTCGTCCTGGAGAAAGACCTAAAACCCTAAGTCGCTCCGAATGGACGATGGCAACTCTTACAGTCCATCACGCAGACTTTGCTCCTGAGAATAACAACCTTGACAACTTGATCGCTTTGTGCGCTCCTTGCCACTTGGCGCTGCACGCTAGAACCAGACGTTCAAATGTCTCGCCAGGACAACTCTCTTTGTGGTAGTATTTTACTCTGATACTCAATCCTATCCCCATTGCAGTCAAAAAGTCGAGGGGGTTAGGTGTAGTAAGCGCCATGACGAAGCACAAGTAAAATGAAGCTATAAGAAAACAGCTAAATTTGTGCTTAGTGCCTTTTCTAAATGCCAATAATCTCATTTTAGATAAAAGTGATTATACGAACGGTGAGTAAAAGAGTATCACCTCTGAGAATTATCGATGTTATCACAAAGATGGCGATCGCTGTTATTCTCATCAAGGGTAGCTAGATAATCACGCATTCTATCGCAACCTTTTGCAAGTAAATCGTCAAAGCTTCCCAAGTGCAAAAATTTAGCACGACCATCACTTGCAATTATAGCTAACGTACTGCCATCAGGGTTAAAACTAATGTTAGTGAAGCATTTTTGATCTGTCGGGTAATTTAGTTCGCATTCATTGTATTTAAATTCCATCAAGAAATTTCTATTTTGCAAGTCCCACAACTTGATAATATTTTTACTAACTCTACTAACGCTAGCAAGTAAACTGCCATCGGGGCTAACAGCTATCCTGTCTGAAGATTCTCGTTTTAGTTCTCCTGACAATATATCTTGTTGTTCTCCCGACATATTCCACAAAGAAACAGTTGTTGCGACATGGTTATCGTTAATCTCTGTAACTACTTTGAGTTCCTCATTTGCTTCAAATCTGATGCTATGGGCTTTCTCAAAATCTGCATATTCTTTTGTTGAGGATTTTTCCAACTCTAACTTGTCACCATTGAATTTCCATAACTTAGCTAAATAAGTATCAGACCCATCAGCATCTTTTCTGTCAGAACCTAAAGTGCCAAGACGTTGACCATCAGGACTAAAAACAATACTCTTAACGTTTTTTAAGTGTGCTTTGATTGGCTCTAACTCCTTGCCATTCTGGTTGAAAAAGCTAACTGTACCATTCTCATGACCAGTAGCAATAATTTTGCTATTAGGGCTAAAACTGATACTTGTAACCTTGCTTGAAGTAACTGGAAATTCTGATAATTGCTTGCCACTTGAGTCAAACAAGCGAATAGTGGTACCGTTATTGCTTACAATAGCAATAGTTTTACGGTCAGGATTAAAACTGATATTTTGGATATCGTTTTGCAGAAATCGATATTGCTTTGATTCGTCTGGTTGTGGGACATCTACATTCCACAAGCGTACAGTTCCAGTCTCGCTTTGTGTAGCTATATACTTGCCATCTTGACTAAAAACCATATTTTCAATTGTGCCGGATGGTAATTTAATTTCATTAAAATCATTGAACTCTAGGTTATAAATGCGAACAATGTTGTTATTAGCGAAAGCGACTAGCTTACTATCAGAACTAAAACTAGTTATTTGAGCTTCATTAATATAAGCTGCATTGCTATCACCGGAAAGTGCTACTTTTTCCAATTTACCTCCGTCCAGCGTCCAAATTTGGGTAGAGAATGAATCCCCAAAGGGTTGAGATAATACTATGTAATTGCCATCAGGGCTGAGAGAGACATCTACCCCTTCACTTACAACTTCTCCAGGGATTACTGGGTTTGGTAAACCCGGTATCAACAATGTTATGCTTTCAGAACCATTTTCATAAGCCATAATCAGCCTGCCATCACTTCTAAAACCGAAATCAATTTTTTGGTTTTTTGCTAGTGTTTCGCTACGTCCTTCTAAATTCCACAACCTGATAGTTTGTTCTAGTTTTTTTTGGTCATCCTCATTGTCGTATCCCTTAGTCACAAACGACTGACCATTAGGACTAAAACTGAGTTTTTTGATTTCGTAACCTGCTGGAAACTCCTTCAACTTATTGCCATTCCAGTCCCACAGACGGACAATGCCTTGTGAGTCAGTGGTAGCTATTTTGCTACCATCAGGGCTAAAAAAGACGTTATCAGCATAATCACCTGCTTGAAATTTATGTCCTGGTAATTCGAGAATTGGTTTTCCTTTTGTTTCCCTATCCCAAAGTTGGACTGTGCCATTATCATTGCTTTTGGTTGCTATTAATAATTTGCCATTCGGTTGAAAAAACATACTCCGTACTTCCATTCCTGGCATGGGTTCCCATCGGTTACGTTCTTTCATTCCATAGAAAGCTTTTCGCAAGGTTTGTAATACTTGCTCTCGTAGCTGAGGGTTTGGTGGAAATATTTGTAACAGTGGATTGCTAAAATTTTTTCTTGCCCGTGAACCACTAATCAGCGCATCTAGTTCTTGATGTGAGAGAAGAAATGCTTCAGAAGCTTGTCTATAAGTGCTAATTTCACCTATTATTGTTTGTCTCAGATTAAATAAAGCCCAAGCAGTTAAACTGACCGATGACACAGTTACGCCAATGGCAATACTCCAACGTAAATTAGTGTTTCTGCGTCTTTGCCAAACGCTTTGCTGCACGAACTGGGCTTCTACTTGGTTGAACCAATAATCGGCGGATTTGAGTTTCTTTCTTAAAACTTCAAGGTAAGGATTACCATTCCAAAGAAACTGCCTCTTTTTCTCTCGTTGGCGTTCTTGAGCATCCTTCTTGATTTTGCTAAACCAGTCCTCAGCAGAGTCAATTTTTTTATCAAACCAACTTAGAACAGGTTCAGCTTTTCCAAAAACACTTGTTGACTGTTCCTTGTTTTTCCATTCTAGGGCATTAGGTGTCAGGCGCCGTTGCAGGGCTAAATCTTGTTGCTCCTGTTGTTGCCACTTCTGTAGTTTATCCCAACTTCGCACTAAAAAATCATGGGCTGGTTCTACATAAGGTTCTCCCGTTTCCTGTCCGCTGACAACCAAGCGAGCCTCAATAAGACGTTTCATAACTAACTTGACTCGCTGATTTTCTTCGTCATCTCGCTTGCTCGGGTCATGCTTGTCTGCGTACACTAATTCTGACGATGGCACTCGACGCCGTGCTGATTCCCCACCTTCAATTGTCACCATCCGCAGCATCACCCGCCGCATCGTATCTCTGTGAGCATCATCGGGTAAAGAGCCATATTCCTTATTAGCTCTCCGTGTCAGGGAACCAGCAACGCCACCTTCTTTGTCAAATTCAGCATCGAGTGTTAAGGCGCGATCGCTACTCTCCCCAGCTTCCCACTTTTTAGCAAGTTTAATGTAAAGTTCGCTGAGTGTAAAAGATAGCAACGGTAAAGCACCGGGCATCTGCCCGACTTCATCAACTAACTTGTCTACCGGATTTCGCTCCCCTGGAAGCTGTTCAAAGTAAAGTGCCATTTCTGCTGCGGGACGCTCAATCGCTTCTCGCAACTCATCTGAGCGCATAGCACGGACTGAGAAGCGAGCGTGTGTCCAATATGACTTGAGCGTCTCCGAGTTGAGGAAGCGCGGTTCAAAGTCGGAACGCAATGTTATCAATATGCTCAGTTGCGGCAAATTAGCTGCTAAAGTTGCTTCTAACAGTTTTAAGAATTGTTGCAACTCCGTAAGATTTGGTTGCTGGTTTTGCTTATCTTCTTTACTCTGAGAACTTAGGGTAATTAACTCCTCAAATTGGTCTATAACTAGTAACAGCCTGAACCCAGGTCTTTGTTGACTCCATGTTTTGACAATTTTGATAAATTCATTTGGGTTTTGTAGGCGTTGGCTGAGTGGATTGAGACAATCTAAAACTGCCTCTTTTAAAAGCTTCTGTTCGTTCGGAACGCGACATAAATTATTGAGATCATCAAAATGATCGACAATTAGAAACTGCTTTGCTTCTTTCGTTCCTCGCTTCCAAATGTCAATAATTATCTCGTATTTATTAACTTTTTGTTCTAATTGGATAATTTCGTCTTCTTCGCTATTTATATCGCCATCATCAATTCTTTGGTTTAAAGCTATAATTTCTTGTTTTACAATTTCATCAATAAAATGTAAATTGTCTAGCTGCTTGCTGACAACAATATCGTTATTATTAGTAATAAATAAAATCGTCCTAGCCAAAGCTGTAAAAGGAGATTCACTAGGACGCATAGGTTTGAGAATATACCACTCTTGGGAATGATTCTGGCGCAGATAGGGAATGAGTCCTGCTTTGACTAAGCTGGATTTCCCAGAACCGGAAATTCCTGAAACAACAGTTAGCGAACTAGAGGCATTGGAAACCTTCTGATACAATTCATCTACCAGTTCCTTTCTGCCAAAAAATAATTGTGAATGCTCTTCTTCAAAAGACTGTAATCCTCGATAAGGATTATTTTTTTCAGTTAATTTTGGTGCAGGTTTTAATTTCGGATCGGCACCAGGAACTAGAAATATATATTCGCCTCTATCATGTTTTGATAAAGGCCATATCCCCGGCGTTTGACTTTCATTAGAAGCTGTTTCTACATGATCGCGCAAGTAGATATAAAGTTCTGTTGCTGTAATCACTCCATCTCCTGCGGATTTGCCATTTTTAGCAGCGGGAATCACATCCCCTTCACCCCGCAAAGCCTTGAATAAAGCCTCTGCAAAAGGTGAATGATTAATGCCTCCTCGGTTATCGCGGAGAATATCCAATGCTTCTTGATTATGAGCAGCAGAAGTAATTGCTTGCCATGCAGGAGATTTGATAAAGCGGTCGTAATGTTCTTTACGGATGACTGTCGGAATCACTGTTGCTAATCTGGCACTTGACCACCGGAAAGTTCCAGCAAAGCAACAATCAATAATGACTAACAAGTGGCGACAGGAAAGTGCGCTCAAACATTCGTGTAACTTCTGCATAGGGAGCAGAGTTTTATTATTTTTTAAATCTGCATCCTGTGGTACGAGATTGCCCGCAGGTCCTTTATCGCTATTGCGTGCTATTCCATGTCCCGCAAAGTAGAAGAGTAAACGGTCGTCTTTTGTCGGCTGAATTTCTTTAGGCAGTCTTTCCTCAAGCAGGGTTAATAAGTTCTTTAAGGTTGGTTTACACTCAGTCTCATCAGTAATTAAAATCACTTCATCATATTGATGTTCTTCTGCTAATATCTGCGCTAGCACCTCAGCATCACGTCTAGCCGTCTGTAGCTTGGGAATCTTGTTCTGGTATTCGTTTATGCCAATAACGACTGCCAAACTGCGCTTGAAACTTGTTATTTTCTGTGCTTTGACTAGTGTATTTGTTTGGCTCATAGTTGCGTACCTAGTTTGTGGGAATACTTTTGTGTGGCTTTTACCAGGCAAAAAGAAGCAAGCATTACAGAATCAGGAATTTTGGTTTTGACTACAGATTCACTCGTGCAAAGCTTTGCTCTATTTAAGTCGCTATTACCTTTACGGTAACCTGTTTTGTCGTCCATCCACGGCTAGGATCAGCAACAACTTGTACGTTTCTACTTGTAGAAGGTTGGTCATCAGCTCCCACAGCTGCTAGGAGTTCTTCTAGTTGATTTCTGGGGGAATTGAGTCCTCTAGTGCCACTAGTGGGAATTGGTTGGTCAAGGGACGGTAACTCTAACCACCGGAAATTAGCTTGCCCAACTGTGACAAACACTTTAAATATGTCTGTTCCTTCTTGATAACCTTTTGGAAGACTCATTTTGAGTGGAATACATTCTTCTTGTCCGGGGTCGAAAGGAACAAAATTTGCATTGTCTCCTAATATGTCGATTTCTCAACTCGACCAATCGGAACTTAAAGCCAGTACAACCACGTTGAGAACTTGGGAGAACTCATTGCGGATACGCAAAAAGATAGTTTCCCCTGCTTGCACACTGGGATTAGGGGTAAATATCGGGAAGCTGTCACGAAGTGCAAACTAAACGGTTTAGTATAGAATTAAGTCCTTATATAGCAAGGACTTTAGTATAGTTAAGCCGCAATTTCAATTGGTAATCTTTCATTCATAT
>JAHHHW010000156.1 GCA_019359115.1 Pelatocladus maniniholoensis HA4357-MV3
ACTCCTTCCGGAAAAACCAGACCCAATTTTACTTGCCAATATTTTCCACAGAGTTACCAATTTAGGACGCATCCACCCTGCCGATCCTTGTTCTACCAGTTCATAAATTTGGCGAAGGTATTGATTGACCAAGAGTATTTAATTCAGCTTGATGGAGAGCAAGCCGAAACACGCGACAGCAGCGAAAATCCTCTTGTTCGAGGTGCGATCGCAGCTTTATTGGTAGGTGGTGTGATGGGTTTTGCTTGGATGATATGGTCTATCTTCTTTGCTGCAAGACCGATAGCAAAGACCGCATTCACCCCAAAATCCACACCAACAGTTTTTGCAGAAAGCGAAAGTGACGAAGCAGCTCGCCTCAAGGCTGAATTGGCATTGCGAAACCAAGCCAGTCGCACCGAAGGACAAGCACAAACCCCATCCCCCTCAGTTCCAAAACACTCCGCTCCTACAAACATTCGCAAACCTGCACCTGTTCCACAAGTTCGTGTTGTCAAAGAGCCTTTACCACCAAGAATCATTCAAGAAAGAGTGCTAGTGCAACCGCCACAGCCCAGAATTACAATGTCTAGCAACAAGCCACTCCGCGTCTATGCTTCCTCCCCTACTCCCAATCCTGTAGAAACTATTGACCCCTTTGAGCAGTGGAATAAACTTGCTACTTTGGGACAGCAAAGAGTTGCAAGTAATAACATTAAGCCTGAAAATCAGCCGTTGGGGCAGGGACAAGCTTTACCCAACAATACTGATGCGACCACCGTTGCAGATAATACCATTGCTCATTCGCCTTCTGCTACTTTCACTAGTACAGCAAAAGTTCCAAAACAATCTTTGGGGGCTGAAGTTGCCACTTCAATTCCTGTCGTTGCAGTTAGTGGCGATGTCTTTAGAGAAGATAGTGGGCGTTTACGCACTCAACCAAATAGCGCTGGAGAGCAAATCCTAACATCGGGGGAGTGGGGAATTTTAAATCGCACTCCTGCAAGTTTTAAACATCCAAACTTTAAACAAACTGTTGCTACGTCTTTGGTTTCGCCATTGCGAGTTCAGATAGGTACAAGTGCAAGAGCTAAGGTTTTAGTGCCAATGATTTGGACAGAAGACGATAAAAACCAAGGGCACTTTGCGGTGGAATTGCTCCAAGATGTTTTATCCACCGACAACCGCGTAGCACTACCAAAAGGAACAATTTTGATTACAGAAGTCGATTCGGTTTCCAAAGCTAACAAACTTGTCAAGCAGAGTGTTGTTGCTATTGTTTATACCGATAGTTCTGGTCAAGTTCGGCAACAAACAATACCTAAAGACGCTATTTTAATTCGAGGAGAAGACAGCCGACCTCTAGTTGCAAAATCAATCGAAGATAGAAGTGCTGCGATCGCACAACAAGATCTTTTAATTGGCTTGTTGGGTGCTGCGGGGCGTTTAGGTGCGGTTTTTAACCAAAACCAAACTCAGTCTTCAACTGTAATCTCCAACGGTGGGTTTAGCAACCAGACAATTACAACCACAGCTCGACAACCAAATGTTTTAGCAGCAGCAGTCGAAGGATTTTTCAAACCAATGCAAGAGCGTTTGAGTAAGCGTGCAGATAAAGCTTCTGATGAACTTGAAAGGCGCTCTAATGGGGCAATTGTGCCTGCGGAGACGAAAGTCTCCATCTTTTTTAATAGTTTCTTTGAAATTTCTCGTTGACTAAGAATATGAGGAGATTTTTTGGTTCGGTGGGTACAATTGCGCTCTTGTGTTTGACCAACGTACTTCCTATTCACGCACAACCAGCTGTATTGACAGTTAGCACTTTGGAAGGAAGAGGTCTGAACTCAAAGGCAATTAACGTTCAAGTTTGGGCTGGAAGAGCTACCGCTATTGATTTTTCCAGGGTTAACGAGCGGATCACCCAGATTTTTCTAGCAGACCCCAGCCGCTTCACCTATGCCACCGACACAGCGACACAAAGCGGTCAAGCAACCACTGTGTTTCTCCGTCAAATACAGCCTTTAAAATTTCCCCATCTGACAAGGGCGAACGTAACCAATTTATTTATCAAGACTAAGACTGAAGATGGTACAGCGCGGCTATATACCTTTAACTTGCTACCAGGAGAAAATTCACCCAAATACAACGGTTTGAGCATAGCGGCGGTATCGGGAACCGAACAGCAACGGTACACCTTGGAGGTTGGTTTATTTCGTCAGGCTACGCTTAATGATATTGAACGCGGTTTGATTTCTGCGGTGCGTCGGGGTTATACACCAGCATCAGATCCTATTGTTGTAAAGATTAGGGAGTTTTTAGCGTTGGCTCGAAATACTTCCGATAAATCTTTAGTGGAAATCGCGCAAAGTGTGAACCTCTCCCTAAGAGTGCTGACGGAACTGGGATTAATGGGAATTGAAGACACAGCCACCCCAACCAGAACTGTACCAAAACCATCACTCAATCAACCTCTAATGCATAATTCGATACCCAAAACAGAATTAATTCGTTTCCGTGAATAGATTCTATCCTGCTATTTTCTATCCACCTTTAATACTCAAATTCTTGGCAAAAAATCCTGCGCCTAGTCTGAGTGCCTACCATCTTCTCTCTACTAGAAAGCTAGAGCAATTACTAAAACACCAAGGTAGTTATACTTCTATCCTTCCAAAAGTTTCGTTATTACACGTATCTATTTATGTATTGTTTATATCTATCGGTTTTCTAATTTCCCTATCTTTTATCCTGTTGTCTCCCCTCTGGTTGGTTGCTGCTACTTGGGTATCTGTTGGTTTGGGCATTTTCTGCGCTATGTTCCCTGTTTCTCCTAAAACATCAGGTAACAAAAACATTTCCAAGTACCGTCAATCACCAACCGAAGTTAAAAATGAAACTGTTTTACGCTTGCAAAAACGCGAAGCGAAACTGCGCCAGTGGATTGCAGACAAGGTTTTACAGCCAATTGGTCGTAGTGAAGCTCCTGCGGGTGTTTCTGAAAAAGCTTTTTATCAGGTTCTTCGGCACGTTTTTCCAAATGCCGTTCAGGGCGTGGCATTCCAAAATCCACAATTTTCTTATCCTTACTCGGCAGATTTCGTGTTTGTACATACAAGCAGTTTAAGTATAGATATTGAAATTGATGAACCTTATGTAGGCAACACCAAAGCTCCCCACCACTGCATTGACCAGGGTAAGGATGAGATCAGAAATAAATTTTTTACCAATGGCAATTGGGTGGTAATTCGCTTTAGCGAGAAACAAGTGGTTAAGTACCCGCGTAGCTGTTGCAAGGTAATAGCCTCTGTTGTGGCGCGAGTAGCTGGCGATCGCACATACCTGTTTCAACTGCAAAGTGTACCCGATTTACCTCATGAACCGATGTGGACGATCAAGCAGGCGAAAAAGTGGGCGAATGTTGATTATCGCAAAACTTATTTACCTGTTTTTTACGGATGATTATGCAACTCCAAGATTTACCAATGCTGTTTGACCAAGCACAGGCTGTTGTTGCCCTGGAAACTCCACTCACCGAGCGGATGAAGGTACTGGAATTTCTACATAAATTAGCCAAAAGTCGCAGCCTGCCTTTATATTTTTGGAATCAAGGCTACTCCCAGTTGCAGCAAATTGATGTATCTATGCGACTTGTGCCAACTGATACTGAATGTACATCAGGGTTCGCTTGGTTGTTGCAACACCGCAATGCGCCGGGGATATTTGTCTTTGAAGGTGCTATTTCCCCAGATGCGGTCACGGGTATTTTTCCGCCGAAGACAGTAGCAATGCTGAGTAATTTGGCTTACGACCTAACTGCAAATAAGGGTCAGCAACTGCTTGTATGTTTAGAAAGCTACATTGATCTTCCAAGAGAGTTAGTAACTTTAGTACCAGTCCTCAGCTATCCCCTTCCCAGTGCAATAGAAGTTCGGCAAACAGTAAGGAACTTAGTGGAGAGTCGATTTGAGTTGAATGTTGATCGCAATTTTGAAATCTTAATCCGAACCTGCTTGGGTTTGCCTATGGGCGAACTGGAAATGTTGCTTTCTCGACAGTCAGGAATTCCCCATTCCCTAGAAGAACTGACTAATGCGGTCTTGGCTTACAAAAAGAGCAAGCTAAAAGGTAGGGGAGTGGAGTTTATCAACGAGCCAGACGTACCGCAAGCTGGGGGTTTGGACTTGTTGGAAGAAATCCTCCAACGAGCTGCTACCCTGCTCAGTCCGGAGGCGAGAAAACACAATCTCCAGTTTCCTAAAGGGATGATTCTTTGGGGACCGCCGGGGACGGGAAAATCTTTGAGTGCAAAGCTGGCAGCAAAGAAAATGGGCGTGCCGATGGTTGCTGCTGACTGGGCGGGACTTGGCGGGGCAACAGCTTACGAATCAAGAAAGAATTTGCGGGAGTTTCTGCAATTTTGTGATGCCAATGGCGAATACGGTTTAGTTTTGTACTTTGACGACTTTGATAAGGGATTTGCTGGCTTTGACTCCAACAGCGATGGCGGCGTATCTCGTCAATTGGCAGGAAAGCTTTTAACCTGGATGCAAGAGCGAACCTCCCAGGTATTGGTGATGGCGACAGTTAACAGATTGGAGTTTTTGCCTGCCGAACTCGTGCGCCGCTTTGACGACATCATTTTTGTAGACCTTCCCCACGCTGGGGCAAGATATGAAATCTTCAAATTGCACCTAGCTAAATATTTTCCGGGATTGGATTTTAGCGATCGCGATTGGTTGCGCTTGCTCAGAGAAACTAAACTCCTAACTCCGGCAGAAATTGCCCTCCTTGTACGGAAAACAGCAGAAGAAGCGTTTTACAGAAATACCAAACAATTTTCTCACCTAGAACTGGGCGGACAACCTCTACAAGTAACTGTGAAAGATTTTTTAGAACAACGGTACAACTTCACTCCCAGCATGATTCGAGAAGAAGATAAAATTGTTGAGATTCGCAATCAAGCAGTTTACGCACGTCCGGCAGCATCGCCTGATAAAAGTCGCTGGGCAAAAGAGCCGGAGGTTTTGTTTGGGAGTTGAGAGGGTGTAAGCTTTACTGTGCGACCTCACAGTCCGGTTAATGCAGTTAAAATTGGATAGTTACGCCTCGTGTCTCAATAGCTCAGGAGAAACGGTAACATGACTGAAACTGCGGAAAAACTCAAGCTAGAACTTTCGCAACTCTCTGCACAAGAACGTGCCGAAATTGCTCATTTTTTGATTCAATCTTTAGATGGAGATATTGATAATGATGTAGAGGGTGCTTGGGATACGGAATTAACTAAGCGCCTAGAAGATATTCATCGTGGGACAGTTCTTGGCGAACCTTCAAATCAAGTATTTTCCGAGTTGCGAGAGAAATATTCGTGAAGTTTATCGTTATCCACACCGAAGCGAGAAAAGAACTTGATGCTACAATTGCTTATTATGAGGATCAAAAAGTTGGCTTGGGACTTGATTTATTATCTGAGGTGGAGAAAGTTCTTGGAAATATTCAGCAAAACCCAAATCTGGGAACACTATACAAAATTGAAGGGGTACGTCGTTATGCCATTAAACGTTTCCCTTATCTTATCTTTTATATAGAGCTTGAAGAAGTTATTTGGGTTGTAGCCATCGCACATGGGAAACGCAAACCAGATTATTGGAAAAAACGAAAGATAGAAATGTAATGCGATTTTTAAGTTTGCTACTATTCAGAGCGATAATTAACTGCCAACCAGCTTTCGAGGTCAGCGAGGATTGTAAAATTTAGTAGTGCTTATCTCAATACTTCCAACTGCTCAATCGGTAAACTTTCTACTCGCTCTACTACTACATTAGGCAGTTGTCCCACCCGTTGATTTAGCAAGCGAAGGACAAGCGATCGCTCTGCCCATTCTCCCCAACTGATAACAATTTCGATAAATTTATTTAAACTCAAAAAATATATCAGCCATTATTCTCAGCCAGCCACCTTTCGAGGTCAGTAAGACTGGTAAAATCAAGTAGGTCCTCACCCAAAGCTTCCAACTGCTCAATCGGTAAACTTTCTACTCGCTCTACTACTACATCAGGCAGTTGTCCCACCCGTCGATTTAGCAAGCGAAGGACAAGCGATCGCTCTGCCCATTCTCCCCAACTGGTAACAATTTCCATAACTCCCTCTTTTTCTGGTTCTTCCAGTCTACCAATTTCTTCTTGAAACCTTTGCTCCTCTTGGCGATTCAACCGCAGATAGGTATCTATAAATCCAGAAATTAATCGTGTCCTCGCTGGGTCTAGACACAATGTTGCCAACAACCGCAAACACTCGGCTTTTACCTTTGGTCGTTCTTCTGGTTTAATTTGCATCTTTGCCATTAAAGCTGCTGCGACTGGGTTGGATTGCTGTACAAAATCTCGCCAATTCAAGCGATTGAGTTGAATGAAAGCAAAGTTAAACTCCAACACCTTTAAATCAGCAAACTCCACCACATGTGTATGTACTTCCTCACGCTGGGGTTCATCAAAAGAAAACACGACAATAGGATATACACGTTGTAAATACTTTTGATACAAGCGGGCAAAATAGAAAAACATACGACGAGCAAAATCTGCTTTCGTATATGATTGAGCCTCGACATGAACCAAAAAGCCTACGTCCTCACCAGCTTGTTTAACTTCTACTAATAAATCAATAATTTTATCTTCACCTGATGTCAAATCCGCGAAATATTCTTGGGGAAGAAAACGAATAAATTTGCGGTCGATTGTGCTGGCAACTTGGGGGAGAAACAACTCAATAAATTCAATGAAAAATGTTGAGAGAAGTTCTTTGAATAATCTGTCGTGGTCGGTCATGTAACAAATTTAGAGAAATTATGCTGCAAAACATAAGTATTAACATATATTAAAATACTACCATTGGGATAGACTCATTTACGTCTTTAGAAAAGCACAACCTTGTATTGAAATAATCGAAAATTATTCATCAAATCAACCTCAATATTGATGCATGAAAACTTTTCGATTTTTAGGCTTACTATTTCTGCCTATCTCTTTAGTAATACTTACCTCTTTTAGCACTTGGCTGTCACTTCCATTTGCAGCACAAAATCCGCCAACAACAGATTTACCTTCTCGCTTGCTGTCCGTTGCTAATAATTATCAAGTTCTCTTACCAGATTGGCAACGCATTTCCTTCGGCACAATGCCTCCCATTCAAAAAAGTGGTTCAATTAATATTGATGGTTTTCTCAAACGCTGGGCGGCAGGAGATACACCCGATAAATATCTAACTTTAGATGATATTGAAGAAGCGTTACGACCGGATTTATTGAGTTTAAATACCATTGCCAAAACTGTCAGCAATCTCGAATTAAACACAGTTGCTTTAGATGCTTTCCCGCTTGTAGAAAAACAAACTCTCCAACACTTAGCAGAGGTCGTACCAAATCTGGGACAGACGAACACCGCACAAATACCGCCCATTGCTGCGCTAATTCAAGCCAATACCCCCAAAACCGATATTTACACTCCACTTTCTACCCTTCTGGCTCAAAATCCAGCGTTAGGTAAGCTCAAACTCAACCAAATTGACCTATCATCCTACACAATTTCGGACATCCCCAACATCGATGCGGTGCAGCTATCGAATTTTGCAGGCTGGCAGGATACCTTAATATCTGGCGTACCTGGACTAAATGCCCTGCCCTTAACTTCCTTCCCCATTCCCCTTGCAGAGTTAGGTAATACGGTTGCCAGAATCGATTTTATCTGGGGTAAAGCAGAAAAACGCCGCCAACGAACTATCTCAGGTTCGGATGTAGCTGGTTTTTCCGTTCCCTGTGAGGGACAAGATTGTCCGTACATTGAACTCGACAACTTGGAGAATTTAGGACGCAACGTTAGGGGAAAATTTGAGGGGCGTTCGTGGATCAGTGGTAAGTACCAGCAAGTAGAAGGCGGTTGGGGCTGTTTGAAAGCGATGAATGGCGGCAAAGAACCCACGGGAAGGTTGCCCTATGGCAGTGCTTTCAAGGTTGTTGTGATGGAACCGAATGAAAAAACCGATACCGTTGACACTGCTTTGTTCTTCCGCTTCAAAAACGCTTGTGGCGCTACACCTTATTTTATTGGTCCGGTTCCATTTCTTACCTATAAGGTAAATGCACCCATCTTTATTGGCACTTTAGACAGTCCTCAGACCAGAAGCATCTCCACTCCCACTTCAGCCAAGGATGTGGCGTTAGTTATTCCTGGCGCTAGCAACACACCAACTGTAAAAAATACCGCTCAATTTAATTGTCAGTCTGGTCAATTTTCTCAAGGTGTCTACTTGGATAAACTTTCCAAATCAATTGCTGGTATTGAAAGCAGTGGTGGTAATTACAGTGCTGTTGGTTCCTACGTCTGTGCCGAGGGTGGGAGTAATTGCGGAGTATCACTGGGTAAATATCAGTTCATGAGTTACAACAAGTACACCCAAGAACAAATTGTCCAAGTCTCTGGTGGTCAAGAATTTTTAACAAAGCTTTCTCAAGGATACCAGCCCAGCGACCCGGAGGTATTTCAATTCTTTCCCCCAGCTGCCCAAGAAGCAGCTTTTCAAAATAGTATCGCTGACAAAATTAATCTCACATCCAAGGAAATTGATCCTACAACTGGGCAAAATTTTTCAGGAGAACGCCTAATTGAACGAGTAGCCCAAAAGCACTTTGGTGGCGATCGCTCCCAAGTGGATAGCAAAGCAAAAGATATATTTGGCAGACTTTCTCTAAAAAATTACAGCGAAGATGTCTTAAAGAGCTACAAACAAAATTTTCAACGGTGTTAACGTTCCTGGCTAAAGGTAACTAAAGATGAAAATTATCCCCATTCCTAACAATAAAATTGTGCGTTTGGTACGCTACTTTCATTTTAGTTTGGGAATTGTTCTAATGATCAGCGCCTTGTTGTTGAATGGCTGTAGCAATACAAACACTACTGAAGTTGGGCTAAATTGGCATAACGCCCGTAAAATACCAAAATCATTAGTAAATTTGGCTGTATCGGAAAATACCTCTTTGCTGCCAGTTAAGGTAAGTTCTATTAAAGTTGCTACTATTCCAACTCATGATAAGGACAAGCATTTGTATATCTTGAACTTCAACTCTCCCGATTTGTGTGGAAGACTGGGATGTTTGTACGCAGGTTATCTGAGTCAAGATCAAGGGCAGTACAGTAGTGTAATGAATCTTTATTTACAACCTGATTTACCGCCTGGGAAACATTTAATCAGCATTAGTTCAGATAATTTTACTAACACTTCAAATTTACCTTGTTTGGATATTCAACAAATTAATTTTAATCCTATTTTGCAAGAAATAACTTATTGCTTTGATGGCAGATATTATCAACCTGTAAAAAATACTCTCCTCAAATTACCCGTCAAATGAACTACCGATTTTTATTAACTTCAGATATTACACAGCCCCCAAATCAAACCGTGTTGGAACAGCTGCCAAAGAATGATTTTCAATCGGGTATTGACTTTAACGGGCTACTGAAAACTTTTGCTAATCCAGAAGGACTGGCAATGGTAGGAGGTTTAATATTTCTAATTCTTTTAAGTCAATTTACTAGTGGTAAAAAGGGCAAAATTTCTACCGGACGGCTGGTAGGAAAGGTAGAAAAACTAGCAGCTACTAACCTTGCTCTTAAGCAAATTCAAGAGCGTAAGCACAATAAAGTATGCTTTTGGTGCGGCTCACCCCGTTATTGGTTTTCGGGAAAACTCAGGGGATTTGGAGCCAGACTTCAAACCTTCCTGGGTGCATCACCTACAGTTTGGATTCCCCACGCCGAACGTTCTACCTTAGTCCTGGGCGCTCCTGGTTCGGGGAAGACTTTTGGTACGATTGACCGCATGGCTCAAAGTTGTATGGCACAAGGTTTTCCGCTCATCGTCTACGACAAAAAGGGCGACCAGATGAAGTTGCTGGCACCATTGGCGGCGCGGTACGGTTACGACGTGCGGATATTTGCTCCTGGCGAACCCTACAGCGAAGTGATTAACCCGTTGGACTTTATGGAGAATCAAGAAGATGCGGTGACAGCAGCGCAAATTGCCCAAGTAATTAATGCTAATGCTGGTAGTGGCAAAAGCGATGAATTTTTCTCTAAAGCTGCTGATTTACTAGCAAAAGCGCTAATTCAACTCGCTAAGGGTAGCGATTGCCCAGACTTAGCAACAGTGTACTGCATCCAGTCTGTTGATGACTTTATCAACAAGCTGTACGCCGCAGTGCAAGCGGGTAAAGTTTCTCGCTGGGTTGCTGCTTCATTTCAACAATACCTCAAGGCCAGGGATAGTGAGAAGACGATCGCAAGTATTGACACCACTACTGTGGGGATATTTTCCGCTTTTATTCAGCGATCGCTACTTCCGTGTTTCATTGGCAAAAGCACCATTCCCACCAAACTATCAGGACGGCAGATACTAATTTTTAAGTTAGATGATCCCAGACGTGATGTGGTAGGACCTTTGCTAGCTGCTGCTCTTCACATGACAATTGTCAGCAACCTGTGTACGCCCCGTTTTGATCCAATTGGAATTTTTATTGATGAGTTACCTTCTTTGTATCTAAAGGCACTACCCCAGTGGATTAACGAGTACAGAAGTAATGGCGCGTGTTTTGTCTTGGGTGTGCAATCTCTGGAACAGCTTGCTAATGCCTACGGAGAGAACTTAGCAGCTGCCATTACCAGTGCTTGCAGCACCAAAATTTTATATAACCCTGCCAACTATTCCACCGCCGAAAAGTTTTCTCAGTCCTACGGCAACAAAGAATTTATCATCAAAAATAAATCTATTAGCGATTCTAAAGAAGGGCGCACTACCACTTGGGCAGATAATATACAAACAATGCCCATTCTTACCGCAGACGAGATAATGCGCTTTCCTCAAGGTAAATGTGTAATAACCAACCCTGGCTATACTTCTTCTTCTGAGGGTTCTATTCCTTACCCCTTAACTATTCCCATTCCCAAATCAGACCAAAAGCAAATTGAAGAAAGCGAGAAACTTTGGTCTCAACAGTTGTGTCCGCGACTGATTGCGCGTTCTCCTCAAATTGACCTAAACCAGCTAGATGAAGCTATAGATTTAAGGAAACAAATTGCGGAGCAGCTTTTAGCTACTGGACAGTTTTCCAAAACATCGCCTAACCAATCAGAGTCAGAAGAAATAGAATTGTCTTCTCCAGCGTCTTCTGATTCTCCTTGGTAGTAGTTTAGATAGCTGTGCTTAAATACTGCCATCAATATTGGTAATCATATGTCATCAAACCTTGAATATACAAATACACATCTTGTTCACTAGTTGCAAATTCTATTAAGCGATACTTCCGTAACACCACTCATTTTCTTATGATTTCTAAATGACTCGGTTATAAATATACACTTAAACTTGATTTCTAAGGTTTTTTCGGAATCATACTCATTTTTTCGTGTTTATTTTTTGCCTAACAATACTTTCGTTGTTACTTTAATTAATATTGCTATTCTTGAATTTGACTGGAGTGTTTCGGCATTTACTTAGTTATATGAATTACTAATATATTTTTTGTTTTCAGAGAATATGGCTATCTATTGTCTTTCTATTTTGTTCATTTGTGACAAAAATAATGTATAAAACCAAACTATTGTTATATTTATTTTTACACTAACTAAAATTATCCAACTATCTAAGGTAGTATCTTTTTATCACTTTTGATAGATTCCACTTAGAATTTATTCTTGGCAAACTGTCTTAAAAGCTTGGAATATATAAACTCCACAAACATTGCAATTGTTGCCACATAAACCAAATAATCAATGAAAGCCAGCCACAGCAATCATTGAAATTATTTGAGTTATGAATCGACAAAATCTATACAGTAGATAAGTTTGAGCAATTTTGGAGGTTACTAAGTACAGATCACCATAAATGAAGTTTGGAATTCAGTTTTGGAATGAGCAGCAAAACGTGTGATTGCAATTTTTATTTTCGACCCCTTTTGGCGGTGACGTGTACTAAGCGACAAATCTATCTATTGTATTTGTGGTTTCAAATTAAAGGGCGTATTCCACTGGATACACATCTACCAAAATTGGGCAATTGGGCAATATATACCAAATCATTTGAATTCAATAATACGACTGTCTAAGATTTAAAAATAAAAAAGGAAGTTTGTATTATTAAATTTAAAAATTTTTATTGGATTTTTGCCTGTAATTAACAATAATTAGCCAAGGCTTGTAGTCTAGTTTATTTACGTTGCATTGATATAAATATAGGTCTATTCTACAAGCAAATATTTAAACCAGGATGCAAATATCAACACTTAATAGTCCTTTATTACTGGAGGGCGTGAATATTTCATCATTAATAAACTTGATGAAATTTTTCACACGCATTTTGGAGATGACACAAGAGAATAACTTCATTCAAGACTCAACTTTACTACTTGCTACAGAGCGAATTAGAATGAAACACAAAAATTTTAGAGTTATCGCCTATAAATTGCCAAATGGACAAACTGCAATTACTGTTCGCCAAATGGCTGTAGCTGTCCAGAAACCATCTAAGAATGCTAAAGAGTTTCTTAGAATAACGGGAGTACGCCCTTGGAAAGTTCAGATGCCAAACCGTTGTATTACAGATATGATTTCTTTATCAACTGTTGCTGCTTATTGGAAACATTTGAATGAATCTGGAAAAGGCAATATACAAACCAGATTGGGTCAACAATTGTTGATTGATTATCTAGCAAATCAAGCAAATCATTTAACCGAGGGTTCCTGATAAACAAACTCACCTCAGAGTATTTGTCCAAGCTTATTATCTCGGAAACTTTTCTCCCCTGCATTTGTAATATGCAGTGATGTTATAAATTACGAGGCAATTTTTGCTTCATCTGTGCTACTTGCCCATCTATCTGCCAGTCCCCTCAGAATTTCCTCAATTTCGTGATGACTAGCAGACAAAACTCGTATCCGCCAAGAAGTCTCTCCCTCACGAATCTTCAGCCAAAAACTATCTTGGAATTCTTTCGGCATACAAGCCAGCAAGCTAAAAAATTCACCAGCTTCAAGGTCTAGTTTGCCTGTTCTAAACCGACTGAGCCGACTTTCGTGAATTCCAGTCCAGGCGCTCACTTGCTTGGCTGAATAATCAAAAGCCAACAATAACTGATTAAAAATTTCTCTGTGCTGGCTCATAGTAACATATCTTTACTTTACTATTGCCAATTCGGCAATTTTATATTTATATAATTGCTATATTGGCAATTTTGAGTTTTTGACGTGACTTAACTCATTAATGAATGGAACATCATGAGTATCCACATCATAGCACCTTTCACATCTACAGCCTCACCCAAAAGGTATGTAACCATTCAAGGAAAGTTTGACCTCCTTCAGCTAACACATATAGATGAAGTGGAAGTCATGCGCCAGGAGGTACAGCCATGACAACTAAAAGGCGCACTATTCGCCGTCCACAACAATTTGAGGAATCAAAAATGGAAGGGTATTTTATGATTTCTAAACGAGATGCTGCGATCGCTATTGTTAACAAGCTAACAGGCAACCAATGCCGCCTTTGGCTTTACTTAATGATGATTGACCCATTTGCTGACTATACACCAGGCGGTGAAATTAAATATCATGATTTACCTTCAATCGCAGATATTGCAGTGACTATAGGTAGTTCACCAGAAACAATTGAGAAGGACTTGAGGAAACTTCGCACTCTTAGACTCTATGATTACCGAACTGTGACGGTGCAGGGTCATAATTTAACATCTGCTAGAGCGAAAGCAGAAGCAGAACGACTATCGAAAGAAAAGTCAAAAATAAGCTCAAAACCTAGTAATAATAAAACTTCCGCTTATTTAAGCTCCCAGGAAGATTATTTAAACCCCGACGAGGATTATTTAAACTCCAATGAGGTTTATTTAAGCTCCAACAGAGATTATTTAAGCTCTCAACAAAGTCCAGAAACTTTGCCAAGCAAACATTCCAGCGCTCCTCATACTATTCAGACTTATACAGACTTTATTCAGACTCTCTCAGAAGAAGAGCGAGCGAGTTTTTTGAATTTTTGCAAAGAAAAAACGAAGAATTTATCACAACAGATCAATGACATTGAGGCGTGGCTAGCGCACAAAAACAAAGCCGGACAAAACCGTTGGCAGGTTTATTACGAACAATACTTGGCAATGCAACATAATGCTGCCACTGTTCAACAATCACAGTCGCAGCCGTGCGACAAAGCAATGAGGCAGTTTCAACAAGAAATTGAACAGCAGCATCAGTTTGCGGTGCGAGCTTGGAGGGACAAATCATGATTGATAAATTACCTCCCCAAAGTATTGAAAGTGAAGAAGCCATTCTTGGTGGGATAATGCTTGACCCAGAAGCAATTAACAGAGTGAACGATGACTTAATTCCAGAAGCCTTTTATATCAGCGCCCACAAAGATATCTATCAAGCAGCATTGCGCCTCTACTGTTCAGGTAAACCTACAGATTTACTCTCAGTTACAAATTGGCTTGCTGACCACGATCTACTAGCCTGTGTTGGCGGTAGAAATAAATTAGCAACGCTTGTAGACCGCACCGTATCAGCAGTCAATATCGACGCGATCGCCGCGTTGGTAATGGAAAAATACCTGCGACGGCAGTTAATATCGGTTGGCAATGAGATTGTACAATTGGGCTACGAGACGGAAACCGAGTTACCAACAATTCTTGACCAAGCAGAGCAAAAAGTTTTCCAAGTTTCTAACCAAGGATTGTGTTCAAACACCGAACATAACAGCATGATTAATATTGCTGCTTACCAGGAATTGGAGTCCGGACGGCCCATTTATCCAACAGGACTGAATGAACTTGATAAGTTGATGGTGGGATTTGAAGGTGGCACACTCACCATTATTGGAGGCAGACCGTCAGTTGGAAAGTCCCAAATTGCTTTGTTCTTAGCCCTCCAAATGATATTGCTGCACAAGTTGCCTGTGATTATTTTCTCGTTGGAGATGACCAAAAAGCAGTTGGAATATAGGCTGTGGAGTTTAATTAGTGTAACTCCCCAGTATAAAGATTTCAATTTAATTCCACTTTTGAGCGATCGCATCCGCAGACATCGGGCAGGATTTGAACCTTTAGTTGATTGGGAATTTGACAGCATTGCTCAAATTGTCGGCATTACCTCAGAGTTACCGCTATATATAAATGACAACCGAGGGGTTACGGTTTCTGGAATTGCTTCCTCTTGCCGACAAGTTCAAGCACGTGTTGGAAAGCTAGGGCTAGTTGTAGTTGATTATCTCCAGATGATGGCTCAAGACATCGGCAGCAACCGCAGCTATGAGCTAGGAGATGTGGCGAGGGGAATTTACAAAATGGCGGGAGATTTAGATGTTCCCGTATTGGCACTGTCTCAAATCTCTAGGGCAGTTGAGGGAAGGCAAAACAAACGCCCGATGATGAGCGATCTCAGTCAGTCAGGGATTTTAGAGATGGTTGCAGACAATATTATCCTCGCATACCGAGATGAGTACTATAACCCAGATACTGCGGACAAGGGAATTCTAGAACTAATTGTGGCTAAGGCACGGCATGGCAACACCGGGGTAGCGACAATGTTCTTCGACAAATCCTATGGAATTATCAGAAATCTTGGTTAATGGAAAGATTGCTGTCATCCAAAAATCTCATGCAGTAAACTTCTTTGGAATCGAAGAAATGGAAACACAACTGCATCCAGAAGTTTTAGCTACCTTAATCCAACCTGCGTCAAATGTACGTGATGAATTTTCTGTATCATCTTCATCACACCCTATCCTTCAAGTTGACCCAGAGTTTCAAAATCTCATTCCGCCTTTATCATCTGAAGAAAAACTGCAACTAGAGGCAAACTTACAAGAATTTGGCTGTATTGACCCTCTGGTAGTATGGCTGGGTACTGGTATCCTCCTAGATGGTCACAACCGCTATGAAATTTGTATCCGACTGCAAATTCCTTACAAGATAGTAGAAATTGAGATTACAGACCGGGCAGCAGCTATCTGTTGGATTGCCAATCATCAATTAGGGCGACGCAACATCACACCAGAAACTGCAAGTTATCTTAGAGGCAAGCGCTATATAAATTTAAGGGGAAATCGTGAGGATAACTTGAAACAGAATTTACCGAACGGAAAAAATTTCCTATCGGTAGAGGATGACCCCCAACAGGATTTACCGAAGGGAAAAAATCCAATCAAGGTAGATGTGGCTAAAAGTTTGGCACAACAGTACAAAGTGAGCGAGCGCACAATCAGGAATGACGCTCAATTTACTGAGGCACTTGATACTTTAGTTACTGCATTCGGTGAAGAAATAAAACACTTACTTTTGACTCGTAATACTAGGTTGACCAAAAAAGACATCTTATTGCTAGCCAAGGTTGTGCAGGAAGAAGGGAAACAATTGGCACAAAAGCTACTGGATAAAAAACTGAATAAATGCGATATTGTTCAACAAATTAAGAGTAAGCAGCCCGTACCCAATCCACATTTTGTTGGTGAACTCTGCCAAATTATTGGCAAAGGCGATCCGGAGTTAAAAAAGTTTTCCGGGTGCTGGTGCATAATTATTGAGGTTAACACTTACAGTTGTGCTGTTCAAACTTACAGAATGGACTTTCCTGCTGTCAAACTTGAAAACTTAGAACCTGTATATACTCCGAATGAGCCAACAGCTGCGAAAAATTGCGATCGCATCCGGCGACTAACTGACGAAATTTACAAAGATTTTGAGCCAACCCATGCAGCTGTAGTGGAAGTGGTGGGGAGATTAGCAGATCCTGGGAGTCTCACCTCTAAGCAGGAACGAATACTGGCTTTCTTGGAAAATGAGTATAACTTGTAGTTGATGATCCAACGTTTAAAATTGGATTGCGATGAGCGCCTTGATAAACTGGAAGCAGACAGTTTGGAGCAGAAAATCATGACTGTTGCGCGACCCTCATCTCCTACATTAGAAGAGTTTCTCAAGCTACCAGAAACAAACCCTGCTAGTGAGTACATTGACGGCGAGATTATCCAAAAACCAATGCCGAAGACCCGCCATTCCCGACTTCAGGGTAAATTGATTAATGTGATTAATGAAGTTGTTGAAGAGAGGCGAATTGCCTATGCTTTTCCAGAATTACGGTGTACTTGTGGAGGTCGCTCGATAGTTCCCGATATATTCGTTCTCAGGTGGGAACACATTGAATTTGATGAGAATGGCCAACCTGTTGATGATGTGTTCGTTCCTCCAGATTGGACAATTGAAATTCTCTCTCCCGACCAAAGTTCTAACCGCGTTACTGGTAATATTCTGCACAGTCTCAAACATGGTTGCCAACTCGGATGGTTGATTGACCCAGACGACCGTTCAGTTTTAGTTTTTCAACCAAAACAACAACCAGAATTGTGTCGTGGAACGGATAATTTGATTGTGTTGGATGGAATTGACCTAGAGCTAACAGCTGCTCAATTATTTAGCTGGCTCAAGATGAAGAAGTCGTAAGTGTTAAAGGTCTAATTCTGCACCTTTGTGGTGCTTTAAATAATTAACTTGAGACTTAAGTATGCAATTTTGCTGTTGGGAGTTACTCAAGTTAGAAACATTAGCAGATTGGCTTTTTTGGGCGACATTGTGGCCGTGGGAATCCGACGTATACATAGATAAGTTTTGAGGATGATTTTGAATTTTGGCAATTAACGTATTTATTGACGTTTGCTTGTCGTCTTGGCTGTTACTTGTAGCACGTTGGACTAACGCCAAAACATCTCCTTCCAAGTCAAAATCGATACCCCGTGCCAAAAGTCCTTTGAGAGTGCAAGCCTTTCCATTTCTACCTAATTTCCGCGCCTGGAAAGCAACCCCATCTGTTGAATAAGAAATACCTTGGATGATCCCCTCCTTGGTAACTTTTACTTTAGTTTCCACACCTGCTGTTTGCAGCTTCTCAAGAAATTGGGTCATCGTCATTTCAGGTTGGATGGTAGTGTTTATTGCATCCTGAATTTTCTCTACCGCGCTATAGGATGATGGTTTATTCCGTAGCCGCAGTTCAAATTCTTGTCGTTCGCGCATCATCCGTCGCTTTTGTCCAGTAGAAGGTGCTGTATGGTCTACTTCCCAAGAACAGGGTACGGAAGTTAGGTTGAACTGGGATTCTAGATTTCTCAGAACTTTTTCCAAACGTCTTTTATCCCACCAATCAGATACACATTCACCATCAATATTGATGCGACTTGCGGCGATGTGCAGGTGGAAGTGGTTACGGTCATTGTGGGTGGCGGCAAAATAGAGACAATTATCAAAACCCATACCCAAAAGCGTACCTTCGACAATTTCCTGTAGCTGTTGTTGATTTGGTCTTTCTCCCAGTGCAAAGCTAAGAGAAATGTGACTGACGGGAGATTCTACTCTGGGGTTGAGTTGGCGGGTAGCTGCAAGTTGTCTGTAAAAGTCTTGAGGAGTTTCTCCGGCGAGGTTGGTACAAAGAAGTTCTGCTTCTTCTTTTTCTAAGATGTATTTGGTGAGTCCGGCGAAGCTTTTACCTTTTTTAATCTTCCCAATCATTGCCCAAAGATAGTTCCTCGTTTGTTTCTTCGTCACTCCCTAAAAGTAAATGTAACCGCAATTTATTAATTTGTTTGGTTAACTCTTCAAAAAGGATGGGGTCGATGGGTGGTGGTATTAATCCGTTGGCGATCGCACTATTTTGAGCTTTGGCTATTTGATTAATCTTTGTGCCTATGTTTAACAGCTGCCAGTAACATTGCCAGTTTGCTTGGGGGATAGTTTTGATGCGACACCCAGCCATAGAACGCCTGACTAATTCTGCTTTACTGATACCTGAAGAGTCGGCTAAAGCTTGCCAATGTTCATTTTGTTCTTTTGTGAGCAGCATTTCAAACCGAATTGTGTGTTGTTTGGGTTTGGCTGGCATTTCGATAGGTGGGTGCAATATTTTCCCAGCTTGGCAAGTTTCTAGCTCCGCTGACAACTATCAAAAGTGATATGCATCGATAAGGAGTGCAATTGTTAAAACTAAGCTGATTTTAGTAAAACCAGCGTAATTTTAGGTAGCTTGAAGTTTAAAACTATCAACGTTCCTTTCTCAAACCAAAATCAAATTGTTGTTCCAGCCTATGTTGTTCTTCTATTAACCATTGTTTAAGGGTCTCTTCTGAAGGAAGCGCAACCATATAGCGCGAAACAAATAATTAATTATCGAGTCCGGCTGTTGCATAGTGAACGGCTTCTGCATCTTTTTCAGCACAAAGAAGAATTCCAGCAGGAGGATTTTCATGGGGATAAGCAATATTTTCCTTCAAATAGTTAAGATAAAAATTCATTTGTCCGGCATAATCGTGTTTAAACTTTCCTAGTTTTAAATCGATAGCAATAAGGCATTGTAGGGAGCGATGGTAGAACAGTAAATCGAGAAAGTAATGTTCTTCCGCAACTTTAATTCGGAATTGGCGGTCAATAAAACAGAAATCTCGACCTAATTCATGCATAAATTCTTGCAGATGATTAATTAAAGCTTCTTCGAGGTCAGATTCTGAATAAGTAACTCGTTCTTCTAACCTTAAAAATTCCAAAACATAAGGGTCGCGTAAAAGATTTTCAGGACTTTCTATAATTTGTCCTTCATTTGCAAGTGTCAAAACAGCTTCTTTATCTTTAGATAACCCGACCCTTTCGTAAAGCATACTGTTCATTTGGCGCTTTAATTCTCGTTTAGACCAGTTACTTTTGATGCACTCTAATTCATAAAAAGCTCGTTTAGTAGTATTGTCAATACGAGTTAATTCGAGTATGTGCGACCATGATAGGGTAGAAAATAAACGCTGATAATAATTGCTATTTTGCCAACTTAGTGAAGGATTCTGTAATTCACGACTTTGAAGGGCTGGAAATAAGTTATGAGGGACTAATTCAAATTCGGCAGCCAGTGTCTGCCGAATTTGAAGTGTGTTAACTGATATACTAATGATGGGCAAAAAAGCATTTTCTGCTTGTTGTTTGAGCCAGTTTAAGCCAACTTACCCATCATTCGAGAAGTTGTAGATAGAGAAGAAATCAAAACTGAAATTGCTTCTTTAAGCGAAGCGTATAAATTAGAAATCCTCAACAGTATTCCAGAAGACGAGGCAATCACCCGTTACTTTATCGGTAATCCCGATACTGGTAGATCAGAACCATCTTTATTTGCATCAGTTATTATCCCTCCTGATGATTACTGGTGGGATTTGTGTGCAGGGCCACATTTAAACTTCACAGGTGAAATTAACCCCGATGCCTTTACTTTAGAAAATATTGCTGGTGCTTACTGGCGTGGCGATGAAACCCAACCAATGCTGCAACGCATTTATGGTACAGCTTGGGAAACAGCAGAACAACTGCAAGCATACCTCAAACAAAAACAAGAAGCACTCCGCCGCGACCATCGTAAATTAGGACAAGAACTAAAACTTTTTAGCATTCAAGAAGATGCAGGGGGAGGCTTAGTATTTTGGCATCCACGCGGAGCAGCTATCCGCTACATCATAGAAGATTATTGGCGCAAAGCTCACCTAGAAGCAGGTTATGAATTACTCTACACCCCGCACGTAGCAAATTTAGATTTATGGAAAACATCTGGACATTATGACTTCTATCGAGAGAATATGTTTGACTCGATAGAAGTAGAAAATCAAGCTTATCAAATTAAGCCAATGAACTGTCCATTTCATGTTTTAACTTACAAACACGAACTACATTCTTACCGAGAATTTCCGATTCGTTGGGCAGAATTAGGAACAGTTTACCGCTACGAACGTTCAGGCGCATTACATGGATTGATGCGAGTGCGTGGGTTTACTCAAGATGATGCTCACATTTTCTGTTTAAGAGAACAAATCGCTGACGAAATTTTAGGAGTGTTAAATCTTACTGAACGCATATTATCTGATTTTGGCTTCAAGAATTACGAAGTGAATTTATCAACCCGTCCAAATAAATCAGTCGGTGAAGATGAAGTTTGGGAGTTAGCAACAAATGCTTTAATTCAAGCTTTAAATACTAAGAGTTGGAATTATATTGTCGATGCAGGTGGTGGTGCTTTCTATGGTCCAAAAATTGATATCAAGATTCAAGATGCGATTGGTAGATTGTGGCAATGTTCAACGATTCAGGTAGATTTTAATTTACCAGAACGTTTTGAGATGGAATATGTTGCAGTCGATGGCATCAGAAAGCAACCAATCATGATTCATCGGGCAATATTTGGTTCATTAGAACGCTTCTTTGGGATTTTAATTGAAAACTATGCTGGTGATTTTCCTTTGTGGTTAGCACCAGTACAACTACGGTTATTACCTGTGACTGAATCAACACGAGAATATGCGAAATCAGTGGCAAGTTATCTGAAAAAATTTAGTTTACGGGTAGAAATAGACCAAACAGGAGAACGTCTAGGTAAGCAAATTCGCACCGCAGAATTAGAAAAAATTCCTGTAGTTGCCGTTGTTGGTAAGAAAGAAGTAGAAACCAAAACTTTGAGTGTTAGAACTAGAATTGCTGGAGATTTAGGGGTGTTAACATTGGACGAGCTTGTCAATCGTCTACAAGAAGCTATTACATTAAAAACCGTCATTTAAATAGCATAAAAAAATGGCTCAACACGCGCTCTATATTTGCAAATCTTGTTATTTTTCTCCTACGCAACGTGATTATATGGGAGAAAGAGGCGGGATACATTTACTCAAACAATTGCTAAATTTATCTGAAAAATGGTCGTTGCAATCTGAATTTGTAATTCAGGAAGTAGAGTGTTTGAGTGCTTGTAATAGACCCTGTGTTATTGCTTTGACTGCACCTAACAAAACCAGTTTGATGTTTGGTGATTTACCACCGCTCTTAAGTGCAGAAGCAATACTACAATTATGCGAACAATATCATGTCAGTTGTGATGGTATTGTGCCACGACAAGAACGACCAAAAGTTTTGCAAAAAGGAATTCTCGCACGAATTCCTCCTCCACCTACTTAAGGTAGGGGATGGGGAGATAGGGAGAATTTGAAATTCAAAATATCTAACTCCTGCTTTGGCGGATTTTGCTTGTGATTTTTCTACTTAAATTGAACATTTATCTGCTAAACCGACCACTACTCTTAACTCAAAACTAAACAATAAGGATGAACTATGACTCAACTCACTGCACCAGCTTCAGATATAATTTCTGATATTCCCAAACGGGGAATGCCTGTTACTATCATCACAGGATTTTTAGGTAGTGGAAAAACCACACTTCTTAATCAAATTCTCAAGAATAAACAAGATTTAAAAGTCGCTGTTCTTGTGAATGAATTCGGTGATATCAACATCGACAGCCAATTGCTAGTTTCTATGGATGAAGATATGGTAGAACTGAGCAATGGCTGTATCTGCTGTACAATTAATGACGGGTTAGTTGATGCTGTTTACCGAGTATTAGAAAGGGAAGACCGCATCGAT
This sequence comes from Pelatocladus maniniholoensis HA4357-MV3, assembly GCA_019359115.1. Taxonomy (GTDB): domain Bacteria; phylum Cyanobacteriota; class Cyanobacteriia; order Cyanobacteriales; family Nostocaceae; genus Pelatocladus; species Pelatocladus maniniholoensis. Next base: position 22,505 of record JAHHHW010000156.1, read on the forward strand.
TATCTGGTCATTGAAACTACAGGTGTTGCTGACCCATTGCCGATTATTTTAACTTTTTTGGGGACAGAATTAAGAGATTTCACAAATCTCGATTCTATCCTGACTGTAGTTGATGCTGAAACGTTTAACCCTGAACATTTTCAAAGTGAAGCTGCATTAAAACAGATAACTTATGCAGATATTATTCTCTTGAATAAAACCGACCTTGTTACAAGAGAAAAACTTCGAGAACTAGAAGCTTACATCCACGAAGTTAAAGCGGGTGCGAAAATTCTGCACACTACCTATGGAGAGGTGGCGTTACCATTAATTTTAGACGTAGAGTTAAATCCAAAAGATGAATATACCTCTCTTACTGAAGATACGCACGAACATGAGCATCATCATGATCATACCCATGAACATCATCACGACCATGACCACGAACATGAGCATCATCATGGACATCACTCACATCATTTAGAAAATGATGGATTTATTTCCGTTTCTTTCCAAAGTGAAAGACCTTTTGATGTGCATAAATTTGAGAATTTTTTAAACGAAGAAATGCCCCAATCTGTCTTTCGAGCAAAAGGTATTCTGTGGTTTAGTGATAGTAAATTACGCCATATCTTTCAACTCAGCGGTCCTCGTTATAATTTAGATGGCGATGAATGGCTGACTGAGCCTAAAAATCAGTTAGTTTTTATTGGTAGACATTTGAACGCCAATGAAATTCATTCTCTTCTTAACAAATGTTTGGTATGATTAAGATGTATTAAGTAATTGCCTGACGTTGCACTAAACCAAGAAAAATCGGCAGGCTTGGCAGCGTCCAGTTGGGCGCTGCCCCTTCCACGAATAAATTTAGGGGCTTACGAATTATTCATAAAGCCTGCCCATTTTTCTAAACGTTTAACCCTTGACTGAGTTATTAGTTAATCGTTAGTTGCTAGAAATTATCAGTTAGATGTTAAGGGTTATCAATTAACTTCTAATGACTAATTACTAACGAATTATTACTATGACTATTGACTGATTTTTCTAAAAAATTAGGCTGAGAAAATGACTTTATCGATTCGTCCTGATCTCACTTGTGCTGACCAGATTGTGTCTTCTTTATCTACTCAGCAACAACCGCAAGTTACAGAATTAGAAATGATGCAGGCTGTGCGAACTTTGCTGATTGGACTAGGAGAAGATCCAGACAGGGAAGGCTTAAAAGATACTCCCAAAAGAGTTGTCAAAGCTTTGCAGTTTCTCACCAAAGGATATCATGAGTCTTTGGATGAATTGTTAAATGGGGCGGTCTTTACAGAAGATGCTGATGAAATGGTATTAGTGCGGGATATTGATATTTTTAGTTCCTGCGAACACCATATATTACCAATAATTGGTCGCGCTCATGTGGCATATATTCCAAATGGAAAAGTAATTGGTTTATCTAAGATTGCTCGCATTTGTGAAATGTATGCTCGGCGTTTGCAAGTGCAGGAACGTCTGACTCTGCAAATTGCTGATGCACTACAAGGTTTGCTCAAACCCCAAGGTGTAGCAGTAGTGGTGGAAGCAACCCATATGTGTATGGTAATGCGCGGTGTACAAAAACCAGGTTCTTGGACTGTTACTAGTGCAATGCGGGGTGTGTTTGCAGAAGATGCACGCACTCGTGAGGAATTTATGAACTTCATCCAACATAATGCTAAGTTTTAGTAACTTTACCAAACCTGGGCAATGGTAGCAAGAGTTGTCATTGCCTTGGAACTATCTTCAAGATAAAAGGCAACTTCAATATGAATAAAGAGCGGAGCTGCTTTGATTTCGACTCAAATCCGACATTCCAAACGATAGATTATGAAGTAGCAGCGCGTAGCTTTGTGCCTGGTTATGAGTCGATATACTCCAGAAATTGAACTGTCTATAGTAAACGCTAATGAATCAAAATTTATTGTGGATTAAAAAACTTAAGTTTAATAATCAAGATTTGATTCCTACCATAGCTCAAGATTACAAAGATGGTACTGTCCTGATGATGGCTTGGATGAACACCGAATCGATTCAGCGCACCCTAGAAACTGGTGAAGCGCATTATTGGAGCCGTTCTCGTGGTGAACTATGGCATAAAGGTGCAACAAGTGGATATATTCAGAAGGTTAAAGAACTGCTTTATGACTGTGACGGCGACACTATCCTGCTGAAAGTAGAGCAAGTAGGAGGTATCGCTTGTCACACTGGTGCAAGGAGTTGTTTTTTTAATAGCGTTCGGATGGAAAGTCTTATCCTTGTTTAGGTGATTTTTCAAAATAATCTTACCGATTAGAAGGGCGAACAGCCCCTTCTTCCCCTATGATGGAATGATGTTGTGTGGTAATTTTTATTCTGGAAATCACCTTAACTTGAGAACCCAGCCATGACCCTAACTATTTACAATACAATCACCAGGCGTAAAGAACCCTTCATCCCGTGGCATCGCGATCGCGACTCTAAAACTCTACTTCACATTTGTGGATAAATCAGCATTGCCCAGGCGATGGCTGTAGTAATCGGCGAAACAACCACTAGCAAACGTAAGTCGATCAAACTTAAAAGATCAAACATCCCTTCATTCTCCCTTCCGGTAGTGATTCATAATTCCCTCTGTCCTATATCTCTATCGACTCAATGTTTTGTGAATCTCGCGGATGGTGGATCTACCAAAATTAATCGCTGTCCAAACAACAGATGCTGCTATTGGCAACAAAACTAACAACAGTCGTGGATCAATACCCAAAAACTCAAGGCGAATGGGTAGCTGCTCGTCACGATAAATAAACTGCATGGCGGCGATCGCTCCCAAAAACCAAATTGTTGGCACTCCCAGTGCGTGAATCGCCAAAAACCGAACTGTGTAGATGGGATATTCAATTTCAGGTTGAGTCGGTTGCGTTGGAGTATTGCTAGTTGAACCAGCCATATAGACAAACCTCCTTTAGCAGTAGTTATAACTTTAGTTTGGAAGAAATATTGCCTACTTACGTCCTATGCGCGAGTTGCTATGGCGTACCGTTCATTCACAGCATCCCAGTTTACGGTATTCCACCACTGTTTGAGATACTCTGGGCGACGGTTCTGATAGGTGAGATAGTAGGCATGTTCCCAAACATCATTGCAGAGAATGGGGTAATGTCCCTCTGACCAAGGACAATCCTGATTAGGCAAACTGGTGATGTCAAATTTATTGTCGGTCGTTCGCACCAGCCAGACAAATCCACTGCCAAAGTGCTTTGCACCTGCATCGTTGAACATCCTCTTGAAGTTCTCAAAGTTGCCAAAAACTTCATTGATCATAGTGGCGATCGCTCCATTTGGTTCACCACCCGCATTCGGGCCCATAACCGTCCAGAAGATGGAGTGATTAAAGTGTCCACCGCCATGATTGCGAACAGCATTACGAACATCTTCAGGCAATGTATTTAAATTCCGAATTAAGTCATCAATGGTTTGATTGTGTAGTTCTGGATACTTTTCTAAAGCTGCATTGAGATTATTGACATAGCCACCATGATGAAAGTCGTGGTGAATCCGCATCGTTTGAGCATCAATGTATGGTTCGAGAGCATTTTCAGAATAGGGTAATGGTTGTAGTTGAAATGCCTTCAATAGGTAAAATAACGATGTTTCAAAAGTTAAGAAGCATTCGTAAAGAAAAATCGAGTATTTCTTTTTACTTTGAGCTTTTTACTTTTTACTTGTTCTTGTGTAAGGCTAGGGATAAATCTGCTGAATTTGAAATTGCGCCAGAAATACTTTTGCGGACGCGATCGCATCTTGCATCACCTTGTTTGCGGACGCTATTTGGTTTTGTTGATGATAAGCTAATGTGCATTTCACAACTCACCATTTTCAAAGCTTTCAGCGCTTCAAATCTCAATTCCATTGAGAAACTGCTTTGATTCATCGTGTCGATGATTTCGGTATAAGCCTGCTGGAGTATTGCTTCTGCTTGCCCTGCATCCCCCATAGCCAGGAAACAATCTGCCAAATTGTGACAAGAGACAACATAGAGATGAATTGTATCTGGATTGGTTGCTGTGTGCTTTGCTTGTGACAACAATGAGTTTGCAAGGTCAACAGCTTGTTGATAAGCTTGCTGTGCTTCTTGATAGAGCTTTGCTTGCATTCGCTGATTGCCAGTCTTAGTATAAAGCTGCCAATTCAATTCACGCGATTCATAACAATTGTGATCTCCTTCCATACTAATCCTTACAATAGTTTGAGCAACATGATTTATTATCTAGAGCAGGCTCAAAATCAAGACAATCAACGGCATCTTCTGTAAGAGCTTTGTAAGGATGAACAGTGCATTTGAGGTATTGGCAACCTGTGAAATAAACACAGCGATTACAAGGAATTGAATGGAGGTGTTTGAGTCGATTTACGCTCAGATAAAAAGCAGCACAAGCTGCCCACACAAAGCCAATCAACAAAACTAATAAAACTAGTAAACATCTCCAAAATAGTATATTTTGTGGTAAAAGAACGTCAATAGAAGTTTTTTGACACCAAAATATGAGTAACGTACTAAATCACATAGAGGAGAATCCTCAAGAAACCAAGCGATTAAT
>JAHHHW010000157.1 GCA_019359115.1 Pelatocladus maniniholoensis HA4357-MV3
TCTTCGTCACACAGGTTTATTTCTAAATGCGGGTTTACTGAATATTTATGTGTATTATTATTTACTTCTACTCAGGAATCACCATGTAATCTCTTGCGCTACATTTTGAAGTGCGGAATGTGGGTTGGAAGTTCCTCACTCTATTGGTGTGACATCGTGAAAGTAGTTGTAGTCGATGTAACGATGTCCATCAGAGGTGTTGTAAAAAATATCTACAAATTGATTGTTCCATAGGACTTCAAGAGCAGTGTAGGTTTTACGAGCATGGAGAACCTGGATAACTGTTTCATCAATTCCACTGAGAGAAACTACAATTGCACTTTTAGTTGCAACTAAGGATTCTGGTGTCATCCCATATAAAGGACTGGACTCATCAATTGGATGCATTGCTGTCCAACTAAGTGTAAAACTTGGTGTTTGACTCCTGAGCAAAGTGAGTTCGTGAAAACGACGTATAAATTGACCTTCAGTAGTCACTTCATCGCGCATTAAATAAACCCGCAATTGTGCTTCTAGAATCTGATTGCGGCGCTTGTTTCCGGCACGAAACATTAGAGTGGGTACGCCATTGTGAGGTGCAATAACTGCTACTCGGCTAAAGATTACACGGGCTGTAGGTCGAGAGAAACGGGCAAAAGCTAAACCAGTCAGCACCGCAATTCCCACTAGACCCATCATCGCTTCAATTGTGACAATAAAATTAGCGTAGACTGTTTGGGGATACATCGCCCCATAGCCTATAGAAGCTAGAGTTTGCACGCTAAAGAAAAAAGCATCAAGAAAATATCCAGGTCTGGCGTTAGCAATGCAATCTCCCCCTGCTAAGTATGCTAAGGCAAACAAAGCATTAGTTGTTACATAAGATAGAGCAATTAGCGCCAAGAAACCAGGCCAGGGAATTGTCAAAAGCAAATGGTAAGGATCGCGCCAGTAGGAATACCAAACATTCATACCTGAGATTTCAAACCGTCCATCCTGAATTTTGATATGGACTTTCGGGAGTGGACGCCGTTGTGGCTTTTGAGACCGTTTTTTTTGTCGAACTAATCTCACAACGTACCCTTATTCTTTTATGTTTTTTACAGTTCGTAGTGAGCGCTTAAGCGCTCAATCTAAGCACTAAAGTGCTGACTACGAACTCTTCAATTTTTATATAAAAGGTACTAGCCTAAACCTAGTAATTTAGAAATTAATGGTAAAAGTTTACTACATGCTTCGGCTAATGTGGCTGTGGCGGGTAAGCCAGAGACTAAACCTTTTAACATTGTGATTGCTTTTTTGCCTGTTTTTTGCTTTCCTGCTTCTTGGGGATTTTGACCAGCTTCGGCTAAAGTTTTGACTTGTTCTAAGGCTTCGGTTTTATCTTCTTCACTTAAATTAGCATCAGCTGCAATTGCTTCTTGCAACTGTGTTAATAATTCCTTGATTCCTGGTTTTTCTGGTTCGGGAGATTCTGGTAATTGATTAATAGTATTAGTGACTTCACCACTAATATCAATTTCGCCTAAATTCAAAGCTTGTCCACTAGCATTAAAATCTCTGCCCACACTACCAATTTCTATTTTACGGCTGGAATCGTTACTGTTAGTCATATTTTTATTCTCTAATTTGTTATCGACTTGAACATTAATAGGTTTATTAGCTAATAATTTAACAATTTCAGTCATCTGGGCGCTTTGCTGGCGATAGACGACTATCTCATTATCTTTTGCTTGTAATTGTGCCTTATATTTTTCTTCTACAGCTTGCAATGCTAGTTGATAATTTTGAGTAAAATCGCTGTGAATCTTTTCTTTATCGGCATCAATAGGTACGGCGACTTTAACGACGACTACGCCATCACCTTTGTTTTCAATACTTTGTAAGGCTAATTCTGTGTCTTCATTGGCGACTTGCACTTGTTTAAAAGCTGCGACAAAAGCTTTCCAATCAATACCGTTGCGGAAAATTAAATCAACGGTATTTAAAACCTCTTCAAATAGTTTAGTAAATTCGCCTGGTTGAAATTCGCCACTGCTGGGACGGCGTTCTCTGTCGTCAGTTTCAGGTTTGGGGTTTTCGAGGAGATAAATAAACCGACAATCGACGTTATCTAATTTGGTTGTGCTTTCAATATTCCACGCTTCCACGCAAGCACCAGTCATGTGAGCGCTGGTAAAATCAGTACCCACAGCTTGGACGAGAGTCAAGTTTGCCCATTCTAAATTTGCTCCTTGGAAGGTAGCTTCATTGATATCAGCGTTTTTGAGATTTGCTTCTTTTAAATCAGCATCGATGAGGCTAGCGCCTTTGAGGTTAGCACCAAAATAATTTTTTCCCCGACCATTGCCAGTGACAAGTAAATTAAGGATATTTCGTTTAGCTAATATGGTGTCGCCGACTCTGGCCAAGTCAAGTTTTTTGGTTTCGTAAAAACGAGTGCGTGTGAGGTTTGCTTTTCTAAAATCTGTATTTTTAAGGGTTGCACCAGTAAAACCAGCATCGGTTAAATCAGAACCACGAAAACTTGTGCCTCCGGTTGTAGCAAAGGCTATCGCAAATAATCGAATCCAAGTAAATTCTTGTACTCCAGCTACAGCTTTCTGACTAACATAGATGCTTGTTAATACTCCAATCGCTGAGGATATTGCTACTTTAAGCCCAACTTGATATGGCATACCTAAAATAAAAGGTATCAGTGTAGACATAACCCAAGCTATGCTCCCCGCTCCTGCCAAAATCCAATGAGAATCTTTGGTTAGAGTTATCACTGTAGTAAAAATTGTAGTTCCAGTTACACCTACACCAAATAACCAAAGAACATTTCCAGCAAGAACGGCTGCTGGTTCAAAATATTTAAATGAAATTAGAGTAATAGAACTAACCACAGTCAAAGATACCATAGCTATTAAAGCTTTATTTAACCCTTGATAAATTGTCAAAATAAAGAAAATCGTCAATATTATTGGATTGAGAAAAATTATTAGGTAATGACCAACAAGTTCAGAAGCTGGCAAGAGTTTACGACCTGCAAAAACAGCAACTACCCCTGCTGTAAATAATGCCAATATTCCTATTAACAATAGAGTGATTAATAGGGTCAATCTCCAACAATTTTGCAGTCCGGCTTTAGCAAAGCAAAAGTTGGCATCTCTCAAGTTAGTATCTGTAAAATCTGTTCCTTTGATATCTGCACCGCTAAAGTTTGCTCCCGTTAGGTTTTGACCTTTAAAAGAGCGACCTCGGAGATTTTGACCGGAGTAATCTAGCCGCATAAATGGGTCATCCGATTTTAGATTTTGGATTTTGGATTTTGGATTTTATGGTATATGGTTTTATTCTTAAAATCTGTACTTCATTTACCTGTAATCTGCTGTAAAGATGTTCTTAAATAAACTGTACAGACGGCTGGATTCGCAATGTAAGCCGATACATTCGCAATGCAAGCCAATACATTCGCAATGTAAGCCGGTACATTCGCAATGTAAGCCGATACATTCAAAATGTAAGCCGATACATTCGCAATGTAAGCCGATACATTCAAAATGCAGCCAGGTGCTTAACCGGGAAACCCGTCATCACACTGGCTCGCCAACCTATACCTGGTAGGGTGTGTTATGGCTTCAGCCTAACGCACCGCAAATCATTGTGTGGGTGCGTTAGCCTTCGGCGTAACACACCCTACAATTGAAATTTTTTGCTTAAAACAAGAACTTAAAACCAGAAAGTTCTCACCTGAAACGAGGAACTTCTTACTTCAAACGAAAGTCTTGCTGTTTAAACGCTTCAACATGTGGTTTGCTGGCTGATTTGTAGGTGCGATCGCTCAAATCATTCAACTCCAATATAGCAATATGCCTATCTATAGAGAAAAATACCTATCTTTAGATAGATGTTTTCAACATGAATTTACTTTTACCGTAAAAAATGTAAATCCATCTACACACTCACTGGAGATGAGTTTTCAGTTCAGTTCGCCAAAGTTGCATAATTTGCATAGTTTGCAGCCAATGACGTGAAGTCAATTGCAGATATCAGGGGAAATTATCTACGTTTGGATATCTCAAAATGAAGTCTCAGTGACAAGGCTTCTGACTACTGAACTCTAAATATTTATGAAAATCGCACAAATCGCTCCATTATGGGAACAAGTTCCGCCTATTACCTACGGTGGAACAGAATTAGTCGTGAGTCGTTTGACTGATGAATTAGTACGTAGAGGTCACGATGTTACATTATTCGCTTCCGGAGATTCCCAAACTTTAGCTCGCTTAGAAGCGGGTAGTTCTCGTGCATTACGCTTGGATAAAAGCATTAAAGAACCCGTAATGTACGAACTCATGCATGTTGGCGAAGTTTATCAACGCGCTGCGGAGTTTGATATTATCCACTCTCATGTGGGAACTTGGTCACTACCTCTGGCTAATATAGTCTCAACACCAACGGTGCATACCTTGCATGGAATCTTTACTCAAGACAACAGTAAAGTATTTAGGCAGCATCACACGCAACCATATATCAGCATTAGTGACGCCCAACGTCTATTAAATATTAACTATGTTGCCACAGTTTACAACGGAATCAGTGTTGAAAAGTTTCCGTTTTTTGCTCAACCACAAGATCCTCCCTATCTAGCATTTTTAGGACGCCTCTCACCAGAAAAAGGGCCACAACACGCCATTGCGATCGCCAAAAAAACAGGTTGGCACTTAAAAATGGCTGGTAAAGTCGATGTTGTCGATCAAGAGTTCTTTGAAAAAGAAATTGCTCCCCAAATTGATGGTAAGCAAATTGAATTTTTGGGTGAAGTCAATCACACTCAAAAAGCCGAACTATTAGGAAATGCAGCAATTACTCTGTTCCCGATCACTTGGTGCGAACCTTTTGGTTTGGTGATGGCTGAATCTATGGCGACTGGTACACCAGTAATAGCCATGAATATGGGTTCTGTATCTGAGGTTATTGCTAATGGGGAAAGTGGTTATGTTTGCCAAAGCTACGAAGAAATGGCTAAGATGATCCCCCAAGCTTTAGAACTAGATCGTCGCAAATGCCGAGAACACGTAGAAAATAAATTCAGCGTCACTCAAATGGTCGATGGCTACGAAGCAGTCTACGAAAAAATCATTGGAGAACGCAACTTTAGAAAAAGGTTGAATTTCATGTTTAGAAACTCCTTGGATTCAATTACTTCGTTGACTCGCTAGTTTTAACAGTTATCAGTTAACTGTTAACTGTTAACTAATTCATCCCCAATCCCCTTTTAAAGCGATAATGCTTTTATATAGCAGTGCTGAAAGGGGAACGGCCAACTATGACATCACCAGAATCAGTGATCTGGCTACGAGAACGCACAGCTTTAGGAAGTTTATCACCTGAACCGTTGAGTGCGATCGCGCAAGTCCTCGAAGAAAAGGTTTTTCCGGCAAATTACAATATAGCTACTGAGGCTAATTCTCCAGAAGCGCTTTATATTCTTTTGGAAGGTAGGCTCGAAAGCCAGAGCAGTAATCAAAATAACCCTAGTTTAGCTGTTGGTTTTCTGCCTGGATCTGTTATTCATTTACAAGAAATACTTTTAGATGAGTTAGCGCAGCGCACAATCACAACGATCACAGAATGTCATTTTTTGGTTGTGCCTGTAAAAGTGTTTAAAGAAATAATTAGTAAATATCTCGAAATTTCTCAGATTCTTTCGCGGATGCTGGCTCAAGAATTGGCACAGTTAGCATCTGCTTTTAGCTATGAACAAGAACGTTCTTTAGCATTACGCCCATATTTAGTTACCAAAGCCCAACGCGGGATTGTGGGGACGAGTCGTTATGCGGTGCGGTTGCGCGAACAAATTCGCGAAGCTGCGGGCGATCGCAAATCTGTATTGATTTTTGGCGAACCAGGATTAGAAAAAGATAATGTTGCAACCCTGATTCATTTTGGTTCCAAATATCGCCGCGAACCCATCATCAAAATTAACTGCGGTATTCTCCAAACCAGTGGTGCAGAATTATTTGGGCGTGCTGGTGGCAAAAGCGGACTTTTAGAATGGCTGGGAGAAGGTACTGTTATCCTCAACAACATCCAAGAAATCCCACCAGAGTTACTCCCAAAAATCAAACAATTATTACAAACTAATACATATATTCCCTTAACTCGTGCCGACGAACCAGACGCGGAACCCCGCACCAGTCACGCCCGGATTTTGATCGTTGCGGAAAAAAATCAACCGCAAATCGAACGTTGCATTGGTCGAATTATTAAAGTCCCACCGCTACGGGTACGGAAAACTGATATTAATGTCCAAGTCGAATACTACATCAGTCTTTACACTCGTGCTAGAGGTATTCCCAAACCCCATGTGACGCCAGAAGCTTTACGCCGTTTGCAGTCCTATGATTTTCCTGGGAATATCAAAGAATTACAAAACTTGGTCGAACGGGCGATTGTCCAAGCAGGAGAAGCAACAGAGTTAACAGAAGAAATTTTCTGGGCGGCGGAAACCAAGAAAAAGCGATTTCGGCTGAATCTTTTAAATGCTTATCCTGGTTTGCGGAAGTTTCTGCGTAGTCCGTGGTGGCCGGATCGAATTAATTATGGCTTTACCGTTGCTGCTTTTGCCTTAATGATCGCAGTATTATTTGTTGGACCACAAACACGCGATCGCAATTTTGGGTTAAATCTATTCTGGGCTTGGTGGTGGCCTGTTTTTCTGTTCTTATTTCCGTTTCTGGGGCGGATTTGGTGTTCGATTTGTCCATTCATGATCTACGGTGAAATTACGCAGAAAATATCCACGTCTTTGTTTGGAAAACAACTCAAACGCTGGCCACGAGAAGAAGCTGAAAAATGGGGCGGCTGGTTTTTATTCGGCTTGTTTACCCTGATTTTTCTGTGGGAAGAACTTTGGGACTTACAAAATACTGCTTATCTTTCCGCCTGTTTGTTGCTATTGATTACTGCTGGCGCGATGATTTGCTCTGCAATTTTTGAGAGGCGGTTTTGGTGTCGATATCTTTGTCCGATTGGGGGAATGAATGGTTTATTTGCCAAACTCTCAATGACAGAACTCCGCGCCCAACAAGGGATTTGTTCTGCAACTTGCACCACCTATCAATGCTACAAAGGCGGGCCACAAAAAGGCGAAGGTATGGAAACTAATGGTTGTCCTTTATACTCCCATCCTGCCCAACTAGAAGATAATAGAGATTGTGTGTTGTGCATGACTTGTTTAAAAGCCTGTCCCCACCGTTCAGTTGAGTTTAACTTGCGTCCCCCTGGTATTGAACTGTGGACAACGCATATATCCCATAACTATGAAGTCGCTTTGTTGTTTTTACTTTTGGGTGGAGTATATTTGCATCGCTTACCGGAGTTGCAATCTTGGTTGGGATTGCATATAGATTTAAATCTGTTTTTCCCCCACTTAGGTTTATCTTTGCTAGTTTTGACTGTTCCAGCAGCTTTTATTTTCCTAGCATACGGGTTGATCAAAGCTTATTGCTGGTTGAATAACTACATCTTCTCTGTTTTTTCTGTGTCCTCTGCGGTTAAAATGCCCAATAGAATCAAGGTGCGGTCATTTACTGAACTTGCCTATGGTTATTTACCATTAGTGTTGGGAGGTAACTTGGCGCATTATCTACGCTTGGGTTTGGGCGAAGGAGGGCGAATTTTACCAGTATTTTTTGCGACGTTTGGTTTAGATGGTGGACAATTACCAGTTGTGGTTGCACATCCTGCTGTAATAGCTTTTTTACAGGGAACAACTCTAATTTTTTCGGTACTTTTATCAATACTGTTAACACAAAAAATTGCTCGACAATCTTTGCGTGTCATATTATGGCAACATTTAGCTGCGATCGCTTTGGGAATTAGTATGTGGCAGATTATTGTGTCTCGCTAACCGTCAAATCAAAAACCATTCTCCATTCCCCTTTCCCCTATGAATAATTTTTTACAGCCCCCACGTTTACGCATAAGTGAAAATGATGAAGAAGAAAGACGCGCTACTTGGTTAGAACTATTTTATGATTTGGTGTTTGTGGTTGCGGTTTCAGAACTTGCTCACAATCTCAAAGAAGATGTATCGATATCAGGATATCTAGGTTTTATATTTTTATTTATACCTGTGTGGTGGTCATGGATTGGCAATACCATGTATGCGAACCGCTTTGATAGTGATGATATCGGACGGCGGTTTTTGGTGGCTTTGCAAATGCTGGCTGCGGCGGCTTTGGCTGTGAATATTCATCATGGTTTGGGTGAAAGTGCGTCTGGGTTTGCTCTTTCTTATACTTTGGCTCGCGCTGTGCTGATTGTAGAATATGTTCGTGCTGGTATACATATTCCCGCCGCGCGTCAGTTGACTACACGCTATGCTACAGGTTTTGCGATCGCAGCCGTGTTTTGGTTAATATCAGCATTCGTACCTGCACCTGGGCGGTTTGTGTTGTGGGGACTGGGAATTATGGTTGATTTGATTACACCTTTTACAGCCACAAAGTTCCAGCTCAAATTACTTCCCCACGCTTCCCATTTACCAGAACGTTTCGGACTATTTACGATTATTGTCTTGGGTGAGGCAATTATCGCAGTTGTTGAGGGTGTTTCGGAACAAAAATGGGATGTTTTAAGTGTGATTGCCGCTATATTGGGTTTGGCGATCGCTTTTAGTTTGTGGTGGGTTTATTTTGATAATCTTGGTGGTACACCGATTCAAACAGCACGCGCCCAAGGGAAAGTGGGGACTGTAGCCATTTGGCTTTATACTCATTTACCCCTAGTCATTGGTATTGCTGGGACTGGGGTTGGTGTGGAAAAAGTATTGACGAGTGAACAAGCGATCGCACTAAGCGATGCTCAAAGATGGTTACTTTGTGGTTCTGTGGCTTTATGCTATTTAGCTTTGGGTATCCTGCATCGTGTCGGTGTGATTCGTTATTGCAAAATTCGTTCTCAGTTTCGAGGTGTAGCAGCGATGATTGTAATTGCGATCGCTTTTTTTGGTAAGGGTTTGTTACCTGTTGCAGTGATTGGACTTGTGACTGTAGTTTGTGTTGTACAAGTCGCCCAAGATTTATATCAGAGTCGTCCTACTACACGTTTGGTTGATCCGGAGATTTAGGATTGGGGATTGGGGATTCTCCAGAGGAGACGCTACGCGTAGACGCGCAAGCGGCTTCTCACAGAGTACGGGGATTAGGGATCGGGGAAAGTGGATTGGGGGGTTAGTACTGAGAACTATATATAACAAAAAAAATAGAAATTACTTAAGCTAGATTTAAGTAAAAAATTTGTTTTTCATCGGGCTAAAGCCCTATTAACAAATAAAAATAATTATGTGGTAATGGAATTTTAAGTATGCAAAAAATTTTTAGCGAGTGAAAAATTTTACATCCACTTTGTTGATCTGACCCAAAATTGGGGAATGCTTAAAAATAGCAAAGAACCCATAAACAGTAGACCTCTTGCAAAAGCTATTTTTTGCAATCTTGTAGAGAAAAGCTATAAGGACAAAGGGTAAAGGAAAATTGCATTCCTTTTACCCTATTTCTTCTACCTTTTCTCGACTAATGCCACAAGGTCTAGTGGGTATATAAATTACATTATCTAGAATTATCAAGGTGACAGTGGTGATGGTAGAGTCGGAAAATAAATTGTTGTCTGTAAAAGATGGTTGGACATCTCCAGAAACCAGAGAAGAACTACGCCTTAAAGCATTGTCAGAATTAGGGTTGCGACAAACAGAAACGATTCCAGTTTTTGAAGAAGCTACTCAAACTGCTGCTCACTTTTTGGAAGCACCAATTTCCATTTTGGGATTTGTGGATCAACAGCGCCATTGGTTCAAATCAGCAGTGGGCTTATCTAGATTGGGATTAATGAATCAGCTAGCACAAAATCGCCAATTGTTACGTGAGGAATCTTTTTGTACTCAGGTAGTAGAAAATTACCAAACATTGGTAATAAATGATGCCAGAAAAATTGCAGATGCAGGTAGTGCTGTTGCTAACAAATTAGTTAAAGATTACGGTATTCGGGCTTATTTAGGAGCGCCACTGATTGATGCTAATGGAAATTGTTTGGGCGCATTGGCGGTGATGGATTTAGTACCGCGCAACTTTACCAATCGAGACATTGAATTTTTACAGATCATCGCTCGTTGGAGTATGAGCGAATTTGAACGTAACCGACTTTTGCAACAAGCAACTTCAGAAATAAAAACAGCCAATCATGTTTCTAACTGGTTACTCAGCGAACCTAATCCTAGTGAAAGTGAAATCAGAATTAGTCCAATCACTTTGCCAACAAGTTCAATTCCTACTAGTCAATTGAAGTTAGAACTATTGGAACAGTTAACGCAAGAGCTACGTACACCCTTAACATCTGTACTTGGTATGGCTAGTGTTTTGGGACGTGAAATTTATGGGCCTTTGACCATTAAGCAAAGAGAATATTTGGATATTATCCAACACAGTGGTAGATATCTACTTTGCCTAGTCAATGAAATTTCTGAACTTGGAGCAATGGATGAAACTGAGACAGCCTTGAATTTATCTTCTGTAGATATTGAAATGCTGTGCCAACAAGCGATTCAGACTCTTGAAGAGGCTGCAAGTCGTCGTGAGCAAGACATTCGTCTGTCTCTTGAACCTGGACGTAATCGCATTTGGTTTTTGGATAAAGACAAGGTGCGGCAGATATTATATCACCTAGTTTTCAGTGTAATTCAACTTTCTGCTACGGGTAGTGTTGTACGGATTCATGTTTCATCCAAAGAAAATACACTCAACATTACAGTGGGAGTTTCCCATCCGTGGTTGGGAGATGGAATCACTGAAGTGGATTCTTATTTTCGCTTGAGTGCAGTGCCACTAATGGAATTAACAAACGAGACAGCTATTTATAATAATCCTTTGGAAGAGCAAGAAGACCCCATTAGCTTGTCATTAACTTCAGACAAATCACAAACCGTGAAGGTTTCTACATCCAGTATCCTCGATACAACTAAGCGTTCTGGTTCTCTCTCACGCGAAAGCCTGGGTTTGTTGCTCAGTTGTCATTTAGCAGAATTGCACGGGGGATATATTTCGATTCAAGGATCACCAGAGGCAGGATACCGCTATATCCTCAGTTTGCCACTAAATCAAGAAAAAATAGAAGTTCCAAGCGATGTTTCCTCAACAACTGCTTCTTAAGGACTACGTTTAAGCATTGGCTATCTTCAATTAGCATGGACTATGAACTGGAAGTTTT
Organism: Pelatocladus maniniholoensis HA4357-MV3; assembly: GCA_019359115.1. Classification (GTDB taxonomy): domain Bacteria; phylum Cyanobacteriota; class Cyanobacteriia; order Cyanobacteriales; family Nostocaceae; genus Pelatocladus; species Pelatocladus maniniholoensis. The sequence continues at coordinate 11,233 of JAHHHW010000157.1, forward strand.
TCAATTTTTGAAAAATACCAAACTATCATTGATCCAAGTTATACGCTCTGTGCTAGTTGCTCACAGCCTCTTATGAATCTAATTTGGCAAAAATTCAGTTTATCTTATTTACCACTGAAGGAATATCTTGACACCAGCTACCTGCATGGTTCTTTGGTAGGGGTGCTGCGTTCTTGGCGACAAAGCAGTATTTTAATGCAGTGGGGAGATGTAATAGCGGCGACCTTAGTCAGCTTGGTGTTGATATTAGCGCCTTTTACAGTGGTTAATACAACCCTGCTTGGGCTTTTGATGCTTGCTTGTACAGCATTTTGGCTAATATTGACTTTATCTGATGAGGTAAACTCTTCAAATAGTTTGTTTGCAACGCCGATTCATTTGTTGGTATTGCTATATTGGGGAGTTTGTGTAGTTGCTACAGCCTTGTCTCCAGAGAAAAAAGCAGCTTTAGAAGGATTGATAAATTTTACACTTTACTTAGTGCTATTTGCCTTGTGCGCCAGGATTATGAAATCGCCTCGCATTAGGTCTTTTTTGCTGGTTTTGTACTTACATGTGTCTTTATTTGTAAGTATCTATGGTGTGCGACAGAAGTTTTTCGGTGCTGCACAATTAGCAACTTGGGTTGACCCTGAATCTCCTTTGTCTAAAAATACAAGAGTCTATAGTTATTTGGGTAATCCAAATTTGTTGGCTGGATATTTGCTACCAGCTGTGGTTTTGAGTTTAGTGGGAGTGTTTGCTTGGCGGGGATGGCTGCGTAAAAGTTTGGCACTCACTATGTTAGTTGTGAATTTAGCCTGCTTTCGTTTTGCTGACAGTCGTGGCGGTTTTATCGGTTTAGCGATCGCACTATTTGCCATTGTGTTGTTATTACGCTACTGGTACGCTGATTATCTACCCCAGTTTTGGCGTATTTGGTTAGTACCCATAATGTTGGGATGTTTTGTAGCTTTTTTTGCAGTCATGTTTGGGATTTCAGAAACTTTTCGCCTACGCATTACCAGTATTTTTGCTGGTCGTGCAGATAGTAGTAATAACTTCCGTATAAATGTCTGGACTGCGGTGTTCAGAATGATTCAGGACTATCCGATTTTTGGTATCGGCCCTGGACATGATGTTTTTAATAAGGTTTATCCACTTTACCAACTACCCCGATATAATGCTTTGAGTGCTTATTCTATCCTCTTGGAAGTAACTGTGGAAACTGGAATTATTGGTTTGCTTAGTTTCCTGTGGTTAGTTGCAGTCATACTTAATACAGGTTTGTCTCAATTGCAAAGATTTCGGCAATTAAATAGCGTAGATGGTTTGTGGTTGATTGGAGCGATCGCTACTCTATTAGGTATGTTAGGTCATGGTTTAGTGGATACTGTGTGGTATCGTCCTGTAGTCAATAGTATCTGGTGGCTAGTAGTTGCTTTAGTCGCCAGCTACTGGACTCCTGTGGTGTCAGATAAAAACCGACAAGGAAATTCACCTCATCCAGAATTAGGAGCAAATTAAGGTTGTAAAGAAAGCCTTGAGTAAAGTATCCCTCAAGGCTTTTTAGCTTTTGTCATCTTTCAAAAAGTCTAGTTTTTCGAGTTGTTTTTGCTTTCTTTGTGATTGGATCACTATAAAATCATTCTCTGTAGGTTGTACTACCAACAACGTTAGGATCGTTATAGCGAGTTGGTTCTTGACGCTTTCTACCAGCTAAACCAGCTAAACCAAATAAACCGAGTAATCCTAACCAACCCCAATCAAAACCTCTGTCAGAATAAACTCCGGTGTTTGGTACATTGGGATTATTAATTGTGGGGTCTGTAGTAGTTTGTGCTTGTGCTGATATTGTTAAAGGTAGTATTGACATACCCAAGGTGAGGACACTAGCACTGATGATTTTGCTGAGATTGCTTTTCATAATGAGATCTTCCCTGATTTGTTGCGAAGTTATTCACAACTTTACCGACGACCTATATGAACAAAATCAACCCCTAGCTATATACTAAAAATCTTTTACACTCCTGCTTAAGATATATCAACGCTGCAATGTTTAACAAAAGCTAAGATAAGACTAATAATATAGCAATCCTATATGATTTGTGAGAATCGCAAAACCCAGATCCCCGAATTCGCAAAAGTTGTCGGGGATCTTGTCTGGAGCGAATGATTTAGGAATGCTATATCTAGTTAGGCATACTATAGTGGTTTAATAGCCTTTTATATAATTATTAGGCAGCCTCAAGGATTTTTTAGTCATAATTTAGACCTAAGTAAAATTTTCAATGAGCGATAAGAGCGACGGTTATAAAGTTATTAGTGACAATCGGCAAGCCCGTTATTTGTACAATATTCTCGAAACCTACGAAGCTGGTATTCAGTTGACGGGGACTGAGGTGAAATCAATCCGTGCAGGTAGGGTAAATCTTCAAGATGGCTATGCTTTGATCCGCAATGGAGAAGCATGGCTGATCAACGTACATATTTCGCCTTATACTGCGAGTGGACAGTATTTTAACCATGAACCACGCCGTACACGCAAACTATTGCTGCATCGCCAAGAAATTCGCAAGTTAATTGGTAAGGTAGAACAGCAAGGTTTGACTTTGGTTCCTCTGAAAATGTATTTCAAAAGAGGTTGGGTGAAAGTTAGTATTGCCCTTGTCAAGGGTAAAAAGCTGCATGACAAACGAGAGGATATGAAAAAACGTCAAGATCAGCGCGAAATGCAAAGGGCAATGAAGAATTATTAAAAAGTCAAGTGTCAAGTGTCAATAGCTTTTTAACTCTTGAGCATTGACCATTGACTACCAATTATATTTTTCTTGCTCAGAATCTTGGTTAAATAATCCTAGTATGGGGCCGAGAATCGCTCCCACTAAAAAACCACCAGCATGAGCCCAGTAGGCAATACCTCCGTTTTCCATACCAATATTAGTGGGTGCTTCGAGGCTAGCAATACCGTAAAAAGCTTGTTCGACAAACCAAAATCCTAGAAAAAAGTATGCTGGTACACGGAAAGTGGGAAAGAAAAATCCCAAAGGAACAACACCGAGGACTTCTGCTTGGGGAAAACGGATAATATATGCTCCCAATACGCCAGCGATCGCACCACTTGCACCTAATGAAGGGATAGCAGAATTTTGGGAAAAGTACCACTGAGCTAATGTTGCTAGAACACCACTAGCTAAATAGAAAAATAAATATTTGATATGCCCTAATTTATCTTCGACGTTATTACCAAAAATCCATAAGAACAACATGTTGCCACCAAGGTGTAGCAAACCACCATGCAAAAATTGGGCAGTAATTAACGTTACCCACTCTGGTACAGGCTGATTTACAGAAATACCTGCAAAACTAGCTGTCAGTTCTCGCGGTACTACTGCAAATAAGTGAAAAAATCCATCTAAATATTGGGGAGGGAGACTTGATTCATAAAGAAACGCTAGAACGTTTGCAGCAATCAGCCCATAAGTTACATAGGGCGTGATTTTTGTTGGATTATTATCTTTAATTGGAACCACAGGCTTTTTTCTTGCTTTTTCACAACTCAACTACACAATACCTGAGTAGTTAAGTATTTAGGATTTACCTCTGGATGGATTTAGCAAGATGTTCCAAAGATATTTGTGAGCGAGATAGAGATCATACATGTCTTATAAAAAACAAATACTTGTGTGTGAAATTCAAACTTAGAGAAAATATTTATTTGCCTTGATCTCTATATTATTTTTTTCAAGTTTTTTATTTGGACTATATTTTGTATGTGGTCTCTAAAAATTACTTGATTCATTACTATCTACTGATAGCTTGTTAAAAATTGTAAACAAATTGATATCTAATGATACATATTCTGGAGTGTATGTTTTTTACAAGGTAACTTTATCTAACAATATTTCTCACTGACGGTAGATATAATTTGCAATTCAACCTTTGGGCAGTGATTAGCTATTATTCCTGTCATAGTATGAAACATAAGAGTACTATTATTATTTATATTCACTGATAGTGATCATAGAAGCAAACTTATTAGTAAAAAATGCTAGGGGTGTACAGTCCATGCCCTTGACGATCCTTGTAGTGGATGACGATCCGGGCACTCGTCTGTCTATCAGCGATTATCTTGAACTATCTGGCTACTCGGTAATTGTTGCTGATGATGGTCAAGAGGCTTTAGCAAAGGTGGAAGAGTACCATCCTGATTTGATGGTTACTGATATCGTCATGCCACGAATGAATGGTTATGAACTAGTACGCCAAGTACGTCAAAAATCTGTATTTTGTTTGCTGCCAGTAATTTTATTGACAGCACGAACAAAAACACAGGAAAGAATTCTTGGTTATCAGTCTGGATGTGATTTATACTTGCCCAAGCCTTTTGAATTAGAAGAGTTGGGAGCAGCTATTCGTAATTTGTTGGCGCGATCGCAAATAATTCAATCTGCATATCGCCTTTGTGATCTCGAAAATACCAATGCTTTAGACATTAATGGTTCACAGTTAAATCACATTCAAAAATCCCAGTGGATTTCAGAGCTGACTTCCAGAGAACAAGAAGTTTTAGAACTTCTGACTCATGGTCTTTCTAATGCTGACATGGGTCAAAAGTTACACTTGAGTCCTCGAACTATAGAAAAGTACGTTAGTAGTTTGTTGAGAAAAACAGGCACTAACAACAGAGCCGAATTAGTACGTTTTGCGATGAAGCATGGTCTAGTGGAATGAGGTGTCAAGGAGGACAAGAAAGATGAGGAAAATAACTAATGAAAATTGACCAATCATTAACTACTATTAAAAAAATATTTATAGCTTGTGGATTTTATACAATTTAGTAAATAATTCTCTGTATCAAATTTATTATTTTTGTTGCGTTGCGATCGCTCTAATCACTAAAAGCTAGTTGAGACTCTATTCGGTCGATAGCTGCTCGCCAAATATCATATCCATTTTCGTTTAGATGTAATCCATCTGTGGTCAAATCTTCTCGCAAGTTACCTTCAAAATCTGTAAACCACTTGTAGAGATTGAGATAATTTACTCCTTCTTTTTGGGCAATTAAAGCAAGTTGATGATTGATAGTACGAATGCGATTATTAGAAATATTAGACCAACGGCTTGGCAAGATAGATTGGACAATAATCATACTATCTGGATGATTTTGTCGTAACTGCCGCATAATCAAGCGAGAATTGCTTAAAATCGCTTCATCACTTCTACCTTTGCGTAAGTCGTTGATCCCAACCATAACATAAATGACGCTCGGTTTTGTTTTAGCAAAAGCTGATAATCTTTTTAAAACCCCACTAGAAGTATCTCCAGAAATTCCCTGATTCAACCACAAATTTTCACTAGAGAGCATTTCTTTCGGAAACCACATACTCAAAGAATCGCCAACTATAATACTCAAGCGATTTTTACCTTGACCTTTAGCCATCGCTTTGGCTTCCATCGCTAGCAAACTTTTCCAATCTTCATAAGTTAATTGATGCTTATTGCCAGAATCCCATAATGTCTTCAATTCTTCATCAGCTACACGTGTATAAATTTGACCAGCTTTTAAAGCAGCTAATCTATGATAATAAAGTTGATTTCCAGAGGTAGGCTTCTCAACTACTTTATAGCTCGGTGTTAAAAATGATTCTGTTGCTACAGGCAAACTCTGCTCACTAAATTCTGGTGGAGAGGTTTCCAAAGTAGGGATTAATGTCTCACTTGCTACTGGCTGTAAGTTGTCTTGGTTTTTCCAATTTACTTGATGATCATCAGTATGAAAAATAGATTGTTCTGGTAAAGTCGATACTGGTAAAACCAATCCTGTTACTAAACCTGCTGTTAACAGATACACATCCCTCATATCGTAAGTTTCTCCCAATAGTTGCTCCTTTTCCCAAAAGCAGCGTTTTTTGGCTGGTATCAGGAAAATTCTTCATCAGCTAAATTATCACCTTTTACAGTATTTACACTGAATAAGTGTAATTAGCTAGCTTATGAAATTAGTTTTTACAATATCTTTAATGACTTTATCTAGTATTAATAATGTCTAATTAAATACTTTATATATATAAAAAAAATAGGGTTTTTACTAGGTTAGCAACTTTCATGACCAAATAAGGCAAAAGTAAAAAGTGAGCCAGTGCGGTGGACGGGTTCCCCGGCATAAAGCAACTGGCGAACTCGTAAGAGTTAAAAGGCAAAAGAAAGAAAAATAAAAAACGGTCATCCTCTAACAGGATTTTGGATTTTGGATTGACCCCACGGATCAATCCGCTTTCTTGGGAATTTTGGATTTTGGATTTTCGATTTATTTCACGGATCATTTGCCATAACTTCCGAGGGGTCAAAATAGTGTGCAGCTTCACAGAGAATTGGTATTACACCCCATACCCACTTCCAAGTTAGGAGAGTGTCAAGCCTCAAACCGATAACGACTGCCAATAATATAATCTTCACTCATTTCAAACGAAATCCATCGCCTTTGCCAAGTCTCAGCCACAAAACCTGTTGTATTAGAACCTGCGAACGGATCTAATACTAAATCACCTTCATCGGTTAAAAATTTGACAAAAAACTCTGCAAAACCTTGAGGAAAACGCGCAGGATGAGGTTGTATTCCCGCCACTTTACAACGACGTAGATATGCACTGTTAGATTCAGTATTAGCAATTTCTAACAAATTAGGTGGTATTGCACCCTGATTATCCTTTTGAAAGCGATGAGAAATATCATGTCCGCTAGGACGCATTTTCGCTTTATAGCCATTTTTGAGTAACTGCTTCATACTCTCGCTGTATGGCTTTAAAACTTTTCTATTATCTGCTTTTGGATGAGGCGTTTTCGATAACCACCAAACTACATTTACTGAATCTTTAACACGAATACGTCTAACTGTTACCCACTCGGCTGGGGTAGGCAGTCGTGCCGGATTATAGTGATAAAATTCTTGAGCAAGAAAAAAGCCGACTTCTTTACACAGCCTGACTAATAATTCATATTGGTAAATACTTCGCACCGGATTACCAGGTAGATAAGCACCACCTAAATCCAACACAAATGAGCCATTATCTGTAAGTACTCGTTTAAATTCATCAGCGAAAGGTAGAAACCATTCAATATATTTTTCAGCACTTTGATTGCCATATTCTTTTTGACGGGTCAGTGCAAATGGGGGTGAAGTTAGGATTAAATTTATACTGCTATCTGGAATAGATTTAATCAGTTCTTGGCTATCTCCTAGATATACTGCACCATAATTTTGAGAGTAATAAGGTGTAAAATTTATTACTTGTTTTGGCGTTGTTTTTTCTTGTGTCAAGAGAATTTGTATTTATAACTAATTTTTCTAGCCAATTCTGATTTGACCCCTGTTTGTAATCAAGAGGAGATCTCAGCCAGAAAATATGGCGTAAATGAAAATTTACCACTTTTTATAGGGAAGAAATTTTCCTGACATGATCACTTTGACGCGATCGCCTTTAGCTAAACTTTTCGTGAATCATCGCTTTCATTGGCATTCCATACACCTGCATAATTTCGTAAAAACGGTAAATCAGAGGATCTGTTGGTACAACTGGCCCTAATCCTTTTACAGGATATTCCAAAATCAGGTAGGCGATTTTTATCAGAGGTCACAAGAAAACGCTCTGAGTACCGGCAAACTCGACCGACTGCTTATCGGGTTCAAGCTCCTCTCGATCACTGGCAACTTCCAACTAGCCTTGAATTGCATCTTGTAGCATTTATAACATATGTTCAGAGCTATCTCCCCAAGTGTGACATCCTGGTAGAGTAGGTACAGATCCACACCAAACCCCATCTTCTTGCCAGATAACCGCTAACTGTGCGCTAATTACTTGAATTGGGAAACCAAACAAGCCATAATATTGACAGTTAAAGTTATATATTGACTAAAGAACGGATGTAAAATACAATATAAGGTTTTATCAAAAATGGCTATATACACTCAGCCAATTAAAAGTACTAAGAAAGCTAGAGAATTAGCTCACAACAGGTCATCCTGGGAGCGTGAGTATGAGGCTGTTAATGTAGAAGCCTTGAAAGGTATTCTCTCATATTTTAAGTATTTATATGCAGAGGGAGAAATTAGTGATAAAGCTTATGAAGCTCTTGTCTCGCAAGCACTCTCCACTTTTGTTAAGAACACAATTAGCCTGAAGATTGAGACAATGTTTGATGAAATTGATGTAACCTTCAAACAAGCAAGTGAAGCACTTCTGACTAAAATTTTAGTTTAGAAGAGTTTACCAAGCGAAGTAGGGTAACTACACAATATGGGAAATGACGACACTCCACAAAATAAACCTGAGCAAAACGTACCTAAATCAGGAGATAATTCACAAAAAGAAATAACTGCTTCGACCTCTAGCACATCTTCAGAAGATCAAACTTCCGATGAAGAAGTGATACCAAGTGAAGTAGTCGAAGCATTGAAGGAACTACCACCAGATAAAAGGCAAATTGCGACATCAATGTTCCTCTCCATGGAGCGTCTGTCATCATCAAGCTCTTCATCATTAGTTAAGCGCGTTACTTCTGAACACATAACTAAGACTCTCGATAATCTTGAAAAAGACAATGAACGAGACTTTAAAAAGAGTCAGTCGAGTGAAGTTACCAAAAGATTAGGTATGGGAGCAATACTCATCTTAGTTTTAATGGTCTTTGGATATGCAGGTCTAACGAAGGATAAAGACCTTGCAGAAAAAGTCATAATTGCAGGAATTTCAGGTCTTGGTGGATTTGGAGCAGGAGTTGCGGTCAGTAAGAAACAGCCATAGGATTTGGACTGAAAAAGAAAAATTGCTTGCACAAATTATTTACCATTTGCTTTAGATAATGATATATCCAAATGCAAGTTGGAAATTGGTATGAGATAAGGATAAGTGGAAACTTAACTTTCCCTATTGACTTACTTCAATTTATTATCAAGGCGAATAGCTTGCTCCAGAGCCAATTTCTCTTTCGATCTACGAGCATAGGGTTGGAGTTTAGTCAAATTCCAAGCAGTAATAATACTCATTTGTTCTAAATTCATTCCCTTCATCAGCATTTCTACACACCACGTTTGTTGAGCTTGCTCAATTAGTGGTTGTTGTCCTTCTGGTGTCAGCAATCCTTCAGTTAATATGTGCCAGATTCTCTGTATTTCTTCCTCAGATATTGGCATTCCTACATCGTTGAGAAATAAAGATGCATGTTCATCCTTACGGCTTTTTAGCCATTGAGTTAATGGATTGCGAGTATAAGAGCCATAGCGCTTACCTATAATCCATTGATTGACAGGTACTTGTCGAGGAGTAGCTTGAGTGATTTGTAATAAATGCTGATTGGAATTGTTGATTTGATGCGATCGCTCTAAACTTACAATTTCTGGGGCCGATAAACCTGCTGCAAACAAGACATACATTAACGCATAATCTCGCAGTCCTGATTTTTTGGATCGTTGCAAAATCAAGTGAACTAAATTTGCTGGTAAATCTATCACCTTTTCTGTAGAAATAGATTCTCCTAAACTTGTAGAGTTTGTTGCTCCCTTTAAAAACAGCGCCACCAAATTTTCTAAAAACTCGTCTCTGTCAACCCAAAGTTGATGAAATTCACTAGTAAATTCAATCACAGCATATCCCACTAACATACTATTGAGTAAGCTTGCTAACTTCTCAGGTGCTAAATGGGTGTGTAATTGTTCTCGTTCCATGACTGTTGCTAAATATTCGGCAACATAGTGATTAGCTTGGGATAAGCTACGTCCTAAAGCCTGACGATTTTCTAAAGGATAATTTCCTGCTTCACCGACTACAGAACGCACTAAATCTGGGACTTTCTCCAAAGCTTGTAGGCGATCTTCACAATAGTTTTTCAGAGCTTGGTGAACACTAGCTGGTTGGCTGGCTTGAATTTTTAAAGACTCATCCAGTTCTTGAAATACTGGTGATTCCGAAATTACTGCCAAGAGTAAACCGTGCTTATTGCCAAAATGCCGGAACAGTGTTACTTCATTAACTTCTGCTAATTCTGCGACTTGCTTTGTTGTAGTCTCGGTGACTCCCTGCGCTGCAAATAATGATCTTGCTGCGTTAATCAATCGCTGTCGAGTAGAAATTACTTGATTGGGCATAAACTAAAAATGCAAGTAACACTTGCAATTAATTTTTATCCTTGCTAGACTTAGTCATGTAAGTAGCACTTGCATCTTCTCTTCCTAGTTTAGCTGCCTTCGTCAACTTACACAGAAAATGTAATAACCAGTACATGCTTAGCACGCTTTGCACTGATTGATTTACAGTATTCACGTCAAAGGAAAAATTTATGACTACACACTCAACAGCAGCTGTTGACAAACAACCGTTGACTCTGAGTTGGACTAGCGTGATATTTTTTGGCACATTCCATGCTTTAGCACTGCTCGCTCTTTGGTGTTTTTCTTGGCCTGCTTTGGGAATAACCATATTCATGCACTGGTTGCTAGGCAGCATTGGTATTTGTTTAGGGTATCACCGACTTTTGACTCACCGCAGTTTGCATGTACCCAAGTGGTTGGAATATGCGCTCGCAACTGTGGGCGCTCTTGCTTTACAGGGAGGGCCAATATTTTGGGTAGCTGGACACAGGTTACATCATCTTCATACCGAAGACACAGAGAAAGATCCCTACTCTTCCCGGCGTGGTTTTTGGTGGAGTCACATGTTGTGGCTTTTTTACCCACGTGCAGAGTTTTTTAACTATGAAATATACAAAAAATTTGCTCCTGACTTAGATCGTGAACCATTCTATCGTTGGCTAAATCGCTATTTCTTACTACTACAAATTCCTGTTGCTGTCCTTTTATATGCTTTGGGAGGATGGTCTTTTGTTGTCTACGGCGTGTTTCTACGAGCAGTATTACTTTGGCATAGCACTTGGCTAATTAACTCTGCAAGTCATCTGCGTGGTTATCGTCATTTCCAAGTAAATGATAACTCTCGTAATCTTTGGTGGGCAGCACTTCTAACTTATGGAGAAGGTTGGCATAATAATCACCATGCTTATCCAAACGTAGCAAAGGCCGGATTAAAATGGTGGGAAGTAGATATAACTTGGTGGGCAATTAAAACATTGCAGACTCTTGGTTTAGCTAAAAAAGTTGTGATGTTTCCAACGCCAAATGTTGATGTTAGTAGATAGTGGTTATATTAATTCTGGCGTTGCATAAATGCGGGATGAATCAGCCAGATACAGGTATCTCTCTATACTTTAAATAATGAAGTAGTTATTAACAAACAACAACCAACTATCTCCCTAATTTATTAGGAATACCTTCGCAACCACCAGGAATTCTACTTCTGGTGTTTTCGCCACCCCAAGCACAGCAATAGTATCGGTTAGCTTCAGACAGGCGCTGGACTTCACTCAAGTCTGCATTTTCCACTACAGCGCCTGTATATTCACCAGTTTTGTAGTTTGGTGGTTTGTTACGACTACGAGGTGATGCGGTTTCTGCGGAACCACAAAATAAACAAGTACCGTTAAGGTCTGCCTTACTGAGGTCGGCTTCATATAAAATGCAGCGATAAAGGTTAGCTTTTACCAAATCACATTCACGAAGATTAGCATGGACTAGATTAGCTTCGCTTAAGTCAGTCCAGCGCAGATCAGTGCTAGATAGATCTGCACCTGCTAGCATTACTCCTAAATCAATTACACGTACACCATAAAGCCGATCTTCACAGTAACCGCCTGTACCATTAAGAATAGCTCGACCAAGCAGGCGATCGCGTTTTAAAGGTGTGAGTAATTTAGAACGAGATAAAAATCGCAGAATTTTCGCTTTACCACTGCCGTCTACACTACTAAGAATAGCCGCAGTGCGTCCTTCTGCTAGCAATCTTTCTTGAGGCCAATCTTCTAACAATCCCTCTTCATCTAATACTAGATCGGAAATACCCTGGAAATAGGAATCTATTGTCTGCTGCTGAGTAATAATATTTTGTTGGACGGTAAGCAAGTTTTGCTGAATAGTTAGGTCTTTAGAAATAATGTACTGTCGCCAAGCAATGTAAACAGCGATGATCGCAATCAGAATTTGTCCTAATGCACCAAACCATTCCGCTAGTGTTCCGAAAGCTTCCCAATTGATTTTGCGTCCGATAGTAACGAGAAAATTGCTTAAACCACTGTATTTAATCAAGCCAGCGATCGCGACTATTATTCCTAATAAACCAACTACCAAGGCTTGTTCCTGGGCTGAAAACCACTCTTTTTGCAGTTCTTGCAACCAAGGCCAAATTGCTGCTAAAGATAATAATAAAGTGACAATGGTTCCCACAATGCCAAGAATCTGGCTATTGATGACAAATCCGACAATAGTGATAGCGATCGCCACTAAAATCAGCAATAATGCTCTTGGTTTAACGCTTATAACCTGACTAGTAAGTGGTTTGACTGTGGAACGTGCTTTTAGTAAGACTGCTGTATTTTGCGGAGACTGTAGTGAGGAAATAGCAGCTAAGGCTTGCTGGGTACTCAGATCATTTGGAATTAAATCAGCATTAGATGAGTTGTCAAAATCATCTGGTTGCAAGTCTTGTTCTGGATTTGGGGTTTGGGATGAGTTGGAATCAATCGACATGATTATATTTTGGCACCAGCATTCTCAGTTCAACAGCTGTCTTAGTTAACTGTACAGAAGAATGCAAATTTGGAAGCATTTAAATGAGTAAGGGACAGATCAGACTAGTACAATAAGGCAAAAGTAAAAAGGCAAAAATAAAAAGAAAAAATGCTTAGTTTATAAGCTTTTCGACTATTTTAAATGGTTGCTTTATTTACGCCGTGCTGTACTAGACTGTCCCTTATATTGCCATTTGATTCGTTTCTAATTCAACTTGTAATAACACTCACTCTATAGGTAGAAATAAATTCCCTGATATTCAGGATCGTGGGTGAAAATGGTAAATAAAAACACATACAAATGTTTTATTTTTTTGACTTGATTATGTGTTATAATATAGATTGATAGAAAAACCTCTGGATTTATGTTAAAAAATAGAGGTTTACATACAGTAGTGGAAAAATTTGCGTAAAATCATATTTCAATAATCTATAAACTCTATAACGTCTTTATGGTTGTTGGTCTGATGTGCTGTTCCTCGTAGAAGTTGAATGACGGTTGAGTTGGCAATAATTAAAGATAGGACGCAATACCAAGGTCATAACAAATTAATTTAAGTATATATGCTTACGAAGTTGGAAAAAGCTTTGGCTGTGTCCTCTTAAATAGCCAAACATTTATGTTTCGTAACATCCCCCAATCATACACACTAACTTAGTTCGGTTATCCGGCTACTAAAGGCAACACCAAATAGGGTTTTTAGCGTCACTATATATGTAGTTAAGTGTTGCAAAGGATTTTCGGCTATTAGATACTTTTTTGGAAAATACACTTTATTTAAATTATAATGGAAGATTTTATCTAGACCACTTTACTCTCAGGTAAATTTGTCGTAATATTAAATAAGTAGAACTCATACTGACTTCGTATTGTGAATGTCCTTGTCGGCGACTTAAAGAAAAGAAGAATTCTTGAAGATAGAGAAGTTGTGTTTGTAGAGGTCTGAAAATCTAGAGATAGTAGGGGAACCAATCTAAGGAACTAACCGTCTTGACAGATTCTAAAAGCTTAAAAAATCAACCTTTTGTAGTAGTTTCCCAATATCTCCTAACGTCTACTGATATATGCACAATCTTTTCTAATTAGCCAGAACTATTAAGTATAAGTATTCTTTTGTGTTTGGAGTAGAGGAAAACGCACCAATGCCCACTGTTAATGCTGAACAAGAAAACACCAATGCCAAATTCACGGCTGATATGGTGCGAACCTATTTGCGCGAAATTGGTCGTGTACCATTGCTAACCCGCGAACAAGAAATTGTTTATGGGAAGCAGGTACAGCAAATGATGACATTGCTGGATGCTAAAGAAGCTTTGGTGAAGAAATTGCATCGCGAACCTAGCCTAGAAGAATGGGCTGCTCACGTGAAAAAAACTGAATCGGAAGTGAAGCAGACCGTACAGCAAGGTAAGCGCGCAAAGCAGAAGATGATCGAAGCGAATTTACGCTTGGTTGTTGCTATTGCTAAAAAGTACCAGAAACGTAACATGGAGTTTCTGGATTTGATTCAAGAAGGAACACTAGGATTAGAACGTGGTGTAGAGAAATTCGACCCCACACGAGGTTATAAGTTCTCAACCTATGCCTACTGGTGGATTCGTCAAGCAATCACTCGTGCGATCGCACAACAAGGGCGTACTATTCGCTTACCCATCCACATTACCGAAAAGCTGAACAAAATTAAAAAAGTTCAGCGAGAACTCGCTCAAAAACTAGGGCGATCGCCATCTCCTACGGAAATTGCCAAGGAACTAGAATTAGAACCCGCTCAGATTCGCGAGTATCTAAATATGGCCCGTCAGCCAGTTTCTTTGGATGTAAAAGTAGGTGATAACCAAGATACAGAACTACAAGAAATGCTGGAAGATCAAGGCCAGTCACCAGAGTATTACACGACTCAGGAATTCTTGCGCCAAGATTTGAATAACCTGCTTGCAGAACTCACCCCCCAACAGCGAGAAGTATTAGCTTTACGCTTTGGTTTGGAAGATGGGAATGAAATGTCTCTGGCTAAAGTAGGTGAACGCTTGAATCTTAGCCGTGAGCGCGTCCGTCAATTAGAGCATCAAGCTCTAGCTCATTTGCGTCGTCGCCGCGCCAATGTTAAAGAGTACATTGCTAGCTAAAGGATTGGTTTAGCACTATTGGTGACGCGCCTCCTGAACTCAGGGGGCGATTTTTTTCCTAGAACCGCAAAATAAACTAGAGTAGGTTTTTTATTACCCGTCGTGTCGCGTTTCATCCCCCCGATAAATCGTAGGGGTTCTCACGCTCCCGTGCTACTTTGATAGCGAAGCAATACTGCAAGGGATAGGATTTTTCGTCATAATTTTGGGGTTGTACCAGACGCGAAATTTCGCGTCTGGCACAGGGTTTCACGAAAAGTATGCAAAACTAGTTAAGTACTTAAACAGAATTAATTACACATTCTTTAACCTGTTAAGAGTTCCCCGTTCCCTGTTCGGTGATCTCCACAAATGAATTTAATTTTGTGCGATTACTTATGAGACTGCGATTTCAATAGCAGGCGGGTTTTTTGAACTGAATATCGGCCTGCAAGCTGAGAAAGTGCTGAGTTTTAATTGAATTTTCTCCAAGCATATATTTAGAAAATTCATGGTTGGGTTTCAAAAAGCTCTCAGTCCCATCTGAGATGATTTGCCTTGTTGGGATAATTCAAAGATAAGGAATAACAAATGAAACTCGCTTCGTCACTACTTGCAAGTGTTGCTCTTACTAGTCTGTTTACGGTTTGGGATGGTCCGCTCAAAGTTGTGAATCCAGCACTGGTGCAAGCATCAGCTCAGGAAATGAAAGATGTTACAGGCTTGACTGCTCAACAAAAAATTGAAATGCTGACCAAGAGCAAAGGTCAATTTGGTAGTGGTGATCAGTTGCGGCGTTACTTTTTTGGCGATCTTGAACCAATTGCAGTACAACCTGGTGGTGCAGGTATGGTAGTCAACCTCTACAACAAAGCCAACAATGTGACGATTTCTTATTAAACATCTCCAAAATAGTATATTTTGTGGTAAAAGAACGTCAATAGAAGTTTTTTGACACCAAAATATGAGTAACGTACTAAATCACATAGAGGAGAATCCTCAAGAAACCAAGCGATTAA
>JAHHHW010000158.1 GCA_019359115.1 Pelatocladus maniniholoensis HA4357-MV3
CCAAGAACGCTTTGTCGTTGATATTACTATGCCTTGGGGGACTGGTAGCTATCCTTTTTTTATACCTGTGTTGAGTTCGCGTAGAATTTACGCGAACTCATTCTTTTTTGTCCAAAGTCCAATTATAAGTTGAAGTCACATGTAACTCTTTGAGTTGCTTGACATCTACACTCGAGGGCGCATCTGTCAACAAGCAACGTGCTTGCTGTGTCTTCGGAAACGCCATCACATCTCGAATAGATTCTTCTGCTGCTAACAACATCACTAATCTATCTAAGCCATACGCAATACCGCCATGAGGTGGCGTACCATATTCAAACGCTTCTAAAAGAAAACCAAACTTATTTTGTGCTTCTTCATTAGAAAGTCCGATCGCATCAAAGACTTGCTGTTGAATTTCCCGTTGGTAAATCCGCAAGCTACCACCACCAACTTCAAAGCCGTTGAATACTAAATCATAAGCTTGGGCGCGTGCTGTTTTCAAATCGTCTAAATCATCAGGGTGGGGTGCAGTAAATGGGTGGTGGAGTGCTTCGAGGCGCTTTTCGTCTGCATTCCACTCAAACATCGGAAATTCTGTAATCCAGAGTAAATTGATTTTATCAGGATCAATTAGTCCAAACTCCCTAGCAATTACTTGCCTTAATCTATCCAAAGTTTTATTAACAGTAGCAGCATCTCCAGCACCAAATAATAATAAGTGACCAGGTTTTGCATCTGTGCGACGCAAAATTTCCTGTTTTTGTTCCTCTGTGAGATTATCTTTAATTGCCCCAATGGTATCAATTTCCCCGTTATCTCTGACACGGATGTAAGCTAAACCTTTAGCACCAGCTTCACTAGCTTCCTTGAATAAGTCGCCACCTGGCTTAATTCTGACATTAGAAATGGCGTCGTTACCGTTGGGAATGGGTAGAATTTTGACGGTTCCACCACTGGCGATCGCATCACGAAAAACTTTGAAACCGCAGTCTTTAATTACATCAGAGACATTAACTAATTCCAATGCATAACGGGTGTCAGGTTTATCACTACCATAGCGTTCCATCGCCTCAGTGTAGGTTAGACGAGGAAAAGGACGCTGTAACTCAGTATCTTTAACTGTTTTGAAGATATAACCAACTAACTTTTCGTTGAGTTCAATAATTTCTTCTTGGGACATAAAACTCATTTCCATGTCCAATTGCGTGAATTCTGGTTGTCTATCAGCACGCAAATCTTCATCACGGAAGCAACGGGCAATTTGATAGTATCTGTCAAACCCAGACACCATCAATAACTGTTTAAATAATTGGGGAGATTGGGGTAAAGCAAACCACTCACCAGGGTTGACGCGACTGGGAACTAAATAATCCCGCGCCCCTTCTGGGGTGGAACGGGTAAGTATAGGGGTTTCAACTTCTACAAAACCTTCTATATCTTCCAAATAGCGACGCATTGCTTTGACGACTTGATAGCGTAATTGCAGATTACGCGTCATTTGGGCGCGTCGCAAATCTAAGTAACGATACTTCAACCGCAAGTCTTCTCGTACTGTATCTGTCTCGCTGCTAGAAACCTGAAAGGGTAATTGCTTGCGAACTGCGTTGAGTAATTCTATGTTCTCTGCGTAAATTTCAACTTCGCCTGTAGGTATGCGGTTATTAAGAGACTCGTCTGGACGTTGCGACACCCTACCTGTGACTTTAATGACATACTCATTTCGTAAGGCATTTGCTTGTTCATAGGAATCTGGGGTACGTTGGGGATCGCTGACAATTTGCACAATTCCAGAGCGATCCCGTAAATCTAAAAATATCACGCCCCCATGATCGCGGCGACGGTCTACCCATCCATATAAGGTGACAATTTCTCCAATATGTTGTGTTCGGAGTTCGCCGCAATAGTAAGTTCGCATAGTTGTTAGTTCTGAGTTACCAAGCTAGACAAATTAAGTAAAAGTCAAACCTTCTAATTATCTAGCATCATTTGCCATTGTTGTGATTCCGGTTAAAAAAAGATGAAATTATTTAGCAAAATTAGGGGCAGATTTTCCAACCCGTCCCTAAAGAGTAACAAATACTTACTATGATTGAGCAATTAAATCAACTAAGATTAAGAACGTGGGGCATTGAAAGTATCCCAAGCAGCTTTAGCAGCATCTTGACAGCGATCGCCGAATTCTTCTACTTGTTTGAGCATTAAATGCCAGTTTTTCTCTGCTTCTTGCTGCAAGACTAGCCAAGAATGTTCAATGCGATCGCGCTCAATCAGTTTATCACCCTCAATTGCTTGGCGTGCCTGACGTACAGCATTGAGATAAGTCTCACGGGTGAGAGTCCCTGCGGATTCAGCTTCAGATTGGGCGCGTCTTTTAATGGCTTCGATTAATGCTTTAGTTTCACCCTTAACTTCGTCAGTCTCACCAGCCATCTCAGTTTCTACGATTTCTTCAGTTTGAGAACTGACTCGCACAACAACCAAGTTTTCTTCATTGTTAGAGTTCATTAGTATCTCCTTATTGTGATAGTGATATATAGGTGTGCAGGTTATGAGATTCAGAAAAATCAACACTCAGGGAACTTCAAACAATAAATTATTCCACTTTTGCACCTAATATTTATTCCCTCGTGTCTCCCTTGTCCTCTGCAATTGAATAGTCCCTAATACCCGATCCCTAATCCCCGATCCCTAATTCCTTCTTGTTCTAATTTCAGCAATGCTTGCACTCGTGCTTCTGTGGATGGGTGACTAGAGAACAAATTACTCATAAACTGCCCTGAGAAAGCATTTGTAATTAATAGTGGCTCAAAAGCAGGGTTAGCATTGAGAGGTATTTGTCGCGCTGTTGCATCTAAACGTTGCAGCGCACGGGCCAAAGCACGGGGATTGCCTGTAATTTTAGCGGAACCTGCATCTGCTGCAAACTCTCGTGTGCGGGAGATACCCAACTGGATAATTGTTGCCGCAATTGGAGCAAGTATTACTGTTAATAATAAGCCTAGAGGATTGGGACTATTGCGATCGCCTCGTGAAGAGGGTGAAAACCAAAGCCCGTAACTAAGCATTTGAGCTAAAAAAGAAATCGCACCTGCGATCGTTGCAGCAACGGCTTGGGTGAGGGTATCACGGTTATTAATGTGAGTGAGTTCGTGGGCAATTACACCCTCAAGTTCATCTTCTGGTAATATCTGCAAAATACCTTCAGTGACGGCGACAGCAGAGTGTTGAGGATCGCGCCCTGTTGCAAAGGCGTTGGCATTTTGGGAAGGAACAATATATATACTGGGTGTAGGTAGATTTGCCCGTTGGGACAACCTTTCTACCATTGCATACAGCCCTGGTGCTGCTTGTGGTGACACAGGTTGAGCGCGATAAGCAGCCAGGGCAATTTTATCAGATTGATACCATGAAAATAAATTGGTAACTGCTGCTATAACAATACCGACAACTACGCCTGTGCTACCACCAATTATCCAATAACTAATCGTAATTAAAAGTCCGCTTAATAAGGCCAGTAAAGCGGCTGTTTTTACTTGATTTATCATAGTTATTTACTCATTGGCTACAACTACTAAACACAAACATTAGCTTGAGCCACGATTTGATCTTATCGACCTCTACACAGATTTTTCAGGTAGAAATAGCGCCCATGTTATGTACGGTTTTCTCTCTGAATGTTAAGGAAGATTGAGTAATTTGGATTACATATTGTTTTTAAATAAAACGCATCTATCTAAAGTCATAAATATTTATATAAGTATATACAAAAATATAAAAATACTGTGAAATTTGCAATTAGCGATCGCCTAGCTTTGCAAAGTATCTTATGTTGTAATTGCGCTTTACTATATAGTGTCGGTAAAATTTCTAGAAACTAAAATATTGGTCATTAACAATACTTTAAAAGTACAGTAATATATCACACTAGTTTGGCAGGATGAATCAGGAGAATATTAAAGGGTTGATACAAACGTTTTCTATTATGCACAATCTGAGTAATTTTACGCTATAACACTGTTATTCTCTAAGGATAACCCCATGAGGGAAAATACAAAAAGCATTGGAGTTTTGCACAAAGTTGGAAAAACTTTGCACGAATTGGCAGAGTTTGTTTTTAATCCTTGGTTAAATAGCACGTCTGTTCACCCATTAGAACGAAGAGTGCAAATTTTAGAACGACGCTTATATCAAGGAATGGTAGAGAAAGAGGAGTTTCAAGACATAGTTATTCAAGACTTGCAACAGCAGATAGACTGTTTACAAGAAAGTACAAATTCTCGGTTAGAGAATATCATTAACTACGAAGTCCGTGATCAAGTACTAGAAGTACTCAAAGAACAGACACATATCATTAACCAAATCATTAAACCTGCTGTTGAAGATGTAATCTATGAGTTAGAGCATAAAAAGCAGTCTTCTCAACCCAATGTCAGTACTGCTGAAATTCAAAAAAGACAAGACAAACTTCGTCAGTCTTTGGCACATATTGAAGATTTAAATGCATCTATTCCTCATATAGAAGCACAAAGAGTAGCTTGTATTGAAGCTGGACGATGGCTACTATCTCGGCGATTAGAATTAGCACAAACAGTAACAAGTAAACTAATGAGTCCACAACATCCCCAGACAGAAGAATTTCGTCAAAATATTTGCAAATATATCAAATTACTTGGCTGCTGCATGGAAAATGAGATTGAACCACGTCTATTGTATAAAAAAGTTATTACTCACCGACAACCGCCAATTCAGACATATGTGAAAGCATTTCAAATCATTAAAACCAAATACATCAATGATTGGGAATCTTCACATCAAGTATCAACTCAAGCTGCGGAAGAATTAAGAAGTTACTTTAATTACTTGATTAAATATTTATCGACTGTCTCTAGTCTGAATCAAGAGCATTTTTGATCTCAGTCTCGATCGCAGCAATAACTCGTCGATGATAATTTTCTGCTTGCAACAGAAGATTAACACTATTCTCAATTAACTTGCTCTTTCGCCAGCATTGCTCCTCATTTAACTGCATTGCTAGATTTTGCAGTACCTGAATCATAGCAGTATTATGTTCCTGAACACGCTGGTCTAAAAATTGATGTTTCATATACATAGCAAGTTAAATTTCGCACATTACATTATTCTCTGGTTAAGCATGAAACCAGGAAAATAAACATTAAGATTTTAAAGCTTACAAAAGGTCAACAGGACTTGACATAAAAAGGCTGATAGCAGTGATAAATTTTTCCTATATAGAGGAGCAAGATTAAACAAGATTAAAATCAAGATGAAGAAACATTTCGTAGCTCAAGGGCATGAAACGCATCGTCTTGGTAGCAGGGTTTGAGTCTTTCAACGCCGACTTGTATCGCAAAGCGGCGGATCTGGCGATCGCAAGTTGTCCAGAGTTGGATATCAGAGTTTTTAGCGATCGCGACATTAGCAGTAAGCATCAAGAAGTAGAAGCTGCACTAGCTGGCGCTGACGTATTTTTTGGTAGCTTGCTGTTTGATTATGATCAGGTGTTGTGGTTGCGCTCGCGCATTGCGAATATTCCCATCCGCCTTGTCTTCGAGTCTGCATTAGAATTGATGAGTTTTACCAAGTTGGGTGCATTTGCGATTGGTGACAAACCCAAAGGTATGCCCAAGCCTGTAAAATTTATCCTTGATAAATTCAGTCAAGGACGAGAAGAAGATAGATTAGCAGGTTATATTAGTTTTTTGAAAATCGGACCGAAACTGTTAAAGTTCGTGCCAGTGCAAAAAGTCCAAGACTTACGCAACTGGCTAATTATTTATGGTTACTGGAACGCAGGCGGGCCGGAAAACGTCGCGGCTTTATTTTGGACATTAGCAGAAAAATACTTAGGATTAAAAGTTGGTGACATTCCCCCACCCATCGAAACCCCCAACATGGGATTGCTTCACCCCGATTATCAAGGATATTTTGAATCACCGCGTGAGTATTTGGAGTGGTACTGCAACAGACAAGGGGGAGAAGTTTCGCCGCATCTTCCTGTAGTGGGAATTCTGCTTTATCGCAAGCATGTGATCACTAAACAACCCTACATCAATCAACTAATTCGCCGTTTTGACGCAGCTGGATTAATCCCTTTACCTATTTTTATCAATGGTGTGGAAGGACATGTTGCTGTACGTGACTGGATGACAAGTGATTACGAAACTCAGCAACGCCAGCAGGGTAACGTCGAAACTCCATCTTTGTCTGAGGAAGCAGTCAAAGTAGATGCGATCGTCTCGACAATTGGTTTTCCTTTGGTGGGTGGGCCTGCTGGTTCAATGGAAGCAGGACGGCAAGTTGAGGTAGCAAAACGCATTCTGACTGCCAAGAATGTTCCGTATATAGTTGCTGCACCTCTATTAATTCAAGATATTTATTCTTGGACACGCCAAGGTATAGGAGGTTTGCAAAGTGTTGTTTTATACGCTTTACCAGAATTAGATGGAGCAATCGACGTTGTTCCTCTTGGCGGTTTGGTAGGAGAAAATATCTATTTGGTTCCCGAACGAGTACAACGTTTAATTGGCAGAATCAAAAACTGGATTCATCTGCGACAAACTCCAGCATCTGCAAGAAAAATTGCCATTATTCTTTATGGATTTCCACCTGGTTACGGTGCAGTGGGAACTGCTGCATTATTGAATGTACCTCGTAGTCTCCTGAAATTCCTAGAGGCACTTCAATATCAAGGTTACAAAGTCGGAGATTTGCCAGTTGATGGAGAAGAGTTGATTCAGCAAGTCAAAGAAGCAGATGAGGCTTTTGATGAGATGGAGAAAGATAGACGTGGCGATGGCGAGCAAGAAACTTTCCCCGCGTCTGTTAATGCCAAAACCCTGGAAAAATGGTTGGGATATCTCCGCACTTCCCGGATAGAAAAGCAATGGAAATCTCTTACGGGTACTGGGATTAAAACCTCTGGCGATGAATTCCATATTGGTGGGGTGCAATTAGGGAATATTTGGATTGGTGTCCAACCACCATTGGGGATACAAGGCGATCCGATGCGGTTAATGTTTGAGCGAGATTTAACACCTCATCCTCAGTATGCTGCTTTCTATAAATGGTTACAAAATGAGTTCCAAGCTGATGCTGTAGTCCATTTTGGGATGCATGGTACGGTGGAATGGTTGCCTGGTTCACCTTTGGGTAATACAGGTTATTCTTGGTCAGATATTTTACTGGGAGATTTGCCTAATCTATATATATATGCAGCAAATAACCCTTCAGAATCGATTTTGGCGAAACGTCGCGGTTATGGGGTGTTAATTTCTCACAATGTACCGCCCTATGGTCGTGCAGGTTTGTATAAAGAATTAGTGATATTGCGAGATTTAATTGCAGAATATCGCGAAGATCCACAGAAGAATTATGCTCTCAAGGAAGCGATTTGTAAAAAAATTGTTGATTCTGGTTTAGATGCAGATTGTCCGTTTGAAGATGCAAAGCGTTTGGGTATTCCTTTTACGCCAGAGAATGTGCGGATGTTTAGCGCCCATGCTTTTAATGATTATTTGGTGAAATTGTACGAGTATTTGCAAGTTTTGGAGAGTAGGTTATTTTCTTCTGGGTTGCATACCTTGGGGGAAGCGCCGGATGAGGAGGAGATGGCGGCGTATTTGGAAGCATATTTTGGGAACGAACCGCCAATAGATCAGGGACGCCAACAGGAAGAGTTACAGATTAAAGATTTATTAAAAAAAACTAGTGATGAGTTGACGAATTTGTTGCGGGGTTTGAATGGGGAGTATATTCCACCTGCGCCTGGTGGTGATTTGTTACGGGATGGGCCTGGTGTGTTACCGACGGGAAGGAATATTCATGCTTTAGATCCTTATAGAATGCCTTCTCCGGCTGCATATGAGAGAGGAAGGGAAATCGGTCAACAAATTATTGCCCAACATTTGCAGGAACATAGTAAGTATCCGGAGACTGTGGCGGTGATGTTGTGGGGTTTGGATGCGATTAAAACCAAGGGTGAGTCTCTGGGGATTCTTTTGGAGTTGGTGGGGGCTGAACCTGTGAAAGAGGGAACGGGGCGAATTGTGCGTTATGAGTTAAAGCCTTTAGCACAGGTGGGACATCCCCGGATTGATATTTTGGGGAATTTGTCGGGGATTTTCCGCGATAGTTTTGTAAATGTGATTGAATTGTTGGATGATTTGTTTCAACGGGCAACTGAGGCTGAGGAACCAGAAGACCAGAATTTTATTAGAAAACATGCTTTGGCTTTGAAAGCGCAGGGTGTGGAGAATGTTTCAGCTAGGTTATTTTCTAATCCGGCAGGTGATTTTGGTTCAATGGTGAATGAGCGTGTGACTGATGGTAACTGGGAATCTGGCGAGGAGTTGGGAAATACTTGGCAAAGCCGCAATGTGTTTAGTTACGGTAGACAAGATCGGGGTCAAGCAAGACCGGAAGTATTAACACAGTTGTTACAAACGAGCGATCGCATTGTGCAAGAAATTGATTCGGTAGAATATGGTTTAACCGATATTCAGGAATATTATGCTAATACGGGTGGTTTGAAGAAGGCGGCGGAAAAAATTGGTGGTAAGAAAGTAACTGCTAGTTTTGTCGAAAGTTTCTCGAAAGATACTACACCCCGCAAGTTGGATGATTTGTTACGAATGGAGTATCGCACTAAGTTGCTAAACCCCAAATGGGCGGAAGCAATGGTTAATCAAGGTTCTGGTGGTGCGTTTGAAGTTTCTCAACGAATGACAGCGTTGATTGGTTGGGGCGGTACTACTGATTTTACTGACAATTGGGTATACGATCAGGCAGCAGATACTTATGCTTTAGACCCAGAAATGGCAGAGAAGTTGCGAAAAGCTAACCCGGAAGCATTTAAAAACATAGTGGGTAGGATGTTGGAAGCCCACGGACGGGGTTTTTGGCAAGCTAGTGAGGATAAGTTACAAAAGTTACGAGATTTGTACGAGTTGACAGATGAAGAGTTAGAAGGAGTGACGGTTTAAATTTCAAAAGACTTGAGTAGAGGTGCTTTTTTATTGCATAGTAGTGAAGCAATAGACCTCTTGCACAGATATAAAGGCGCTAGGTGTTTTTTAGCGCCTTTCTTAAATTTGTCCTGTCGTTATATTCAAATTGATCCATGACATCTGAGCCATCAGCTATTCAATGGGTGATTGAGCGCAGCAAAATCATCGATATCATTGTAGGTATCGCAAATGCAATGGATGCCAAAAATTGGCACAGACTCCGCAAATATTTAGCAGACGAAATTTATATTGATTATTCGGAATTTCGAGGAGAATTGCCACAACAAATTAAGGCAGAAGCATATGTACAACAGCGGGTAGAGGGACTCACTGGGTTAAAGACTCTGCATATCAGTACCAATCATGAGATAGCAGTTAACAAGGACTATGCTCAGTGTCAATCAGCGTATCGTATTTATCGATTTGATCCTAACTGTGAATCAGAGCAAGATCGACTTGATACAGCGGGAAATTACGAGCATCAGTTAATTCAAGTCGAGGGAGAATGGCGAGTTAGTGCAATTAAGCAAACTGTGGTGATCATAAGTGGCAATCGTCGAATACACAGAGGGCTGTGCGACTCATAATCGTGTTGAAAATGTACAGTAGAAGGTGTTGCAGTGCAACGTCTCTACATGCCCAAAATGATCACGAAAAATCTATCTGCGTCCATCGGTGGTCGATGTCTAAAACATATACTTGTTGTCATCAATCCAAAATCTAAAATCTAAAATCGAATGACAATAGCTGGAGTAAAAATCATATTAGTAGAACCAGCTGGCCCGTTGAATGTGGGGTCTGTAGCACGGGTAATGAAAAACTTTGGACTAAATCAGATGGTGTTAGTAAATCCCCAATGTGATCCTTGGGGAACACAAGCCAGACAGATGGCGGTTCATGCCCAAGATGTTTTAGATGCGGCTGTATTAGTTGAGACATTACCTGCCGCTTTGCAAGGATGCAAAAGAGCGATCGCCACAACTGGTGTTGTTCATGATTGGGATGCACCACTAGAAAATCCTCAGACAGCACTACCCTGGTTATTAGAAGATATAGGACAACCCGCAGCGTTGATTTTTGGTAGAGAAGACCGGGGGTTAAGTAATCAAGAATTAAACTATGCCCAGCGCTTTGTCCATATTGACACTAGTTCCAGTTATTCTTCACTCAATTTAGCTACAGCTGTGGCAATTTGTTGTTATGAATTGTCACTAAGTCAAGACACAGTAACACCAGGACACAGGAACACGGGGGAATTGTCTGCGTCCACATCTCATGCACCCGCCTCTTTGGAAAATGCGGCTGATTCCGAAATTGCACCTATAGAAATTGTGGAAGGATACTATCAACAATTAGAATCACTACTGCTCAAGATTGGTTATTTATATCCTCAGACAGCAGCCAGCCGGATGGAAAAGTTTCGGCAACTTTATAACCGCACTCAATTACAAAAGCATGAGGTTGCTATGTTACGAGGTATCTTGCGACAAGTAGAATGGGCGATCTCAAGCCACAAAAATCATGAAAAATTGTGACTTTTAAGTAGTAAATACGTAATTACCCCACAATTAGTAATTATGGCTTAAACTAAACACAAAAACATGACCAAAATGGAGGAGAATTCACTAAGTTAGTATTTCCAAGTAAATTAGTGTCTAGATATACTTAGTTGCTAGTAAAATTTGGGGGCAAATTTTGATTTTAAATCGACAGAAAAATCACTTCTGTCTTTCTCTTGTAGCGACTAAAGATATACTCCGCCCGATTTAGTTAAACTTTCATTACTAATTGCTAGATTATACACTTTACTATCACCATCATCAATTTTATGGAAACCAGAACAAATTTACCCGGTTTCTCACGATCTCAGCCAGTGAATGGACGCCAAAAGCCTATCCGTAAAGTGCAGAAATTGGGAAAAAGTCCAGCCAAATTATCTAGCCAACAACAACGTCCCCCTCAAGCTGGGACAAAGCTGACACGTGTCAAAGCAACTTCTGCTGCTACCCCTGTTGGTGTAGCGAAAAAGCGACCAAGCGTAGTAGTACCAGCAGCTGTTAAAGCTTTACCTGCCAAACCAGGACAAATTCCACCCTACAAGCCAAGCAATGCCAAAGTAAAAACTGTACGATCGCGCAAGCAAGCTTTGCCAAAAAAAGTCAGAACATCGCGAAAAACAAGGTTAAAGCCTATGGCGAGAACCATGCTATACGCCTTGCGATTATTAATAGTCGGAATTGGAATTGGTGCGATCGTCGGAACTGTATTATCAGTCCTAGATCCTGCAAATCAGATGACCACAACAGAGACATCACCTGATAATACCAAGTCAGGACAAGCACAAATCCAAGCTGTCCCCACTCCCACACCTGCTGCTGTTTTATCTTTATCGCAGGAAATTACTTCGTTAAAAACAAATGTGCAAAGCTTGGCTTCTGCTAACCCAAATCTCACACCAGGAGTATTTGTGGTGGATTTGGAAAATGGTAGTTATGTAGATATCAATGCTTCTGCTAGTTTTCCCGCAGCCAGTACGATTAAAGTCCCAATTTTATTAGCTTTTTTCCAGGATGTAGATGCAGGTAAAATCCGTCTGGATGAAATGCTGACCATGGAAAAAGAAATGATGGCTCTTGGTTCTGGAGATATGCGGTATAAACCAGCCGGAAGCCAATTCAAGGCGCTGGAAGTCGCTAATAAAATGATCACAATCAGCGATAATACAGCAACCAATATGTTAATAGCCCGGATGGGTGGTATCGAAGCTTTAAATCAGCGTTTCCGGAGTTGGGGTTTAAATACTACAGTCATTCGTAATCAATTACCTGACTTAGATGGTACAAATACAACTAGTCCCAAAGAATTGGGGAATTTGATGGCGATGGTCAGTCAAGGCAATTTGATCAGTATGACATCGCGCGATCGCATCTTGGAAATTATGCGTAATACTGTCAGAAACCAACTTTTACCAACAGGGTTAGGACAAGGTGCAACAATTGCCCACAAAACAGGTGATATTGGCACTATGTTGGCAGATGCTGGTCTGGTAGACCTCCCCACTGGTAAACGCTACATAGTTGCTGTCATGGTTAAACGCCCTAATAACGATCCCAGTGCTGAAAAACTCATTGGTTCGATCTCGAAGGCTGCTTACCAACAATTTACCCAAACTACCCCCAGCGTCCAAACTCCTGCACCGACTCCTACGCCAACTGCTGCACCAAGTATCACTCCCAACCCAATCCCAACGACTAGGTATCAGCCACCGTTGACGACTCCGACTGCACCACTACCAACAATTACTCAACCCACAACCAATTATCAGCCATATCCACTGATCACTCCGCCCTTACCTAACACTGTAACTAGTCCTCTACCTCCAACAGGTTATCAGTATCAACCACCACTAACAAATCAGCCGCCGTATTATTATTATCCTCCTTCCACCTATCAAAGGTAATTGGTCATGGCATCTGCAACACCCACGATTCAATTTTTTAATGGTATTTATGAAGAATTAGGTAACGTTAGTTTGCGACGTGGTCGTTCTGGTAAGCGTATTGTTTTGATGATCTTTAACCAGTTGAAAGCCCTAGAAGGATTCAATAGTTTCACAAAACAACCGTTAAATTCTATGCTGTTAAGCGACGAAGAAGGCGAACTCAGGATCACACCTTCGTCTGTACAATTTATTTTTGGTGGTGCAGAGGGGGATGAGTTGCACAGAGTAGAGTGCAAACTAGAAATTGAACAAGACGACCATTGGGAAAGATTTATGAGATTTATGCATCGTTACGCTGAAGCAAATGGTATGGCCTATGGTGAATCCCCACTCACTGAAACTTAGGTATTAATGGACTCAAGTATCCACCAATCGCGACTTTCGCCAAATCGCCAAAGATGGGGCTAAACTTCTGATCATCGAGCGATCGCCTGCTATCAAAATTAGACTAGCACAGGTAGGCACAAATAACGCTACCATACCCTCCAAGAAGCCGCTCCGCATCTACAAAATGGCTGAAAAGCTCAAATAAAATAAGCTTTCTTTCTTTTGGCTTGTTGTACTAGTTGCTTACAAGTAGTAATGGCAAGCTTGATCATTAATTCTGGCATAGCCACAACTTTGGACTCAAAGGAAATTTTGTAGTACATCGAAAAAGGTTCTAGGAATGAATGTAAACATTTTGCAGTAGAATGAGTCCTTTAGAGAGAGGAGGGCAAAAAGTGACTCGGGTCATCATAGTGCGTCATGGTCAAAGCACGTATAATACTGAGAAGCGTATTCAAGGGCGCACCGATGCGTCTACATTAACAGAAAAAGGTTGTGATGATGCCAATTTAGTTGGTAAAGCCCTCAGTAATATTCCATTCAATGCAATTTATAGTAGTCCTTTACAGCGAGCCAAACAAACAGCAGAGATAATTTGGCGATCGCTAGAAAATAATTGTGATCAGTCTATTGTTCCTCAAACTTCTGATTTACTGCTAGAGGTTGATTTACCCTTGTGGGAGAAAATGCTTGCAGCAGAAGTAAAACAGAAATTTCCTGAAGATTATCGCATTTGGAAGGAATCACCCCATCAATTACAGATGCTTGTTCAAGACTCTGAGGGGAATAGCCGAGAATATAATCCTGTTTTATCTCTATACGAACAAGCACGGCAATTTTGGCAAGAAATTCTGCCCCGCCATCAAGAGCAAACTATATTAATAATAGGACATAACGGGATTAATCGGGCTTTAATCAGCACAGCGCTAGGAATTTCTCCATCTCGCTACCATTCTATTCAGCAATCTAACTGCAACGTCAGCGTACTGAATTTTGCGGGTGGTTTGACAGATGCAGTCCAGCTAGAATCCATGAATCAAACGCAACACTTGGGAGATATTCTCCCTTCTTTGCGACCAAACCATCAAGGTGTGCGTTTGTTGCTGATTCGTCATGGCGAAACCGAGTGGAACCGCCAAGGTAAATTTCAAGGTCAAATTGACGTTCCTCTCAACGATAATGGTAGGCTACAGGCACAAAAAGCTGCCGTATTTCTCAAAGATGTAGAACTTGATTTTGCCATCACAAGCCCGATGCTGCGTCCCAAGGAAACGGCTGAAATTATCTTAAATAACCACCAGAGTCTCAAGTTAGAATTGCAAGATGGTTTTAGAGAAATTAGTCACGGACTTTGGGAAGGAAAATTAGAATCAGAAATTGAACAAGAATTTCCGGGAGAATTGGAGCGCTGGCGAACAGTACCAGCCCAAGTACAAATGCCCGCAGGGGAAAATTTACAACAGGTATGGGAACGCAGTGTGTCAAGTTGGCAGTCTGTTGTAGAAACAGCATTGACAAAACAACTCCAAACTGGCATAGTCGTTGCTCATGATGCCACTAATAAAACTCTGCTTTGCCATATTCTAGGTTTATCAGCAGATAACTTCTGGAATTTTCGTCAGGGTAATGGTGCAGTCAGTGTTATTGACTACCCTTCAGGCTTGAATGGTATACCAGTGTTGCAAGCAATGAATATTACCACTCACTTGAGTGGCGGGGTGCTAGATAAAACCGCCGCAGGGGCGTTGTAAGAGTTTATGATATGACAAGTGAATTATTACAACAAGTACGGATTATTGACCCGGTTTCTGGCACTGACCAAGTAGCTGATGTGCTGATTGATGCTGGTTGTATCCAGTCAGTGGCGAATAGTATTTCTGATTTGCCACAAGACACTCACATCCAAGATTGTGGTGGATTAGTGTTAGGAACAGGGTTGATAGATTTGTATAGCCACTCCGGAGAACCGGGATTTGAAGAACGAGAAACCCTTTCTTCTTTACTACAAGGTGCTGCTGCTGGTGGCTTTACCAGAATTAACATCTTACCCGACACATCGCCAGTGATCGATAACCCGGCGGTGGTGGCGCAGTTTGGGGAGAAGATGCAAAGACACAGGGGACAAGGGGGACAAGGAGGACGAGACAGTTATTTTTCTTTGTTGTCTTCTCCTTCTCAATTGTCTGTTAGTTTTCCCCAACTCAACATCTGGGGTGCGATTACTCTAGATCTTGCTGGTAAGCAAATGACGGAATTGGCAGACTTAGCGACGGCTGGGGTAGTCGGTTTTGCTGATGGTCAGCCTTTGGAAAATACGGCACTGGTACGACGAGTATTAGAATATCTCCAGCCTTTGGGAAAGCCCGTGGCGTTTTGGTGTTGCGATCGCCAACTAAAGTCTAATGGAGTCATGCGCGAAGGTTCAGATTCGCTACGCTTTGGTTTATCAGGAAATCCTGCTGCTTCTGAAACCTCTGCGATCGCCACTTTGATCGAATTGGTAGCTGCAACGAGGACGCCAGTACATATTATGCGGGTTTCCACTGCTCGTAGCGTTGAATTGATCGCATCAGCAAAAAAGCAAGGCTTACCGATCACCGCTAGCACCACTTGGATGCATGTTTTACTTGACACAGAAGCACTTAAGAGCTATAATACTAACCTGTATTTAGAGCCGCCCTTGGGTAATCCGAATGATTTATTGGCGTTGCGCCAGGCAGTACGCACAGGTATTATAGATGCGATCGCTATTGATCACGCCCCCTACACCTACGAAGAAAAAACAGTAGCATTTGCCGAAGCACCGCCAGGAGCCATAGGTTTAGAGTTAGCACTACCTTTGTTGTGGCAACATTTAGTAGAAACTGGTGAATTTAGCGCCCTACAATTGTGGCAAGCATTGAGTAATCGTCCGGCGGAGTGTCTAAAACAGAATTTGAGCGCGATCGCTCCTGGACAAAAGGCAGAATTAACATTATTTGATCCTCAGCAAAGCTGGAAAGTTGACGGACAAAATCTTCGTACCCTCTCACAGAATACCTCTTGGTTGGGACAACAGTTGACAGGTAAAGTAGTGAAAATCTGGATACCTTAGATAATTATTGGATAGGGATAGATGCCGGAACTCAAATAGAATGGTTATGAGAAAGTAGGTTGAAAACCCTAAAGACAAAGTTGCTCAATTAAATTTGAACTCAACGAAAGTCACAGGCGATCGCTTCTCAAAAAAAACCGAGTTACTGAATCGGGGGTTAGCAGTGCAACAGGAAAATATCCAAGAATCTAGTTCTCATCATCAATCTACTGTGAAATTGAGTTGGGTTCACCAAGATTTAGCGCATTTGCGACCTTTTATTCGCAGCACTATCAAATTATTCAAATTAGGCGAAAAAGCTAGTAACCCGGAAATCTTAGTACAAGAAGTGCTGGCGTGGACAAGCGCTCAACCTTTTCTTACTCAAAAGGTTTGTCAATTGCTGTGCAATTATGAAAATTATATTACTGCTGGTGAAGAAGCAGCCGTAGTTGAGCAGTTAATACAAAATCATTTGATCGCAAATTGGGAAACTCAGATAGCTGCTGAACATTTACAGACAATTCATGATGGTTTGGTTTTTAATCTAAGATGTGATTCGATATGGTTGCTGCGATTGTATCAGCAACTTTTACAAGAAGGAGAATTATTAGTTCACGATAATCTAGTTCAAACAGAGTTGTTGAATTTAGGATTAGTCGTTAAACAAGAAAATAAATTAAGAATATCAAACCGCATTTATCTATCTATTTTTAATTTGAATTGGGTCGATCAAGAATTGGGACGTTTGCGACCCATGATTCACAACACTACTAAATTATTTAAACTAGATAAAAAGGCAACTCATCCAGATCTTGTACTCGAACAAGTATTGTTTTGGACAAGCGCTCAGTCTTTTCTAACCCAAAAAGTTTGCCAATTGCTCTGTGACTATGAAAATTTTATTGCTGTTGGTAGAGAAGCAGCCGTAGTTGAGCAGTTGGTGCAAACTCATTTGATTGCAAATTGGGAAATTCAAATAGCTGCTGAACATTTGCAAGCAATTCAACAAAATCTAGTCAAAAATCAATTTTGCAATCCTGTACAACTGCTAAGACTATATCAGCAAATTTTGCAACAAAGAGAATTACCACCTCAAGACAACCCAGTCGAAACAGAGTTGTTGAACATAGGATTAATAGTTAAACAAGACAATAAATTAAAAGTAGCCAATCGGATTTACCAATCTGTTTTTAATTTGGATTGGATCAATCAAGAATTAGAGCAATTACAACCTTTGATCCAAAACACAATTAAAATTTTTAATTTAAATGAGAAATCTAGTAACCCAGAAATCTTAGTGCAAGAAGTGCTGATGTGGACTGCTTCTCAGCCTTTTCTGACTAAAAATGTTTGTCAATTGCTGTGTGAACATACAACTTTGATTACTGCTGGGGAAGAAGCATTCACAGTCCAACAATTGGTGCAAACTCGTTTGATTACAAATTGGAAAACTCAGATAGCTGCTGAACATTTGCAAATAATTTACGATGATTTAGTTAGCAATCAAAGATGTAATCCAATATGGTTATTGAGATTGTATCAGCAAATCTTGCAAGAAGGAGAATTACCGCCTCAAGACAATCCAGTCGAAACAGAGTTATTGAATATAGGATTAGTAGTTAAACAAAACAATAAACTAAAAGTAGCCAACCGGATTTACCAATCTGTTTTTAATTTAAGCTGGGTTGATCAACAGTTAGCAAATATGCTTGAGGTTCCATCTGCAATCAACTCTAATATTACTTCTAAAAAATTTTTTCCAGCATTTGCTATGCTTGAAGCTAGGAATTTAATTTCCAATCCCAGAAGCATTATTCTGAAAGTTATTTGGGTGTTACTAGCAATAGCTGGATTTAGCGCCCTTTCCTTCAATATTTATAAAAATATAGAGATAAATATTATTTTCCAAGAAGGTAATGAACTTTTTAATCAAGGAGAATATAAAAAGGCGATCGCTAAATATGACAAACTTCTAAACATCGATAGCAACTACTATCAAGCTTGGACTAACCGAGGTTATGCACTCGCTGGTTTACAAGAATATAACAAGATGTTAGAGTCCTGCTCTACAGCTACAATTATAGAACCAAAAGCTATCTATGCTTGGAATTGTCAAGGGGAAGCACTATATAATCTCCAACAATACTATGAGGCGATCTCTGCTTTTGATTCAGCCTTGACTCTTGATACAAAAGACCCTGTATTCTGGATTAATAAAACTGAATCATTATTAGCATTAAAACAATTTGATACAGCGCTGATCACTATTGATGAAGCAATTCACCTGCTGCAAGAAAAACAAAAACTTAATAGCCAAGAAAATATTGCCAGAGAATTAGCAATTGCTTTTAGTCATAAAGGTAAGGTGTTATGGCAAAAAAAACAATATGGAGAAGCGCTTGCTGCTTTTGATCAAGCTTTAATCAACGATCCAAAATATTTTACTGCTTTGCGGGGACGGGGTTTAGCGTTCCAAGGTTTAAAGCAGTACAAACAAGCGATCGCTCAATTTCAAGAAATGTTGACTCTATCTCGCCTAACAGATGCTCAAAAAGCAGAAAGTTTGTATTACCTGGGAATTACTTACTGTCAGTCTTCCCAAGCTGATGAAGGACTTGCTGCTCTTGAAGCAGCTCTCAAACTTAAGCCAGACTACCAAGCAGCAGAGCAAGCAAAAAGCAGTTGTACTCGATAATTTTTAAAATCGCAACCACCGAGGTCTGATATCAGTGTAAATTTTACCAACAGTCCTAGAATCAGGGGGTTGTGATTGCTTAAAATCTGAACCAAGCATCTGGTATAACGCTTGAGAAGAATTCACCTTTCCATCAAGGGCAAATAATACCTGAGCGCTGTAATGGTTGCAACCAATACCCCTGCGTTCTACAGCACAAATCACAGGTTGAGCGTTGGATTTGTCGTTGGTGAGGTAGTTGGCACGGCCTGTTTGATATAGTGCTTGCAAAGTCTTGGCTGTTTTCTCGCAATTTTGCACCGCAGCTTGGGATGAAAAATATTCAGGTAGGAAACTGAGAATTTTTAAATCATTTGCGCTTTTTTGCTCGGAAAAGCTAGCAACTACCGTAGGTGTAGCAGTATCTGTCTTACACGTCACCTTCATAGTAGATGCAACTTTGCTGGGTTGAGCAACTACTGCTAAGGCAGGAGATGCGAGTATGGAACTCATTCCCAATATTGTTACCCAATATAGGTGTTTGTTCATAAAGTTGCTTCCTTAAATCTTGACTAAAAATTTAGTCTTAATATACTATTTTTTAGTTAATTTTACTTAAGGACTAAATAAAAAGTGAACTGAAATAAGTTTCAATTATCTTCATCTGTATAATTTTATTTTTAAAGATGAAACAGTTGGCTCAACGTCTTTTATTTAATCTAAATACTGCTATTTGCTGTATATTTGCTAGTAGTCTAGCTCAAGCGCAAATTTCGCCAGATGGAACTTTACCAACTAGCGTAAATCAAGTTAATAACAGCTTTGAAATTACTGGAGGAACACAAGCTGGTAGTAACTTATTCCATAGTTTTAGAGAGTTTTCTGTACCTACGGGCAGCGAAGCTTTTTTTAAAAATAATGCAAATACTAATAGTATTGTTAACATCATCAACCGAGTCACAGGTGGCTCAATTTCAAATATTGATGGATTAATAAAAGAAAATTATGGGGCAAATTTAATTTTGATTAATCCTAGTGGGATTAATTTTGGACATAATGCCCAATTAAATATAGGTGGTTCTTTTTTAGGAAGTACAGCTAATACTATTAAATTTGCTGATGGGACAGAATTTAGTGCTACTAATATTCAAAATTCACCATTATTAACAATTAGTGTGCCAGTTGGTTTGCAATTTGGTCAAAATCCAGCAGCAATCAATGTCCAAGGTCAAGGTCACAATTTAGCCGTTGAAAGTCAAATTTTCTCACCGTTTACGAGGGGCGATACTACGGGGCTGAAAGTACAACCCGGTCAAACTCTAGCTTTAGTAGGGGGGGATATCACCTTAGATGGTGGTGTACTCGTAACCGAAGGAGGACGAATTGAATTAGGTAGTGTGGGTGGAAATTCTTTCGTTAATCTTGCTGCTAATTCTGGTCAAGTTTGGAGTTTGGGCTATACAGGAGTGCCTAGTTTTAAAGATATTGACATGCGATCGCGCGCCATTACAGATACCAGTGGAGTTGGTAGCGGTTCTATCCAGTTACAAGGCAGAAATATTACACTTCAAGATGGATCAGCCGTATTAATTCAAACCCAAGGGACACAATCAGCAGGAAACATCAACGTTAATGCATCTGAATCTTTAAAATTAATTGGTACCACACCAGATGGACAAATTTCTACCAATATATTTACCGAAACCATTGGAGATGGCAAAAGCGGAGACATCAATATTACTACCCCGCGCTTAGTAGTTCAAGATGGGGCGGTCATATCTGCTGCTACTTACACCCCTGCACCAGGTGGGAATATCAGTGTAAATGCTGCTGAATCATTGGAAGTAATTGGATATTCATCAGTAAATCCCAATCGTTTTAGTACGATTTCGGCTGCAACCTACGGTGCTGGAAATGCGGGAACACTCACAGCTTCAACCAAACGCGTCACAGCCACAGGTGGAGGTAACATTGCATCGATCACAGCTGGAACTGGTTCAGGCGGAAACGTAGTTGTAAATGCATCTGAATTAGTCGAACTAGTTGGCTTCACCCCATTTGTCTTTGCACCTAGTCAAATCACTGCTGGAACAGGCGGCCCCGGAGCCGCAGGTAACGTGATGATTAATACTCAGCGTTTGATAGTCAAAGATGGAGGTAGGGTAGATGCTTCTACTTTGGCAAGTGGTTCAGCCGGAAGTATCACAATCAACGCCAATGATTCAATAGAAGTGAGTGGCACAGTACCAGGATCTGTCAATCCTAGTCTGATCGTCTCCTCTGCCAACATAGTTGATCCTACTTTGCAGCAATTATTAAGACTGCCTCCCTATCCCTCTGGAGCCTCTGGTGATGTGACAATTAACACAGGTAAATTGAATATTACAGACGGCGCTCTCATTACAGCAAGCAATAGTGGGTCGGGAACCTCTGGAAACATCAGAATTAATGCTCGTTCGGTTTTTCTGGATAACGGAGCAAGTATCACATCGGAATTGGGTACAGCAAATGCAATAGGACAGCCTGCTATTTTTTCCCCTATAAGTTTGCCAGGTCTCAAAGGTGGGGACATTGCAATTTCAAGCCAGCAATTAGATCTCCGGGGTGGGGCTAAAATATCCACTAGCACCTTTACGAATGCAACAGGCGGCAATATCAATGTGAATGCCCCTGAATCAGTGCAAGTGTTTGGAGTTTCACCCATTAATCCTGCATCGCAGAGCTTGATTAGTGCTTCAACTTTCGGTTCTAGCAATTCCGGAAATGTGACTGTTTCAACAGGGCGACTAAGTGTTTTTAATGGCGGATTAATCACCGCCGGTACCTTTGGAACTGGTTCTGGGGGAGATGTCACCGTTAATGCAACTGAAGCAGTAGAAGTTATTGGAGTAGAACCATCCCGGTTTTTACCAAGCATCGTCGGAGTTTCAACATTTAATGCTGGAAATGCTGGCAACTTGACCATCACCGCACCTAAAGTAGTAGTTCGGGATGGTGGCAAAATTGATGCTTCCACTTTTTCGACGGGTTCCGCAGGAAATGTTACCATCAACGCACCCGAATCTGTAGAGGTGACTGGCACGAACCCAGGGAGTCGCAATTCCAGTGTCATTAGCTCCGGAGCCACTATTGAGAATGAAACCATCCGACAGATTCTTCGAGTGCCTCCTGTCCCAAGTGGAGCCTCTGGAGATGTAATAATTAACACGGGCAAATTGAGGGTTACTGATGGAGGGTTGGTGACAACCAGTAATCAAGGTACAGGAATATCGGGAGACATCAAAATTAATGCTCAGTCTGTTTTTGTTGATACTGGTGGTGGCATTACATCAGAATTGGGGGGAACCTCCAGAGGAGGACAGCCTACTTTCTTTTCTCCTTTCACCGTTGGAGGTGACATGGGCGGAGATATTGATATTTCAGCCCAGCAGTTAATTCTTCAGGGAGGAGCTGGTATTTCAACTGCTACCTTTACGAATTCAGCCGGTGGTAATGTCAATGTGGATGTTTCAGGCTTAGTGCAAGTAGAAGGGTTTGCAACCTTCAATCCCAGGGTGCTGAGTTTAATCGGTAGTTCTACGTTTGGTTCTGGACGCTCAGGAAATGTCAATATTTCCACTGGAAAATTGCAGGTTCTGAATGGGGCTAGGATAGGTGCTGGTACTTTTGGAAGTGGCTCTAGTGGAAACAGTACGATTAATGCTACAGAATCAGTACAAGTTATTGGCAAAGAACCAAGCCAACTAGTAGGCAGCTTGATCGGTGTTTCGACGCTGAACATTGGTAATGGTGGTGACTTGACAATCAATACACCAAAACTGATTGTCCAAGATGGTGGTAGAGTTGATTCTTCAACTGCTGCTAGCGGTTCAGCAGGAAATGTTACTATTAATGCCTCTAAGTATGTTGAGGTAAATGGTACATCTAGTTTGATCAGTGCTGGTGCAAATATTGAGAGTGAAGTTGCCCGACAAATTTTTAGACTACCGCCTGTACCAAGTGGAGCATCTGGTGATGTGACAATTAACACACCAAGATTAAGTATTAAAAATGAAGGCCAAGTGAACGCTAGGAACGAGGGAACAGGTAATGCAGGCAGTGTCAGAATCAATACCAACTCTACTTTTTTGGATAATAGAGGTAGCATCACAGCAGCAACCACATCTGGTGAAGGTGGTAATATTTTCTTGCAGACAAATTCCTTAGCCATGCGTCGTGACAGCCAGATATCTGCGGAAGCAGGCGGCAGTGGTAATGGTGGTAACATCACAATTACAGGCTTTAGTCCGGCTGATTTTGTGGTGCTACTGGAAGGCAGCAAAATCACTGCTAATGCATTTCAGGGTATGGGAGGAAATATCAGTATTAATACACAAGGTTTGTTTGTTTGCCCAGAATGTCAAATTAGTGCTAGTTCTCAGTTGGGAGTAGATGGCCAAATAGAAATATTGACACCGAATACTAGTACAAATCAAGAAGTTCTTGACTTACCGCAGGAGATTACTAAACCCGAAGAAATCGTAGCACAAGTTTGTCCGGCTGAGAAAAAACAGGGGCAAAGTGAGTTTATCATCACTGGGCGGGGAGGATTGCCACCTCGACCAAGCGAACCACTCAGTAGTGAAGCCTTACTGAGTTTTGAATCTTACCCTGCACAAGCAGAAAATATTTCTGGTAGAGCGATCGCCACCAAAACCAACCAAACGCAGCAGTTACCACCAATCGCCAGAGGTTGGTATGTAAACTCTAAAGGTGCAGTCATCCTCACATCAGCTACCCCCACATCTTCTCCCTACAGTGCTGGATTAAGTTCATCCTCATGTCATGCTAATTAGAAAGAACTCACCAAGACGTAAAGAGGTGGGAATAGGGGGACGCAAAGACAGAAAAATACAGGGACAAAAATTCTCTTCATCTACCAATCTCATTAACTTCATTCCCCTACTGTCTCTACTCTTTACTACATCCTCTGCTTGGGGACAGCCGATCAATCCGGTGACGCCAACACCAGAACAACCCCAACCTCAGCCTTTACCATCTTTAGAAAAACCACTCCAGGTTCCACCTATAGCACCACCAACCCCTGACGAAATCCAGAATGTACCAGGGACAATTGTCGTGCAAAAATTTGAGTTTATCGGCAGTACAGTTTTTAGTCAACAAGAGTTACAGCAGGCGACAGCTAATTTTGTCGGTAAGTCAATCACTTTTGCGGAATTACTGCAAGCTGCAAATCAAATCACTCAACTTTATCTGCAACAGGGGTATATTACATCTGGAGCCTACATACCCAGTCAAGAGATCCAATCGGGGAACGTCAAAATTCAGGTATTGGAAGGTAGCCTAGAAGACATCAAAGTCAACATCATCAAAGGGCGATTAAGTTCCAATTATGTGCGCGATCGCATTGCTGTGGCTGGTTATAAACCACTGAACATCAATCGCCTACAAGAATCACTACAATTGTTACAACTCAATCCCCGGATTGAAAGATTAAATGCCGAACTCACAGCTGGCACTAAACCCGGTACTAATCTATTAGAAGTAACAGTTGTTGGGGCAGATACTTTTAATACCCGCCTGATTTTAGATAACCAGCGTAACCCCAGCATCGGCAGTTTTGAACGTGGTATTGACATTTCAGAAACTAGTTTGTTGGGGTTAGGAGATGAATTTATTTTTGGTTATCGCAACACCGATGGTAGCAACAGGTTTGAGGGTAGTTATAACTTCCCAGTCAATCCCCGCAATGGCACTATTGGTTTCACCTACCGGATCACCAATAACAAAATCATTGAAGCACCTTTCGATAACTTGGATATTAAAGTAGACTCTCGTGAGTATGAATTCACTTTTCGTCAACCAGTCATTCAAAAAGCAACCCCCAAACTCAGTCAAGAACTTGCTCTT
The DNA here is from genome assembly GCA_019359115.1 of Pelatocladus maniniholoensis HA4357-MV3. Lineage (GTDB taxonomy): Bacteria > Cyanobacteriota > Cyanobacteriia > Cyanobacteriales > Nostocaceae > Pelatocladus > Pelatocladus maniniholoensis. The sequence goes on from JAHHHW010000158.1 coordinate 24,498, forward strand.
GGTTTTGGTTTTGCAAGACGAGAAACCAACTCCTCTATTCTCGGAGAAGACTTTCCTGTTTTCCCAGGAGCAGATACCAATGGAGAAACCCGGATCTCAGAATTAAATTTCACTCAAGAATGGCTACAACGTGGTAGCCAAACTGTATTAGCTGCAAATTCTGAAATTAGCTTGGGTATCAATGCTTTTAATGCCACTGTTAGTGATGATGAGCCGGATAGCCAATATTTAATCTGGCGGGGACAAATGCTGTATTTGCGCCGCTTGGCACAAGCAACATCTAAATCAACTATCACTCCTAGCCTGCTAGTGCGTTCCAGCATACAACTAGCCAGCGATTCTCTAGTTCCCATTGAGCAATTTAGTATCGGCGGTCTCACAACCGTACGCGGCTACCGTCAAGATGTTTTAGTTACAGACAATGGCATCGTTACCTCCGTAGAAGCACGAGTACCAATCTTCCAGACACCACAAGCCAAGAGAAGTTTACAAATCGCACCATTTATTGATTTTGGCATCGGTTGGAACACAGGTAGAGACAGTCCAGATCCAAACACCTTAGTTGGGTTGGGATGCGGTTTACTCTGGCAGATGGGAGAAAATTTTTCCGCCCGCTTAGACTGGGGTATTCCCTTAATAAATATTCCAAATTCAGAGGGTAGAACATGGCAAGAAAACGGCGTGTATTTTCAATTGGAATACAAACCGTTTTGAAGAGGGGAAAGATGATTGAAATTTTTTCCGGTTTCAAACCAGAACTCTCAGGGTTCAAACTAGAACTTTCAGGGTTCAAACTAGAACTTTCAAGGTTCAAACCAGAATTTTCCGGTTTCAAACTAGAATTTTCCGGTTTCAAACCAGAACTTTCAAGGTTCAAACTAGAATTTTCCGGTTTCAAACCAGAACTTTCAGGGTTCAAACTAGAACTTTCCGGGTTCAAACTAGAACTTTCAAGGTTCAAACCAGAATTTTCCGGTTTCAAACCAGAACTTTCAAGGTTCAAACCAGAATTTTCCGGTTTCAAACCAGAACTTTCAAGGTTCAAACCAGAATTTTCCGGTTTCAAACTAGAATTTTCCGGTTTCAAACCAGAATTTTCCGGTTTCAAACCAGAATTTTCCGATTTCAAACCAGAACTTTCAAGTGATAAATAATATAAAAAGAGCATGAAAATCTATTCCCCAATTCCCGATTCCCGAACGCGAGTGCGTCTCCTCTGGAGAATCCCCAATCCCCGATCCCCAATCCCTAACCAGCCAATTCTGCTGCTGCTTGTCGCATCATTTCTTCTCGTGATGTATCTCCAATTTGGCTAGCGATCGACCAATAGTGACCAAAAGGATCAATTAATCTGCCATAGCGATCGCCCCAAAACATATCATCTAGAGGCATTGTTTCTGTTGCACCTGCACTGATAGCACGATTAAACCAAGCGTCTGCATCATCGACTTGTAAATGAATCGTCACAGGAGAACCGTTAAGAGTTGCAGGTGACTGTAGTCCATATTCAGGAAATTCATCATTTAAAAATATCACTGAATTCCCAATTTCTAATTCGGCAAACATAATTCCATCACCTGTCAAAGAAGGCATACTATATTTCTCCACCGCGCCAAAGGCTGCTTTGTAAAATTCAATTGCTGCCTTAGCATCACGAACAGTCAGGTGTGGAGTAATTATGCGAAACTCTGCCATTGCTTTTTTTCCTCGCAGATATGCAGTTCAGTTTCTTCAAACAAAGTATTTTAAAATGCTTGTACTATTTTTTCAGGATAATTACTGCCCGTTCGCTTATTTTGAGATAACAAAAGGAATTAATGCCTTGGTGGGTAATGTTTAGAGTATTTTTGAACCAAGTGGATTATCGTACTTGATTTTCAGGTAGTGTGGAGACGAACATTGGG
>JAHHHW010000159.1 GCA_019359115.1 Pelatocladus maniniholoensis HA4357-MV3
CAGTTAAAAATGCTGCTTAAAATCTACGCATTTGTGCTGCCAATTGCCGATTTTTCTGCACGCTTAAAACTAAGCGTTTAAAAGCTTTTGACTATTTTTAGTTTGTACTCACCCGTGGTCGATTACAAATACTTTTTATACACAAATTGTACATATTTGTATTTTTGTGAGATTTTCTGCTGCACTTGTAAGAGCAAAATTCACTTTTGAGCATAAAGAATTTCCAGACAGATAAAATTTTTCCGAGCGCGCAAAAATTAACCTAAAAATATAGCTAAGACCACTGTTGAAGCCTTGCAGAACAATATTTCTAGAAATTAGATGCGTTTGCCCTGCGAGTCCATCTGAGTAACCAAAATCTCGATAATATATCGCCAAATTCCCCCAGGGAGCGTAATAAGCAATATCTCCAACAGCAGGATCGCTGCCTGGGGGTGCATCTTGAATAGATAATCTTCTTGATAGATAACTGATTTTTTCGGTTTTCGCGTAATCGTCTAACGTCAGCGTTAATGGCAGTAGGGAAAGAAAATCCTGAGTAGTTTTGCTGTCGAGCAGAGTGGCTGTAACAATTTTGTCTTTAACCTTGATATTTATTTTCATACTGTCTGCCTGCTTGGTTAATATTTCAGTCGGCATCTTCAACGAGGCACTGCGAGTCATACTGTTGTCAGCACGGCAGGCTGAGTAACTCACGGACATCACTAGGACGAGAACTAAAATCAACATTCTCTGCTGGCAGTTTTTCCCCTTGATGGAAAACCATCTCAAAAGCATTAAGATATTCCTCCATACTGCTCGTCGCTAACCTGCTCCATCCAGCCCACAGGCTGATCATCGAGGCGTTCCTGAATAGCGATTTACACGTTACTTTAGATGTTCGGTAAAAAATGACGTGAGTTTGTCAAAGGGAATTAACTCAACTCTGTCATATAAATCAACGTGTCCTGCTTTGGGAATGATATACAATTGTTTGGGTTCGGCTGCACGTTTGTAGGCATCTTCACTAAACTCTCTGGAGTGAGCCTGATCACCCGTGATGAAAAGCAGAGGACGAGGAGAAATCGTTTCTATGTCATTAAACGGGTAAAAATTCATAAACTTCACGTTACTGCTGAGTGTCGGGTGCGTTGTGAGCTGCGGTGAGCCTCCTTTAGGCGTGTATTCCCCTCTCGGTGTCCGGTAGAAATCATAAAACTCACGCTGGATAGGGTCGGTGTTTTCATCTAATCGATGTACAGTCCCACTCGTATATTTAGTTTCACCATTGGTAAACTCTACATAACGTTGATTTGCGGCCTCCTGTTGGATTTTCTTTCTCTGCTCAAGGGTCAGCGTTTGGTTAAGTGCATTTCGGTTAGCTGCTCCCATATCGTACATACTGACAGTGGCGATCGCTTTCATTCGCGGGTCAATCTTAGCGGCACTGATAACAAAGCTTCCGCTACCACAAATTCCAATGATTCCGATTCGGTTTTTATCAACGAATGGACGAGTACCAAGAAAATCAACTGCTGCACTAAAATCTTCAGCATAAATATCAGGCGCAACAGCGTTGCGTGGTTCGCCCTCACTCTCACCCCAGAAAGACAAGTCAACAGATAAAGTTACAAACCCTCTTTCAGCCATATTTGCAGCATACACGTTGGCACTTTGTTCTTTTACAGCTCCCATAGGATGCCCAACAATGATTGCCGAATGTTTTTTACTCTGATCTAAATTCTTGGGGATAAATAAATGTCCGGCAACGTTCATTTTGTATTGGTTTTTAAAAGTAACCTTATACATCGTCACGTTATCGCTTACCTTAAAGGTTGTATATGCGGTTGGGGTGATTTTTTCCATTTCTTTTGTTTTTTCTAATTGTCCTTTTTGTTCTGCTTGGGTGTAAGTCGTCTGCCCACCGAGCATAAGAGTCATCATTCCTAAAATTAATAGATATTTCATATAATTTCTCTCCTTGGCATGATCAGATTTACAGATTGAAATTGTTGCTCTATTAATCTGATATTTCTCCAAATATTAATCTGGTGTTTATCAACAGCATTTTTACTTTTGCTGTATGAGTTCCATGATACGGGCGTAAAAATGGATAGCGTGAGGACGTTCATCGAAAAAAACCGGACAATTCTCCAAAAATCTGCCGCGTCACCTGCTGAAGCCAAACAAAGCGTTTAAGATGAATTTATGAACCAGAAACAAGCAGAATTTGAAAAGCAAAAGATGCAGATCAATCGGGAAGAACTGATCGAAAGAATGGTTCGTCTTGCTCCCGAAAACAGCCTTTTGCAAGTATTTCCGGGCATTTTCATTTATCAATCGTCGAAACCAACCCAGAGCGAGGTATCCGTATTAAAGCCTGCCTTCTGCGTCATCGCGCAGGGCAGTAAGGATGTGCTTTTGAACAATGAATTATTTCACTATGATTCCGGTCATTACTTAATCTCGACGCTTGATTTGCCGATTATGAGCAATGTCGTCGAAGCCTCCGCGGAAAAACCTTATTTAAATCTTCGCATAGACCTAGATCCGGCGGTTGTGGCTGCGGTGATGATTGAATCCGGCATCCAAATAAAAAAAAGCACTGCCGGAGTCAAGGCGATGGATGTCAGTCCAGTTGATGCCGATTTACTGGATGCGGTCGTCAAATTGGTGAAATTATTTGACACGCCGGACGAAATGAAGTTTCTCGCGCCGCTCATTATCCGTGAGATCATCTATCGACTTTTAAAGGGAAAGCAACGCGCGCGGCTGGGTCAGCTTATCACTACCGAAGGCGACGTGCAACGCATCTCTAGGGTCGTCAAGCAAATCCGCGAGAACATTGATCAGCCGCTAAAAATTGAAGATACAGCCCGTGAAATCGGTATGAGCGTCTCAGGTTTTCACTCTCATTTTAAGTCTGTTACGGCAATGAGTCCTTTGCAGTTCCAGAAACAAATACGGCTTCAGGAAGCACGCCGTCTGATGCTTGCCGAAAACATGGACGTGGCGAGTGCCAGCTTTCGTGTCGGTTACGATGACGCGTCTTATTTCGGACGGGAATATAAAAAACTATTTGGTATTCCCCCACATCGTGACATCGCCAAACTACGCAGCAATTTAGGGTAATAAGAATTGGACAGCTTTATTGGTGCAAAAGACTAATACAAAGTTGTTAAAACAGGGGACTTCCAAGCAATAAAATCACCACTTCAAAGAATGATAATCATTGTTAGAGGGGTAAGGAGAAGCAGCCAAGGGCTGCTTCTCCTTACCGCTTTTGTAGTAAATTCAATGAGGAGAGCAATTTTTGGGTATTTGGAGTGTTGATAGAATTAACTGATTCAGTCAAAAAAGTGTTTAAGGAAACAGCAAGCCAACTCAAAGGTGCAGCAAGGCGACGTTTTCAAGCACAAATTGTCATGGAATTAGGTTACGGAGGGCAACTACTGGCTCAAAAAGAGTTGGGATGGGATAGAAATACTATTCGTAAAGGAATTAAAGAACTAACCAGTGGGATTACTTGTGTAGATAATTATTTTCTCAGAGGACGCTGGAAAGCAGAAGAACATTTACCAAATCTTTTAGAAGATATTAGAAACTTAGTAGATTCTCAAAGTCAAACCGACCCTAGTTTTAAAAGTCAGAGACTGTATACACGTCTAACAGCAAGCCAAGTAAGAAAGCTATTAATCGAGAAGTATGGTTATACTGATGAACAGTTACCGAGCGAAGAAACGATTCGGTTTATGAAACGTATAGTCGAGTTTGCTCAATCTAATCAACTTAATATACGTTTAGCCTACTATCCACCCTATCACAGCAAATACAATCCAATCGAACGAGTATGGGGCATATTAGAAAAGTCTTGGAATGGCAGTATTTTAGATGAAGTTGAAACAGCTTTAAATTTTGCTCAAAATATGACATGGAAAGGTAAACATCCTGTGGTTAAGTTAGGGCTTGCTGAAAAAGTCAGAAAACAGCAGGAGAAGGATTGATTAGTCACTTCATCAGGGTTAAACATAAGTGTGTATTATCTGCACACTTTCAAAGTATAATCATCAATAATATTAGACCGTACACTAGGTCTAATTTGGAAAAATAGATATAAAAAAGCAGACAATAACCGTGAAAGTTGAGTAGAAAGATTCATGACTAAAAAAGTAATAGCAATTGCAGTCACAGAAGTATGATTTAGTTTCGTCATCACTCTACCCAAGCAAAATCGTCTTTTAGCTTGTCCAAACTTACCCTCAATAGAATTACGAATCCTTTCGTCATATGCAGCTTGCTTCTTTTTTTCTTTACTAACAGTTTTTGGCGGTCTACCTAAAGGGATGCCACTAATTCTAATCCCTCGTTCTTTGCACCAAGCTCGATTCTCTCTGGTACGATAAATTTTATCAACATGAACGGATTCTGGATAATGCCCGGTAAAGTCTTTAAAAGATTCTATTTGTGCTTTTAAGTCGGTTGATTCATTAAAGTTATCCCAACTAATATGGTCTAAAAACACATAGCCATTGCAATAACTAACCGACAATTTTGCCCCAAATTCCACAGGTTTCCCAGCTTTACCTCGAACTATGGGACGGATATGTGGTTGGCTTAAACTTACAATCCGGTCTTCAATACTCTGCTTTTTATTTTCATACATCCAGAGTTGTTGACGATAAACTTCTGTGACGACGAGCAACATCTTATATTGTCTGTTGCTTAAATTTACGAGTCTAGCTCCTGATAACATTAATTGCTCAATATGAGCTAAATTTCTTTTGATATATTGCAGTTGTTTTTTTATGGCTTTGCTTCTATCCTTTTGGGATACTCGACGTTTTTTCGCTACTGCTAGATAATCTGCTCTAGCTACTTCTCGATACGTTCTTGGTTTTTTACCCAATTGACTTTTCACCTGTTCATAAAGCAAGTCTATAATTTTTTCTGTGTGCTTTCTCGCCTGATTTAATAATTCTAAATCTGTTGGATAGCTGATATCACCTGGCGCACAAGTTGCATCTAAAATTAATTTCCCTTGATTTTTAGGTTCACTTACTTCTTTTTCTGGTTCTACTGTTTTTTGTTGAGTTGCTTGAGATGATGTTTCTAAGCACATCTTCTTCACCATCTCTTGATTTACTTTATTAACTAACTCTCCACTAATTCTTTCTCGAAAATGTACTAACATTGATGCGTCAAATGGAGTTCGATTACTATAGGATGACATCCCTATAAAGTACTGTAGATAAGGATTCTCTTTAATTTGTTCTACTGTTTCTCTGTCACAGTTTTTCTCCTCTTAAAAATGGGGCAGGCTTGGTTTAGGCTTATCCACTTGGCCCAATGAGTTATTTTTTTAGAAGCCTGCCCCATTTTTAAGTTCATTGAATCGAAGGTCGCTTATTCCTAACTTTTCTTTGATTATTAATGCGCCTAATGCCATCCGAAATGATTTCGCTGGTGCTCCCATCTCTGTGGAAAATCCGGAAGAATATTCCGATTCAAATTCTGTCCAGGGTATTAAATCAGCCATTATCACCCAACGATTATCTGATAATAACTTGCCCTCGAACGGAAGTTCAAAGCTTGACGCTGGAATTGGAGTTGATTCTTCTTTTCGGTACATAGTTATTTCTGATACACCGTGCTGAAGCTAACCACTTGATGCAAGGATATTGGGCTATTTTACCTTCTTTCCTTGCACCTGAATCCACTTATTTGCTCTTTTCATCTAGATATTGTCTTCTTTTCTTTCTTTTTCAGCAAGCCCTAATTATTATCATGCGCTTGACATTTGCTAGAGAGTGCAAAGCTTCTCATGGATATTTAAAAGAGGAAGAAAGCGGTTGCCGTCCCCAACCGCTTTCTCTCCATAATAATGATTATTATTATTGATTAAGCGTGATTTCTTGGTTTTTGTTGATTAATTTATTCTTTGGAAGTCCCTTGCAGTGTCGGCAGATTATCCTCCTACCGATACGGTTAACTATTCACGTTTTTCTGAGATCATTCAATTGCCAGCACCTAATCACAACGATCTCAATTGATCAAAGGGCAATGTATAGGTGTTTACAACAAATACGATTGCCAGAATGAATTACTTAAACTGTTGAAGTCTCGTTCATCTGCTTTTTGTTTTTCCCAATCATCACCAAAGCAACGATTGCACTTGCCAGTGCCAACCCAACAGCAATAAACATAATCAAGCGAAAGCTATCTACGAAAGCTAAGGCGATCGCATCTTTACTAAAATATCTGCGGGAATATTGGCAGTTTTTAAGACAAAAGGCGCACAACCGTATTCACTATCCCAAAGGGAAATCGGTCTGACTCTTAAATATTTACATACCTGTTTTAATTGCCAAATTGCTTTGCTAATTGGACTTTCGGCACTTGTAATTCTTTCATGTCTTAAGGGTAATGCCCAACTACCCTCATTTTCTGGTATCCAGGCAATTGTGCTATACCCCTGTCCTACGGTTATTGGTTTATTTCCCGCTATGGATGTGCCACTATGTTCATAGGTTTTTTCTTTGAGTTTAACTGCATCTGGACGTGACCAGTTAGTGTGGTCGCCTGCCAATAGAGGTCGTTTCTCCGTTAGTATCTGTTTGATATATAGCTGCATCAATTTCTGTCGCTGTGGTCTGCTATCTTGTAGTGCCTCATAGATACTTGGCCACTTGCGTCTAAATACTGGTGATAAGGACAACTCTGCTAGGCAATAAATATTTTTGGTCAGCAATATCGCATCTGTCAATTCAAAGGTAGCATCTTTTGCTCTACCTAGATATTCATAGGCGGCTTGACGGAATTGTTCTAATCTGGCACGTTTCATATTGGCGAATGAGAGTTAGTAGTATTTCTCTCAGGTTCTGCCAAAAGGGGGTCTGTATTCAATCAGACTCCCTTTTTTTCTTGAACATCACCGATTTAGTCTAAACTACAGTTGCATAAAACCAGGGCTAAAGCCCTTACTACAAGTGAATCAGTCTGGAAAAATGAATGACGATTAGCTTACCTCTCACCTCTCTAAAATCGATAATCATCGGATTGAATGTCGCGTTTGAGCATTACTCTTTTGCGTGTATTACACTTTTAGTCTCAAAGTTTTCCCCAAGTATTACACGGTACAAGCTTTAGGATATCCACAATCAAGTTGTTTCCTTGGACATCGATGCCCAAGAGAATTAATTTTTACCTATTTGCTTCACCACCATACGCTTATCCCTCTCCACAACATTTCTTACAGACTACCGGAAAATTCCGCTAGCACTGCTTATCGCCCTATTCCTTTACCCTCAAGGCATTAATTCCTGCTCGACTCTAAAAATCAGCGAACGTACAGATCAACGAAATTAAAAGGGTTTCGAGACTTAATTCACATTAGACGTATTGTAAAATCACCTTATTTAATCAACTTTCAGGCGGCTGTTTTGAGTATGAGCTGTTCCAAGAGACTGACATTCTTCTCCTGCATCATTACAGAGTAAAACTTGCTCAAAACCTTGAAAACTATTCTCTCCGGTCAAATTAATCACTTCTTCTATTCTGAAGACAAAAATTCCTTTTTGCTGAGTAATAGGGTTAAACTCTATAAACTTCTCAACGACAGCTTTAAACTCATTTTTACCGGTTTTTTTCCATACTCCATGACCGGGACGACTACCTTCAAGGGAATATGAGCTTGATTCAATTAACGTTCCCCCTTCATTAAAAGTAGCGTAAGCATAAAATATTGGCGGGTCTCCTATAGGATTTGGATCGACATCTACTGCAACACGCCAGGTTCCTATTATCTTTTTCTCGTCTGAGTTATCCAGTTGTAAGCTTTGACTGTTTGCCTTATTCTGAGCCAACCATAAAGGTAAGACAGTAAGTGCAATAATAGTTCCTAATACAGTAAAAATTTTTTTGCTGCTCATAAAATATATTGTTTCAGTAGTGTCAACAAGTGCTTTTACTGAACTATAGTATCAAGTTACCAAAGTGAGTATTATTACATTGTGTTGCATTCCACCTTACTTAGCGATCGCACCGCTTGGGAGAAATTCGGGTACATTTGACAATACCTTCGCCAAAATAAACAGAGCTTTCCGTAGTAGAGTTATTGTTTACCACAACCACAACTCAAGAACTACAGAAAGCCCATGCCAGATATTTATACCACGGCCATTTTCAAAACAGGCTCAGAGCTTGGATTTACGGTGTCTCCAAGCTTATACTCGGATTCCCTCAATCAAATTTATGTTTGACTTTGTAGTGATCACTTTGGTCAGCTTGAAGCCAGAAGCCTCAAACAGAGTTTGATATTCCATTTTTGTACGTTCACGACCACCGGAAATGGCTATTAGCATATGGATATCAAGAAACTTACTCCAGGAAGGTTCATCACCTGGTGGAACTATCTGCTCAACCAACAAAAGTTTGCCATTTTCTACCATAGCACTGTGACAATTCTTAAGAAGTGCGATCGCACGTTCATCATCTAATAAATGGATGACGTATTTGAGAATGTAAGCATCGCCACCCCTTGGTACACTTTCCAAAAAGTTTCCAGCAACAACTTGACAGCGTTCTGAAACCCCTTCTGTTTCAAGAACACTCTTTGCTCCTGCAATCACTGATGGTCTCTCAAAGAGAATACCTTCCATTGTGGGATTAACTTTCAAAATGGAGGCTATAAAACTCCCGTATCCACCACCAACGTCTACTAGTTTGTGGATAGATGAAAAGTCATATGCAGCAACGACCTCTACTTTATCTTTTGCTGAAACATTTGTCATCGCCTCATCAAAAATCTTTCCCGCCTCTGAATTTTGTGCATAATACTGAAAAACTGGCATACCATATAAATTCTGGAAAGCGTTATCACCAGTTTGTATGCTGTGGATAATATCTCCCCAAGCACGGTAATGTTCTTCACCAAAACTAATCGCAAAAGCACGTATCGAATTAGGAGCATCACTCTGAAGATAAGTCGCTAGTGGTGTGAGGGTGAAGCATCCCTGTTTATTCTCAGCAAAGATTCCCACACTAGCAAGCGCACGCATGAGTCGATAGAGAGCTTGTGGATTTGTTCTAGTTGAATTTGCCAGAAGGTCGCAACTGTGTGGGCCGTTTTTTAACATATCAGCTATACCAAGCTTTGCAGCAGCGTATACTGCTCGTGAAACCCAGTAGCTGGTTGCCAATTGAATCATTACCATTTGTGATGGCATTTCTTCTGAGATTTGAGTATTTTCTTGCAAGAACATGATTTTTATTTTTCCTTAAAATGAAAATGATTGAGTTTTTTGAATGAAGACATTTAAACCTCCACAAAAATGAGCCTCAATTCTGCTGTATTGTTTGTTATGTGATTTAATCTCTGGACTTTGCATAATTGCGGGATGATTTTGGAATTTGCATAACTCAATAATCACCGCGTCTGAGTCTTCCCACGTTCCTACGTCAGCCTCAAAACCCTATAATTCAACAAAGTCAATTTCTGGAGGTGTCTTTATACTCTTAAATCCGGATAAATACTCAAACAGCAACTTTTTGTCAGTTATCTATTGATTTGTCAATATCCGAAATTATGACATCGCTAGAAAAAGGTATAGGTTCAGGATTCATTAGGAAAGTAGTTTGTGAATACCACTGTCCATTAACCTCGAACCTTTCAAATTCGCTTTCTAAGATGGCCCAAGTACGGAGATTAAGCGCGGCATTATATTTCCATCTAAAACGGTTTGTCATAAGAAATTTACGTTCTAGTGTTTCTAAATCGCTCAAACGCCAAAAACGAGTCATTATGCGTTGAGTTAATTCGATAGCAGGAGTTTGTAATGCTATCTCCATTGGTTTATTAATGATGATTTGTTTGCGGTCGGAACATCTAACAATGGAAACGGGCCTTTCTGTTTCTCCTGCCTGTACTATCTGCTTTAATAGTGGCACAGGCAGATGTAGTAAAGAACATAGTACTTCACCATCTGTGCATAAAATCGCTTCTGCTGTTTCATCTGCTGTTGGTGATTGTTCTAATGCCATCCAACCAAAAATTTGGATGGGAGATTTACAGTATTGCCAAGTAATTTTTACCTTGCCTTTGATATTGTAGGCTGTCTCGGTCAAACATTCCCGATACATTAAAGCTAACCGTGTTGCAGCTTGTTTACTAGGAGCTTTAATTGTTATACCTTCATGGGTAAAAAAATAGTTCCAGTGAGGCTGATTGAGAACTTTAAATAGTTCCATTTCTAACACCTTTCTGATAGTTGCTATTATTGCCGTAGGTTGCAAACCAAAGCTTTTGTTGTAATTTCTCAGGTACAGCTAAGGCCTGCATTATCAAAAGGAAATCATCTTTTGTTGGTAAAACCTCAGCGCTAGCAATTAATTTGAGGTTTCTAACTCTTGTACGCCGTCGAAGCTTGTTAATATTGCGTTGAACTAACTCATGAATAGTTTCTGGTTCTGGTTCGACTTCTTTTTTAATATTTTTTTTATTTTGTCTTGCAGTGAGCGCTTCAGCAACAATTGATCCGACAAGGCTACTAATTGTTTGCCTTTCTTCTCTGGCCCAATGCTCCAGTTCCGTTTTTGTGTCTAAATCACAGATGAAAGTGACTTTTTCTTTTTTTGTTGGCATCTTGCATAAATCCACAATTCTGAACTCTTGTCTAGCATGGTCTATGCTCCTTAAGGGATAAATTTGAGTTCTAACCCTATTGACAGGTTCGGAACTAAAAATTACTATATCATTAGTAACGAAAAAATGTCTATAACAAACACACTTGATTTTTATTTATAAAGATAAAATTGTTTCGGCGATTATTTATTGTGGACAAAACAAAGACTTGAAGCCTAATTCAAGTTGGCTTAAATTTGATCAATTGCTTGAAGAGGATAGAAAAAATATATCAACCAGCCTGCATTAAAAGTACCTGCTTCAACGGCAATAAAGCAATTTCAGTTGAAAGTGGAATTAAACACACTGGAGCATCTAATGTCTAATCCTGCGATCGCAGTTATTGGAATGGGTTGTTGGTATCCTGGCGCCCATAATTTACCGCAGCTTTGGGAAAACATACTTGCCAGGCGGATTCAATTTCGCAGGATACCCCAGCAGCGACTACCACTTTCTGAGTACTACGATCCTGACCCAACTTTGGCTGAAAAGACCTACGCAAATCGTGCTGCTGTCATTGATGGTTTTAAGTTCGATTGGATTGGTAAACATATTCCCAAACAAACTGTTGAATCGGCAGACATTGTTCATTGGCTAGCACTTGAAGTTGCACTTTCTGCTTTAGAGAATGCTGGGTATACACGTAAAAACGTTGTCACTAAACGTTCAGGTGTAGTACTTGGTAACACACTGACCGGGGAGCAAATGCGGTCTAATGTGATGCGCTTACGCTGGCCCTACGTTCAAAAAGCAATGCGCGCAGCCGCCGAAGCCAGAGGATTGCCATCACAATTATTAAATGAACTAATAGAAACTACGGAAGAATACTACAAGTCAGCATTCCCAACAATCACAGAGGATTCTCTGGCTGGATGCCTTTCCAACACTATAGCTGGCAGAATCTGCAACTTTCTTAACTTCAACGGTGGTGGATATGTAGTGGACGGTGCTTGCTCTGCTTCACTAATCGCAATTGCCACCGCCGCTACAGCCTTAGTTAATCATGATTTGGATTTAGCACTTGCTGGAGGTGTCGATGTTAGTTTAGATCCTTTTGAGATCGTTGGATTTGCCAAGATGGGCGCAATTACCGCTCGAGACATGACAGTCTACGACAAAAAAGCTAGCGGTTTTATTCCAGGTGAAGGTTGTGGTTTTGTTGTCCTCAAACGTCTAGAAGATGCTCGTCGAGATGACAACTATGTGTATGCAGTATTGCGTGGCTGGGGTATTTCTTCTGATGGCAGGGGCGGCGTTACTGCACCTAAAGCGGAAGGTCAAGCGATCGCACTTTTGCAGGCCTATGATCGAGCAGGTTACAACATTCGCAACCTTAATTTGATTGAGGGACATGGTACAGGTACTCCTGTGGGCGATCGGGCAGAACTGGAAGCCATTGGACTAGCTATGGCTGCTGATGGGGAGATAACTAAGCGCAGTTGTGGCATTACCTCCTTTAAATCAATAGTTGGTCATACAAAAGCAGCAGCAGGTGTAGGAGGATTTATCAAAGCTGTAATGGCCGTTAATTCTCGCATCCTACCACCAACCGCTAGTTGCAAAGAACCTAATCAAGTATTTGAAACATCTGCTAGCTGTATCTACCCAATCCTGCAAGGAGAAATCCGCAGTCAAACCGAAACTCTACGAGCAGGTGTTTCGGCAATGGGATTTGGCGGCATTAACTGCCACGTAACTCTTGAGTCTGGCGATCGTCCCTCTGTTTGTCTAGCAACATCTATTGAAGAGCGTGCTTTACTTGTTTCTAAGCAAGATACAGAACTGTTTGTACTCGGTGCAGAGTCAACTTTAGGTTTGCGGCGACGCACCCAGGCTGTAATCAGCCTTGCAGAAGGAATTAGCGTTGCCGAACTTACCGATCTGGCAGCACACCTGACTCAGGAATTGGATTTAAAATTCCCAGTTCGGGCAGCTATCATTGCTGATACACCCGACGAGTTGATTGACAGTCTCCAGCAACTTGAGAAAATGTTGAGCAACAAACCTCCTGCTAAAGGAGAGATCGCGATTAGCCTACAAAAAAATATCTGGCTTGGTAACACAGTTTCTCGCCGCAGAATTGGTTTTCTGTTTCCCGGGCAAGGTTCTGGACAATTGAACATGGGGCGCACCCTTGTTGAACGCTATAGCTGTGCTAGCGGACTTGTAAAGCAAGCAGATGGCTGGTTACAGGAAATGGGAGCGCAAGCAATTAGTCAATTCATATTCCGTCCTTTAGATCGAGCTGTTAATGCAGAGCAGATTCAGGAGTGGTCAACAGCACTCACCCAAACACAAGTTGCTCAACCTGCTATTTGCCTAACCTCTTTGCTTTGGACTCGTAGACTTGCTAACCTTGGCATCAAGCCTGTGGCAGTAGCGGGACACAGTCTTGGTGAACTTACTGCTTTTCGGGTTGCAGGTGCTTTTGATGACAAAAATTTGCTAAACCTCGCTACAGTTCGAGGGCAAGCCATGTCTACATCAAAAAACGATGCCGGAACTATGGTCAGTTTAGCTTGCTCGCACCAAGCAGCCGTTAAACTCTTGCAGCAAGTTAGTGGTTATGCTGTTGTAGCAAATATCAACAGTCCTAAGCAGGTGGTTATATCTGGCGATCGCCCAAGCATTCAACAAGTGATTCAACTTGCCGCAGATCATGGCATTCAAACATATCAACTTCCTGTTTCTCATGCATTTCATTCTCAATTGGTTTCAGGAGCAGTCGAACATCTCCAAAATCATGCATCAGTTCCAGAAAACCTTGGGGAAATCACTATCCAGCTATTTTCAAGTGTGGACGGACAACAAGTACAACCAGGACTCAAACTGCGCGAGCATTTTGCACACCAAGTTACAGCCCAAGTCAACTTTGTTGCTTTGGTTGGAAAACTAGCCCAGTCATGCGATTTGATTATAGAGGTAGGCCCTGGAAAAGTTCTCTCAGGTTTAGTAAAAGATATTTTTGAACCGAGTAGTTTTCTGTGTCTACCTGTTGAGTCAAAACCTGGAATGGACAGGGATCTCAACACCGTGCTAGCCAGTCTTTTTATTCACGGTAGCGAAATCAACTGGGAAGCGCTTTATGAAAAGCGTCTTGTCCGACCTTTTATCCCAGCATCAAATCGTGTTTTTATTGAGAATCCTTGCGAGCATCCATTTCAAGTCTCTGCTGTTACTCCATCCCGAACCATATTACCTTCTCAAGATCGGGTCGAGTCAATGGTTGCTGATGGCAGCAATGTTTCCCCACAGGTTGTATCTCAAGTACTTTTCGATTACCTCTCTCAAAGAGGCAAGTTTCTCGCCGAGGTAGTGCGAGCAGACATGCAAAACTTGCCGTCACTTAACAATGGTGCCGTTAAGGATTACCACCAAGCACAAATTTCTCCCGTTTCTGTGGAGCCAAAGTTAAAAACGAAGGTAGAAACCTCTAATAGCCATAACAAGACAGAAGCGATTGAGGAACTTCTGTTAAATCAGGTTGCTCAACGCACAGGATATCCCAGAGAAAACATTGTACTGGAAGCAAGACTGCTTGACGATTTAAACTTAGACTCGATTAAAGCTGGTGATCTAATTGCAACTTTGGCTAAGGAATGTAATATAGCAGGTAAGATTGATCCAGCAACTCTTGCCAATGCGACACTCCAAGAAATAGCTCTTGTGATTCGTGCGGCGATCGCAAATAATCAAGAAGCGATCGCCCCAGAGTTAACAGTATCTACTCAAGCCTTAAATTTGCCAGCATCAATACCTAATCTTCTGTTGAAACTGGTAGAAGAACGTACAGGTTTTCCCCGAGAAACCCTGTCGATGAACTTGCGTCTACTCAATGATTTAAATCTTGACTCAATCAAAGCCGGGGAGTTAGTTGCAGAAGCAGCCAAGCGCGTCCAAGTACCAGGACGTCTTGATCCTTCACAATTTGCTAACGCCACCTTGACGGAAATTGCCAATGCTCTACAAAAGCTTGATTCAGAAGCAAGTACCTTAGAGCATTCACAGCCGAATGTACCTCAAGCCCCTAAGAGTTCGACTAAACCCTCAACTTTGGCAAGTTTGGGGCAAAAGTCTTGGGCGCGTAACTTTAATATTGAATATGCCATTGAGGAAGCTCAAGCAAACCTGAATGACAGCCAACAAAACCATTGGAAAACCGCAAATGTGCTGATTTTCTGTACTCCGGAGCAGGGAACTGTAGCAGAAGCATTGCAAAAAGAACTGCAAAGCCGAGGCGCACAGGTTCATGTAAAAGTCTTTGCGGAAGCAAATGAGGCGTTAATTAACAACATTGATTGTTCTCACTTTATTGCTTTTCTTCCTCAAGTGACAAGCGATCAGTTGTCAGCAGACGTTAATTTAGAAGAAATCATCAGACGGCTACATACCGTAGCAACACTCACACCTGTTATCAGCGAACCACACAAGCCCACGACCTTGGCTTTTATTCAGTTTGGCGGAGGATATTTCGGTAAGCAACCACAGGTTGCCAATATCGAACAGTGCTGTGCAACAGCCTTTGCAGCCAGTATCCATGTCGAGCGACCCAATTTGAAAGTCCGAGTGATCGATTTTTCTACAGAGATTAATCCAGCTTTGCTGGCAAAACATTTAATCTATGAACTCTCCACACCTGAGATTTATACGGCAGTTGGCTATGATTGCGAACTGACTCGACGTATTCCTCGACCAGTTTTACAGCATCCAGCAAGTTATGCAACCAGAACAATTTCCTGGTCAACAGACGATGTTATCTTAGTCATAGGTGGTGCTAAAGGCATCACTGCTACCTGCGCTCTTGCTTTTGCCCAAGCAACAGGCGTGCGTATGGCACTAGTCGGCAGTTCACCCCAGCCACAAGGCGAAGACAATGAGATTGCTAGCACACTGGAAAGCTTTAATAATGCAGGATTAACTTGTCAATACTATCAGTGTGATATTACCCACGCAGAAGCAGCGATCGCTTTGATTCACCAAATCCGCCAAGAAATGGGCAACATCACAGGTATGATCCACGGTGCTGGACTCAATAAAGCTAGAAGAGTAGAGCAGGTTTCTGTACAAGCTGCACGTGCAGAAGTTGCACCTAAAGTCCTCGGCGCTCTCAATCTCTGCAATGCGTTGCAAGACAATCCACCAAAACTTTTTGTCGGCTTTGGATCGATTATTGGTATCATAGGTGTGCCGGGTAATGCTTGGTATGCTTTTTCAAATGAAGCACTAGATATGATTTTGCGCCGCTTTGAGGCGGAACATCCAGAAACATCTGTTCTTACCATCGCCTTTACTGATTGGGAAGAGGTTGGCATGGCAGAACGTATGGGTAGTATTCCAGCTTTAGTTAAGCTTGGACTCTATCCCATCTCCAAAGAAGAAGGAGTGCGTCGATTCCTGAAGTTGATGCTGAGTGACCCTGGCGATCGCCAAGTTGCAGTTGTAGGCAGAATAAAATATGATACATGGTTACCAAAGCTGCCCTCAGTGCCATCTGCCTCAAGGTTCTTAGAGCAGATCATCCATGTCGAACCTGGTGTGGAAGTGATATCACGGGTTCACCTGAGTATAGAAAAAGACGTTTATACCCAGGATCACATATACAAAGGATCATATCTATTTCCCACTGTATTTGGTCTGGAAGCTATGGCTCAGGTGATTGCCTATGCTACAGGTCAGTCTCACTTCTCAGCACTGCGTATTGAAGATATCCGCCTTGAGCGACCCATTGTAGTAGACTCTGTAGAAGGTGTGGATATTGAAATTCATGCAGAGGTGATTGAAGACTGGTCTGCTGGTGCTAAACAGAGGGTACGTGCAGGTATAAGAACAGAGCAGACAGGCTTTGCTATAGATCATTTTTCGGCAACCTTTGTCTTGAATATCGATAGCAATCTACCCAAAGTGACTGTCGAACTCCCAGAAACTCCTTTAGATATTCAGCCACAGCAGGATCTCTACAGTTGGTTGCTATTCCAAGGTCTACGTTTTCAGCGCCTCCAGGAGATTTATACTCTTAACGCCAACCAATGTGTCTTTAGTACAGAAATACGCGCGTCTTCGTTAACGGGTAAGGATAGCTTTGCTGGTAAAATTTCATCTCCTTTACTACTTGGAGACCCATTTTCCCGAGACTCGCTACTGCAAGCTGTGCAGCTGATCATTCCACAAGATATTAGTCTTCCAATTCGTATTGATAGTATCGAACTCTATCAACTAGATAAAAATGTTTCACACAAGGCTATTGCAGTTGCCACCCTTGAAGGTCGAGATGGTCAACAATATAGCAGTACCGTCTTTGCCTTTAACAAAGATGGGCAAATGATCGAAAAGCTAGAAGGCTATCAGTTAAGAATTCTAGAGCATCGAGAAGATCATCCCACAGCCCAAGAACTAGCACAGCCAAGCCAACGAGATGAACAAATTTTGTGTACTCAATTAACTCATTGGGCTGAACAATTTCAGCTAGCTGTACCAGAAGTATCTCTAGTTTATCTTCCAGGTTTACATGAACTATCTAGAGCGGAACGTCATCAGCGAGAACTTCCTGTGTTCTCAAGAGCGATCGCAAAGCTTCTTAATACTAATAAATAATGGCATCACCTCTAATTAGTAGGAGTGTTAAATGGTGGACACATCGCTATCAACTTCACTAAAAGTCAAGGATATCAATATTGACCATACACCAATGCCCCTGCAAAATACAGGTCTGCAAAAGGTTCAGATTAGATGGCTTGATTCAGGTAAACCTATACTTGAAGGACTAGAAGGAAAGGATATAAATGTGTCTCTCTCTCATGATGACTATGTCTGCATGTGTGTCGCTGGTTATGGGCTTCAAGGTTGTGATATTGTTCCTGTCACACGTAGAACACAACAAGAATGGATGGCTTTGTTGAGCTACGACCGCGAACCATTGATGCAACAGTTGTTAAATATTCATGACTCCCTAGACCAAGCTGGCATCCGTATCTGGGCGGCAGTAGAGGCTTTGCGTAAAGCAACCAATGCTTTGGATATTGACTTGGCCATTACTCAAACCAAAGAAAATTGTGTTTTGTTTGAGAATGTATTTTCAGGGGATAAGCTACAAGTCCTCACCTTTCCTATTCAACTGACTCGGGGGGCTGAAAGAATGGTGGCGCTGGTTGTACAAACTAATTAGCTTATAAGTTCTGAATACAAAGTTATGGTCAAATGTAAAAATCAACACGGAGACAGTTGTGAATGCACAGCACTCAATTATCAGAATATGATGTCATAGTACTAGGTGCAGGATTTGCTAGTAACTGCCAAGTCCGACACCTATTGCTGAAGATTCCCAATATTCGAGTAGCTCTCATTGCTCCTTGTCTAGAAGAAGATTTAGAAGCAGACTTCAAACCTGGTGAGTCAATGATTGAAATTGGCACACTGTTTGTTTGTAAAGAACTTGGTCTTTATGACTATGTAGTTGAAAATCATCTGCCCAGAGCCGGCTCGAATTTCCACTGGCCGAAAGACCCTACTCAAACGGAAATTGCAGATGACTACTATCATATTTGGTGTAATCGCCAACCTGAACTTGATTCTACTCAAATAAACAGCGCTAGATTTGAGCAAGACTTGCTACACATGAACAAAGAGATGGGTGCTGAGTTCTTTCAAGGCAGTGTTGTTGATGTAGATTTGACCCCAGGTGATGCCTTAAAAACAGTTAAAGTGCAGTTGGGCAACGAAAAAATCCAACTAAAAGCCAAACATATCATTGATAGTGCAGGTCGCAAATTTATTGTCGGACATAAAACAGACAATCTTCTGTTTGAACCAGAAAATCTGGATGGAGTCAACGTTGGCTCTGCATGGGTCAATATCAAACATGTAAATCGTGATATTTTCCACAATGGTTATGATCCATACGGTACAACTTGCAGCCATTACTATGCCACCAATCATTGGTTTGGTTATGGTCACTGGGTGTGGATGATTCCCACAGATAAGTACACTCAAGAAATCTCTATTGGCGTGATTCATCACCGTGATGTGATTCCGGCTGCTGACATTAATACTCAGGAAAAGTTTTATGCTTTTCTTGAGGCAAATCACACCAATTTGTACAAGTTACTCAGCAGTGGTGACAGTGACAATGTTGATTTTCACTATTTACCAAGCATTACTCACACCAGTAAGGTTATGTTCTCATCAGATAACTGGTATGTGCTTGGTGATGCAGCCTGCTGTTTCGATATCTTCTATTCTTCAGCAACAACAATGATTTCATTCAGCATCGAAAGCATCACAGAAATCATCCGCGCTAAACTCGCTGGCGAACCTGATGCTGAAGAGAAGCGCTCTGCTTATAACGACTTCTGTATTACTTACGCACGCCAAGTCAACCATCTGATGAAATATCGTGTTCAGCAACTGGGACACGCCAGTGTTATGAGTTGGCGCATCTACTTGGAGTATATATGGCTTTTTGGGTCAACTTTGCCAGTGTATGTAGGCAAATGGTTTTTAGACCCAAACTATATTCGTGCGTATCTCAAGAAAACTCCTAGTTTCCAGAGAGTGATTTCTGAAGTGTACGAGGACTTTAACAAGTTAGTAGACCGAGGTGCCAATATCGGATTGATGGACATCTACCGAGCCGATCAATTGTTTGGAGATTACACACCAGTTAAGCCTCAAGACGACTACTTGGAAAACACAAAATTTGAACCCAAGTATTGCAATATCTTTGCTAGCTTAAAACAAACTTACTTTTACACTGCTATCTGGTACATCCTTCTCCAATGGAAAGGCTTTGGTCTTTCGGGTGTGCTAGCTCTAGGCCATCTCTACAACTTCTTTAGTTTGTTGAAAGGAGCACTAGACAGTGCTGTGAGCGAGAAAGCTTACTTGCAAGAGACTAAACATATGCCTACTAACACTGAAGTGGCTGAGATGCGACAGGAGTTTAAAAACTACCGATATCAAGCACAATTGCAGCCAAGGTCTGAGGTTGGATGACGACTGGAAAACCCAAAAATTTTAGCGTTTCATCTTGACCTGATTGCAAATTGATTTTTAACAAATTAAAAGTGGAGTTGTCAATGCATACTATTCAACAGCAAGAATACGACGTCGTTCTTATGGGTGCAGGTTTTGTAGGAGTCTGTCAAGCTCGGCACCTCTTGCTTAAGATCCCAAATATCCGAATTGCTCTGGTTGACCCCCGCCCAGAGGAGCGTACAGACAAAGACCTCAAACTTGGTGAATCAATGGTCGAAATTGCGACCTTGTTTGTGTCTAAGGAATTAGGTCTTCATGAGTACTTAATTGAAAATCATCCTCCCAAATCTGGGTTGAATTTTCACTGGGCTAAAGACCCGGCGAAAACAGAAACAACTGACGATCACTACCACGTTTGGTCTAATCGACGCTCACCCATTCAAACTTTTCAAATGAACCGGGCTAAATTTGAGCGGGATTTATTGAGAATGAACAAAGAAATGGGTGCTACCTTCTACAATGGTCGCGTGGTTGATGTAGATTTGACTCCAGGGGATGCCCTCAAAACAGTCAGAGTCAAGCTGGGTAATGAAGACATCGAACTCAAGGCCAAACATGTCATTGATGGTTCGGGTCGCAAGTTTATTATTGGACATAAGACAGACAACCTCTTATTCGGCCCAGAAAATCTTTTTGGAATCAATAGTGGTTCAGCTTGGGTACGGGTTAAACATGTAGATCGAACTATCTTTCATGACGGTTATGATCCCTACAGTGCAACTTGCAGCCATTACTATGCCACTAATCACTGGTTTGGTCATGGTCACTGGTTGTGGATGATTCCCACAGACAAGGATACTCAGGAAATATCAATTGGTGTTGTCCATCACCATGATGTGATTCCGGCTTCTGATATTAATACTCAAGAAAAGTTTTATGCTTTCCTCAAAGCAAATCATGCCAACTTGTATAACTTGCTTACTAGTGGTGAGAATGTAGACTTTCACTACTTACCAAGACTTGCCCATAAGAGCAAGGTTATGTTTTCCCCAGATAACTGGTATGTACTTGGTGATGCGGCTTGTATTTTCGATGCTTTCTATTCTTTAGGAACAACGATGATTTCGTTTGAGATTGAAAGTGTGACAGAAATCATCCGCGCCAAACTCGCTGGTGAACCTGACGCAGAAGAGAAGCGCGCTATCTATAACAAATTTAATCTTGCTTATACTAGTACAGTTAACCACGCCATGAAAAATCATGACAAGCATCTTGGTCATGCCAGCATCATGAGTTGGCGCATTTACTTTGAATATATGTGGTTCTTTGGGTTTATTTTACCTATGTATGTGGGCAAATGGTTTTTAGATCCACAGTATATTCATGCGTACTTGAAGAATGCTGGTGTCGGCAAGAGAGTCATTTCTGATGTATACGAGCAGTTTAGTAAGCTTGTTGATCAAGATGCCAACATTGGGTTGATGGATGCCTACCGAGCAGATCAATTGCTTGGACATTACTGCACGATTAACCACTTTGGTAATTATCTAGAAAACGCTAAACTTGAACCTAAAAAGCATAACATTTTTACGAGTTTGACATATGCCTACTTTTACCTTGCTATCTGGTACATAATGTTCCAGTGGAAAGGCTTTGGGCTTAAGGGCTTACTGGCTCCGCGAAATCTCTACAATGTCTTCGGTTTGTTGTCTTCATCAGCCAGTTTTGGTTTCAGTGCATTGGGCTACTGGATTAAGACTAGAGGTGTGCCTACTAATAGCCAGGTGGCAAAAATGCGCCAAGAGTTTGGAGGCTACCAATATCGACCCGAACTCCAGCCTTGGACACAGGATATAACTACTCTTAGAGTAAAATCTCAAGGCTCTAGTGACCAACAGCTAAACAGTACAAATGTGTCAAAAGTTCGAGAAGTTAAAGTTTCTGGTTAAATGACAAGAATGTTTGTGGTGATCGCTGAGATGACAATACGGTTCGGATAAGACAAATCGATTGGCATTTAAACCCTGTAGAGACGTTCCACTGCAACGTCTCTACATTCCCAAATCATGACGAAAAATCCTTAACCGAACCGTATTGGCTGAGGTGATCGCTACAAGCTTAAACAAAAATCTTTTCAAAACAAGAGTTGCGATGTTTATTTTCTCAAAGTTGCATACTCCCAGAATTTCAATTGGCTCACTATCCTGATGAAACTTCTTGGTAGAGCAACAGTATGTCTGAATTATCTCAAACTTTAGATTGCTACAAAATTCAGAAGGGAATTCATTTGTTGGGATTGAATGTTTCAGAGTCAGAACTGAAAGAACTACTGTCTGGAAATAGCATTTCACTCGAAAGTAGAGATTTAAGTGAAATAGGTTTATTGTTTATTCTTGCAGAAGCACTTTCGGCGTTGATTTCCTTTAAGAAAGTTACTTTTCGAGATTTATCAGAGGTGATAACAGAAGATTTATCTAGTCCTGGTATTCCAATTTTCTATTGGAATTTAGAAGTTGGTAGATGTTGTTTGTACTTAGCTTTAGTTAATAGTCAGCCTGCATTAAAAATTTGCTATCAGCGTTTCTAAAAAAAATTTATGTTACACAACTTTTTTATAGTAAAAGGAAGGAGAGAGTAAAGATGGTATTTGTATCTTCAACATATATGCGTCTCAAATCACCTCTTTATATTCCACTGCTGGTCTTCTATGGTCTGCGGACTATACTTCAAGTTGAATGTGCCTCTGGCAAGCTCAATACTCGATATCGATGGGTAGATGGCGAATTTTGGACGCTCAGTCTCTGGGAAGACGAAGCATCAATGAAAACCTATCGTAATCAAGGAGTACATCGTCAAGTCATGCCAAAGCTAGTTAAGTGGGGCAGCGAAGCAGGTTTTGTAAATTGGCATCAAGAAAATACGAAACTTCCAGATTGGCAAAGCGTAGAACAACGTATGCAGGAAAAAGGAAGGCGGCAAAAATTTGGGCATTTTGTGAGATGAAGGAAGAAGACGCTATTTGAATGTACTTAACTAGGAATAAAAATTAAGTTGAGCACCAAAACTTAATTCTCTACAGAAAATGCTTAACCTATTTCTACAAACCTTGATTTGTCAAAAACTCCATAGGAAATACTAATGTTGACAACTATTGGAAATGCTACAGACTTTATCGTACACCGAAAAGACCCAAGCCAATATAAATTCGTCTCTACAGAAATTGATGCAGATTTAAAATCAGATCAAGTGCTCTTAAAAGTCGATAAGTTTGCATTGACCGCGAACAATATATCTTATGCTTTGGTAGGAGAGGCTTTAGGATACTGGGACTTTTTTCCTGCTGCGGAGGAAGCTTGGGGACGTATTCCAGCCTGGGGATTTGCTGAGGTCGTTCGTTCTAAAAAAGACAGTGTGGCAGAAGGCGATCGCCTTTTTGGATTCGTGCCAATGTCAACTCATCTCATACTGCAACCTGATATTGTATCCCAAGAAGGCTTTATCGATGCATCACTGCATAGGAGCAAGTTTCCCCCATTGTACAATCAATACCAATTGCTAAAACACAATTCCCTCTATGTACCAGAACAAGAAGACCTCTGGGCGCTTTTTTGGCCACTATTTATGAGCGCTTTTGTGCTAAATGAGTTTTTGAACGAAAATAACTTTTTCGACACCCAAGCAATTTTGATTTCTAGTGCATCAAGCAAGACTGCGATTGGGCTTGCATTCCTTTTATCTCAGAACCAGAACTCTCAATGCGAGGTAATTGGTCTTACCTCATCAAGAAACTTGTCCTTTGTTGAAAGTCTTGGATATTATAACCAGGTACTGACCTACGACCAGATGCAATTGCTTCCTAGCAATTTATCGGTAGTGTATGTGGATATCGCGGGTGATGGAGACGTATTGAGTACTCTTTATAATTATTTTCATAACATAAGCTACAGTTGTTTGCTAGGTGCAACTCACCGGAAACGTCGGAGCAGCTTAGAAATCAATAGTATACTTTCAGACCCCCGTCCAACGTTTTTCTTTGCTCCAGAGGAAATACAAAAACGAGTACAACAATTGGGAGTCAATGGTTTTCATAAAATTTTTAGTCACTCATGGTCACAATTTTTGTTGTCACTAAGCGAGTGGATTCAGATAGTTTCCAGCACAGGCAAGACAATCATAGAGAAAACTTACCTAGATATACTTGCAGGTCGTTCAAAGCCAAATCAAGGCCACATCCTTTCTCTTCAAAAAGGAGAACATTAATATTTTAGGTTTTAATAGGTGATGTAGCGAAACGGTTTAACTCCTAACTAGCAAATTTCATAAGCCTTATATAGCAAAGCTTTTAGCCCTGGTTTGAAAAATGTGCTAGTTTCATTCGTTGCTAGCAACGAAAAAATGCGGCTAGTCGGGCGCTCATATTGTGCACGGGTTAAGTTACTGGGGTATGCACCACGAGTGTCGCTCTCTCAAGGCTGCTTGATATTATTCACTGTGTATACTGAGAGAGCTTTTTTACAACTGCCTGACTTTTCAAACAGCTTCTAACAGTACCAAAGCTCTATGGCAAGACTGTGAATGCATAGAACTGATTATTCGACACGGTTGGACCGTAGCGCTTGTAGCCAGACCCCCAATACACTGAGCCATTAACGACCGCTGCACCTGCAACCACTGACCCTCCACTGTTAAATCTCCAGAGAATATCACCAGTCTTTGAGTCCAATGCATACATATTATTTACGCCTTGCCCTGCTGCCATAGAGCCAGCATAAACAACTCCATTCGCTACTGTCATTGGAGCCTGAGCGCTCCCAAGAGGTAAAGTCGTTGGAGGCAGAGCGTCCTTATCGCCTGGGTCTGCAATCTGCCAGATAATTTTGCCAGTTGCTGGGTCGAGCGCACTCCATGACCCACCTGTGATAGTCTCACCTGAGGGCTGTAGCGTGTGCTTCTGGGATAGGGAGTTTGAGTTCGCAACATAAATTTGTTGGCCATCCGTAGCCGAACCCCACATTATTCCACCTAGTGGACCACCAGGGCCAACGATTTGGCTCCAAACAACTTTGCCGCTATCTGGGTCAAGCGCCCAAAATATACCGCTCTTCTGCCCAGCGCCGACTAAGTCGCGTTGTTTTCCAGCATTCTTCACAGTAAACAGTATTGGTGCCTGACCAAAATCATAGTCCTCTCCCTTTGGATCCGGGCAATTTGCCAGATTCAAGCCTACAAAGCAGGCTAGATTAGATGCATCGTATCCCTGCAACTTATTTGACCACTTAATCGCGCCGGTATCGAGATTGAGTGCCATGATCGCATCAAAATGATTGTTGGGATCGAGACACTGCGATTGATTGTTGGGCGTTGAGAGATTTGCAATGCAATCTTTTACCGTCTGAGGCACATTGTAGTTATTACCTGTTGTTATATATACCAAGTTGCGCTTAGGATCAATTGTTGGTGTGCTACCCCACACTGCTGCACCTGAGTAGCCACCTGGCTGACCACCGTTGTCCGGTACGGTGTAGGTCTTCCACAATATCTTGCCGGTGGTTAAATTGACCGCCGTCATGCTGCCGCGAAAGATACAGCACGGATAATTTGGATCTATACTACCTATTGTCTCTTCCAATGAGGAAATCCCAATATATATACGGTTGCCATAAATAGCTGGAGACTGAGTGATGATAGCGTTTGGATGGGAGTCAAGTTTTGTCTTCCAGATTAGCTCCCCTGTATTTTTGTTAATTGCCATCAGGAAGGCACCTTCCTGACTACCGATAATCACTTTGTTCCCCTTAACCGCTGGACTTGTACGCGAAACCGCTTTTGGGATACTTGGGTCGCCGATGTAGTTGGCGATACTATTTGACCAAATCTGTGTACCTGTCCGTGCATCGATCTTGAACAAGTCACCGCCCCAGTCAGGCAAGTATACAGATCCATCTAAGATCGCTGGTGTCGCCGAGATGTCACCGCCTGTTGTAAAAACCCATTTAGGAGACAATTTAGCCACGTTCGCTGGACTGAGGTATTCTTCAGTTGCTTGATAACGAGTATTGTTTAGGTTCTGACCACCCAACCTCCACTCACTTTTTATATTGGCACCACTGCCGATTGTCGGCATAATCAGGAGCGATGCCACCGTAACAATTACGACCACCCATTTGCAAAATGAATAATTTCTAATCACTGTCACTACCTGTTTTATCTGTTGCCAATCAGTTCTTTTGCCCGGATTTCTCACAAGGGGCGCGATCACTACCGGCAACTAAATATAAGCGAATATGGCATATTTGCACAACTCTGCCCGTTCGCTTATTTTGAGATAACAAAAGGAATTAATGCCTTGGTGGGTAATGTTTAGAGTATTTTTGAACCAAGTGGATTATCGTACTTGATTTTCAGGTAGTGTGGAGACGAACATTGGGT
>JAHHHW010000160.1 GCA_019359115.1 Pelatocladus maniniholoensis HA4357-MV3
TGAAAAGATTTGGGCGACTTTGAAAAGTCGGGTTCGCAAGCTTTTATCCACATCAGATCATCTACGTGATCCAATGGAAACTGTTCTCAAGCAAGCAGCGTCCTAACCAACATGGCTACGGCTATAATAGCAATCTCAACAACAAAGTTGCTTCATTTCAGTATTACCACTGCTCTGAAAATATTATTTTCAAGACTAATCTCAACACAGTATTGGATAAGTAGTAGTCTTGCTTGCTACCCAAAAATATTGCACATTAATTGGAGTCTAAGTATGAGCATAGTTGCTGGTAAGGATAATAAACAACAACTGTTACAGGCATTTCAGCAAATTTTGGCAGAGATATGAAGCTTTAATCCAAGAAAGTCAAGAAGAAAGACAAGTTTGGGAAAAAGAAAAAGAAGAGTATAAAATATCAATTAAAGAAAGAGATGAAAATCTAAAAAAAACTCGCCACAGAGATGCAACAGAATATAAATATAATCTAGAACTCCAGCGTAAACTGGAAATTGATGAATACGAACAACAGCAAAAAGTTTTATATAAAGAACTAGAAGAATTTCGCCAAGAGATAGAGAAACAGTGGTTAGAAAAATAGAAAGCGATCGCTGAACAAGAAAAACAATTTGAAGAGTTTAAAACTAAGGTATAAGCCTTTCCTAAAGAAAAAGAAGCAGCCATCAAAAAAGCCACAGAAGAAGGTAAAGGTATAGCACATTATCAGGCTAAAATTAAAGCAGATTTATTTGCCAAAGAAGTCGAAGGACAAAAACGTTTTTATGAACAAAGATTGCAATCACTAGAACAAATAATTACAAATCAGGAAACCCGTATTCAAAATTTGTCTAAACAACTAGAACTAGCCTTAAAACCTTAAAACAAGTTCAAGATTTAGCAGTAAAAGCTATAAGTGAATTTTGTAATTTTAAATGCTGTAACGCACCTCTATAAATGGTGCGCTACGCTTTATAATGCACACTTGCCATTGAGTATTTATTTTATAAATAGTCTTTTAACCTTTGCTTTCTTTGTTAGTATTAGTTTTAGGAGCAACGCTACGCTCTCTTTTTATTGGTCTGTCTTTAATAGGTGGTTGAGGTGGATTAGGTTTTTTCTTAGCCATAAATTTTACCCTGAAATTTAGTTCATAATATTAACAACACAACTGTGAATTTCACTTCCGGAAAATATTGCAAATCAAATCCCAATTGAATAATTTATTTGAATTACAAAATTATCTAAATAAGAAAAAAGAGACGCAGAATAAGCGTCTCTACAAGAGAGGAAACCCATTATGAAAATTTAAAAACTCAAAATTAAAAATCTAAATGTGTAATGAAAAAGCAAAATATTTATCAAGAAAGCAATAAGCAATTTACTTCACTTGAGCATTTAATTTATTTAGATTTAGTCAAGCTGCTTTTGGCTTGGAATAATTGTTTTGGGCTTGAAGCTTATTGCTACCAGATTCGGTTTTAGGTTTAGTTGTGACAGGAGGTTTTGGGCGACTCATAATAATTAATTAGGTAATTTTTTAACTGTCTACAACATGAACTACACCGTGGAAAATTTGGAATCCGGAAAATAAAAAAAATAACCGACCTGATAGTCAGTTAAAAAATATTAAGCTGAAAATAAGTACTAGGCAAACGCTGAAAAATCCAAATCGGGAGGTATATCCTGAATACGCCCAGAACCAACTGCTCGAACGGCTTCTGAGATAGAGATATCACCAGTGTACAAGGCACGACCAACAATCACACCTCTGACACCCTGGGGTTCTAACGCCAACAGACTCAGCAAATCCGTAATAGAACTAACCCCACCAGAAGCAATTATAGGAATGTTGATTGCAGCAGCTAGTTCACGTAAAGCATCTAAATTCGGCCCTGTGAGAGTACCATCACGATGGATGTCTGTGTAAATTACCGCAGCTGCTCCTAATTCTTGCATTTGTACAGCAAGTTGCGTGGCGAGGACTTCTGAAGTTTCTAACCAACCACGAGTTGCTACCTTGCCATTACGAGCATCTATGCCGATAATTATTTTTTTGGGAAATTCTTGACACAGTTGTTGCACAAGCTGGGGTTGTTCTACAGCCACAGTTCCCAAGATTGCCCATTGTACGCCCAAATTAAATAACTGCTGTACACTTTCTTGTGTCCGCAAGCCTCCTCCGACTTCAATCGGTACAGACACAGCTTGAGCGATCGCTTCTATTGCATCTATATTTACTAATTTACCGACTTTCGCGCCATCCAAATCAACCAAATGTAACCTAGTTGCGCCCTGTTCTACCCATTGTTTAGCAACATCGACAGGATTTTCGCTGAAAACTTGTGAGCGATCATAATCTCCTTGATAAAGTCGCACACAACGACCTTCTAGTAAATCTATCGCTGGAATAACTTCCATGATTACCCTCAAATTTGTTTGTTGTTTGTTGTTTGTTGTTTGTTGTTGGTTGTTGGTTGTTGGTGGTTGATTGTTAAAAATTATCCTTGTCTGTCTTGTCTGTCTTGTCTGTCTTGTCCCCTTTGTCCTACTGTTTCGTCCCTTTGATCACTGCTTGTCGAAAACCCAACACAATCAAGATATTAGCAAGCGTTAAAAAAGATTCTGCACTTCCATGCAACCAATCAACATTTGCCAAAGATTGATTGTAGTGCAGTTGAGCATAAATTCCTGCTGGGATAGTCACACCGACAAATACGAGGGTGCAGTAAAAACCATACAATGCCAAGCGTGGCATCTGCTTGACTCTACTAATAAACCATAAGAAACCCAAGTAGGGAAATAGTGACAGGATAAATAGGGCTTCTTTTGAAATCATTGCTTTGATTCAATACTTTCTGTAGAAGTGACTTCAGTGACTACTTCGGTAGATTTAGCATTGCGCCAAATCCACACAGCAGCCGCCCAAAGCGTAATATTACCAACTAAAGTCATGGTAGCTTGTAGTGTGACCAACCATTCTAGTGATTCTGCATTCTCAAAATAGTGCCAAGTGCAAGCGCACATTGCACTTACTAAAGCTGGTAACATACCTAAAGATAATGTCCACCAAGCACGGTTGCCAGTCACTTCACCGTATTGCCAGATTAACCAAATGGCAACAATCCATTCGATAACGCTAGAAACGTGAATGATCCAGGTGGGAATTGAAAGAACGTGCATGTTAGTCAATGGTCAATGGTCAATTTTTAGAAGATGTCTCTTGAAGTCATAATAATACTAGCTGTGACGACTAGAAGTCATAGCTAGACATTGGACATGAGAAAAGTGTGCGATCGCTTACTTATAATTCCCAAACAACCCCACCCCTTAATCCCCTTCCTACCTGCGGGGAGTGCAATGACTGTGGAAAGTATAACTAATTATCCGAACTTGATATTACGCTGTAACAGTGAAAAATTGCGTGGAAGTCAGCCAGAGACTAGATACACCATACTTGACAAATACTGACTCTTGATTGGCATTACAGGAACTTTTCAATTCCACAGTCTTTGTTTCATCTTTTACTAATCTCGCCTGATAATTATATTGTGAACCATCAGGTTTTTCAAAAATTAGCTCTGCACGAATTGTATTTTTGTCTATACTTTGGTCAATTATTCTACCTGCTACTTTATAGTTAAACCAATCCCATCCATAACGAAACATCAATTCTCTTTCCACAACTTGAATCGAACTTGGCAAGATTCCCCAGCCACGATACACTTTTTGCCAAGATTTAATATCGCCAGTACGAGTCAATATTGATTTAAATAAATCTTGATTGAGATTCCCATAATATCTAGCTTCTGGCAAGTCTATGCAAGTTGGTGCAAACCTATGTCCACCAAAATGACTAGATTTCCAAATCCGTACATTATTCAAATTCAAATCAGCAACCGCACTTGTAGCGTGGAAGTGAAAAGGATTGCCGTATCTAGAGCAGCATTTATCATGACTACCGTGGGTACAGATCAGAATATCACGTGTTGAATTAGTATTTAATTCATAACTCCCTGATTTTTTACCCAATAGATATTTCTTGATGACTATTGCTGCTTGCTGGATATTTTCTAATTTGTACTCTTGCTTAGATAAGCCATTAATTAGACCCTCTTTTTGTTGATAAATTAAAAGAGTAGTACCGTCTGAATTATGGGATAAATTATTAGCAACTAATAGAAATTTTACTGGTAGTTTAGCACGTTTACTTTCCTCTACCAAAGTCCGTAAATTTTCTGGAACCCATCGAGAATGAAAGGCTTCTGATGCCCAAGGAGTTGGACATTCAATTAATACATAGGTTTGGTGATTGGCAACACTACCAATAATATCTTCTCCTGCTATGCGGGAATTATCGGAACAAAAGAAAGTGTTCATTTCTGGGTAATCATGGGTCTAGTTAGGGAACAAATAATCTGATCAAAGGAGATAGTCTTTGTAGCTACAATCTCTTTCAATCAACTGTTTGCTAATGTCAGCAACTCAAAAACTATGTCCAACTTAGCAAACAAGAGACAACAGGAAATATGGCTAGCATATCGCCTAATTTTGGTAGCCAATTTATAACATTATTTATCGTTAATACCATTTCCATATGAAGATGCATAGAAAGAACCCCACCGCCTTCGGCACCTCCCCTTGGTAAGGGGAGGTTGGGAGGGGTTAAAATAATGTGCAGCTTCATATTTAATTGGTATAAGGTTTGTGCTGTAAGTATTTTTTTCACAAATAGCATCAACATTTTTCTCAAACATTCCTCGTTGATTGCAAACAGATATTGTCAATTTTGTTAGTGTTGTCAAGTTAATGAGATTTTATTAAGTTTACTTTGAAATAAAAGTAGCTAATTTTATATTAAATGGCTATTTTTTATGAAGGCTGAAATAGACTTAATTATTGATTTACTTTGGTTAATCCACACCTCTACTTTCATTTCATAAATTTTTAAAATTAAATTGATTCACTCGCTCAATAAATACAATTACTGATTTCTCTGGAAGCTTATTGGTCAATAAATTAACCAAAACTTCTTTGATGGTACAGAGCAAGCAGATTTATCTGCGGAGCCAATCCAAAATCCAAAATTGTTTGACCCAATATTTAATCTCAATATATTTTCTCTTTTCATACATGTTGCAAATTATTCTCAACATAATTTCAAAAAAATAAAATGCAATAACAAACAAAGCAAAGCCTATTATTTTTAACCTGAAATTATATGCTTAAAGGTTAATAAATATATTAACAATTGCTTGTTGAGCGAAACACAGCCACAAGAAGTATTTTTACTTAAGACTTCAGCTTGATATCAATTAATCCATGAAGCTTCTTAACCTCCTACTAAAAATTAAATTCACTGTTGTAAACAAGCATGTACGTCGAATTTAACTTAGATTAATCTTAGTTGCAAGTATTTATTAATACACTTGACCTTATCTATATTTTGGATTGTGCTAGAACACCCTTAAATCAAGATTAACATGAGTTAAAGAGTAAAAAAGGCTGATATCATTTATGTTTGCATATCCTAGACTAAAAGATAAATATTATCAATACATTCGCAATCAAGCGGGGATAAATTAAGGATTCCTATATGATCTACATAGGAAAGATCAATGATTTGTTGGCATGGCTAGGGCAAGTTTCCAGTTTTATGCAGAATTGAACGATTTCCTACCACGCAATCAACGGCTGGTAAGAATTGAGCATTTCTATGGAGAAAGAGCCTCGATAAAAGACATGATCGAAGCTTTGGGTGTTCCTCATCCTGAAGTTGATTGTATTGAAGTTAACGGAGAATCAGTTGATTTTGCTTACATTGTTCAAAATGGAGACACGATTAATGTTTATCCAATTTCCACAGTAGCGCAAACAGCTTGTTTAAGTTTAGTACGACCGAAGCCACTAAATACCATTTGCTTTGTGTTGGATATTCATCTCGGCAAATTAGCATCTTCTCTGCGACTATTGGGATTTGATACGTTGTACCAAAATAATTATCATGATCCTGAATTAGCAGAAATCTCCAGTACCCAAAACCGAATTCTGTTAACACGCGACAAAGGTCTTTTGATGCGGAGTATAGTTACTTATGGTTACTATGTAAGGAATACTGACCCACAGCAACAAATTGTTGAAATATTACGACGTTTTGATTTATTTGATTTAGTGTCACCTTTTCAACGATGTCTGCGTTGTAATGGGATTTTACAACCTGTAGACAAGCAAGCTGTAATAAATCAGTTACCTGATACTGTAGTGTTATACACTGATGAATTTCATCGCTGCCAAAATTGCGCTCGAATATATTGGAAAGGATCACACTATAAGCGATTACAAAGATTTGTTGATGGTGTGCTTGATTTGAATGGTTGATGGTTGCTGGGTTCTTTAATTTTTGTCCAGTCCGCCAAGAATTAAAATTCTTGGCTTATACTTTTAAGTCGTCTTTAGACGACTGGCAAGTTTTTTAGTCCAGTTAAGTGGACTTTGGCTATTAGCTCGGAAATTTATTTCTGAGCGAGTTATGGTGAACTACTAACAATTAACAACAAGATTGTGAGTTTAATTTTAGCGCTTGATTTTGGTGGTACTAAGCTAGCAGCAGCGATCGCACATGCTAATTCTCAAGAGTGGTTGGGTTACGAACGCTGTTTATCACCAGCAAACGCCAATGCTAGCACTGATTTAGATATCATGCGATCGCTCATTAATTCTCTATTGCAAGAAGTAAAACCAATCGCTATCGGCGTCAGCTTTGGTGGCCCTGTGGATGCAAATACAGGTATAGTTAGGCTATCACATCATGTCCCTGGTTGGGAAAATATACCTTTGCAAGAGTTGTTAGCAAATGAATAAACTTATACAATCAGCACCCGTAGGGTGGCTTCCCGGAGGGTAAAAGTCGGGGATCTAGATAAAAAACTTTGTACTCTTGAAGAGGCGATCGCATCTGCAAAAGAAAGTAGAAGGAAGTTTGATAAAGCTGATTCCTGACTTAATCTTTTGTAAGCCCATACATTCGTAATGTAAGCCCATACATTCGTAATGTAAGCCCATACATTCGTAATGCAAGCCCATACATTCGTAATGCAAGCCCATACATTCGTAATGCAAGCCCATACATTCGTAATGCAAGCCGATGCATTCGTAATGCAAGCCCATACATTCGTAATGTAATCGTTTTTTAGCACTAAAGTGCTTACTACGAACTGTTTTTAATGGATTGAGGGGTTTGATGAGTAGTTGATAAAAATTTTTACTTTCATCTCGATCTCGGCTCGTAATCTACACAAAAAACCGATAGCTAAAAGCTTGAGATTAAAAAATGACAGACAATTACCTAGCTACAAATGCAAAAACAAAGCAGCAACAATCTTCAGTATCTGTTTTTTGGGATATTCAAAATGTAATTGACGATTTACCTGAATTAGTAAAACAAAATAAGCAATCTCAAGCTATTTCTTTTACCTATCACAAAGCCACTACTTAATATTTACTCTTAAAAATAAAGAGTTTTGATAATTTTCTCCCAACAATCAATGTTTGCAACAAGACAACACATAAAAATGCACAAACTACTCATATTTAATAATGATAAACTCCTGCGTCGAGCCTTAACACATCGTTCCTATGTCCATGAAAACCCAATGGAAGGCGAACACAACGAACGCCTAGAATTTCTGGGTGATGCTTTGCTGAATTTTCTCAGTGGTCAGTATCTTTATTGCCTTTATCCAGAAAAGGGAGAAGATGAATTAACTAGGCGACGTTCGGCGTTGGTAGATGAGAAGCAACTGGCTAAGTTTGCAATTGAAGTAGGTTTAGATTTACGAATGCGATTGGGTAGAGGTGCTATTCTTGATGGCGGCTTTCAAAATCCGAATTTGCTTAGTAGTACTTTTGAAGCTGTGGTTGGTGCTTATTATTTAGACAAGAATTCTGATATAGAGGCGATTCAGGCTATTGTAGAACCACTATTTGACGCCGTACCAGAAAATATTGTTGATAATCGGGCGAATGTAGACTCAAAAAATCGCTTTCAAGAATGGGTGCAAAAGAATATTACCCCCACTCCACCCAAATATGTAACAGAACAGGTAGGAGGTTATGCTCACGCGCCTGAATTTGTTGCGAAAGTATTTGTGTGTGAAAAAGTTTATGGAATAGGTAGCGGACGCAGCAAAAAAGATGCTGAGAAGGCTGCTGCTGAAGATGCGCTCGAGAAGGTAAAAAATACTGATTGAAGCTACCTGCGATTGAAATCGTAGTCTCATAGCTAAAGCTAAAGTCTGCTGAAGCGACTGCTTGATTTATTTGGGTCGTCTCCAGACGATTTGTGCTATTAGCTCAAGATTTAAACCTTTAGGGTTATAAGTACACTTATAACAGCAAAAACACAAATACATAGATGATTATTCTTGTTATGGGTGTTTCCGGTTCCGGTAAAAGCACCATTGGTAAATTATTGGCAGATTCTTTGGACTGGAAATTTAGCGATGCTGATCATTTCCATTCGCCTCAAAATATCGCCAAAATGCGGCGTGGTATACCTCTAGATGATGGCGATCGCTTACCTTGGCTGCAAGATATCCAAGCAGCTATTAAAAAATGGTTGGAAGAAAATCAGAATGTAGTACTGGCGTGTTCCGCACTCAAAATCAGCTACCGCCAGTATTTTTTCATTGGTGATGAGCGCATTAAGTTAGTCTACTTGCATGGCTCATTTGCATTGATCAACAAACGCCTGCAAGAGCGACACAATCATTTTATGTCTGAAAATTTGCTGAAAAGTCAGTTTGATACTCTTGAGGAACCGACTGATGCTCTATGTGTAGATATTTCACCATCGCCAGAGGTGATTGTGGAGAATATTCGTGAGAGTTTGCAAATCTAAGGGGAACGGGTAAGGAAGGGAGCATCCCAAATCTTCAAAAAACTGACTAAACAAATATAAAGGTCTTGATACAAATTCTAATCCATTGATTAAAATTGCCTTCACCAGTATTCCTGCCGCTATCTTCTCACGAGGGTCTATTCCTAATTTGTCATTATTTAAAGTGCGGAATGTGGGATATAGCAGCATTGGTCGAAGATACTTTCGTCGCGTCCCGCCTTATATCCCGGCGCTATAACGGTACTCCGTTTAGCGCCGGGATATAAGGCGAAATAGTTAATTAACAGCTTACGCCC
This sequence comes from Pelatocladus maniniholoensis HA4357-MV3, assembly GCA_019359115.1. GTDB lineage: Bacteria > Cyanobacteriota > Cyanobacteriia > Cyanobacteriales > Nostocaceae > Pelatocladus > Pelatocladus maniniholoensis. Next base: position 9,190 of record JAHHHW010000160.1, read on the forward strand.
TGAGAGCTTTTTTACTCAATTGCCGACTTTTCAAACATCCTCTTAAACGCCTAAATCCCTATCAAAGCCCAAAATGCTAAAAGTAATGCCTGTTTTTGTTGTACAGCAGTATTTTCAGGCTTTTAGCGGATTGATTTAGCATACCAAGTACTGAAGAACCTAAATTTAATATTATTCTTATTATTTCCATAAATTTTTTCAATATCTAAAACTCTAGTGTTAAACAGCAGATAAGATTACAATAAATTATTAATTGCTAGATGTAACAATTTGTACTTGATTAAATTTGAAAGTTATTAAGTTGGGTAAAGCGAAAAGTTTAAGTATGTCCTGTATCTTTTCGTTTTACCTTACCCAATAAACTTGGTGAACTATTAGGTATCAAGAAATAATGTTGAAACGTCGCACAATACTAGTTGGTTTAGCTGCGCTTGGCTTAACGTTAGCTGTTAGTACACAAGTTCATGGACAATCTACTAGCGGGCCAGAAGCTTGGCAAAGTGTCTACAATGAGGCGGCTGCTGGGGCAACAACGATAGTTACAGTTCCACTTTTTAGCCCCTTATTATCATCTATCTTGCAAGTAGTGTTCAAATTGGCAGGTTATTGGGGTGGTTAACCCGCATTTCTCATACTCAAACAGAGAAAGAGCCTAAATAAAGACTTTTGCAATGTAATTTTTTAGTAATTCCTGTGGTTGCGATCGCGTTTCGCCCACTGTAAGCGAGTGCCTGAGTATATCTTTTACTTGAAGAGCGCAGATTATCCCATAGCTAAATATTCCATAACCCGTGAGGACTTTTCTTTCCATGTTCAAACCTCGCACAATTTTTAGTGCTTTAACTGCAATTATCCTAGCGTTTGCCATCAGCACACAGATATATATACAACCCGCAGTAGCTGCTGGAGGAACGTGTAATCCAACTGTGGGAAACCTACCTATATGCCCAAGTACCGCACCTTCAGAGTCAGCTAGTTTTGTTGACCCAACAGCAACAATCACCAATCCCACAAATATTATCTTGGGCGAAAAAGTCTATGTCGCTCCATTTGCTGAGTTAGATGCTACTAATGCTCCTATTAGTATTGCGGCAGATTCTAATGCCCAAGACCAAGTGAAAATCACAGCTTCAGGAACGGGAGTGGAGATTGGTGAGCGTGTCATTATGGCACACATGGCCATTGTCAAAGGTGCAGCTAAAATTGGTACTCAAGGTTCCACAGGCCCTTTTACCGACCCAGTTACCAATACTCAGTTTAGCAACACTGTTCCAGAGACTTTTCTCGCCTTCAACTGTGAAATAGATGGTGCAACTATAGAAAGAAACACAGTAGTCAACTTTCTCGCACGAGTTGGCCCTGATGTTACCTTACCCGCTGGTAAAGTTGTCCTGCCCGGTAAAAACGTCACAACTAATCTACAAGCTACTAGCGGCAGTTTAGGGAAAGTAGTCAACCTGACACAAGCAGACGTTGCATTGATGGAAGGCATTATTGAAGTCAATGAAGCATTTGCCAAAGGTTACACAGATTTAGCTAGGGCAGACTTGACAAACGTAACAGGAATTAATTATGCTCCCGTCACCTTCTTTAATTCTGGAGGTCTGCCGCAGATAGGTGGAAGTCCAACTCGTGATCCGAACTATCGTAACCGCATTATCGGTAATCTTACTTTCCAAGATTCTTTAGCAACACTCAACAACAAACTAGCTAATAGAATTTCGCTGCGTGCTGATGAGGGTGAACCTTTTAATGTTGGACAAATTGCTGGGATGGCAAACGATGTTGTCTTTCACGCATTAGAAACCGCTAGTTTAACTTTTGGTAATGGTGTTGGTTATGGGCCTCGCGCTCTAATTCATGGCGGTAGGCAGGTTGTCAATGGTGTTGCTAATGGCCCTGAAACTAACATAGGTGATGCTGTAGGGCTAGGGCCGAACTCTGTTATATTCCGCGCCAGCATTGGCAACAGATCAGCAATTGGGCAAAGAAGCGCAGTCTTCAACTCTACAGTAGCTCCCAGAACGCATATCCGTTCTCGAACAATCTATGCCGACAACGGCAGCATCATTCTACCTGTGGAGTGGTAAGGAAAGAACGCTTTCACTCCTATACCAGCCGTGTTCTTAGCTGCTCGTTGTATGGATCTCTTTGATGATGGCTGGTATCTTTTTTCTTGGCTTGTGCCTAAACAATTAACTTTTGCATAATTATGAATCTGAAAATCTTGTCGTTAGTGCAATTACAATGCCTACGATTGATGCTGCTGTTAACTTTGATATTCGGGCTGATACTAATTGTTGATGATGGTTCATCTATAGCTGCACAGAAGGTTGGGCAGCCAGGATTGATGATAAACCCTGTAAATGCTGATATCACCTCCAGTCAGCTTCAAGTGGTACAACCTTCAGTCACTGGACTTGTGTCTACATTGTCGGATGAAGTCGAGGAATTACCAGCCCAGTTAGTTCGCTGGTCGACTTACTGGCAACTTTGCTGGGAAGCATATCCTGAAGCTGAAGCATACGAACTGCAAACGGTGCTTATGGAAGGCAAGTCTCCCAAGTTGAAACGACAAAGCGATCGCTGCTTTCGTATACAAGCTGCATCCAATGAAAACCAAAAATCACAAGGACTACTCAACCGTGATTTAATCTTGTTAATGCATAAAATTCAGCTTGGCTATCGAGTGCGAGCGGTCTTAGATGACAACCGCGTCAGTGAATGGTCTCAAGTCATGGCAGTTGGTGCAACTACTACCTCTCAATTGAATGGTACTAATAACACCTGTAATAGCGCTTGTGGCACCAAAGATAGCACCGGGAGTGAGTTTTTCTAATGTTTGTGGTGCAATCCCAGCGCGAGGATACCCTAATAAAGGTGCTTGTCCTTCATAAAGGATTGATATACGTGCAGGGAGATTTTCTTTGATGAGAATAGCTTGTGCCATTCGGGAGCGCAATGGATCAATGAGATTTGCGACACTTTGACTATCCATTCGGTTGAATAGTGGAATTTTAGCTTTTAAACTCATCATGAAAAACGGGAAGATTGACAAGAGTCTCCTGAATTAGTTCGTCACACATACTGGTGTCGTTAGTACACCATGAATGCCTAACTCAATATACAAATCTTAGACAGTAATAGTTATGCTTCCCCTTGAACAATTGTTTTGCCCTTGTTGTACTCCAGCCATATTGCATTTGCTGACTCAATCCGATCTGACTCAGCACATACTCCAATTAAGAACGGGGTCAGTTGCTGCGGCTATCAGAAGGAATCAAAAACAGCAGCAGCGATCTCTATCCGTAGCATTAGCATCCATAAAAGCCAGGGGTCACAATATCCAGTAGTTGTACTGCCTCTATACATGCAACCCACATTCCGTACTTTAAATGTAGCATAATTTGAATTGTCTACCATCCTCTTGTCAAAAATATTATCTACTTTCTTAAGCTAAACAATTTTTTAAGAGTGAATAAAAATTTATCAATATCTGGAGTCACAGTAATTGCTCTTCAAATTTTTAGTGCTTACATAACCTATTTTATGGGTCAAATCTTTTATGTTTGATTATTTATCTTCATGCGTTAGATTCATTTTGTACTCTAGTTCTTAACCATCCTGATTTTTTGCTTTTCTCTTATCCGTAATCTCTTGGTACTTCAAGTTGAAGTGCGGAATGTAGGTTTTAAGTAATATCAAGTTCGGATAATTAGTTATACTTCCCACAGTCATTGCACCCCACCCCTTAATCCCCTAAGCGCACGCACTTAGGGGTGGTTTTGGCGTTAGACAAAACTGGGGTGGGGTTCAAAGGGAATTTAAGTAATCAAGCGAACCTGATATAATTCTCTATTGTCTGTCTTGTCCTCCTTGTTTCCCTTTTCCCCCTTGTAGCCTCTATCCCCTATCCCCTATCCGCCAATGCAAAACTTCAAACTGTTGGGTTGACCAATATTACCTTCCAACACTACACCACGGCTATTGGCGTGGAGATGTCGCAAAATCATGTAAATTGACTCGATTTTATCTGTAGCACTTACTTTTTGGCTAATTTGCTCCAAAGTTAAAGGTGTTTTTTCCTCTTGCAAAACTGCAACTACTTTTTTTTGTAATTCCAGAATTTCAGCAGCAGCTTTTTTACCAGCTTCTACCCCTGGTTGATGGTAGGCATTAATATTGATCAAGCTGGCATATAAACCAACAGCACGCTCATATAAAGCAATTAATGCCCCAACGGTACGAGAATTAACTTGGGGAATGGTGACTGTGACTGAATCACGGTGTTTTTCATACAGTGCTTCTCTGGTTCCTTGTAGAAAGCCAGAAAGGTAATCGCCTGATGTGATTCCTGGTTCGATTTCTGGAGATGGATTTTGACGATCTTCTAAAACTTCGATGAGGGTAGCAAAGAAATTTGGTACACCTTCGCGCAACTGCTGGACGTATGCGTGTTGATCAGTGGAACCTTTGTTACCGTAGACTGCAATACCCTGATGAACAATATTGCCATTTAAGTCTTTTTCCTTACCCAAGGATTCCATTACCAGTTGTTGCAAGTAGCGGCTAAACAAAAATAGGCTGTCTTTATAAGGTAGGACAACCATGTCTTTTTCGCCCTTGCCGTTGCCAGCATAATACCAAGACAGGGCTAATAGTGCGGCTGGGTTATTTTTGAGATCCTGAATGCGGGTAGCGTCATCCATTTCTTTCGCACCTTCAAGCATGGCGCGGATATCAATTCCCTGCAATGCACCTGGTAATAAACCTACAGCAGATAATTCCGAAGTGCGTCCGCCTACCCAATCAAACATGGGAAATCTCGCTAACCAGCCTTCAGATTTTGCTTGTTCATCCAGCTTACTACCGGGCATGGTAATGGCGATCGCATAATTAGCAAAATCCAAATTATGTCCAGCGTAGACTTTTTTGACTTCCGCCATGCCATTACGGGGTTCCGGTGTACCTCCAGATTTGGAAATCACCAAAACCAAAGTGCTGGTGAGGCGGTTTCGTACCTGAGTTAATACTCGATCAATACCTGTGGGATCGGAGTTGTCAATAAAATGGATAGCCAGTGGTGGAAAGTCTGAAGCTAAAGCTTCAGCAACGAACTGCGGCCCAAGGGCAGAACCACCAATACCAATTGAAATAATATCAGTGAAACGGGGTGCTTTTGGAGGATGAATTGCACCTGTGTGGACTTTTTCGGCGAATACATCAATTTGCTCTATGGTGCTGACGATTTCTTGTGTCAGTTCCGGAGTAGGAGCCAAATCAGGATTTCGCAGCCAGTAATGTCCAACCATGCGGTTTTCGTCAGGGTTGGCGATCGCTCCTTTCTCAAGTTCCGCCATATCCGCAAAAGCCTTCTCAAACTTTGGCTGCAACTTCTCCACAAAGGCGTCATCAAACCGCATCCGGCTTACATCTAGGAAAAAACCTAGTCCTTCATGGAAATATAGCCATTTCTGGTATCGTTGCCAAAGTGCGGTAGCGTCCATAAGGAAGTCTCAAGTAAAGTGATTTTCAAAAACAAGTTTAAGCTAAGGATAGAGCCAAGCTTTGTCCCTCTTATACAGTTTTAAGTCTTCACGTGGTCCGAGATCTATACATTCGGCATTGGTATGACTCGCAGAAATTTCACAATTTCACCTCTTATTTCTATGCCAATTAAGTAATTTCCCAGAGTCAAACGGTAAAAAATACCTTCTCTATCCACTTTCCGTAAATTTGGTAAGTCATGCAGCTGTTTTTTCTCTGCAAACTCAATCAAAGCAAAATCATATACCAGCTGGTAGGCGGCAGGTTCTAAATTTTTTAGGTCTATTAAAAAAGACCGTGCATAGCGTACTTCCATTTTTGTAGGGATCGGGGACAAAACAATTAAAAATTAAAAATTGGAAAGAGGGACAAGGGGGATAAGGGAGAAACGCGGAAAAGTAGCTACTAACCACTAAGCATTATGAAAAAGTTAATAGTTGTACTGCTTCTTCATGGGTTAAGGTGTCCCAAGGTTGCTGCGATCGCTTGACATCTTGTATGGCTTTGTGCATATAAAAATCACAATGTAAGTTGTAGACGGCGTTCCAAACTTTTTCTAATTCTTCGTCGGCTAGCTGTTCAATTAAATGATGGATTCTTATTCGCAGCAAGTTCATGTATCTTCTACCCGGAACAATTCAGATATAGTGTTCCCATAAAATTGCTGGAACTGCGAGATGTGGAGAGTGTGGGAAGTCTCACTGATTAGTTTTGAAACTAGAAAATTGAGGTTTGAAGCTTGAAGATTGAGGTTTGAAACTAGAAAATTGAGGTTTGAAGCTTGAAGATTGAGGTTTGAAACTAGAAAATTGAGGTTTGAAGCTTGAAGATTGAGGTTTGAAGCTTGAAGATTGAGGTTTGAAACTAGAAAATTGAGGTTTGAAACTAGAAAATTGAGGTTTGAAACTAGAAAATTGAGGTTTGAAACTAGAAAATTGAGGTTTGAAACTAGAAAATTGAGGTTTGAAACTAGAAAATTGAGGTTTGAAACTAGAAAA
>JAHHHW010000161.1 GCA_019359115.1 Pelatocladus maniniholoensis HA4357-MV3
TTGAGGTTTGAAGCTTGAAGATTGAGGTTTGAAACTAGAAAATTGAGGTTTAACTCTTGACTATTGACTATTGACGCTTGACTATTGACTATTAATTCTTGACAAATAACGAAATATGGCTGAATATCTAATTTTTTTAGCAATTTCTACTTCTATTTTTGCTTTGTTCGGTTTGGGACTTAATTTACAGTGGGGTTTTACAGGCTTAATTAACTTTGGTCATGTGGCATTTATGACGCTGGGAGCCTATACGACTGTATTATTAAGCCTGAAGGGTGTCCCTATACTGCTGGCGACGATCATTGGAAGTGCTGTTGCAGCTTTGTTGGGTTTGTTAATCGGTTTTTCGACTCTGCGTTTGCGGGAAGATTATTTGGCGATCGTTACTATTGGCGTGGGGGAACTAGTTCGTCTGATACTCAATAACCAAGATTTACCTGTAGGTGATACCTGGATCTCTGGTGCGTTTGGTGTCCAAAGTTATCCAATCCCGCTTGTAAATTTACAACCAAATTTGTTTGTCAAACTGCTGATGATTGGTGTGTTGACTTTGGTTGCTGGGATAAGTTTCTATTGGTTGTGGCGCTGGACTCGTCCAACAGATGTAGCCAAACGGACAGGTAACAGGGAAGAATTTATATCACGTCTAGTAGTAGCAAGTTTACTGGGATTATTGTCAGCAGCCGTTTATATATCGGGAGTGATTAGCTTATACAATTACAACCCAAAAGCAGGTTTGATGCTGTTGTCGTGGTTAACCCTTGCTTTTATTTTCTGGCGTTTGGAAGTTTTGGTGCGATCGCCTTGGGGTAGAGTCCTCAAAGCTATTCGTGAAGATGAAGAAGTTCCCAAAGCTTTAGGGAAAAACGTTTTTTGGTACAAGTTACAATCTCTGATGTTGGGTGGTGCGATCGCTGGTGTTGCTGGGGCTTTCTTTGCTTGGCAACTTAGTGCTATTTATACTGATAATTTCCAACCACAGCTAACTTTTGATGCTTGGATTATGGTGATTCTAGGAGGTTCTGGTAATAATATTGGTACGATTTTGGGAGCAGTTATTTACTTTGCCTACGATACTCTCACTCGTGAATACCTACCCAAAATTTTTACTAACCTTACCTCTGATCAATTGGGCGCATTTCGCATCATGATCATAGGACTAATTTTGATGGTGCTGATGATTTGGCGTCCTCAAGGTATCTTAGGTAAAAAGGAGGAACTTACCCTTGGTAAATAATAATTCTTCCCAGGTTCCCTTATTAGCTGCTAGTGGGTTGTGCAAAAGCTTTGGCGGTATTAAGGCTGTTGATAATGCTGAAATTCAAGTTGCAACAGGTAGTATTACAGGTTTAATCGGCCCCAATGGTGCTGGGAAAACAACTTTATTTAACTTACTTTCTAACTTTATCCGCCCTGATAAAGGAAAAGTCGTTTTTGATGGTGAACCGATTCAGCACTTACCATCCTATCAAATTGCTCAACAGGGTTTAGTACGGACATTTCAGGTAGCACGCGCCCTCTCTAAGTTGTCGGTGTTGGAAAATATGCTACTAGCAGCACAAAAGCAAACTGGGGAAAATTTTTGGCAGTTGCAATTTCAACCCCATATAGTAGCTAAAGAAGAAAAGCAGTTAGAACAACAGGCGCTAACCATATTAGAATCAGTTGGTTTAGCCCATAAAGCCGATGATTACGCTGGTGGATTATCTGGTGGACAACGCAAGTTGTTAGAAATGGGACGAGCGTTGATGACTAATCCCAAGTTGATTTTGTTAGATGAACCAGCAGCAGGTGTGAATCCGAGACTAATTGATGAAATTTGCGATCGCATCGTCAAATGGAATCAACAAGGTATGACTTTTTTGATTATTGAACACAATATGGATGTGATCATGTCGTTGTGCGATCGTGTTTGGGTACTCGCTGAAGGTAGAAATTTGGCTGACGGTGTTCCCGAAGAAATTCAGCGTGACACCAAAGTTTTAGAAGCTTATTTGGGGAAATAATTGAAGCTGAAGGGTGAGAGGTGAAGATAAAAGAATCTTGTTAAGAATCTTAGCTGGACGGTCATGTAAGAAATCACACAACGAGAACATGAAAATATGACTCCTCTTACACCCCTTACCCATTTTCAAGACAGAACTTTATTCCTCTGATAGCATATTTACAATCCATCCTATCCATCCACGCACTGTGCTTGATCGCCTGTTAATAGTTGTAATATTTATGTTTAAACTACAAGACTGCATAATTTGGCGGATTACATTAATATCTGGGATAAAACCATTTGAGAGAGTAAATTCAAAAGTTTTATAAAAAACCTGATGTTGCAAAATTTTTTCAATTAAAGATAGTATTTTGATTTTATATCTTTTTTTTAGCAAATGGCTTCCTTCATCGCTTAAACAAAATATTATTTCTCTAGTATTTGCGTCTAGATACTTATCCATTAAGCCTAGATATCTAGCAGCATCAGTATAATAACTGGTTTGTCTTTCATCGAATTGATAATTTGCTGTAATTTCCTCCTTAGTTAATTCTTTATCTAGTAAAAGTGTCAGTAAATCTATGATTCTTTCAAATTTATTTGCTTGTGGAAATGGAGCATTTGGTTCAGCAACTATAGTAATAGATTTAAAAATTTGAGATACATCTTCATGTGTTATTGTTTCAGGGGCTATCACATAGTTTCTTTGTTCTACCAATCTTATTGAATTGTAATTTAAAATATCATCGAATTTATATATAAAAAAGCTAAATATATTGCTGGAGTTAGAATAAGTCATTAAAATTGGAATTACTTCCTTGTTTGGAATTTTGCTAGACCAAAGCCTATATGGATAATACAGTTGTCTAACAAGAAAATCATCTACATCATATAATTTAGCTTCTAATAATAGAAAGTAATGTTCACTTTCAAAGCCTGCATCTATTTCACATTGAGCATTCTTAACTTCAAGACTATATTGAGTATCATCTACTATTTTATTTATATTAAATTTAAATGTACCCGTAGACATTCTTCCATAAACTGTATGATATGATTCTTCACCATCAATCAAATCATTTATGATACCTGTATTAAAAGCACAACTTAATGCTGAAGTTTCTGAATATAGATTTGTATAGTCTATACTTTCTATTCCTTTTGGGAATTCTACAGGGATTACTTCTAAAGTATCAGAATATGTAACATTTAAATAAGAATCAAATTTACCAATAATGTATTTATTCCTAGAGATAGATAATATAGAAAGCTTGTAAACTTTAAAAATTTCAGGTAAATTACCATAATGGTCAAATTTTGCCATTAATCTACTTTCTCTGAATTCATTAATACTTGCAGAGTCTATTTCAAAAAACCCTATCTTAGATATATTTTCTAGAATATGATATTTTTGAAATAACTTTTCCCAGGCAATATCATTTTTAGATTTTTGTCTTTGACTCGTCGATAAGTCACTCATAGTTTTTTACTAAGATTTCGTCAACTTTACCTCTTTTTTTAGCATTTGAATTGATAGCTCTAATTGCCGATATCTTTGTCTGCTTATAATCTTTATACAAGTCTTTGATGAAATTTGTATAAGCATTGCTCAATAGAACTTTACAACCTCTACTGTCTAAACTATCAAATGTCTCTTTTAGCCTAATTTGTTCATCTTTATTAAATCCATTGACATCATAGCCAGTAAAAGAAGCAGTATCCGAAACTGGATCATAAGGAGGATCAAGATAAACAAAGTCTCCTCTTTTAGCCTCTTTAAGAGCCTCTTGAAAATCTAAATTTGATATAATGATTTGATTGTCATTTAGATATTTACTTACAGCTTTTAAAACAGCTACATCTAAAATATTTGGATTTTTGTATTTACCAAAAGGCACATTAAACTGTCCTTGAGAATTAACTCTAAATAAACCATTGTAACAAGTCTTATTTAGAAAAATAATTCTTGATGCTCGTTGTACTAGTGTTCTATCTTGAAAACTTTTTTCTCTGTCCCAATCTCTGATAGCATAATAGTCCTCTTCATTATTTTTATAAAATTTTAATTTATCAATTAGTTCATCAACTGAATCTCTAATAACTTCATAACAATTGATTAATTCAGCATTACTGTCATTAATTACAGCCTTTTTAGGTTGCAAAGCAAATAGGAGCGCTCCTCCACCAATAAAAGGTTCATAGTAGGTTTGGTAATTATAATTTTTAGGTAGATAATTCTCTATAATTAATGGAACAAGTTGTCTTTTCCCTCCTGCCCACTTCAGAAACGGTTTTACTAGCTTATTTATTGAGACCATTTGTTGACCTAAAAAATCATTCAGTAACAATATAAATGATACTATTGTACTATAAATATAGTTACCTCGTTTATAAATATTACAGCTATTCTATATATCCTTTGACTGTAGTGCTTGAATAAAATACACTGTCATTACTTTACTAGAGTATTGAGATACGATTAGATTTCAATGCGTGTCATTTAAATTCTCATGAACTATTGAATACTACTTTTATACAGCATATGAAATTCATCCTGTTTTTGAAAATTTAATCTATATAACGCCAATAAATCCCGTCTTTTTTCTGGATTAAATGATAACTAACCAACTCCCGTCTAAGATTAGCAAAATCAGGATGGTAACGCTTCAGAATTTCATCAATGGCACTTTCTGAATACTGAATATCCATTTCAAATTTGTTCGCTAACCATTTAAGAATTACCAAACGTTTTTTACGACTAGAGGGAATTTCTTTGAGACGTTCTCCTTCTGTGTAGGTTTGAATGATCTTCATTTCCCATGCTTCTGTATCTATATCTTCAACCCAAGAACCAATATTCCCTGGTGTAAAAATTTCTTTGCTGACACTCTCTAAAGTCATACTTTCCAATTGGTACAGGTGGGTATTACCTTCAGGGCGCATAGTCACTAAATTTACTTCTTTTAATTTCGCTAAATGATGAGATACCGTTGGTTCCTTGAGTTGCAATAATACAGCTAGCTCTTCAACACTACATTCTTGGTTAGCTAGAAAACTCAAAATCTTTAACCGACTTTCGTCCGCTAAAGCTTTGAAAAAACGTAGCACGATTTGAAATTGTTCCGTTTTCATAATTTGTTATAATCTAATTAGATGTATATCTAATTAGTTGTTCGTCAAACTAACTAAGTTGTGCAATATCCCTCCGACGCAACCGAAAAGCTGCGTAGATGGATTGTGTCTTTATGTGATTTTGTAACGTTTTTCTAAGAAAAGTTAAGTTTCTTAAGTAGTTTTTTATATTTCGCCATGTTTAGCCGTTTATCTCATCGCAAAAGAAACAGACTAGGTTTTCCGAAGCGAGGTATTTCTCTTGTTCAAGCAGCCAAGTTTTTAAATGTAGACCAAGCCAACCTTTATATGGCCCTACAAAAAGGAGAAATTCCTATGCGTAGAATCAATGGAAGGACTACAGTCAGCGCAGGAGCTTTATTAGATTATCAAGCAAGAAAAAGACGAAATTGATTAGTATTTCCTAATGCATAAATAAGGAAATATTTAGGGATAGGGGAAAAGGGATCAGGGAGTGAGGAGTGGGGAAGTGTGGGGAGTAAACAACCAACAACCAACAACTAACAACTAACAACTAACAACTAACAACTAACAACTAACAACTAACAACTAACAACTAACAACTAACTTCTTGACGACGATGTGGTTTCAATAGATTGTTGACATCGGGGCCACTAGGGATGATACCACCGGGATTGAGTGGGAAGAGGTTCCCATAGTAGTCTCGCTTGATGCTATTTAGATCACAAGTGTCAGAAACTCCTGGTAGCTGATATAAATCACGTAGATAAGGGCCTAAATTTTCGTAGTCTTGAATTCTGTGGCGATCGCACTTAAATAAACCGTAATAAACCACATCGAAACGGAACAAGGTAGTAAATAAACGCACATCTGCTAGCGTTACCCGATCTCCACACAGGTAGCGACTCTTTGATAAGGCTGCGTCAATTTCGTCAAGAGTGGTGAACAATTCGTTACAAGCTTTGTCGTAGGCTTGTTGACTTTGGGCAAAACCGCAGCGATAGACACCGTTGTTTACTGTATGATAAATTTTCTCGTTCCAACGGTCAATTTGCTCACGTAGTTCTTCTGGATAAAGATCAAGTCCGGAATTAGTCGCAAACTCGTTAAATTGAGAATTCAACATAACGATAATCTCTGCACTTTCGTTATTAACTATCGTCTTGGTTTGCGTATCCCAGAGTACGGGAACAGTGCAACGTCCTTGATAACCAGGTACTGCTAAATTGTAAACATCGGGAAGAGTGCGACAACTTTCTTCTTCTTGGTTGAGAACCCAAATACCTTCGTTTGGTGAAGGAGACACAATCGAAACTAGTATGGCATTTTCCAAACCTTTGAGCGATCGCACAACTAAAGTTCGATGCGCCCAAGGACACCCTAAACCCACATAAAGGCGATAGCGTCCTGCTTGGGGTTGATAAGGATTGTCTACCTCTGTACTAATAGAGTTGCGAAACTGACTCGCTGGACGGATATATTCTCCTGACTGGTTACGAGGGGCGAGATTTGACATCATAATATGCCACATAGTCGTCCAGACAAATTTCCCCAACCGGATAATTATACCAGAAGGCAGTGACTTGCCTTTTTTCTTGATGTTTTCGTTGTTTGGCTTCTTGTCCTGCACAATCTTAACCCCTGAGTTTCTCCACAAATACTTGATGTTCTGCTGTTTGCAAACCCTGTTGCAGAACTGCTAGAACCTCAGCCATGTTACCTTCTCGCAAAGCATCAACCAGCAACCATAATCCCGGAAAAATCTGACTGCGAATTATTCCATCTACATCTGGTTCTTGCAAAACATATCGTCCTTGTTGTAAGTTGAACCAATCTAGGCGATTCTCGTAACTTTGCCAAACAATATACTCTTTGACGCCATTGCGGCGATAGGCATTCAGCTTATCATTCAAGTCATAAGCAGCACTACTAGCAGCAATTTCTACGATTAATTCTGGTGTGCCTTCAATATAATCATCCTCATTAATACGGGAATTGCCACCTACCCCCGGTTCAATTCGTAATAAAGCGTCCGGTTGGGGTTCATTGTCCGCATCAAGACGTACTGTAGCATTATCTTGTAAATCTACTCCGGGTGTTGCAGCAGTGTAGGTTCCCAACCAAGTCATTATTTTCGCATGAGGTCTGCCGTGACCTCTAGCACGTACAGGTGAAGCCAAGTATACAACTCCTTCGATGAATTCTGCTTTCATATTTTGCGGCATTAGCTGATAGCGGCGTTCAAATTCGTCACGAGTCAAGCGATCGCCACTTTCTAAAGGAGGAAAATTAGTAGTAGATATGGCTGACATAGGAAGAAATAAGTTTTAATTTTTCACAGGGATTATGCATCGTAATCCGATTTAATTCATATATAGAAAATTTTAAATCTCAGAGTTTATGGATTCTCATCCAAAATTATGTGCTGCTATAAGCGATCGCATTGCTAATAGTCCTGATCAGCGAATTACTTTTGCCATCTACATGGATATGGCATTGTATAGTCCTGACTATGGTTACTATTCTACCCAAGCCGTGAATATCGGTAAGCAGGGCGACTTTTTCACCTCTGTCCATCTTGGCCCTGACTTTGGTGAGTTGCTAGCTGAACAATTTGTCCAAATGTGGGAAATTTTAGGTCAACCTGCGGCTTTTTCTTTGGTAGAAATGGGTGCAGGACAAGGACATTTAGCACTAGATATTTTAAATTACCTGAAGCTGCGCTATCCAAATTTTTTTGCTGCCCTAAACTACATCATTGTAGAAAAGTCGCCTATTCTCAGACAAGAACAACAGCAACGCCTACAAGGATTCACAGTTGAAATCAAAAGCAGTTTAGATGAAATACTTAGTAACTCTATTATCGGCTGCTTTTTCTCAAATGAATTGGTGGATGCTCTACCAGTACATCAATTTATATTAGAGCAAGGGCAACTGCAAGAAATTTATGTAACTCTACAACCAGAGTCAATTGTCAATAGTCAAGAATTATTCACTTCCCCCTCTCCCCACACTCTCTTTAAGGAAGTCATCGCTGAACCTTCCACACCAAGACTGGCTGAATACTTTGATTTAGTTGGTATTAAGTTGATAGAAAATGTTTATCCAGAAGGTTATCGCAGTGAAATAAATTTAGCGGCGCTAGATTGGTTAGGTGTAGTAGCAGACCGTTTGCAACGAGGGTATGTGTTAACTATAGATTATGGTTATCCAGCAAGTCGTTACTATAATCCCAGGCGATCGCAAGGTACACTACAGTGTTACTGGCATCATCAGCGCCATAATAACCCATACATCAATATTGGGCGACAAGACATCACAGCCCATGTTGATTTTACAGCTTTGGAAAGATGGGGTGAACGCTGCGGATTAGCTAAAATTGGTTGGACGCAGCAAGAATTATTTTTGATGGCGTTGGGTTTAGGCGATCGCATGGTTAGCCTTTCTCATACAAACCAACCTATTTCAGATTTACTGCGTCGTCGCGATGCGTTGCGTCAGCTTTTAGATCCTTTTGGATTGGGTGGATTTGGTGTCTTGGCACAAAGTAAAGGACTCAAGGAAACAGAAACATTTTTAATACTCAAGGGATTTACAGTGCCAGACCTACCAATATTAAATTGAAAAATTAAAACTATATTAATCTCACTTGGGTGAAAACTAATTTACCATTAAAAGCTGAAGAATGAAGTATAAAGGCTGAAGTAAATATTTTTTATTTTTTAACCTTTATCGTTATACATTTTATCCTTCTTTAGTCAAAAGGTAATAATTATGACCACCCATGACTTATTAATGCTAATCGTATTACTAATTCCCGGCATTTTACTTTCAGTAATGATTATGGTGACTTTTGCCGCAGGCGGCTAAAAAAACTTGTTAGTGGTTGGTAGATACAAGGGGACAAGCGAAGGGGGACAAGCGAGCAAACAAAATACTAACCACTAACTGATAACTGATAACTGATCAACAGCGATCGCTCTACCAAAGGAACGTAAAAATGAAGGTAGCATTTCTGGGGACTGGATTAATGGGACTGCCAATGGCACATAATTTGTTAGAAGCAAGAGTCCAGCTAATTGCTTATAACCGCACCCCAGAAAAGTTAGAACCGCTAAAAGCAGCTGGTGCGGAAATAGCAGAAAAAGCTTATCAAGCAATTAATGCAGCCGACTGTGTGATTTTGATGCTAACGAATGCCGCAGCTATCTATAGTGTCTTACTTTCAGACCGATCTTCACAAGCTGTAGCAGGAAAAAGCGTCATTCAAATGGGGACTATTACTCCTACCGAAAGTAGAGAAATTAGAGATGCAGTAGTTGCCGCAGGTGGTGAGTATCTAGAAGCACCAGTACTCGGCAGTATCTCAGAAGCCCAAGCTGGGAATTTAATTGTGATGGTAGGGGCGCATCAAGAACAATACCAACGTCACTTAGAGTTATTAAAACATTTTAGTCCAGAACCTGTCCTAGTTGGGTCAGTGGGAACTGCGGCGGCCCTGAAACTGGCTTTAAATCAATTAATTGCTTCTCTTACAGCAAGTTTTGCGCTTAGTCTTGGCTTTATCCAGCGTTATGGCATTGACGAAGACCTATTTATGTACATTCTGCGTCAAAGCGTCCTTTATGCCCCAATTTTCGACAAAAAGTTGCAAACAATGTTGGAAGGAAATTATGCTAATCCCAATTTTCCCACCAAACACCTGATGAAAGATACTGATTTCTTTATTGAAGAAGCAAAAGCAGCTGGTTTGAATGTCAGCAGTATCGAAGGCGTAAGAAAAATATTAGAAATGGCAATGAAAATGTCATTTGCTCACGAAGATTATTCGTCTATATTTTCTGTAATTAAATCAGGAGAAAATTAAGAAAAATGTTGGCATTTCAGAGTTTTCAAACATCCTCTTAGATGAAATTAAATCAAATATCAACTCAAGGTTACTTTTACGCCAAAGGAAAAGATTCTGACGGGGCGACAAAAAGTGCTATGATGCAGACATAATAAGCCTCATAGCCCTCTGCCCACGTTGATAATACTTGTTCTTGTTAGGAGATAATCTCAATAAATCCCTCACGAATTCCCAACAATTA
>JAHHHW010000162.1 GCA_019359115.1 Pelatocladus maniniholoensis HA4357-MV3
GCAGCGCTTGGTTTTCTTGTTCTAACCTCTCGATTTTTCGATCTTTTTCTTCTGGACTCATGTGTGAACACTACCATAATTCTTCTCTCAATGGAATGATCCTTACAGTCCTACCTGGGGAGTTACGGATTATTTAGAAAATTGTCGAGAAGACCTCAAACAAGCACAAGTTTCTTTTCGTTCCCTACCTAATCCCCCCAGTTTAGCAAGAGTAGCGGCTCATCTTTATTACTGCCTCAATCAAATTAGTGATGGACTAGATGAATTGGAATATTTCCCCTTGAATTACGACGAAAGTTATTTGCACACAGGTCAAGAAATGTTCCGTATTGCCAAGGGATTATACCGCGAAGCGCAAGATTCGGTCGCAGTTTATAAGTAATATCAAGTTCGGATAATTAGTTATACTTCCCAAAGTCATTGCACCCCACCCCTTAATCCCCTCCCCAGGGTGGTTTCATACGAAAAAAGAAAAATATGTAAGTCTGTATTTCTCGTTTTGAAGCATAGATTTTTACCCCTCTCCAAACCTCTCCCCTTAATAAGGGGAGAGGCTTTAAAAGAAGATTTTAATTTTTCTCTGCTTGTATGAAACCACCCTGCACCCCTTAATCCCCTCCCCGCACGCGGGGAGGGGCTGTTTTGGCATTAGACAAAACCGGGGTGGGGTTGTGTGGAAATTATAAAGTAGGATTTGCTGAAAAAGTAATAAAAAAGCCACACAGGATTAATTTTTAACTGTGAGCAATACCATCCTGGCGTGCAGCACGTTGCACCGCAGCTGCAACAGTAGTGGCGACGCGCTCATCAAATACAGAAGGAATGATATGCTCCTTGTCTAAATCTGATGGTTTAACTAAAGAAGCGATCGCACTTGCTGCTTCTAAATACATAGAAGTGGTGATCGTTTCGGCTCGACAATCTAATGCACCGCGAAATACCCCCGGAAAAGCCAAAACATTATTGATTTGATTGGGGTAGTCACTACGCCCAGTAGCCATAACAGCTACTTCATTACTAACTAATTCTGGCTGAATTTCGGGAATGGGATTTGCCATTGCAAACACAATCGGATCTTTCGCCATCGAACGCACCATTTCTGGTGTCACTACTCCCGGTGCGCTCACACCAATAAATACATCTGCTGCTTGCATTGCACCTGCAAGAGTACCCTGTGCTTTGACAGCAAATTCCCGCTTTTCTTCTGTTAACTCGGTGCGACTCGTGGAAAGAATACCTTTAGAATCACACATCCAAATTTTATCAGCCCCGGCTTTTTGCAATAAACGAGCGATCGCAATTCCAGCTGCACCAGCACCGTTAATCACGATGCGAATTTGATCGATTGACTTATGCACTAACTTGAGAGAATTAAACAGGGCTGCCAAGGTAACGATCGCTGTACCATGTTGATCGTCGTGAAAAACCGGAATATCCAACTCTCGCCGTAGTCTTTGTTCAATTTCAAAGCAACGAGGTGCAGCAATATCTTCTAAATTGACACCACCGAATACAGGCGCAATATTTTTCACAGTACGGACAATTTCATCTGTATCTTGGGTAGCTAAACATATGGGGAAAGCATCGATGCCAGCAAATTCTTTGAACAGCATTGCTTTTCCTTCCATTACTGGTAAAGCAGCCCCTGGGCCAAGATTCCCCAGACCCAAAACCGCACTACCATCGGTAACAATTGCTACGGTATTTTGTTTAATAGTTAATTTGTAAACTTCTTCTGGGTCTTGAGCGATCGCTGTACAAATACGTCCAACTCCCGGCGTGTACGCCATTGCTAAGTCAGACACGCTTTTGAGGCTAATTCTACTGCTAATACTAATTTTGCCGCCCCGATGCAGATTAAAGGTGCGGTCATAAACACTCAGTAATTTAATATCTGGTAAAGCCTTGACTGCTTGCACAATTGCTTCGGCGTGTTCGGTGCTAGCAGCATCAACGGTGAGATCGCGAATAGAAACAGATCTAGTTTGTTCGATTAAATCAATTTGACCAAGATTACCACCAGTGGTGGCGATCGCCTGAGTCACGCTAGCTAACATGCCAATCCGGTTGGGAATCTCCAGGCGGAGTGTCAAACTAAAACTAGAATTAGGAGTAAGCTCTGTCATTGTTGGTTTGAGTGGGAAAGTCTAGATTTTGAAGTTGAATCCAGGGCTATAATTCTGAAAATCAGAGAATTTAGTAGTATGAAAACAATCACAACTTAGCAATTGTACTTCGATGCTGAGTGTAGTTTCAGTTTGTTTTGTGAGATCAACTTTAATTTATCCATTTAAGGCAAGTTTAACAGAGCTTTCCTTTTCAGCCTCCATTTGAGTCTTTCCGTATCTCCGTGTCCCCACATCTTTGAATTTTTTTTTACTTAGAGAATACAAACAGATAAAAATATGGAAATTTTAGAAACAATTGGTTTTGACTTAGGACATGGTGAAACGGCTGTTGCCAAAGCGATTGTGGAAAGCATTGAGCCTCCCCAAATGTTGGAAATTAATAATAAGAAAAACCAAATCACGGCTCTTGGTTGGCATCCCGAACTTGGTTATCTTGTGGGAGAACAAGCATTAATTCAAGCAGGTGTTAATCAACTAGAAATATCTTTTAAACAAAAACCAAATCATGAGCTAAATTACAGGAAAACAATAAGTACTTTTGTTGCTACCTACTACCGTCTTTTGCAAGAAAGCAAACAAATGGAAGGTGGGGAAAATAGCTATTTTTATGTTGGTTGTCCTTCTGGATGGTCAATGAGCGATCGCCAAGAATATCAAAAGCTACTGCAAGCGGCGGTAGCATCCCAATTGCATGTTGTACCAGAATCACGCGCTGCTTTTATGCAAGCCAAGGAAGCCGGGAAACTGGAGTATGAAAAGCTGAAATCATCGGTGCTAATTGTGGATATTGGTTCTTCAACTACTGATTTTACTTTAGTTAAAACTTTACATGAAATTCCTGTAGATTTTGGTAGTAATGCTTTAGGAGCATCTTTAATTGATCGCGCTATTTTTGAACGTACTCTCGCTAAACACGAGCAAAAAGCCTTACTCAAAAAAGTATTTCACGAATATCCACACCACCAAGCTCGTTGTGAACTTGCTTGTCGCAAAGCTAAAGAAAATTATTTTTCTAATGAACAACTATACAGCGATTCTCAATCTTTTGCTCGTGGTTTTGAATCGATAAACGAACAGATTTATTTTATTCCCCAAGTCAACAAATTGATGATGGAGGAAATATTAAACCAACCTTTGTCTGAATTGGGGCAAAATAGTTGGATGCAATTATTTCGCGCCGCAGTCGATGAAGCAAAACAAAAGCTGGATCAACAAAATATTGTGCCGCAACTTTTACTGATGACTGGTGGTGCATCTCGGATGAAGTTTACCCACCAAATTTGTCAGGAAATTTTTCCCGAACCACAAACCCTCCTGCGTCCCGATCCAGAACCAGAACGATGTATTGCTTTGGGTTTGGCGCGAGTCGGAAGATGGGATTTGCGTGCATCTGCTTTCAAACAAGAAGTCAACAAATTATTTGAATCGCAAAAGCTGAAAAATTTGATTGAGAGACATATTCCGGAGCTAGTCGAATTATTAACCAAGCCACTAGCAGATAATTTGATTGAAAGTGCTGTCAGAACCAGTATTAAAGATTGGCAAAAAAACCAAATCCGAACTTTAGCTGATTTGGAAATATCTATGAAGAATAGAGCAGAACAATGGTTAAAAAGCGATCGCGCTCAACAAGTAATCAATCATCAATGTATTAATTGGTTTAATAATAAAATTCAACCAGACTTAGCCACAGAAACCGATCCGATTTGTCGTCAATTTCATATACCCAGAAGCAGTTTAAGGTTTGAGGAAGGGATTGATCCTGCTTTTGTCAACCCAGAGTTACGCATTGGTGATGCAATCCTGGCTGAAACAGTAGCATTTATCATTAATGTGGTAATCGGTGGAGGTACTCTCGCCAGCATCATCACTCTCATCCTCACCGGACACTTTACCTGGCCGATTGCTTTAGTATACGGCGCTTCGGTGATGGCAGCAGGCATGGAGTTAAATCGTCAGGGCGTCAAAGAAGCAATCAAGACAAATGTCGATGTTCCCGGTTGGATGCGTCCTAGTTTTTTAAACGACAAGAAAATCGACGATATCTGCAAACAAATTAAGCCGGAGTTAGAGAAGGTGTTGCAAGAGCAACTCACAGAAAATCAAGAAGCTTTTGACCAATTAATTGGCAAAGTTGAGCAAGGTTTGCAAAAAGCTCTTTCTACGAAGGTTCAAGAAGCAGTTATTTTAATTCAATAAGATTAAGCCCATTTTTATCTATATCGGTGGAATGATGTTTTAAATTACAAATTATTGACAAAATATGCAACAAAATAATTTATTGTTCAATGACCGATCTAACTTTGCCCAAACCGATAAAAAACGTTCTTAACACATATAACGAGCCAGATTCTGTATTTGCTGCCTTACTTCCAGCGCTTGGGGAAGTATTACAATGCGATCGCTGTTTTCTTTTTCTGAGAAATCCTGAAACTAAATTTGGAAAAGTTGCTTATTGCTGGCGACGCAATCAAGAGATTCCAGAAATTATAGACTCTGAATGGAAATTAGAGCCAGACTCATTACCAAAAGAAGATCCTTTATATGCAGCAGCACTGCGAAGTGATCCTTCTGTTTATGTCGAAGATGTGGAAACCGCTAGTCCAAAAGTTGTCAACAAAGAATTTGAACGCAAACATTTTGGACATCGAGCCTTAATTCATGCTCACTTGTGTCAAGACGGTCAATTATGGGGTATTTTACAACCAGAAATTTTAGGTGAAAAACGAGTTTGGTCAACATTTGATCGCGCCGTGATGACTAAACTTGAAACCAAACTCACACCTTTGGCAGTTGCTTACATTCAAGTTTTCGCACCTAGCGACTAGTTATGAACATAATCACTTATAGTCCGGCTTACACTATTGTTCTTACTTATGAATGTTTTAATCGCTGTACCTATTGCAATTTTCGTACAGATCCGGGTCAAAGTCCTTGGTTGACAATAATAGCAGCCGAACAGATTTTGCAACAACTTAAAAATCAAAACGTCTGTGAAATTCTCATCCTCAGTGGTGAAGTTCATCCCCAATCATCACGGCGTTTAGAATGGTTTCAGCGCATTTATGATTTGTGTGAATTAGCATTAGCAATGGATTTTTTGCCACATACAAATGCTGGACCATTGAGTTTTGAAGAAATGCAAAAACTCAAGCAGGTAAATGTCTCTATGGGGTTGATGTTAGAACAGTTAACCCCAAATTTATTAAAAACTGTACACAAATATGCGCCAAGTAAATTACCAGATTTGAGACTGCAACAATTAGAGTGGGCTGGAGAATTAAAAATACCATTCACAACAGGTTTATTGTTGGGAATTGGAGAAACGGAAAATCATTGGTGGGAAACTTTGGAAGGAATAGCCAATTTGCATCAGCGTTATCATCACATTCAAGAAGTAATTTTGCAACCCCATAGTCCTGGTAATCAGCAAAGCTTTGATGCGCCACCATTTGATCCCAATCAGCTACCAGAAGTAATTTTCAAAGCGCGTCAGATTTTACCGTCAGATATTACTATTCAAATTCCACCAAATTTAGTCCAAGATCAGCAGTGGTTAATCGCATGTTTAGAAGCTGGGGCGAGAGATTTAGGTGGAATTGGCCCCAAAGATGAAGTAAATCCAGATTATCCTCATATTCAAGAGCAGGAATTAAGAGAAATTTTACAGCCTGCGGGATGGGAATTAGTGCCAAGGTTGCCAATTTATCCACAATTTGATAGTTGGTTGTCGGAGGAATTGCAAACACTGGTGAAGCAATGGCGAAAACTTCACGAGTGGTCTAAATTTGTACATTAAAAGTAGGTTGGGTTGACGTAAGGAAACCCAGGGTCTTCAGATCCCCGACTTTTTGAAAGATACAGCTGGCGAATCAGGGGTGACACCCCTTATGAACGATTTTTCGTCATTCCATCAGAAGTAGAGACGTAGCATTGCTACGTCTCTACTTGGGTGTTCAGATCCGGGACTTTTTCAAAAAGTCCCGGATCTCATAGATTTAACTTTCTATAATCTCGTTAATATGAAAAACATCACTATATTTATTACCTATGCTTGATAATAATGACTTATTAACAAACTTATACAACGCTTTTAACCCCTTTGAACCTTTACCCGCAGGTGATCCAAAGTACGTAGATTGTCAGGAAGTCAGGGGAGATGCGGATATTTTAGATGAGTTGGGAAATAGGATGCAACTGGCAAATCAAAAGACTTGCCAATTGTATTCTGGTCATCGAGGTTCGGGGAAATCTACAGAACTACAGAGGTTAAAGAACTATTTACAAAATCGGCAATTTTATGTGGTGTATTTTGCAGCTGATGAAGAGGATATTCAATCAGAAGACACTCAGTATACAGATATACTCCTCGCCTGTACTCGACGATTGCTCAAAGATTTACACACATTTGCCAATCCTGATCCGATACTAAACTGGTTAAAAAAACGCTGGCAAGATTTAAAAGACTTGGCACAGACTGAGATGGAGTTTGAGAGCATGGAAGTAGAAGCACAACTTGCTCAGTTTGCCAAGCTAACAGCAAATTTAAGAAACATTCCCAATTTACGTCAAGAAATTCGCAAAAAAATAGACCCCGAAAGTCTGACTTTAATTAAGGTGTTGAATGAATTTCTGGCGGATGCGAAAAAGAAACTCCCTACTGGCTACACCAAATTAGCGTTAATTGTGGATAATTTAGACCGGATGGTGTTAGTCAAAGAGGGAGATAGCACCAACTATGAGGAAGTTTTTTTTAACCGCAGCGAACAACTAAAAGCTTTGGATTGCCATTTGATTTATACTGCACCCATTTCTTTGCTGTATTCTAAACGAGCGCCAGATATTCGGGATACCTATGGTGAATGCCTAATTTTACCGATGATTATGGTAAGAACTCTCAATGGGGAAATTTACCAACCTGGACTGAAGAAAGTTGAAGAAGTAATTAGTAAGCGAGTTCGACAAATTGCACCGGAACTATCACTAGAAAAAGATGTTTTTGATAGTCCTAACACCTTAGAAAGACTTTGTTTGATGAGTGGAGGTCATATTAGGAATTTGTTATTGTTAACTCAAGATGCCATTGCACGTACTAAAGAGTTACCAATTACAGAAAATGCAGTGCGACGAGCAATTACTCAAGCTAGAGATACCTATCGCCGTGCAGTAGAAGATAATCAATGGAATATATTGGCAGAAGTATCACATTTTAAGCAAATTCGTAATGATGACCAGTATCGGAGTTTGATGTACAATCGCTGTCTTTTAGAATATCGCTATTTAGATGATCAGCGAGAGATGCAGTGTTGGTATGATATTCATCCCCTGATTCAAGGAATTGCAGAATTTAAAAAAGCTGTGGCGAAACGAAACTTCCATGAACCTCAATAGTGCAAGGGATAGGATTTTTCGTCATAATTTTGGCCATGTAGAGACGTGTCATGGCACGTCTCTAGAGGGTTTAAATGTCAATTTATTTGTCTTATCCGAGCAGTATTGTCATGAATCCAGATTTAAGTGATTGGGATGAAGATTTACCCCCAGAACCAGAAGAAGTTTATCAAGACTTGGTTCGTGCATTAAAGCGAAAATCAGGATTTGGTTTGTATTTTGTGCAATGTACTCCTGTGGAAGCAGATCGTTTAATTGCCAAACTTTCACAGGATATTCCTCAGAAGAAAATTTATGCGCTGCACTTAGTTGAGGCGATTGATAATTTATATCAGCGAGTGACTGAGTTTATTAAAGATAAGCAAATTGATATTTTATTGATTAAAGGTTTGGAATATTCTTTATATAAATATGAGAAAAGAACTTTTGGCGAAATTACAGAAGGGAAATTTAGCGATATAACCAGTGTACCGCATATTTTAAATCATCTTAATCAACAGCGAGAAAGATTTAGAGATGATTTACCATTTTGCTTTGTTTTTCTTTTGCGATCGTTTTCGATAAATTATTTAATTCATCGCGCCCCGGATTTTTTTGATTGGCGTTCTGGAGTATTTGAATTACCTACAACACCAGAATTAGTTGAACAAGAATCAACTCGTTTGATCTTGTCAGGAGATTATGAACAATATTTGCAACTCACTCAAGAACAAAAGATTGAAAAAGTTTTAGAAATTCAAGACTTGTTGATAGAAAAACACCAGACAGAAGATAGTAAGGTAAAGCTACTATTTGAACTAGGAAATTTGCTGTCTACAGTCAAAGAATACGAAGCCGCGATCGCATTCTACGATCAAGCTGTGGAAATTAAACCTGATGACCACGAAGCTTGGAACAACCGGGGGATTGCGCTGGGTTATTTGGGACGCTACGAAGAGGCGATCGCATCCTACGATCAAGCTGTGGAAATTAAACCTGATGACCACGAAGCTTGGAACAACCGGGGGATTGCGCTGGGTTATTTGGGACGCTACGAAGAGGCGATCGCATCCTACGATCAAGCTGTGGAAATTAAACCTGAGTTACACCAAGCTTGGTACAACCGGGGGAATGCGCTGCGTAATTTGGGACGCTACGAAGAGGCGATCACATCCTACGATCAAGCTGTGGAAATTAAACCTGAGTTACACCAAGCTTGGTACAACCGGGGGAATGCGCTGGATAATTTGGGACGCTACGAAGAGGCGATCGCATCCTACGATCAAGCTGTGGAAATTAAACCTGATGACCACGAAGCTTGGAACAACCGGGGGATTGCGCTGGATAATTTGGGACGCTACGAAGAAGCGATCGCATCCTACGATCAAGCTGTGGAAATTAAACCTGACAAAGACCAAGCTTGGTACAACCGGGGGATTGCGCTGCGTAATTTGGGACGCTACGAAGAGGCGATCGCATCCTACGATCAAGCTGTGGAAATTAAACCTGATGACCACCAAGCTTGGAACAACCGGGGGAATGCGCTGGGTAATTTGGGACGCTACGAAGAGGCGATCACATCCTACGATCAAGCTGTGGAAATTAAACCTGATGACCACCAAGCTTGGAACAACCGGGGGAATGCGCTGGGTAATTTGGGACGCTACGAAGAGGCGATCGCATCCTACGATCAAGCTGTGGAAATTAAACCTGATGACCACCAAGCTTGGAACAACCGGGGGAATGCGCTGGATGATTTGGGACGCTACGAAGAAGCGATCGCATCCTACGATCAAGCTGTGGAAATTAAACCTGATGACCACCAAGCTTGGTACAACAAAGCTTGCTGCTATGCTTTGCAAAGAAATATTGAACAAGCAATTGAATACTTGCGAGAAGCAATTAATTTAAATCCCGAATATCGAGAAATGGCAAAAACCGATTCTGATTTTGATGGTATTCGCGAAGATGAGCGATTTCAGGAGTTAATTCAACGGGAGGAATTATGAATCTTGAATTTTTGCAAAAAGTTTATCAATCTTGCTGAATGATCGGACAAATTCTATCTTCCGGCTTTGTTGAGACACTGTGCCACTCTGAAAGTAATTCTTGGAGTTCGCCTCGTAAAGTCAACAATTGCTCAATTTGATAGTCGATATGGGAAATTTTATCTTGTAATTTGTGTTGAATTTCATCACAGGCGGGTTTACCACCGTCGTAGACTTGGAGGATTTCGCTAATTTCTTGCAAACTCAAACCAAGACTTTGAGCGCGTTTAATAAACGACAAACGTTTGAGGACATCCAAGGAAAACTGTCGGAAACCTCCCTCTGTGCGTCCTGATGACTGGATAAGACCAAAGCTTTCATAATAGCGAATAGTTCTAATGGGAACTCCGCTTAAAGCTGTTACCTGACCAATTAACAGCATATTCTTTCTAATTTTTATACAGCTTTATTACTAATTTACATAATTTATGTATCTATAGCAATCCGATTTGATTAATGAATTTACTCGTGGAGGCAGGCAATAGGCAATAGGCAATAGGCAATAGGGAAAGAAAGAAAAAAAAGGAAGCTAGATGTGTACTGAGTTTTGTTCAAAAATCAAATAGGAATCCTATATCGACAATCATATTTACATTTTTTGTGGTTATTTATATTGGTGGCTAAAACTAGATCAACAATATGATTGTTTGATTATTGAAAAATATATTGACAGAATAAGTTATAGAAAAAGAAGTGGCAGAGCCACTTCTAAGTAATTCCCAGGTAGAACCTGAAAAATAGTATAACGGTCATAATAAATATAAATAGTATAAAGTAACACTTATTAACTTATATGTTAGTTTTTGTTACTTTTACAAGTACAAAAAATAACAAATAAGACATATATAATGGCGTTTTTTCTTGATAAACTTGTTTTTATCTATGCTAAAAATAGACACTGAGAACTAGAAGCTATAGCAATCTGTGTAGGAATTATGAAAATTGCACAGACCCAGATCCCCGACTTCACAGAGGAAATCGGGGATCTTGTTGTTCATGAATGATTTAGGAATGCTATAGAAGCTTCTCAAATAGGGGATCAAATAAAAATTGTAAATAAAAAGCAGAGATTACCCTCGTCAAGAGCTAGCTTGACACATCTAAAATTCGACATTAGTGCATGACTAAATTTTAGTCCTCTTATGGATTTGATAAACATCAAAAAGTGATTAAAAAAAGCTTACAAATTAGTTGTATTGATACTAAAATGGGTTTTTATGTAAATTTTGGTTGTTTATTTTTAGCAATCATGAACTTTGTTTTAGAAAGCTAATAATTATTGATATATAAACTGACAGAACTCTTATGCACCGAAGAGTTTCTCAATCCAAAATCTATAGACGCGATCGCTGCTTCAAGGAAGAGTAATCCAAAATCCAAAATGGAATTAGGAAGTGCGATCGCATTCTGCAACCCTATCTTGATTGATAAAATTTGCTATCAGGTGGAAAAATAAAGATTTCCTTTCCTATTTGGACTGCTTTACGATGTATGGCGATCGCATCTACTAAACTACAAAATGTTATGGGAATCCATCTATCTTTATAAAACGAAATCAGGACTTTGCTAGCTGCATACTCTCCTAATGGCAAGGGATTTTTGTAAGGCGACATCATAACTAGGTGTTTATCAAACGAGTTTTACAAATCTTAAATTTAGGTAAATTATGACAAATTTCCTCTAGGTCTCCTTCGTTCCAGAGATAGACAAGTAAATATACTTAATGTTTTCTTTATAATTTTAGGACTTGTGTTTGCTGTCTTGCAGGGTTAGCGATCGCCGAAATGATTTTTGAGTTCGCCGAAATGATTTTTGGGTTCGCCGAAATGATTTTTGAGTTCGCCGAAATGATTTTTGGGTTCGCCGAAATGATTTTTGAGTTCGCCGAAATGATTTTTGGGTTCGCCGAAATGATTTTTGGGTTCGCCGAAATGATTTTTGGGTTCGCCGAAATGATTTTTGGGTTCGCCGAAATGATTTTTGGGTTCGCCGAAATGATTTTTGGGTTCGCCGAAATGATTTTTGGG
>JAHHHW010000163.1 GCA_019359115.1 Pelatocladus maniniholoensis HA4357-MV3
TTCGCCGAAATGATTTCCTTATATCTCAATACGGTTGGTGTTAAGGATTCTTAGTACAGAAAATTGGTGTGTAGAGACGCGATATATCACGTCTCTACAAAAAGACGCGAAATTTCGCGTCTCTACATTCGGATTAACAACTATTTTGCTAAGTCTTCTACTTCTTTGGGTACACCAGCAGTTAAAACTTCATTTCCCATAGGAGTCACCAATACATCATCTTCAATGCGAATACCAATACCAACCCAACGTTGATCTATTTCTGGTTGATCTTCTGCTGGTTTAGTATCTGGTACTATATAGAGTCCTGGTTCTACTGTCACCACTTGTCCTGGTTGCAAAATTTGTGGATTGTCGCCGTGCTGGTAAACTCCTACATCATGCACATCTAAGCCTAACCAATGACCTGTGCGATGCATGTAAAATGGCTTATACTTTTCTTCTTCTATTAATTTGTCAATTTCGCCTTTGAGGATACCGATTTCGACTAAACCTTCTGTGAGAACACGGACGGCGGTATCATGAAATAGATTATAAGGGTTGCCTGGTTGCACTTGAGCGATCGCTTGTTTTTGGGCTGCTAAAACAATCTCATACAAGGTTTTTTGTTCTGGAGTAAATTTATCTCCTACGGGAAATGTCCGGGTAACATCTGAGTTGTAGTATTGATAGGCACATCCAGCATCAATTAGCAATAACTCGTTATCCTGCATCTGTCGATTATTCTCTACATAATGCAGTACACAAGCATTGACACCAGAAGCAACTATCGAAGGATAAGCAGGCCCCAAAGCTCCCCGCTTGCGGAAGATATGTTCTATTTCTGCTTGCACTTCATACTCAAAAAGTCCTGGTGCAGTAAATTGCATGGCGTGGTTGTGTGCTTCCACTGCAATGTCAGCAGCTTTACGCATGAACTCCAATTCTGCTTTGCTTTTAATCAAACGCATACTATGGAGGATGGGACTAGTATCTTCAATCGCAATCGGCCCTGTACCCCGCTTAGGATAAGTCCGCATTAAACGTTGCCAATTACTCAGGAGTTTATCATTAAAAGTGCGATCGCGTCCTAAACGGTAATAAATGCGATCAGATTTTTCGAGATACTGCGGTAATTTTTCATCTAGTTCCGCAATTGGATAAGCTTCATCCGCGCCATAAATTTCCTTCGCTGCTTCTACCCCACAGCGATAACCATTCCAAACTTCCTGTTCCCGATCCTTGGGTTGCACAAACAACACAAACTGATGTTCTGGGTGATGTGGCGCTAGAATTGCTACTGCTTGCGGTTCGTTAAACCCAGTCAGATAAAAGAAATCGCTATCTTGACGAAAGTTATACTCGACATCGTTGTGCATCACCGCCATTGGCGCACTACAAAAGATTGCAGTACCATTACCAATCTTGGACATTAATGCTTCCCGACGCTGTTTATATTCTGTCTGCATGATTCGGCTATAAAGAACTTAATTTCATTTTGTCTAAAATTTACACTGATGAACAACCACTATACGGGTGCATAGCTCCCTTTTTGCCAATTTGGCAACATGTTCAGTCAGTTATCAGTTATCAGTTATCAAATTAAATTATTCGTTGTTAACTGATAACTGTTCACTGTTCACTGATTTAAAAGCATTCATGGAAAAATCAATAAATTACTTGCATCTGCCAAAAGTTTTTCAGAATAACAATCGTTTAGATGTTCTGTTGGCTGTGCGTGGTTTTGCCTGTTTAATGGTAGTAATTATCCATTGCGCTCCACCCAGAAATGCACTGATTTATCAAAACTATGATTTAAGTTGGCTTATCTTTAGTCATGGTGCAGTCGCA
Organism: Pelatocladus maniniholoensis HA4357-MV3; assembly: GCA_019359115.1. GTDB lineage: Bacteria > Cyanobacteriota > Cyanobacteriia > Cyanobacteriales > Nostocaceae > Pelatocladus > Pelatocladus maniniholoensis. The sequence goes on from JAHHHW010000163.1 coordinate 1,831, forward strand.
GTTTGGATTTTCTTTTGTTTGTCTGGCTATTTGATGGGAAAAGCCTTTTACACTGAGCGTTATAGCAGCGATGTCACAGGAGTAATTAACTTTTGGCGTAATCGTGTTTTGCGAATTTTGCCTCTTTATTATTTTGCTGTTTTGATTTTATCTATATTTGTTTATCCTGATGTTCTCAAATTCGAGAATTGGGGATACCTGCTGCGAGTTTGCACTTTCACATATCATCCTTATGTGGCATCTCAGCCAATAGCATTCAATGATGTTTTTTGGTCACTTTCTACAGAAATGCAATTTTATATATTTGTTCCTTTTATCTATAATTTGAGCAAGCCTCTAATCTTCAAACAAAAGCATGTAATTACAGCAGCAATATTAATTACATTAATAGAATTTTTGATTAAACTCTTATCTTGGGTGAGTTTCTCTCATCAAATAAATCACCAAATGGGATATGCATTTAAATATTGGTACACTCCCATATTTAATAATCTTGATATCTTTTTATCTGGATTTTTGGTCAATACATGGATTAAATATTGCAAACCAAAATCTTCTACAACAGATAACAAAATTCATCAAAAAATATTTATTAATAAAAAATCTATAGCTATTATCTTGATGATTTTACTTTATCTATTTACGGCTCATCACTTATATCATCAAGAATTATGGGGATTACCGAATCGTCCTGGTGGCTGGAGAACAATCACTACTATCTTTATTTTTCAGCCATTAACCGCAATTATTACATCTTTTTTCATTTTTGCTTTTGAATCAGATAATTATCATATCTACACCAAAAATGAAAAGTTATCATTTGCTGCTATTTTAAAAAATCCTCTCAGGATATTAGAAGTATTTGGAAGTTTATCTTATGGTGTTTACATTTGGCATATGCCAATTTTACTCAGAATTTATTCAATATTCTCTTCAGATATTCCCATTGAAGCTTTTTACAATAGATTATTAGCAACACTGAGTTTGTCAGTTCTACTAACTACTGTTACATATTACTTAGTAGAATTACCCGCGACGAAATTTAAAATTGAGAAAACAGATCCCCGACTTCTTTAAGAAGTCGGAAATTTTTTGTTTACTATAAGTGTATAAAAATAATATATACTCAGAGATTTTTAGTACATGTTTATTATTTAACTTTTAAACTCCATAGAAAAACAGTTGATATTTTCTATAAGTTTGTTTAGTTAACAATTTGTTTGTAACTAGCATTAAAATATTGCAAAACTGATTATCTTGTACTTGTTTTTTTTCAGAAAATAGCTAGAAAAAGCTTTTATTTTAAGCAAAGCATGACACTTGTGAAGAAAATATTAAGAAGCAATATATGTTATTAACTAACACTTGAATCTCAAATAAAAAAACAGTTAAAAGGTTTATGAACACTTGTCTCAAACACACGCCATGTCCGATCAGATTTCTACTTCTAGTAGCGCTCCAATCTCAACAGACAAATACACAAGCAAAAATCAATTAGAGACAGAAACTTACTCAGGCTACAGGAGTTCTTCAGATGCAAACTCTCAGCTTGAGCTTCCAAATCTGCAAAATCCTAACCCTGTATTCACGAGTGCGGCAATTGTAGCTGATTTCAACGGTGATGGTAAAAACGACAAGTTCTGGCGTAACTCTCAAACTGGTGAAAATGCCATTTGGTTGATGGATGGTACAAATGTCGCCTCTGCGGATTTTGTCAAGACAATGGGTACAGAGTGGGATGTTAAAATCGCCGATTTCAACGGTGATGACAAGACAGATTTACTCTGGTACAACAAGGCCACAGGTGAAAACCAGGTTTGGCTGATGGATGGACAAGCTGTTGTCTCTGAAGGCTCCTTAGCAACACTAAGTCCAGAGTGGACACCAGTGATTGCAGATTTCAATGGCGATCGCAAAACTGATATTCTCTGGCGCAACACAACAACTGGCGAGAACGCAGCTTGGTTAATGGATGGTACCCAAGTAACCACTCCATCTTTTCTCCAGACTGTCGATTCCAACTGGACAGCCAACATTGTTGATATCAACAGTGACGGTAAGACAGATATCTTCTGGCGTAACATAACCACAGGTGAAAATGCTGTCTGGACAATGGATGGTACAAACGCCACTGGTACATCTTTACCCACACTAGGCACAGAATGGGAAGCTACCCTGGGTGATTTTGATCTCAATTACCAAACCGATATTCTCTGGCACAATACAGCCACAGGTGAAAACAAAGTTTGGTTAATGAATGGTACAACAGTTGCTAGTGACACTGCTCTACCTACGCTCCAAGGTTCTAAACCATTAATTGGTGATTTTGACGGTAATGGTAAAACCGATATCTTATGGTACAACCAGGAAACTGGCAAAAACGAGATATGGATCATGGATGGTAGCAATGTTCTGACAACAGTTGCTGCGGATGCACCTAGTGGTGCTTGGGTTCCTAGTATCAGCGATACCAATGGCGATGGTACAACCGACATCTTCTGGCGGAATTACGAAACAGGTGAAAACGCCGTTGTGATTGTAACTGGTACTGACTCTACTCCTACCGCTCTGCCTACACTTGGCAAAGAATGGTATACAGCCTAGATTCAGTTATCAGTTATCAGTTAACTGTTAATAATTTAATTTGATAACTGATAACTGTAGAGACGCGAAATTTCGCGTCTCTACATGCCAAAATTATGACGAAAAATCCTATCCTTTGCAGTATTGGTGTTTTATATCTTGCATCAATTTTTTTGAACTCCCAAGAAATTTATTTCTTGGCTAATAGCTTAACACTCAATTATTTAGTCATCTTAATATGACTTGTGCTATTAGCCTGGAACTTTAGTTCCAGGCGTACTAGTGGAAACATTCTATATCCCCGACTTCTTTAAGAATTCGGGGATATATAATCTCAATGTCTATATGGTCTATCATGATTCATTCAATATTATTGTTTGTGGATTATTTAATTTTTAATTATCAAATCTGTTAATCACAAACAACATTATTAAAAGTGTCAGATGTTCTTGAATGACATAAATTACATAAAGAATAGATGAAAATTCTATGAACTATTGTACATTCTTGATTCTCAATTTTTAATTGAGAATTCTAAATTACAAATTAGACTCTGCCGACCTGTACTAGTAATAAACAAACAGTATGTCTAACTCTAATTCGCCCTTGAATTTGTCTATAGAAACTAGCGTCTCAAAATATGCTTCCACAAATATTTTTGATGACAATACTGTTCCCAATACTAATTTTAGTCTGGGACGTTCCTCAAGTTCAAATGATGAAAAACAATCTTTAGTAGCAGCAAAAAACCCTAATCCTAATTCTAGATTCAGTAATGCAGCTATTGTTGCAGATTTCAATGGAGATGGCAAAGCTGACAAATTTTGGCGTAACTCTCAAACAGGTGAAACTGCTATTTGGCTGATGGATGGTAGCAACCCTCAAGCATCTAATGTAACTACAGTAGATGCTTCCTGGGACTTTACTTATGCCGATTTTAATCGCGATGGCAAAACTGATATCTTTTGGCGCAATAAAAATAGCGGTGAAAATGTGATTTGGCTAATGGATGGCACAAATATTGCCTCTCAAGCTACTTTACAAACAATAAACCCAGCTTGGACTTACAACATTGCAGATTTCAATGGTGATGGTAAGAGTGATATTTTGTGGCGTAATACTCAAACTGGAGAAAATGCTACCTGGTTAATGGATGGTACAAATGTCACAACTGCCGCTTTTTTACCTACCACTGACATAACTTGGACTTCTAGTGTGGTTGATTTTAACGGTGATGGCAAAAACGATATTTTTTGGCGCAACAACATCACTGGTGAAAATAAAGTCTGGTTCATGAATGGCACAGATGCATCAGAATATAATCTCAGCACATTGGAAGGTAACTGGGAAGCTAACGTTGGTGACTTCAATAACGATGGTAGCAGTGACATCCTCTGGCGTAACTATGAAACAGGCGAAAATAAAGTTTGGCTGATGAATGGTATCTTTATTAGTGAAGGTAATTTGTCGAAACAAGACTCTGCTTGGAAACCTTCTATTGGTGACTTCAACGGCGATGGTAAGACAGATGTCTTCTGGCACAATCAGACAACTGGCGAAAACACCGCTTGGTTAATGGATGGAACATCAGTAGGTACTGCGGCTTTCTTACCTGCGACTGGTGCGTCTTGGCAACCAAGCATCGGCGACTATGATGGTGATGGCAAGACAGATGTCTTCTGGCGTAATGGTGAAACTGGTGAAGTTGCAGTTTGGTTTATGAATGGCACAACTGCTAATGGTACGTTTCTACCACAAGTTGGTACTGAGTGGAGCGCTTTTTAACAGTTAAGTAGTTACACCATTTCTTTATGAAGACGCATATAGAGTTCTCGGTTGTGTCCAATACGTACCCCACCCCTTAATCCCCTCCCCGCAAGCGGGGCTACGGTGTACACACAAATCTAGGTTGAGCGCATCTGTACCGCCTCGGAATAAATTCCGAGTACAGATGCGCAAGTCCTCTTCAGAGGACTCAAAAAAAAGTTTGTTCCAGTCCACTTGAGTGGACTTTCGCTATGAGCCTGGAACTTTAGTTCTGGGCGGGATACAGTTTCAACATGAAAAATTTTGACTTGTGTGTACACCGTAGGCAAGCGGGGAGGGGAGGTTTTGCGTCAGCAAAGCCGGGGTGGGGTTCCGACTGTATTGCAATCGAGTGAGAAGTGCTATATGAAGAACCCCACCGCCTGCGGTAAAACCCCCCTCTGAGGGGGGTCGGAGGTTGGGAGGGGTCAAAATAATGTGCAGCTTCACAGAAAATTGGTATTACACAAAATTAAATTCATTCGTGAAGGTCAAAACAAGTAAAAAGTAAAAAGTAAAAAGAAAGATTCCCACTGATAAATCTGTGGGCTTGAAAAAAGGACACCTTTTACCTTGCACTACGTGTCTCGGTAAAATTATGAGTGTTTAAGTGGGCTTGATACCCACAACTGAAGTTTTTTATGAGTGCCTTTTAACTTTTAACTTTTTACTTTTAACTTGGAGCGAAGCGACTGTCAGGGAACGGGGAACGGGGAACAGAAAAAAATCTGTGTAATTATATTGTGTAGTTCCCGATACCTGATCCTCAACCCCCTCTCCCCGATCCCCAATCCCCAAATTTGTTGCAACTCTTAATGTTTTATCCTTATACTGTTACGCCATGCCTTGTTAGACTGATTTTTAATACACAAAATGCATTATTCTGTCTGTTGCAAGGCCTGAAAGCAAAAACCTTGGCTTTCTAGGGCATTGAACAATAAAAAAAACACAAGAGCAATCACAACATGGTAGATTCCCTAAAAAAACCAGGTTTTGAAGAATTGCGTCCGGGAATTAAAGTACCGGCAAAAGAAACCCTGTTAACACCCCGTTTTTACACCACAGACTTTGATGCGATGGCGCGGATGGATATCTCCGTCAATGAAGACGAGTTGAGAGCCATCCTAGAAGAGTTCCGCGCTGACTACAACCGTCATCACTTTGTTCGGGATACGGACTTTGAACAATCCTGGGATCATATTGACGGGGATACTCGCCGCTTATTTGTTGAATTTTTAGAGCGTTCTTGTACGGCAGAATTTTCTGGCTTTTTGCTATACAAAGAACTCAGCCGCCGCCTCAAAGACAAAAGCCCTGTGTTGGCAGAGTGCTTTAACCTAATGTCGCGGGATGAAGCGCGTCATGCTGGTTTTTTGAATAAAGCATTGGCAGATTTTAACATGTCCCTGGATTTAGGATTTTTGACTAAGAGCAAAAATTACACCTACTTCCAGCCGAAATTTATTTTCTACGCTACTTATCTTTCTGAAAAGATTGGTTACTGGCGCTATATCACAATTTATCGCCACTTGGAAGCACATCCAGAAGACAGAGTTTATCCAATTTTCCGGTGGTTTGAAAACTGGTGTCAAGATGAAAACCGCCACGGTGATTTCTTTGATGCTGTGATGAAAGCACAGCCGCAAATCTTAAATGATTGGAAGGCGCGGTTGTGGTGTCGGTTCTTCTTGCTGTCAGTATTTGCCACAATGTATCTCAACGATATTCAGCGCAAAGATTTCTACGCTTCTATTGGGTTGGATGCGCGAGAATACGACAAATATGTGATTGAGAAGACAAATGAAACTGCTGGGCGGGTGTTCCCCGTGATGCTGGATGTGGAGAAGCCGGAGTTTTACGATCGCTTGGAAATTTGTGTAAAGAATAACGAGAAATTGACGGCGATCGCTAGTTCTAATACTCCTAAATTCTTACAATTCTTCCAAAAGCTGCCTTATTACATCTCCAACGGTTGGCAAACTCTGCGCTTGTATTTCATCAAGCCTATTGATACTGCTGCTGCTGAAGGTAGTGTGCGCTAAGTTCTCTAGGTTTTGCTAAAAATTAAGTGGTTCTGCTGAAAGCAGAGCCACTTTTTTATATGAACCACAAAAGAGGATAAGGACGCCAAGGAATGAGACAAAATCTGGCGAATATAATTTGCGGTTACAAAAACAAATTCTGCACAAGGGTATTAGTAAACTTAAAACCTAAAAAGGCAGGTTTTGTTTGTTTAGCCTCAGACTGGAAATCTAAAGGGGCAAAAAACTTGATTTTCTATTTTGGTTTGGGTACGAGTTGGCTTGTGTTAGCTAGCCCCGCTTGGTGTGAAACTCCTAGTAAGTCTGCCCAGGATTTGGATATCAGTCCAGAAATTCTTAAAAAAAGTCCAGTTTTGCAGCGCTGGCGGCGTCGAGTACCGAATGTATTGTCAGAAATTCAGAATGATCCAAGTTTTCGCACTAAGATACGACTGGGCTATTCTCGATTCACTTCTGAGAAAGAGGGAGGGGGAATAAATTTTGGTGTCGAAGATGTATTTATCGGTCGAAGTGGTTTGACGGTGAGTGCTGGATATGAGTCAGCATTCAACGGTAAGCATGAATCTTATGGTACTGATTTATATTATTATTTACGTCCTTTAGGTAGCTATGTTAACTTTGCGCCGTTGGTAGGATATCAGTATTTACGAACTAATGATAATTCTACAGATGGGGTAAATATAGGTATCAAGTTGTTGTTGGTATTATCTCGTGGTGGTGCTGCCGATATTTCTGTAACTCAAAGCTGGATTTCTCCTGGTAGCGAAGAAGAGGTAGGTTTAACAACGGCTGCTATTGGTTATGCGATCGCTCGTAATCTACGTCTATCTACTGGTTTTAAGCAACGGACTTCACAACAAGAGCAAGATAGTAGTATAGGAGTGGGTTTGGAGTGGATACCTTGACAGTCGCTTCGCTCCAAGTTAAAAGTAAAAAGTTAAAAGTTAAAAGGCACTCATAAAAAACTTCAGTTGTGGGTATCAAGCCCACTTAAACACTCATAATTTTACCGAGACACGTAGTGCAAGGTAAAAGGTGTCCTTTTTTCAAGCCCACAGATTTATCAGTGGGAATCTTTCTTTTTACTTTTTACTTTTTACTTGTTTTGACAGTTATCAGTTATTAGCTGGTGTAAGTTTTTTAATAATTCTTTTGCTGTGTAGGGTTTTGATAAAAACGCCTTAGCACCAGCTGACAAAGCCTGCTGTTCCATAGTAGGCAATCCACTGGTGGCAATAATTTTTACTTGTGGATTCAATTTTTGTAAGGTACGGATAGCGATTAACCCATCCATTGTTGGCATCATCATATCAATGAAGACTACACTAATTTTTTGCTTATGCTGGGCATAGAGTGCGATCGCCTCAATACCATTGCTAGCTAATAAGGTTTTGTAATTAGCTTCTTGTAGTGATGCTTGAGTTACCTGTTGCAGCATTTGTTCGTCATCGACGATCAAAATCAATTCTCCGTTACCTGCTGGAGTATCCTCCTCTTGTGCTTGGTTAGTGGGGCTAATGTTTGCTGCTGGTAAGTAAACTTTAAATTGAGTACCTTTGTTCACCTCACTTAACACCTGCACAAAGCCACCGTGATTCTTAACGATACTGAGAACAGTTGAAAGACCTAATCCTGTACCTTGACCAGTTTCTTTTGTGGTGAAAAACGGATCAAAAATGTGTTCCATGAATTCTGGGGGAATTCCTATCCCTGTATCACAGATGGTGACAACAACATAGTTCCCTTCATGGGCATCAAGATACATTTGAGCATAGGTTTGATCAACAACTTGATTTTTGGCTGAGATTTTGATAATCCCGCCATTGGGCATAGCATCACGAGCATTTACACAAAGATTCATAAAGATTTGATGCAGTTGGGTTGCATTCGCATCAACCATCCATAGGTTTGTAGTGGGAATCTCAGTACAGATTTCAATAGATTTGGGAAATGTCTGTTTAGTAACTTTGGCTGCTTCTAAAAGCAAGTGTCCAAGTTGTAAATAATTGCATTTTTCCTCTGTCCCCCGTGCAAATGCCAGAATTTGTTTAACTAAATCAGATCCTCGCTTGGATGTATGTCTTAGTACCTCCAATAGTTCCTCAGCTTGTCCATCAGCAGCCTGCAATTTTATTGGTAGTAATTGCGAAATCATTAAAATGGGGGTAAAAACATTGTTGAGGTCGTGGGCAATACCACTAGCAAGAGTACCAAGGTTTTCCAGGCGTTGGGCGCGCAAAAATTGTTGTTCGAGATTTTTCTTCTCCTTAAACAAATCCTGGTAACGCTGGCGTTCCAACTTCAACATCTCACGAGTAGCAGTTAATTCTTTGTTTTGCTGGCGTAGTTCCTCTTCTGTAATGTGCAGTTTTCCGAGAATTTTCTGGAATTGCTGGTTGATGTTTAAAAGTTGCCTAGTTCTTTGTTGGACTCGGTTTTCTAAGTCATCACGCACTTGCCGTAGAGCTTCCTTCACTTTGCAATCTTCCTCTGTTTATTCAACAATTACGACACAGTTGAACAGTTGAATTGGTGTTTGCTCATGAGCTTGGTTATATTGGCAAGGGTTATTTAATTCTCGTCTAGTCCGCCAAGAATTCAAATTCTGGGCTGCATAGCTTAAGTCGTCTAAAAAAACGACTCCAAAATCTTTTAGTCCACTTTCAGTGGAGTTTTGCTCTTAGCTCGGAAATTTCTTTCTGGGCGGATTATGGTAAGAATGAAATAGCCCTAGTTATATGGGAATCCGGTTTTATTTGGTGAACTTACTTGTGAATACCGGGTTAACGAAGATCAGATAATGTCAACGACCCAGGTCTAAAGACACGCTTGTTTCTAGCCTAAGACTTAAGACAATAGTTGACCAGACTCAGTACCTTGTGTACTACGTTATTGGCAAGAGTTAAAGACCTACCAGGGAATGCGTAGCCAGTTTCCTGCTCTAGAACTGGAAGATTAAACAGATTTATTGGGTTAAGTCAGTGTCTTTCAGATAGTACCGACCAATAACATTGTCGAGGCTAACATTACTCCCGCAAGGGAAGGCTCTTCGGAGCAAAACCGTTATCGCATTTGGCGCGTGTGTAATAGAGCCGGGCTTGGTTCGGGATATCTCGAACCGCCCACTAATGGGTTCCCTCCAAATTCGGGGTTTTCAGACCCCGAATTTGAGAGGGCGCCCAAATCAGGGGGTTTTAAGCCCGGCTCTATTTCTTCGATTTGCTTCGTTATGCGTACGCTCTTTGTGAGATTTGAAGTAGTAATTGTAAGGCACGAAAGTGCAATTGCATTAGCACACCGAATTAAGCAACTCCCGTGTAATGGATTAAAGATTTAAGGCAATTAAAATTGCCCGTGTCGTTTCCCTCTCAGGTCGCGCATACTCTGAGTTTCCCACATACCGGAAAATTTTATGATTATTTCAGTGTTGATAGAGTCGAAGGAAGTTTTTAAGTTCCGTCTCAGCTCTCTGATAGAGTAAAATTTTAAATTAAATTTTTCTATCTATCATTTGACAGATCATATTTATTTGTATTAAGCAAACTTCTATCTAAATCATAGATTATTTTTATAGAAACCTGAGATTTTTTCCTGCAATTTATTTAACATTCACTTAAGTAAAAAAGTTTGAAAATAGTATCTTTATAGAGAATTAGCAAATATTTTAGGCGTACGTAAAAACGGGATTATATTAATAAGTCTCAGTGTCACAAGTAAATCACACACTTACTCCCGATAATTTATGGTTAATAAAATCAATGGAAAGTCAGTACAAAAGCTGATTTAGTGCCAGCTACACTTTTGCTATGCGATCGCCACTCCAAATATAAGATTTTAGCTTGAAGTTAAGTTTCGATCGCATAGCAATTAATTTAGATATTCAAGCAGTCCCAACAACAGTCTTTTTCAGTAAGCTCTAATTAGGGCTTGCTGAAAAAGAAACAAAAGGTGACAGTTTGTAGAAGAAAAGACTCTAGAAGTAGATTCAGGTGCAAGGAAAGAAGGTAAAATAGCCGAAAATCCTTGCATCACAGTGGTCAGTCTGAGAACGCGGTATCCGAAGTTACCATGTACAGAAAAGAAGAATCAACACCAATTCAACCAGAAAGTTTTGAACTTCCATTTGAAGGAAAGTTATCATTAGATAACCGTTGGGTAATTATGGCTGATTTAATACCCTGGCAAGAATTTGAGTCGGAATATTCTTCAAGATTCTCCACAGAAATGGGAGCGCCAGCAAAATCATTTCGGATGGCATTAGGAGCATTAATAATCAAAGAAAAACTAGGGATAAGTGACAGAGAGACAGTAGAACAAATTAAAGAGAATCCTTATCTACAGTACTTTATAGGGATGTCGTCTTATAGTAATGAAACTCCATTCGATGCCTCAATGTTAGTACATTTTAGAGAAAGAATTAATGCAGAGTTAGTCAATAAAGTGAATCAAGAGATGGTGAAGAAGATGTGCAAAGAAACATCATCTCAATCAAATCAAAAAAAAACAGCAGAAGCCGAATCAGAAAAAAGTGAGCAAAAAAATCGAGGAAAATTAATATTAGATGCGACTTGTGCGCCTGGAGATATTAGTTATCCGACAGATTTAGAGCTATTAAATCAAGCAATAAAGCAGACAGAAAAAATTATAGACTTGCTTTATGAACAAGTGAGAGGAGAATTAAGCAAAAAACCAAGAACGTATCGGGAAGTCGCCAGAAAAGATTATTTAGCAGTAGCAAAAAAACGTCGTGTATTTCAAAAAGACAGAAGAATAGCGATCAAAAAACAACTGCAATATATCAAAAGAAATTTAGCTCATATTGAGCAATTACTGCTATCAAGAGCCAGTCTTGTCAATTTAAGTAAGAGACAATATAAGATGTTGCTCGTGGTCACAGAAGTTTACCGTCAACAACTGTGGATGTATGAAAATAAAAAGCAGAGCATTGATGACCGAATTGTGAGTTTAAGCCAACCACATATCCGTCCAATTGTCCGAGGCAAAGCCGGGAAGTCCGTGGAGTTTGGAGCCAAACTGTCTGCTAGTTATTTTAATGGATATGTATTTTTAGACCATATTAGTTGGGATAACTTTAATGAATCAGGCGATTTAAAAACGCAAGTTGAGGCATTTAAAAACCACACTGGTTATTACCCAGAATCAGTTCATGTTGACAAAATTTATCGCACTAGAGAAAACCGAGCTTGGTGTAAAGAACGAGGTATTAGAATCAGTGGAGTTCCTTTAGGAAGACCGCCAAAAACTGTGAGTAAAGAACAAAAAAAGCAAGCTCAAGAGGACGAAAGGATTCGTAATTCTATTGAAGGAAAGTTTGGACAAGCTAAAAGGAGATTTAGCTTGAGTAGAGTGATGGCTAAACTTTCTCATACTTCTCTTACTACGATTGCTATCACTTTTTTAGTGATGAATCTGTCTACTCATCTGTTGCGGTTGTTTAATGCTTTTTTGTGTCTATTTTTCACAAATACATTTTTTTTACAGCCTAAGATTATCTATGGTTATACTTATCTCACTTTTAATCAACAAAAACTTATGTTTTCACCTTCCTTGAATAACTAATCAATAAACATCTCCAAAATAGTATATTTTGTGGTAAAAGAACGTCAATAGAAGTTTTTTGACACCAAAATATGAGTAACGTACTAAATCACATAGAGGAGAATCCTCAAGAAACCAAGCGATTAA
>JAHHHW010000164.1 GCA_019359115.1 Pelatocladus maniniholoensis HA4357-MV3
ATAAAACTGTAAAGTGATTTACATTTACGGCGCGCAGCCCCCCTATTTATATAAGAACCGCCCCCCCCTGCGCGCCGTTTGGTCTGCCCAAACTATTTACTTTCTGCACGCAACATGGTATAATGCGCAATTTTGAAAATGGTACCGATTTACGACAAAATTCGACCAAGCGACTTGGTCTGTACCAATCCACCACATAAAACCCCTCCACGACAATTCTAGAGGGGCGGATTAAATCAAAAACTCTTTTAATAGAACCGTGTTTATGTGGCAGAGTATTATATTCCCGTTTGATTTGTCTCTTAATATGTACCGCTTTCTATCTTCATGGAATCTTCTTAAATTTCTGATTCTATCTGCAACGGACTTGTAGCCGTTAGACTCTAGCCAATTTAAACTCACCCACCGACCTAAAGACTCAAACCAACAGCCTTTACTATTGTTTTTTGCAAGACTTTTAACAGCAATTATTGATAATTCCGTTAAGTTGTTTGATGGTGTTTGATCTTTCCAATGTTCTTTAAAAATACTGCCAACTTTATTTTTTTCTTGATTTAATTGTTTAATTTTTTTAATATATTTTTATTCATTAACTTTCTCAAACGTTTAACATTTTCTTGGTTTACAGTTAATATAGTCTCTTTACTTGCACTATTCTTTAATAGTACTTTCAAGTTGTCAGCAAAAACACAGTAGCCATTACTTTCTCTCTTTTTTTTATTTACTGATTTTAATCAATCAGTTTTATATTCTTAAAATGCTGACAGCTTCCATCATTAAAAATCGAATGAATTATTAATTTTTTTAATCCATAGTTCAAGGCAAAAGTTTGCTTGTTTTGAGGTGGCATTGAATTCAAAATATCTAATAGAGTCGGGGCGTATGGCGACAGCACGATTAAATTACAATTGATTAAATCCACCTTGTATTGAGTTTCGTTGCAAAAAATTTCACGTCGGCTTATAGGAACAATATCGATAAAATCGTCAATGCATTGCTGTTTTAACTCATCTTCTGTCTGCGTTTCTGAAATTAGCTTTGATTCCTGTTGCTCCCGCAAAACTAGCTCAGGTTCTTGCCGAGAAGCTGGCTCTTGTTGTGGCAGCGCTGTTGGCTGGAAGCCTCTTTTATTGGCTAAATATATTTCTTCTAAAGAGATATTTTCAAAGCTGCCTATAGCCTTATTCGACTTCTTGTGAATACTTGCTAATTCTTCCGTACTTAATAATTGAAAATGCAGCAAATTATTCCTGCCAATACTCTTAAACGGGACTTTAATACTTTGCTTTAATTCTCTCTCAAAGCTTCTTTTTGTAAGAGGTTTTTCGCCTGTTCTCAGGCTCCAGTTATCGCGATAGTATGAATAAAGGTCGGATGACGGGACGGAATCGACATTTTTATAATCATTTAGCCTTTCTTCGCGGCAATCATTCACAAATCTCAATAAGGGATGGATAGCTTCCAAAGATTCCATCTCACCTTCCATTAACGCGGGGACATATAAACGCCCCTGTCGAAAATCTTTCAAACTTCTTTCATAATCTATTTGTAGTAGCCAATAAAGTATTTTGGGTAGCTCGCTTTTTAATTTGTCCGCTAAATCAGGATCAATTATTATTGTATCCTCCAATGGGACAACAAAAGAGTGCAGCCTTCTTTTCAACCCACCTGCATCAGCTTTGCCTACGGATAAATGCTGGTTAGCCGCTGCGAGAACATGAGCGTTTAAGCAGTCGTCTATGGGGTCAATGAACAGCTTTTTTATTGTTACTGGAACATTGTCTATCACATAATTTAATCCTTTGATTTCACGGGCGAAGCCTGGTAAATCTTCGCAATAAATAAGAGTGCTATCTAAGTATTTGGCTAGTTTTTCTGGTTTAGAAAAATCATCGATGTTACCAAAAGACTTACAATTTTCTTCGCCTAATAAGGCTCGCACAACTGAAAACAATATTCCTTTCCCACATTGAGGTTGCCCCACGAATAAAGGGAACGCTTCAGCTTTATTTCGTTCTCCTTGTCGGAGAGGTTGAATGTAATATCTGAGCATCGCTCTTATATATCGCTGTGCTTCTGGTTCCCCTAACGTAAAGGCATTTAAGAATTTTACGAACATCTCTGGCTTACCTGGATCTGTTTCAGGAAATTCGTAAGGAAGGTATATAGCACAAAAATCATTGCGCTTGTGTCCTAACGAAAAAATAACTTTTTCATTTTCAAAAATGACAGTACCATTGCTGAAAGCGCGGTGCTTATTAAATGACTTGCTCGATACAAAAAGCCTATTAGATATTTCTTTTTGCAATCCTTGAACGTGGCTCTTTGACCGATTATCCCAGCCATTTTTATCCATTAATTTTTGGATAAGAGTATCGAATTCACTTTTGTCACCAAGCTTCCAGTGCGTCTCTTGCCAAAAATAAGGGAACAGACCTTGCTTAAAAATACAGTGCCTTTGAATTGTAATTGCCCCAGCAAAACCAAAGAATTTAAGTTGTTTCTGTGCGGACGGAGCCAAATTAAGTACTAGCTTTTTATCTTTCCCTTTACCCTCAAAAGCAAGAGCAGAAATAGAGCATTGATGAAAGTATTCAACAAATAATCCCAAGAAATCACTCACACAAATATCATCCAGACCATTTTTTTCTCCATAAGGGTCTTGAGGGAGCATCACCAGCTTAGGTATTGCCCCTTTGCGGGCTAAAGTCTTGGCAAGTTCAAAGACCGCAGACTTTATAAGTTTTCTGGGATCGGGATCAACGATGTCTGAATCCGGCAATAGATAGACAATTCGCTTTTTCCATTGAATTGCTTCTAGTTCGGGGAGCAAAGCTTTTACCTCATCTTCTTCCCCCTCCACCTCATCCACAAAGCCTGATTTTTCTTCCTTTTTACCTACCCAATTCCAAATCCCACCAACCCCTAATGCAGGAATCTTTAATTTTTTTGCATAATGCAAGTTAAAACACGTCGTTTTTTTCTCCCCCTCAACTATAGCTAATGGGGTTCTAGTGTCTTCGCTGATTTTGTTCCAGCTTTTTCCAAAAATCTCAGGAATCAAAGGATCAAAATAAGGCTTGCAGCCTGCATTTTTTGCTGAACGATACTTGTCTTTATCACCTTTATCGGCACGCAGTCTTGCCCAATCCCGACCATCGGAAGTTTTGCAGGGATTGCCATACGAATCGAAATAAGGAATTAATATTCCGCTTTCAAATTGCCCCAACAATTCTAGTCCCTCCTCCGCATTTATGCTTCTATAGCCTGCTTTTAAAGCATTCTCGCTATCTATTCCTGAAGATTTTAAATGCTTTTCGTGGGCTGATGAAAGATATTTCTTCTTCTCTAATATTTGTGTGGTTGGAGAAGAAATGCTAGTATTAATAGGAACTGCTTTCTCAGCAGTAGGTGTTAATTTTTTTCCACCTATTCTTATCGGCATAATATTCCTTTTTATATATTTTTCATTCCAATGGATGGAAGTAGCTGGGGATTTCGCCCAGCTTATTTATTGGGATTAATTATTGCTCTAATTCTTCAGATTCAGTATTGGAAGTGCTAGTAATTCTTATTGAAATAGGTTTAACAATTCTTAAGGATGAAATATCTGGTCTAGCTAGTCCACGCTCATTTATATTGAGCTTGAATTTGTGTGTTTCCCCAACCATCAGCCCTAAATCAATATCCAATTCATTAATATATTCCTCGTCTTGAGCGAGTTTTTTTAAATCTTCCGAGGTAATGATTTTATGGATAAGAAGTATTTGAGTCAAGGCATTAAAAAATTTTTTCCCGTTGCTCATTCTGGGAGTAGGGGTAATATTTATCCCAGTCCATAAACGCAATTTACTATCAATACCCTTTCTGGTTTGAGTCTGCCAGACAAAAACTATTTGATCCTTGACTTCGCCAGTCTCCTCATTTAAATATTGATCGAATTCAATGGCTGATAGCAGCCCTACTGCGTAGCCCTCGTCATCAACAGCGATAGAATCGGCTACTTTGAATTGTGTTTGCATGGTCGACTATCCTTTAATTAGATAAGGTTTTTTGTTTGGTGGCTTGTTTTACTTAGTGGTATATTGTTACTTATTCTTCTTCATTGAATTTTATGCGCTCAACATTTATACGTTTGATTTTTCTTTTAGACAATTTATAAAAACGTTGATTATTTTTTATTTCAACTAGTTCAATTACTCCATTCATTAAAAATCCGCAGAGTATTTTGTAAATAGATTTCTCAGCTTTCAGCCATTCGTAGTGAACAAAGAGCCAACCCAAAATCATACTTATTGAAATCGGAAAATTATTCTTTTCTGCTAATTCAAAACATTCGAGTATGGCTGCTTTTTTTCTCTCTCTTAAAAATTTTGCATCTGCTCTTGCTTTTTGAAACTCATACCATTCAATGGGTAAGGAATCGTTTTTATCTTTTTCAGGTTGATAGTATTCCATTTTTTCTATACCTTTTAATTAGATAAGGTTTTTGCTGGTGGTGTACCTCGCGGTCATCACCTTTTTGTATAATACATCGTAGAATGATGTTTATTGCTACGATATATCATCAGAATATATTATTGGTATTGTATTCTACCATAATGTATCTTTATATTAGGTATCATTTCATGATGATATAATTTGAATTGTTAGAAATGTGTTGGCATATGAAATTTAGAATTAAGGAAATAAGAGAAAAATCGGGGTGGACTCAAACACAAACTGCAAACGCTTTAGGAATGACGCTGGGTAATTATCAAAAATATGAATATGGAAAAATTAGAACTTACCCTCACGAAGTGATAGAAAAACTTTGTAGATTATTTGATTGTCAGCCAAATGATTTATTTGTTTTAGATGATCATCAAGCAGCGTAATCCTATATTGTTCCCAACACTCAGCATTCACCCATAACCTTACTTAGAAAATCGATAGCTATTTCAGGTGGTAGCTCTGTTAGCATTTGTTCTTTCAAGATTTTTCCTTTTTTGAGTAATGTCTCATAAATAATTTCTGAATTTTCCTGATTTTTCATTTCTTTAACATCGGATTTGTTGAAAATCAAATATTTAAATTTCTTTTTTAATTCTTTTTCAGATATAAATTTTGCATTTCGGAGATCATAGTATTTCCAGGAATTCTCATTTTTGAGATAAATTGAAAGAATTGGATCAATTTCATCGCATAACATCTCTGATTCAAAAAATGCAATTTTCAATTGATTTTCTATTTCAGTTTGCGTGATAGGATATGGAGAATTAGGCATAAGAACCTCAAAAAAGAATATGACGAGTAATGGTTAATAATCGCTTAGAATTCTTATCCCTTACTGTTTGTAGACTGTAAGGGGTTTTCTTTTCTAATTATCTGTCCTAAATTGAAATCTCCAACATATAATCTGTTTTAGAGGTGTTTTAATTAATAAATAAGATTTGATTATATTTTGATTGGTTACAGATTTTAGGCAATCTTCCTTTGGTGAAATGTGTGTATATTTCTCCTTTTTCATTTATCAAAGTTAGATGCCACCATTTTGCTTTTAATGATTGTAGATATTTTTGATATGACTTTTTAAATGGTTCGTAGTAATATTCGCCAAAACGAAAATTGTTAATGGCTATTTCATTAGATAATAATATAAATTTATTTAAAGCTGTATATTGTTTGTAAGATACATTTAAATATTCGTTGTTTTTAAAAGTTACTGGAGAGTCAAAAATATGTTTTTCTTTTTCAATTAATTTTTCTTTGATATTGTTGTGGTTTATAGTCACATCTTTTAAACATAAATAATCATCGGTACATATTGTATGTATTCGATATGTAATGACATCATGAATAATCAATCCTAGCCAAGTTGGTATATTTTTAAAATATTTTTTATTGGTAATTACCTCTGTTTCTTTTAATATTTCATATATATTTTTAATCACTTCAGCATGATATTTACATGCTTTTAACATATTTTTAGTCGGTTCCATATTATAATTAATTACATTAATTTTATTAATTATTAAACCTTGAACCCATTGTGATTTTATGAATAATTGAGTTCCTAAAAACCAAGGAACGGCGATTAAAGGAGTGAGTTTTTCTAGAATTTCACAGTGTTTTTCGTTTTCTGCTACTAATGGTATTTTTTGATAATAAACGTTTACAAGCATTGTTTTAGCGTTTTCAATATCTTCTTCTGTTGGTGTTATAATATTTTTCATTGATATTTTTAATACATAAATTATTTGAAGGGGTGTTAGCCCCTTTTTTGTTGTGCGTAGTTTGACGCTCTCCGATTTTTAGTTCTTTTCTCCAGATTCAACCAAGTAGTTTGGTTGATGGTTTTAGTATAGATGTGCTATTTATGGAACAGATACACTCTGAAATTGATGAATTGGGAGATGAAGAAATCATCTATCCTGAGTGCGATTCTGATTATATAAAGTGGCTATGAACTGATTTTTTTGATAGCTGCTACTGGGATATTTGGCAGTGCCAGCAATGTTTAGAAATTTTTTTGTAGCCATTTTCAAGATTAAGACACCAATCTTTTTTTCAGTTCTACTTCTAATTGTTCTGGTGTGCTGACTACTACACCAGGTTTTGCTCTCATCAACGTTAGAAAATGCTGGAAAGCTTCTTCATCATCAGGATGTGTTTTAATGTATTGCTTTAATTCTTGATAGTTAAGATTTAAATAGTCACTCATCTTATTAACATTTCTCCATTTGTAAGAATTTCTACTTCGATTGTTTCGCCTATTAGAATAGCTATTCTTTTGTTTCTTTTATCGTATCGGACTAGTTCGATACTTTGTAGTAAGTTGCTGGTGCGAACACAAAAATCAAAGAATGCTTTTAGTTGGTCTAAGGTTGGTTCCATTGAAAGATTTTAATTACCTCTACTTCCGTTCCCATTGTTGAATCGTCGGTCTAATCTTTCCAATATTTCTTGAATTCTAATTTCACATTGGGCAATAGCACGGGAATTGTCAGCAATCAAGCGCAATGTCTCGGCTTGAGTTTGGCTAAGTGCCTGCATTGATTGTTCCAGGGTTGTGGTGCATTGTTCTTGGCGTTCTGCTTGGCGAGTTGGCTGAAAATTTGGCTGTGCATAGCCTGGATGGTTGGTCTGTCATTGGTCAGTCTCCTCATCTGATTTAGTTCTGTCCCCGCCTCTTGTTTCACCAAGTGGTCTAGTGTCTTGAGAAATATATCCTTCTTTTTTTAGAAGATTGAATAGATGTGTTTCTAAAAAATTATTAACACTAGTATTTCTATCAATAGCTAATTCCTTTAGAGCATTTATCACAGTTTCATCAATTCTATAAGTAACCGCTTTTCGCTTTCTCATACAAAGTAAAAGACACATACCACCTCATTTAATCAAAAAACTTTGCTGTTGCTATCAATAGTATTCATTTTCACATTCAAAAAGCAATACTAATGCAATATGATTGTCTTATGGGTAGGGTCAAATTAGATAACTAACACTCATCGCAAAAGTATTGCAATCGTAAATACTAATGGATATATTAGTAACTGTGAGCAAGAAAAGCAAACAACCAACCAAAAACAAAACAGGAAAAATCATGGATATCTACAACATCGGTCAGACGGCAACAGTTTCTAACAAATCTCCAAAATTACTGCAAGCCGAACTCGTTCAGTTTTTGATTGACAGCTTGCAACCACAAGAAGGATCTTGCGTTAACGCCGACAAAGTCTACGAAAAATATTGCCAAAATAGAACTTCTTTTCTCTCTCCTGATGTGATGTATACGGCTTTTGAGGCGATTGCTCAGGAAGCCAAAGAATTTGGTTTTACATTAAAAGTCATCCGTCAGAACGACCATGTTTATTTTTCTGGCGTAACTTTCAAATAAAAGCAACTAACTTGCTTGTGGTGAAGTTCAAATTTCACCACGACAAACAAAAATTTTTGGGGGCAGTAAAAAACAATGGCAAATACAATCAACATCTCCACCGCCGCCGAGCAACTCGGTATCTCTGAGGAGCAAATAAGATTTCTTCTAGAACCTTTTTACAAGAATTACGAAACCATCAAACGCATAAGTACCAAGAATTTCAAGGTTTTGAGCGAACAACTGATGGAAGCCGCATTGGCACAACCAGAAAACGAATCTGTAGATGTGGATGCCATAGAAGCACAAACCACAGAACAACCAACATTCCTACAAAACCGAGAAACCAATGATTACACTACTGACCTTGACAGCAGTTCTACAGATGGTGGGAGCGATGATTCTGATATTTCCCAAGATGAAGAGGAAAGCGCCCTCGCAAACATCCCAAGCGAAGAAATCGAGTTGAAAGTCCGCCACGTCTTAGACACCAACATCAATCTGAGTAATCAAGTTTTCGATCTTGCCCGGATAACTCAAACTTTGGCTGTGCTTGCGGCTGACGAGGCTGTGGAATCTTTTAAAAATATCTACACAGTCCGGTTGAATGGTGGCATAGATGATTTTTTAACTGAATTCTCCCAGAGTGCAATTAACTCCATCGAACAACTACGGGGAGAGAAAACTGAGGATTTTTTCGCAACAGTACAAACAAACTACTCGCGCTCAAACGTGAAAGAGAATATGCAGAAACTGAGCGAGTATATCGTTTAGCTTTTTGTGGAATATCGCTAATAGGCTTGGTTATTGCAGGACTTCTAATTTTTGCGGGAGCCAAGCCCCAATACCCAACACCCAATACTGTATACACTATCTCAACACCATGAAAAACCGATCTGAAGATAAAGAAATGGAATTATTTGCAATCAATTGTGTCCATGGAAAAAATTATGCAGAGGATTACGATAATTACTCTGAAAAATCCAAAAATTCAGATAAAGATTGGCAAGACTTTAAGAACGAGATGAAAGGTGATTTGAAAACAAGACACAGCTAAGGAGAAAAACAAATGAACGACCAACTAGACAAAACAGACGAATTCGTACAAGCTTTGCTCAACGATTGCGCCACCTTTGAACAAGTAGAAAATCGATTGAAGTCTGCAAGAAATGCGTTAACTAAACTTGCTGAAGAAAGTCCTCATTCTTGGAATTATCTTTGCAATAGTTCTACGACAAGTATGACTTTGTTCGATGCTCTGGAAATCATTAATGCAGCTATCTACGAAGTAAGTCTTCAAAAGTCTACGCGTTATTTAGAAGCACCAAAACCGCATCCACTAACGCAATTACGACGTATTACCTGGAAGAGCAAATTAGAAAAGTTCTTAACGAATTCAGCATTGGGACTTCTTGCCACATCCGCCATTCTAGGCAGTGTTTCTTTAGGCTTCTGGGGATTAAGTTTAACCAAACCTAGCGATACTATAAACAACCTCACTCGCGTCACAATAAGCTTGTCTGTAGCCTCATTTAGCGGTGTTTTGGTTTGCTCTATAGCTGGTGGAGTCGTGGGTGCTTTGATTGATTCAGAAAACAAGGAGATTGACTAATGAATATTGGAGAGAATCAAATCTTTTCCACTGAGTACAACGGATTCCAAATCGAGATTTTTTACTCAGATGTTTATTACGCTTATTGCGTAAGAAAGAACGATTTTGAAGACATTACAAAAGGATTCTATACTGCCAGAGAAGCTTTATCATATGCAAAAAGATTAGTAGATGGAGCTAGATAACCAAAATGGTTGATACAGCAAGGTTAGAGGTCGGTAATTCTTATACGATTCGAGGTTATGACCGCATCTATCAGTACAGTCATTCTGTAGTCATGTTGGGACACCTAAGATATGTTTTCTTAAGAGTAAATTCTAAAGGTCAAGAGAAGATTCTTAGGTTGTCTGGTCATTATGTAAAACACAACATTAGCGAGGTAATTAATAATGCTTGAACCAGTAATGACACCAGAACAAATCAAATTTAAATTAGTTCAAATAATCGATGAATTACTGTTACTCAAGAACCAAAAAGCTTGGGAGGAACTGGCAACTAAAGACTTAAATGAATTGCTAGTAGAAGCTACAGATAAAGCAGAAATGCTTTGGTGGGTGTACAGGAATACAATATCTGGAGGTGTTGAATAATGTTTGAAAAACCTAAATTTCCTTCAAAAGAAGAAATCGAAGAAATGCTAAAAGCTACTGAAATAACAGAAGACTTAATTCAGGAAGGCGAAGACTTAATGCGACAATTAGCAGCGCTAAAAATCGAATACGAACATTTCAAATTAAAACGAAAATCAATCGGTAATAACGAACAGAACTAAAAGAAGCATGACCGCAAAGCCTATCAATTCTAAGCGGTCATTGCTCCTATCCCAGTTGAACACAAGGATTAAAATATTATGCCAGAAGAAACGAAACGAAAATCAGACCGCAGTAGAAAAAAGGGTGGACTAACTGGAAGCGAACATTTTGAGACACCAGAAACCAATCAAAACCAAGTGTCTACAGTTGTAGATAATGTGAAAACTGCTGCTTCCACAGTTGCCTCTACAGTCGGTCGAGTTGGAAATACTGCCCAACATATCAACGGTTCAATCAAACAGGTTCGTAGGGCTGTTAGTGGTGGCTCTCCTTTAGTAACTGATGAAGCAGAAGGTGTATTGAATCAGGCTAAATCAGTGGCTACAGGCTACGGTGTACAACTGATTGATTTAAATAGTGAGTTATCGGGTGATCCATATGCACCATCTGGTACTCTACCTCAGCAAGATGCTAAAACAGCGAATCAAAATAAATTAATAATTCAAAAGCAAAATAATGCTTTAGAAGTTCGGCTAGAACGTCGTAAGCAGCAACGTAAAATAGCAGCGATTCATAAAGAAGAATTAGCTTTAGTTGGCGATATCGCTGATATCAGAAAAACAGGTTTTGATGTTGCTAAGAAGTTTGTACAATCAGAGATTTCTCATGTACAGTTCCAAACAGAACAATCAAAACTTGAAGAAAACGAAGAATTACTAGAACAGCAAATTATTAGAACTCAAGGAGTAATCAACCTCACACAAGGTATTCAAACTGAGTGGGATTTGAAACTTCAAAAACAAGCTCGTTCTAATGAACAGTTAGAAATAGAAATTCAAGGTATGGAAAATACCATCGAGAAGCGTAGGGCTGAAATCGAAGCTGATATGTTCATCTAATAAAAAATCCTCTAGAACACCTAGAGGATTGTCCACAGTATTTTAAAAATCAAAAAACTGAAAACAATGACTAAGCTAAATCATTCTAGCATCGGTAATTTTATAGCTGGTAGTGCAGGATTGCTTTGTGCTGTGTGTCTTTATTCCACAGTCACAAGTCAAAATCAAAATGTTAAAAGTTTCGCTCTGAATCTAGCAATGCTATCTGGAGGAGTAGCCCTAAGTTCTTATGCTGTTGACAGAGTATCTCGTGACTCTATTGATTATCAAATTAACGACTTGATATCTAAGCATCAATCAGATCTGACTTTGACAAAACAGAACTTGAATAAAGTCACAGGAGAAAATCAAAATAATCTCAATCGAATCAATGAATTAGAACTTCAACTAAACAGTCAAAACGATGAATTAGTAAAACTGCAAACTTGTGCAAAAGTTCTAAAGGGACAAAGTGAAATTAAAATCAACGAACTAACAAACAGATTGAACACTAAAGATACTAGTGTAGACGAGCTAAAGCTAACTATTAAACAAGCATTTTGGCAAGTTACACGCGATAGAATCCACACGGATTATGAAAGACTGGGCGATTTGATAGCCAAAAAGTTGAAGCGTAAAGATTTTGAAAATGTTCATGAACAATTACGAGAATTTTACCAACAGCTAAAAAACAATCATGCTTACCACTGTGAATTACTTAGCGAAATTAACGAAGTTGATATTAATTCTGAAACCTTTGAAGAGGAATTAGTTAATATTTTCTTCACTGTTTCCGACCAAACCGCAGCTTTAAAAGTGAGACTGCGTAATCTATTGCACTTGGATGTTAAACAAACCTTGGAAGATGCCTTGGAGGAATTGAATGTACGTCGTGACCCTAAACAGTTTGTACCAAGAGATAAAGTGATATCTAATCTAGACAAGTTTCAACAAGGTAGCCTTGACGATATCAAGAAACTAAAAAATAGTTTCAATCTTAACAAGGCAGGCTTCGAGGAACTTAAAGAACAAGTTGCTGATTTATTAGACGAAATTGACAGCAAGAATTTAGAAATTAGCGATTTAAAAGAGCGGGTGAAATTACTTGAGAAAGAAGTCGATAGACCTAAGCAATTCTTGGGTAAAGGGACTTACGCCGAAATCGGGAACCGCATCAATACTTACTACTATGAAGCTTACAGAGTTCGACTTGATGCTCAAGAATGGCGTGAAACCGATACAGGATATGTGTTGGTTTACTCATTTGTTCGCGCCCCTGGTTTGACTATTGATCAGTTAGAGCAAAACAACTCAATTGCAAACATAGCTAGCCTAACTAATGCTTTGTACAAAACACTTCCTAAGTTCGATATCAATTATCAAATTGGATATCTGACTTTAACTGTAACGACAAGAGAAGCGCCTAAGAAAGATAAATCAAAAGAGGAAATTGACAAAATTTGGATTCCTGCCAGCAAATTTGAGTCTTATGTTCGTCGCTGGGAACGAGTGAGGATATCGGCTGGTAGCACTGGGGGCAAGTCACCTACAGCAAAAAATTTAGCACTGGCGATTATGAACGCTCGACAAGGGCAAGGAGAAATTCGACTCTATGACCCTCAGCATGGCTCAAAAAAAGATTACTGGGATATGCCCAAGCGTGGCACTAGTCATAAAGACAACGTTCAAGGTATCAAAGAACTATGCGAATTACTTGATGAGCGTACAAAATCCTTACAAGCTAGTCATCACTTTGTTCTTTATATCTTTGACGAAATTGATTCGACCATTGCCCAAGAACGAGAAAGTAATGGCTATTACTACTTCAAAGACAAAGTAACTTACTCACTTAAACAAGCTTCTCACCAGAACATTGGATGTATCTATATTGGTCAAAGTTGCGATGCCGATACTGTTCCGGGTATGCGTTGGAGTGATTGGACTAGCGCGGTACAACTTCATATTGGTGCTAACGCAAAACTTTGGATTAATAACCCCAAATCTGCTTTAGGTGATGCCAAAGAAACATTACTTAAACAATACGCCAAAATTCAAGAGTACTGCGACCAGAAAAATGAGGAATTGGGATTAGATATTTTCACAGATGCGACCGCTTACCGATTCGCTTTAGCCGTCCCCTTAAATGGTCTACCTAAATTTATCCAGTTACCAGACTTTGACCATTACGATTACTACGAGCTAATGAGTACAAATACTCAATTTCAAAATTCTTCTTATTATTTGAAAAATTCAGAAATTGAAGATGAAAATGAAGATTTTGAATCTACTGTCACTTGTCCTAAATGCGGTTCTACAAAAGCTAAAAAGAATGGTAGTCCTGAAGCTAATGAAGGATTTCAAAAGTATCAATGTAAAAATTGTGGACACAATTTTAAAATTGATATGAATTCAACTAACAGTAATTGACAAAATATTGACTAGTTGGCTGTATTTTTAGTTGGTACTACCAGCCAACTTTTCAGCCAACACCAGCCAACTCACAGCCAACTTCAAAGCCTGAAACCCTTGATTTTACGTTGTTGGCTAGCCAACCAACTTTCCCCTATAGGGGGTGTAGCCAACTCAGCCAACTTAGCCAACTATTAATGTTAGGAAATAAAAATTATGGCTCATTTTATCGGAAATGATTCAGTTACTTTCAATTCAGAAAAAATCATTAAGATTAACTGGAATTGTCTAGGAGAAGATAAATTATCACGTGCAGAAGTGTATTTAGAAGAAAACCATTGCATCTATCTTTATTACATTAAAGACGAAGATTACGAGTTAATTAATAATTTAATAAATGATTTTGGTTATGAGTTACTTCCAAGAGTAAAGTGAAAATTTAGTCCCAATACGGAACATATAAGGACACTTAGGGGATAATTTTCTAAACTAATAATATACCCCTATTAGTCCCTATCTGTTTGTTTAAGTCCCAAAATGGTACAATTAGGAGATAGGCTTAAAAGAGGCTCAAATGAGTAAACAAGTTTTCCCGTTTAATGTCGGTTTTGATTGTGGTAACGGACTGGTAAAACTAAAAGTGTCCGGTCACGGTCATGACTTTGAATATATCCGATTCCCTTCTTACTTTGTGGATGTGACTAAATGCCACAACGACCATCAAGGCAAGAGTCGAGTCACTTACATCACCGCGCCAGAAAATAACAAGTATGCCAAGTCTTTAGAAAATAAAGTGTGGGTGTGTGGTAACGATGCCGCAGTACTGGATGTTCGTGACCAAGTTTTTGATAATCGCAGTGATGGTAAAGTCAAACTCTCACTTCCTTTGTTTCTATCAGCAGTTGCTCAACTGCCATTAGCGCGTAAACACTGGGAATTTAGATTAGTTGCTTCCATCCATGATGCTGAAGTGTTCGCCGACCAAATGAAAGCTAATTTAGAGGGTAAACATTTAGCAAACATCAATGGTCAACTCACTACTGTAGTAATTCATGTAGTCAAAATTTTTGATGAAGGTTACATTTTTAAGCCAGTAGGTAAAGGTAATACAACACTGCTAGATATTGGCAATGGCACAACAATCATTACCAGGTTTGACAGTGAAGGTAATGTAATTTATCGTTCTATACCCTATAAATTTGGTGTTCAACATCTTTATAAAAAGATTTACGACCACACCACACTAAGAGCTATTGGACTAGACCGAGATTTAGACCTAATTCGTAGAGGGGTTGAGAGTCCCGACAATGAAAAGATTTTTTACGGTGTAGGTAAAGGTGCAATTAACATTACCAGTGCTTACAAAGAATCTCTCAAAGATTGGTCAACAGTCTACCTTAAGGAACCTATTGCAGAAGTCGATAAATTCCAATTACAAGGTGACAGAGTTGTTGTAGTTGGTGGAGGTGCTTGCCTACCATTCTTGAGTAAGAACTTTGAGAAAAAAGGTTACATTTTCAATGCTCAAGCACCATTCATGAACGTTAAAAAGTTACATGAATATGCTTGCAATAGTCTTTCGGCTGAAACTGTGGAGGCGTGAATTATGGTAGCTAAACAAGAAAGACTAAGGATAGACCTTTGGGCAAGTGTAAAGCCAATTGTAGAAGCCGAAACGAACCGAACTGGATTGACAGCACAGGAAGTTGTAAATATTGCACTAATTGATTATTTTGGTTTATCGCCAAAAGGCAAAGCCAAAATAATTGAATTAGATCCAAAAGTACAACTCACACAGGAAACTATAGAACCTGTAGAGGATACTGAAGATTACATCTAACAGCAAAGCCACTGGTAGATTAGGCGTCCCCAGTGGCTCTACTCAATCCCTCTAGCTAAGGCATTTAAAATATTATGGCATGGACTCAACGCAACGATAGCGTCCCCGGCTATTGCTACTTAATTGAAGCTGTAGGTATCAATGGTATCATTCCCGGTCGATTAGTACGTAGATGTAAAATCGGGTTATCTAAAAACCCAGAAATGAGGCTAGATGCCCTGCATAGCTCACAGCCACCATGCGACTACGTAATTTTAAAAACAATTTTTGTAGAAGACATGGCGAGTGTAGAAGACTTATTGCACAAGGATTTCAAGCACTGCAATATCAAACTGAATAAGTCCCGCGAATGGTTTGATTTGAGTCCTCTAGATTTTTGGCGCGTTCAAATGGCGTTTAACCGCTATGGTCGCGAGTATGGCTTAAGGAAAGTCAAGCCCGTACCGGTTCGCGCTGTGGTTGGTGGATTGGTGGCACTGCTAGGGATTGGGATTTTGATTGGACAGGTTGTGCGGCAAGAGCCACAACCACAAGCGGAGGTCGAGTCATGGAAGTAGCTTTTGGTCGAGTAGGTGATATTTGCGTTGATACTCCAGAGTGGTTTAATTGGTTGAAGTTTCAGCCGTCTTTTAGAGCCGTAGAAGTAGGTGGAGAATGCACATTCACCAAATCAAATGGTTACTGGCTCGCAAAAAAGTGCGTAGGCGGTCGCAGGCGGCAAATTAATGTAGGTGCGAGCGCAAAAGTAACACGCGTGGCAATTAAAGAAGCTTGCCACAATCTCAATTTGAGCGATGGTGGATGGTGGGAGTTTTTGGACTGCCGGAAAAAATCAAAAGAAGTTGCGGTGAGAAGCCGTATTCACCACACTAGCGAAGAATTTTTGGTGGCAGTGAAAAATCTGGAGCGAATTCAAGCCTTAGCCAAAAGTCGAGGTGAAGATGTGATTGCTAGAGAATTGAGCGAAACCATCAAGGAATTTTGGAAATTAAAAACTGAGTCGCTTCTGTACTAGCAGAAGGATTTTTTCTGATCGTGATTAAAATTCTAACTTGCTAGTGTGCTAGCATAACAGCACATTAGCTTTTTTATGATCATGGAAAGGCGAATTAACAAACGCACCCATAGCGATTACACCCAGAGTGCTGCATACTTGCCCAAGGATCTAGTGAAAAATTTTAAGCAGCTAACTGTAGAACTTGAATTAGGTCATAGTGAGGCAATGGAAGAAGCAATAAGAATGTGGTGTGACGCGGCTATTAAAAAGGTAAATAAAAATTGATGAGGTATCCGCGCTATCCCACAGCCGAACAAAATCTAACTTGCTTCATCCTTAGTCAAAACTTGACAGCAATGTTGTTAGATATCTCAATTGTCAGACTAGATGAGCGGACAGGAAATATTTACATCTTGGCTGGAGAAGAAACAGGTATTGTAATTACCCATAATGGCAAATGGAGGTATGACGAATGACCAAGCCTAATTTTGTAACAATGACTAAATCGGAACTTAAACACTATCTATTAGAGCATCGCAACGACACAGAAGCATTCTACGCACTTATGGACAAAATTAATGCGGAACCTAATCAAAAATTTTATACCGTAGATGAGGCAGATATATTGGAAAATTTGATTGAGACAAAGCGAAACTCGAAAGATAATCTGTGACGCAATTTGGCTTTTAGCTTACTCAACACAATTATTTTCTAATAATTAGTTTCTGGCAAACCAGAAAACCAGATTTATAAAACTACACTAGATTGCTGGACTGTAGACATTTGGATGTAGTATTACTGTTACCAGAAAACCAGAATACTGGAATACCAGATGAAAATAGTCACGGTTACGGGCTACAAAGGGGGCGTAGGGAAAAGCACCACTGCTGTACATTTGGCGACTTTCTTTAGTGATTACGGTAAAACCGTTTTGGTAGATGGTGATCCTAATCGAACTGCTTTGAGTTGGGCAAGTAGAGGGGGATTCCCTTTTGAAGCGGTCGATGAACGCCAAGCAATGAAGGTGATCAATAAAGCTGAATACGTGGTGATTGACACACCTGCTAGACCTGATTCAGATGACATGAAAGAGCTAGCAAAGGGCTGTGATTTACTCATACTGCCTACCAAGCCGGATATAGTCAGTCTAGAACCAACTTTGGAAACAATACGAGATTTGAAAGATGCTAAATACCGGGTGCTACTAACAATTGTTCCCCCATATCCCAGTAAAGAAGGGGAGAACTTACGTCAAGAACTCAAATCTGGGGGTGTTCCCGTTTTCAAAAGCATGATTCGGCGTACAGTTGGCTTTGAAAAAGCGGCACACGCGGGTATTCCCATTAAAGACCTTGATGAAGAACGCTTAAGAAGTGCTTGGGAAGATTATTTGAATTTTGGTAATGAGGTTATGGAGGTTTTGAGATGAGTAAGTATGGGGACTTAATAAAGAAAGCCAGAGAACCAGAAAACCAAAATTCTGGTAAACCAGAAGACCATCAAGCACCCCAAGAAGACCCAGAAGTTAACCTGTGTGTGAAAGTGCCGTTGTCACTGCGTCGTCACTGGGCATCAGAATCAAAGCGTACTGGGGTTAGTATGACCTCAATCATTATTGAGACATTGAAGGCAAAGTTTGGTGAGCCAGAATAAAACCTATTGGGCTAACTGTGCTTTTTGTAAACAAGCTCTAAATTCAGCTTCTGAATATTGTTCTATGTTTCTTGCTGTAGAATCTGCAAAATCCGTAAACACATTATCAGAACCGTCAATTGTCGTTTCACGTAACTTATTGACTTGTTTTTGGCTTTGAAGTTTTGCCTCATGGCAGGCATTTATAGCCGTCTGTATTGCTAACTGTTTTTGTTGAGCTTGCTCTAACTGTTTCTGTCGCAATTGTTCTAACTGTTTTTGTTGCCATTGCTTTTGATATATGTCGTAATCTGTAGGAGTAGGTTGAGTTGTTTGAGAAAATTCTTGATTTATTTTTTCTGTTGATTCTGGTGCAACAATCACGTCAGTTTCTGATGTTACTGTGGGTGAAGATTTTATAACTGATTCCGTTGGTAATTGAGTTTTACTCGTGTTTGCGACAGAATTAAACTTTGTACCTATATAAAAAGCAACAACAACACAGATAATAAAACCAGAGAGAGTAAAGAATAAAGCGCTTTTTTTCATTTGTTTTATCACAATTAATACTAGTTTTGTTTACTAAAATTCTTTGAATCAATCCGGTTATACTTTGTCGGTATATTTATCAAAGGTCAGATCAGGTGTAGGCTGTGATACAGGGTCTACAGTTGAGACAATGAAGATAAACAGGCACGGGAAAGCGAAAATCCTTACACAAGAAGAAATACAACTACTTTTTAATGAAGGTTTTCAATCTGACCGTGACCGAGCTTTGTTCGGTGTTTGCTTGTATACAGCTTGTCGCATCAATGAAGCATGTACTCTTAACACCCTGGATGTTTACGATAAGAAAATGCGTGTTAGGGGTGAAATTATCTTCCGTAGAAACAACACTAAAGGTAAATTAGCAGCTAGGGCAGTACCCGTAATTGAAGAGTTAAGGGGACTTTTGGTAAAGTACCAACCTGATAGCCGCGATGGTTTTTTATTTCCTGGCAGGCATGGTAGGGGACACATTAATCCTGAATCAGCCTCTAGGATACTGCGTGAAACTTGTGAAATGCTTGGTTTTGAAGGAGTTAGCACTCATAGCTTCAGACGGACGGCATTAACTCAGATGAGTAATGCTGGTATACCGTTAAGAATTATTCAGGAAGTCTCAGGGCATAGGAACTTAGAAGAATTGCAGAAGTATTTAGAAGTTAGACCGGAACAGGTGAAGGGTGCGGTGTCATCGTTGTCGATGTTGGGGCATGTGGGTAATGATTACGTCAGGAAATCGTCTTTTGTTGACGTAGACTCTATACCTGATACAGAAAGGGTTTCTAGGGATTAGCAAAAAATAATAACTCTCTGAATATAAATTTTGCAATTTAGTAAAAAACGCTATTTCATTAAAATAGATAAAAATCAACAAATTATTACTTTATGGATTGGAATAGTTTATCATCGGGCTTAGTAGGAACTCTTATTGGAGTTATTCTTAGTTCTTTCATGTCTTATTTTGGCATGGTAAGAGAAGCAAGAAACTTGCGAATAATGCTATCTAGAGAGATAGAAGAAAATATGAATACATTATCTCAAACTTATACTAATGCTCATACTATATCTAAAACTGAAATAGATTTTCCAAGTTTTAGATTTTTAATTTGGGATTTTGGAGCGACTAAAGCTCCTTCATTCTTACATACAAATGAAATAAATAAGGTAGAACTTTTTTATAGACGATTACGAGAAATTTCCGAAGCTAAAAGTAAGGTTAACAATGTTAGTCCTGAAGTTAAAGCAGCGATTATTAGGTTTTTTAGTGAACAAGGTTCTGAATTAGGAAACACATTAAATCCTATAGGAAAACAAAATTTAAATTTTTTAAATTATTACTTTCTTGTTTCAAAAAGAAAAGGAAATACAATAGGAGAAAGTAATTATCATCATGTTTATCGACAAGGATTTTATATTCGCAAAAGTTATGGTCAAATGCCTTATATAAAAAGAATAATTGAAATGATGAAAGATATTATTTATCAAATATGGTATATGTAAAATTTTTAGTAATTAAATCACCATCGACTGCATAATATAGGTAGTATCATCCATATAAGATTGATAACATTAACATCAAAGTGTTGACGGCTATCTATCCTACCAAGTCGTCAGCACTTTTTGTCGCTAATGTTGTATAGAAAGGTTTTTATACTAAGTACAGAATAAAGAAAAAATAACTTTGTCCACTATCTTGACATCTGTACAAAGTTCAGTTACCTTAGAAGTGTACAAAGTTCAGTGGACAAAGTTAGTAATGAAATCCTACACTAAGTTTACATCTCAAATCAGAACCGAGTGGGTTAGAGGCTGGGTTAGCGAATTTCTAAAAGGGCTTGAGACAGCCACCGATATCAAAGAATATTGCCAAGCCAAAAAGGATGAACTAATAGCCAAAATCAAAGAAAAGCCCAGTAAAAATGCTTCAGAAAATTCATGGATGAATACCGCTAATCGCTATATGGGTGATGTTCGTAAAGCTGTACTAGCTTGGCAAGATTCCATCACTTTAGATGAAACAAACAGTTACCTAGTTAAAGTTCAAGAAGACCCAGAACCAAAACAACAGCATTTAGCTTTGCTCTACATGAACTTTGACAAGGACTTCCACACCAAACGCATGGAAGCTACCAACGAACGCAAGAAGGAGCAACGCAGTAATTTAGAATCAATTAATTGTGTTGATGCTTACCAAGAAACAATAGATAAGTTGCTGGAATCGACCGACCACAGAAAATTAGTTGTTGGTTTAATTGCGGCTACTGGCAGAAGACCAAGTGAAATTTTTAAGACTGCCGAATTCAAACAAGTAGGGCAGTTTGAGGTTATATTCACTGGTCAAATCAAAGCCAAAGGTAACGAAAGAGCTTACCCCACATACACACTTGTAGAGTCTGCAAAAGTCGTTGATGGATTGGCTAGACTGCGAAGAATGCCTGAAATCAAAGAATTAAAACGCCAAACATTAGCTGAGATTGACAGTGGTAAAAACCACAGAATGAATGATTGTGTTCGAGAATTTTTCTCACCCTTAATCAATCCTCCAGCAGGCGAAAAAGAATTATCAGCTAAAAATTTACGGGCTAGCTATGCAGCAATAGCCATCTATTTATTTTGTCCTTGGAGTATGTCACCAAACCTCTTTATCACTGAAAGATTGGGGCATACATCAGACGCTACAGCCACAAACTATGAAGATTACCAAGTATGTAGCCCAGACGGAAAACCACTGACCAGAGGGACTTGGGTTGAGCGTCTTACCGAAGAAATGAGCAAAGCTACAGAAACTATCATTGTACAGCCACGAGTAAGAATGACTCAAACAGCTAAAGACGCTATTGAAGACCAAGAATTTTTACCCTTTGCTGACCAAGTTAGCCGCATGGAAGAGTTAATCAGATTAGCTCGAATTGGTAAGCAATTTGAAGAGGGAAAATTAGTTAAAGAAGTTGTGACAGTGATTAATAATCCTGTCAAAAACCAAGAAAAAAATCAAGTAGATGAACCAATTGAAAAAACCGTGGAAGCCTTAGATGTGGAAGATGAAGAAATGATTGAAATTGTCAAAGCAAAAGCAACTAAAAAGAGTTCCGAACCTAGACCAAAAATTAATGTAGAAGAATTAAGCAATGCAGATTTATTTGGTTCTCACGCTCCTAACACTGGTTTAGAAAAAATTCGTAGGGCAGTAGAAGCTATAAAAGCCTACAACGAACGCCAATATGGAAAAGATGATAAATGGGCGATTAATACCAAAGTTCTCAAAGATTTAACCAAGTGCCGTACTAAAATTGTTGAAGATTATCTCAAGTCTGATGAGGGTAGAATCAACGTTATTGATTACAATTTGGCTAATCAATTCACCTATCAGCACAATAGAGGTAAAGGAAATATCAGTGATTTTGTAAAATTAGTTTAATTTATATGCCCACTCCGAATGAGTGGGATTTTAAAATTATGAAAAATGATGTTTTGTCATACACACAATGTGAAGCTTTAGTATTACTTGCGGCTGGATATACCGATGAAGAAGTTGCAGCAAAAACAGTGGTTGCTAAAAGCACAATTGCACGTTGGAGAAAATCACCAGAATTTGAAAGATTGCTAAAGCAAGCCCAATTAAAATACATAGATTCAGCACTTGCAGAACTAGTTAAAGGTGCTAAAGAAGCGGTTAAAGAATTAAATAATATAATCACAGATCCAGATGTACCAAGCCGGACTAAAGTAAGCGCTATTAGCGTTTTATTAACACACATTGTAAAAATGAGAGAGATGGATTTAGAAGAAAGATTAGAACGTATAGAGGTAATACTAGATGGGAATCACCAAAGCGAAATTGCAGAAATTAGAGCAAAAAATTAAATCACAATTAATATCAAATAATTCATTAAAATCTGTACCTAGAAATTGGGAAGAATTTGTAAGGCTAACCACTATTAGAAGTGGTGGTGAAATGGTCAAATTTGAACCGTACGACTACCAGATGTTACTAGTTAAATTAATGCAACAACATTCAAATGTAGTTGTAGTTAAATCACGTCAATTAGGAACTACACAAGCGATTGTTAGTAAATTTTTACACGATGGATGCTTAAATGCTGCTAGCAGTTCAGTTTGTTTCATGAGGAATTCTGATGATGTAGGTAGTCTCAGCCGTCGTGTAAAACAAATGTTAGAAGGCTTGCAAGAATATGTTTTACCAGCGAACGATAGTGTAGGCTATATAAAATTAAAAAATCTTGGTGATCTGTACATTAAAAATAGCTCTAAAGAGGGTATTCGTTCGCTAGATTCAATTACAAATCAGCTTTATGATGAATCAGCTTTCATAGAGCGAATAGAACAGATTTATGGGGCTTCTAGTGCTGCTTCTGCATTAGTAGGTGATTCTGTAAGCAAAATTATTGTTAGTACTCCAAGCGCTAAATCAGGTTGGTACTGGAGTAAATTATCTGAAAATAATGAAGAAGATGTAGAGGAAATTTGCAAGCGTGTAGCTTCTGGCGAGCTATGGCGGAATTTACCAGGATTCTATTATTGGATTGATAAAGCTGGTGTTTGTAAGGTAGTGCTTCATTGGCGTTGTCACCCTATTTACTCAAAAATTGATAAAGAATATGAAGGCGGTTATTTAGCTTACAGAATGAAACAGGATTCTGTAGATGAAGAGATAGCGCTAAGAGAATATGATTTAAGATTTATCGATAGTTCTGTTAGTGTCTTCACGTCAGAAATAGTTAATAAAAATGCCGTTGGAACAACAGAAACAGAACGTGATAATGAAGCTACTTATTATTGTGGTCTAGATTGTTCTACGTTCGGAAGTGACTACACAGTATTCACGGTATTAAAATTTAAAAATGGTAAATATTCGTTGGTTTACCATTACCGTAAAAGGCAGGAAACAAGTGAGTTACACATTTATAAGATAGGTAAAATTATCAAAGTGTTTAAGCCTGAAAAAGTAGCAATTGAAACAACTGGAGGGGTGGGGCATTTATACTTGGAACAGTTAAGCCGTGAACATACGAATACAAGATTTGAAGCAATCCACACGAGCCAAGATAGTAAAATTACTATGGTTTCTACACTTGTATTAGCACTTGAAAAAGAAGCTTTAGAATACCCACCAAATAGTCCATTAATTGAAGAGTGTTTGAGTTTCAGGAGGCAAGGAAATAAATTAGAAGCAGCAAGCGGTAAGCATGATGATATGCTAATGAGTACATGTTTTGCCTTAGCAATTTCACCATTTAACAAGCAACAAAGGTATTATATAGATGTCTCTAAAATAAAGGTTGTTGAGTAATGTATCATCCTGGTGTTACTTCAATTTTGCAAAAGCCAAAAAAATATAAGATAGGCTTTAATTGCTTGATTGGTGTTTGTTTACAATCTAATGGTGTAGCATTTAGTATTGTTGGATTTGATAAACATGATAATAAAATTGAATTATTAAAAACTTGGAATAGTCCAATAGCATCAAAAGAAAAATTGCTTTTAAATTTAAGAGAATATCTTGAGAATTATCTTTTTGATGATGATGAAGATGTGAAATTTCTACAATCACTATTTGAACTTAGTGATGAAGATAAAAAAAATGCATATATGATGGAAAAAAAGATATCCATCGATGATATTGGCAGAAAGATAAATACTTTTTTTATTACGAATACAAAATCATTAGAAAAAGATTTAAAATTTTTAGAAATCAATAACAATCAAGCACACTTTTCTAGGAAAATAATCGAGTGTAAATCAAATCTGCAAATTTCACCAGCATTAATGCTATGCGGCTTGAATGATGGATTAATAGCTATATCTCAAGAAATTGATTTAGATTTGATCAAGCATGAGATAGAAAGCATTAATTTAGAAAAAATGATTCAATCACCTTTAGGTATAGCATTACATCAAAGCTTTGGTGAATTAATGTATTTAAAAGGTATTGGAAAAATGCCTTATATACATCAAATTTCATTATCTGTACTCTAGCCCCAACCTTCCCTTACTTATATGCTCTCTTGCCCCTTTGCCGTGTGTGGAGGGGTTATTTGTTGTGTAGTAGAAGCGATAAACCTACGGTTCGCAACGCGATCACACCAGCAGACTAATTTAAGTAGAAAAAACATATTGAGTGTTAATTAATACGTAAAAAAAATCTCATGGTTGGCAAAAAAAGCATACTACTTAGCATACCGTGAGCATACTACAACTGACCTCAAACCCTAGTGGTTAAGGGTTTCTTAAAAAATGGGGTATATAGGGGTTAGGCACGAAATTACATAGATACGCAATATGCAGTAAATTTACACACACTCATTCGCCAAGTGGTATATCTGTACTATAAAGCTGGCGAATTTGACACTTTCTCGAAACTGGCGGCAGCGG
>JAHHHW010000165.1 GCA_019359115.1 Pelatocladus maniniholoensis HA4357-MV3
AATATTCGTTCTTTTCTTTCGACTGCATCTAAGCATGGTCTTAATCTCCTGGAAGTGATAAGTAACGCATTACAAGGTAATGTCTCTGTTTTCCTTTCCTCAAATACTACTAGCTAGGCAGTTACAATAATCCTGAAAATCTTCTAAAAGCTCATCATCAAAAGGATCAGCTGCTAGTTTTTCAATTTGTGTTTTCAAAGAATAAAGAATGACATACGCTAGGCGACTAGTTGGTTGATAAACCTGACGTAGCCATTCTTCAATTTGATCATCAATGTCTCTTCCAGTTTGTCTTTTGGTTTGATATTGCTGTCCAGCAGCAGTGCTACGCTGTTGTCTGCTACTGGATTGTTGCTTAAGTTTGTTATGAATTCGTCGATCATAACTTTGGCGATTTTCGGCATCACCTAAGACTTCATATGCTGCATTAATACGGATGATTTGCTCGCTATCTGCCGTTTTTTGATTACTATCAGGATGATATTGCTTGACCAAGCGGCGGTAGGCTTGCTTAATCTCTGCTTGGCTAGCGTTAGGACTTACTTTAAGAGTTTCGTAGTGGTTATTATTTACCATTTAGAGAACATCCTGAAAGCCCCGTCACTACATAGTGCGGGGATGAAAGGTAGGTGAAAACTTGAGCTTACCTGCCTTCAAGATTTTAACAGTTTAACCAAGTACTCATTTAACTGTTACCGACTCTGGCTTCTACCAAGTCTTGAAACAATGGTGTACTTAAATACCTTTCCCCAAAACTGGGCTGAATCATCACAATTAAGCGTCCCTCGTTTTCTGGGCGTTGGGCGACACGAACTGCTGCATACAAAGCTGCACCACTAGAAATGCCAGAGAGTAACCCTTCTTCTCTAGCTAAACGCCGTCCATAGGCGATCGCTTCGTCATCACTGACAGTAATAATTTCGTCAATTAAATCTACCTTTAGTACTTGAGGCACAAATCCTGCACCAATCCCCTGAATTTTGTGCGCTCCGGGTTTTCCTCCCGATAAAACTGGACTGTTAGTTGGTTCAACTGCGATCGCTTTCAGAGTGGGTTTGCGTGCTTTGATCACCTCTGCTACACCCGTAATCGTACCACCAGTACCTATTCCAGCTATAACTATATCTACTTTACCTTCAGTATCTTCCCAGATTTCCTCTGCCGTTGTTGCTCTGTGAATTTTCGGATTCGCAGGGTTACGAAATTGCTGCAACATGTACGCATTGGGCAGTTTATCAACTATCTCTTGTGCTTGCCGAATCGCGCCACTCATACCTTCAATTCCTGGTGTCAGTTCAAGTTCTGCACCGTAAGCCCGCAACATTGCCCGTCGTTCAGCACTCATTGTCTCTGGCATTGTTAAAATCAATCGATAACCTTTAGCTGCTGCTACCATTGCTAAGGCTATCCCCGTATTACCAGAAGTGGGTTCTACTAATACAGTCTTACCAGGAATAATCAATCCTTCTTCTTCAGCAGCATTAATCATGCTGATCCCGATTCGGTCTTTCACCGATGCGGCTGGATTCATACTTTCTAACTTGACGATAATCTCGGCTACACAGCCTTCTGCTTGAGGAATACGGTTGAGCTGTACTAAAGGTGTACGTCCGATGAGTTCTGTGATATTACGAGCAATTCGCATTAGTTTATTTGTCCTCGGTCAATGGTCAATGGTGATCAATTGTCAATTGTCATTAGTACAAAACAAATGACTAAT
This sequence comes from Pelatocladus maniniholoensis HA4357-MV3, assembly GCA_019359115.1. Lineage (GTDB taxonomy): Bacteria > Cyanobacteriota > Cyanobacteriia > Cyanobacteriales > Nostocaceae > Pelatocladus > Pelatocladus maniniholoensis. Next base: position 1,721 of record JAHHHW010000165.1, read on the forward strand.
GACAAATGACTAAATGTAATACATAATATTCAACTGCCGTCGTGAATCGCGTTTTTCACAAAGATCGGCAAGTGTGTATTTATGTAAAACTGAGTTTGCTGCCTGACGTGCTTCTTGCCAAATTTCTTCTACAACAGCACCATCTACAGTTTTGGGCTTATCTTCTTCATGACTATGCACCTTATCTAAGCCTTCTACACATCCCAAAACTTCAAAAAGCGTGATTTTCCAAGGTTCTCGCGCCAACAAATAACCACCTTTTGATCCTCGTTGGCTTTTGATTAGACCCCCACGCCTCAAGATTGCTAGCAGTTGTTCTAAGTAGCGGTCAGGTATATTTTGTTGTGCTGCAATTTGACGAATTTGCAGGGGTTCTCCACTTTGATAACGAATTGCTAATTCTAACAAAGCAAGAATTGCGTATTCCGATTTACACGATAGTTCCACAGCTAAGAATGTGAAAGAAATGATCCCTTTACTTTTTTAGTATACTCCGGTTCTCCACTGGGGTTTGTTATTTTGATAATTAAAAATATAAAAAACCCCGCTCAAAGGCGGGGAAAAGTTTTGCTGTTGTTGATTGTTTATTGATTAGTGGGAAAAACCACCAATCAACTAGCAACTACTAACAAAAAACTAAATTAGAATGTGAAGGTTGTTCTGAGTGTACCGATAATCGCATCATCGTTATTGCTATCTTGACCAGGAGAAGTCACCCAGATCACACCAGGAGTGATGGAGATATTGTCGCTGACTTGATATTTGTAGAAGCCTTCAAAGTGGTATGGTACATCACCATCATCTACATTTGCAAATCTGTTGCGAGAATAGGGTTCAGCACCAGCCAGAATACCTAAAACGTTACCTTTCTTACCAAGGTCTGGGAAGGCTACTCCTAAAGCGTAGCTCCAAGCTTCAAAGTCATCACCAGAGCCGTTACCACTGACATCGTGGTAAGAAACGAAGCCACTTACAGAGAATCTATCGCTGGGTCTAAAGGCTGCTGACAAGCCGTAGGAATTGCTGGAAGACCCGTCTGTAGTACTCAAGGTATTGGCTTGACTAGTACCTACTACAGAACTATTTACAGAACCCGCATCAAACAGAGAACTGCCTGCACCATGATAGCCGTGAACGTAAGTAGCAGCTAATGCCAAGCGATCGCCTAAATTAAAGTTCAGCTGTCCGAGAGCGGCATAGTTACCGTCGAATATACCTGAACCATCAGTGGGATTACTAGCTTCAGATCCTAAGTAACCCACTGTGACTGAAGTTGGTAGAAGGAAAGTACGCTTGTTGCCAAAGCCGAAGTTCACTGCTGCACCAGCGCCACCACCAATACGGAAAATGGGGTTTTCCGAAGCAAAGGTAGACAACGCACCATTACCACCGTCATAGTCTTCAAAGTAAGGGTTAACGGTCGCAGCAACGTCACTCCAAATACCACCAGTCGCAGCAACATAAACTCTGGCATTATCACCCACTGGGAAGTAGTATGCCAACCAGTCTATATCGACGTCGTTGTTACCAGTATTACCAATGTTAAAGGTTTGCAGACCTTCAGCACCACCGTTCCCACCGATGTCTAATCTTTGAGCATTACCAGCAGCAAGACGGGTGTGTAATATGTCTCTACCAGTGAAACTGGTTTGTAAGTCTAAACGAACCCTATCTTGGAAGACGGTGTTGTTGTTATCGTTGTCACCAAAAGAATCAGTCAGAGCAAAGATTGCTTCACCAACTAACTTGGTTGTGGTTGAGAACTGGTTAGCTTCCAACTCAGCTGTACGTGCTTCTAATGCATCTACACGACCGCGTAAGGTTGCTAGTTCTGCGGAAAATTCTTCTTGTAAGCGCTGTAAGGTCGCCAAATCTTCTTTAGTTACCAAATCAGCTGTAGCTGTAGCGATTAATTCATTGACCCGATCCAAACAAGCATTCAAGCCTGCGGCGAATTCGTAGCGGGTCATGGGGCGGTTCCCACGATAAGTACCGTTGGGATAACCTGCAATACAGCCATAGCGCTCAACCAAGGACTGAAGTGCTTGAAATGCCCAGTCAGTTGGTTGTACGTCAGAAAACTGAGAAACCGATGTTACCTGCGATTGGGAATTAGCAACTTTCCCTTCGCTACCGTATTGGTTAACTTGGTCTAGGACGTTAACTTCTGTTTGCTGTACTTGCTGTACTTGCTGTACTTGAGCTAGCTGTGGTATCTGTGTTTGTTGTTGTACCTGAGCCAAGATATCTGATTGCTCGGTTGTTTGAGTTGGTACAACAGTTGTTTGGGTTGGTACAACAGAAGCAGAATTATTTTGCTGTTGTTGATTTGTAGATAAATCTGCTTTGACTACTTCAGGGGTAGCGCTGTTAGGGGCTGCGATCGCAGTTGTTGAAACCAACAGTGCGGCTCCTAAAACTGCTGGACTTACCACTAATGATTTCCACAAGATATTAGACATCTTCGTTGTTCTCCTCACACCTCGTTCTAAACATTTAATTTGCTGCAACTATTGCCAAACATGCAACTTCTCGTTGAAACCTGTGGATGAGGCATACTGCCCCAAAGACAATTTTAGTTTTTGCCAAGCTAAACAGTAAATTAAATTCCCTATAGATAACTTATATGTGATTAACCTATGCAAAAACATATCTTTATAGCTTGTCATTATAAAACATCTGAGAGAGAAGACAATACGTGAGAGTTCGCATATACAACTGTCACATTTGCCTCGCTTTTTCTTGAAATTTCAAGCATGATTCGTCATTTCTCTCATCAGAGCGATCGTCTCCTACAAAACCATACTCAGAATCTAGTTGTTAAAACTCACACAGGTTTGTTGTAATTTCTGAGTTTATTCACTAAGAGTTATTACTTAACTTATTTGAGAAATCTCCTTGGCTAATTCAAAATCTTTCCGTGTTAAACCACCTGCATCATGAGTCGTTAGTGTGATTCTAACTTTGTTATAAGAAATCTCTATATCTGGATGATGCCCTGCGGACTCAGCGGGTTCAACAAGTTTATTTACAAAGTCCATTGCCTGTAAAAAATCTTTAAACTGATACTGAGAGCGCAATTTTGATCCCTCTATTGTCCAGCCTGAGAGGTTGTTTGACAAATCTTGAACTTCTGCCTCTGTAAGTAACTGTGCCATATCATCCTCCCAATTTAATTAGTTAGTGATATTTTGCATCTCCAATGAGGCTGATATATAGTAACTGCTAGTCTAACTTTTGCCCTTTTACCAAGCCATAAATCTTAATTTATTATGACTTAGCAAGATGAAAAATAGTAGGCTTGAAGTAACTTAACTTTTTACTTTTTACGTACCTCAGCTAAAAGTTAGATGCTTTTGAGTTTTTTATATGAAGTATTTAGCTTTACTTCGACTCCATACTTGAGACGCACTTAATTGCGTGTGGTTCCCACGATTTGATACATATTTATAGTTTTTTATAATTTTTTTTAATTTAAACTTAGGTAAAACTTATAACTCAATCTAATTACCGTAAACCAGGAGAATATTTAGTTTCCTCCTCGCTTAAGCTTAGGGTGGGGTAAAAAATTTTTGTTTTATCTATGTCTAATGTACTCAAGATGAAACTGACTGAACTTTTGCGACAAGCTTTACGCACTGAATTCTAGTATACATACTTATACATAAAAACTATCCGCTCTTACTTTAGATCGGGTGATCTAGGTAAGAGCGGTCTAGTTGGGTCTTCAGGTTGCAACCTAACTGCCGGATGGAACTCCAAATCAGCTTTGCTGCTTGAGGTAAACTAGTCTCTCAATTAAGACTAAAGCTGACTTTTAGAGAACAGCCCCGGCACACAGCCGGCTTCCTGCAACCTGATGACCCATGCGTTTACTACTATCTGTCATGGGCATCACCTCCTTGTTGCCTAAGCGGTCGTAGTCTCAAAAAGGCAGAGCTTATTGCTCTGGGTTGTTTACAACTATATACATAATATAGCACAAGGTTAAATTATTGCTGTGATTAATCTAATTGAAAATAAATTTATGTCACCAGACCTGGTAATATCAGAAAAATTCAATGCTTTAATATCAATTTTTTTACTCACTTAGGGAGATACTTTGTGACAAGAATTTGTAAAATTTTCGTCACGTTGGCGATTTCTACTTTATCAACCTTCACAATTGCACATGCTTTGAACCCACAGTTTGCGATCGCCCAACCCGAAGAGGTAACTCCTCTTTCAAAATGTAGCAAATTTGTCACGGGTACATATCTGACAACAATCGTTGATGCGAATGGTAATTTTGCGTCTCGTGGAATGATTACACTTACGCAAGACGGTAACATTTTCGTTATTGACTCCAACCAAGGTGGTGTGAAGGATTCTTTCAATCCTTTCGGGGATACCCAGGGCGCTTATAAATGTACCGGGAACAGAGAAATTTCCGCCACAGGAATAAACTTTGGTTTTCCAGGAGACGACGGAGTTAACGATATTGCTCGCTCTGATATTGGTGCAACGTTCGATCAACAAACTCAGACAGTACAAGGAACAATTACGGTTCGTTCCTTCGCTTTAAACGCGAATCCACTCTCAGAAGAAGGTTCCGTGGTAGGGACGTTCCCGTTTACAGGGCAACGCGTCAACGCCAAATAAGCTAAATTAAGAGATTAGGTGATTTCCAGAATAAAAATTACCACACAACATCATTCCATCATAGGGGAAGAAGGGGCTGTTCGCCCTTCTAATCGGTAAGATTATTTTGAAAAATCACCTTAGCCTCAGAGCTCCTTTTTGTCGCCCAAAAGGAAATCGCGAACTAGGAAAAAGCTGGAAATCGATTTAGCATCTATAGGTTCACCTTGTAGAATTGCTTTCTCTAATTCTTGCGGAGTTAGTAAAACTGTTTCGATATCCTCATCTTCTTCTTGTGCTGGTGGTGTTTCGAGTTTTTCTAAATCTTGAGCCAAATAAGCGTAAATAATTTCATCAGAATACCCTGGAGCAAGAAAAAATTTTCCTAATGTTTGCCACTTGTGAGCGCGATAGCCTGTTTCTTCTTCGATTTCCCGCTTCACTGTATCCAAAGGGTCTTCATTTACTTCTACAGTTCCCGCAGGAAACTCTAACAACCTTCCCCCAACAGCAAAACGATACTGACGTACGAGAACGAGTTTACCTTCTGAGGTTATAGGTACAGCCAAAGCACCTCCAGGGTGACGAATACACTCCCATTCTCCTTCTGATTTGTTAGGCAAACGTAGGCGATTGACCTCAAAATTAAACTTACGTCCTCTGTAGAACAGAGATTGTTTTAGTAGCTGGGGTAATTCTCTACCTAATGGCATAATTTAAAGTTTTTGAGTCTAAAAATCACGATAAAAAGGATTTATGGGTTTTAGGAATTTTACACACTCATCTCGTCATAAAACCCTCGCTGGACATTGTGAAAATTCAGCGTCTTTAAGATCTGGCTCGTTAAGTTGTCTACAACTATTATCTTGGTGTAATATCATACATTTTTGAGTAAATGTACTTCAGAACAGTCTATATCTTTACTCAATTCCAGAATTGAGCGTCCGGAGATCGGCTCTACCCAATTTGGGGCAATTTCTGCTAACGGCACTAACACAAAAGCACGCTCCCGCATTCTAGGATGGGGAATTTGGAGTTTTGGCGTATCCAAAATTAAGTCATCATATAACAATAAATCCAAATCCAAAGTGCGAGGGTCCCAACGCTCTTTCCGGACACGTCCAAATTTTGTTTCTACTTCTAGCAAACTTGCCAATAATAAATATGGTGTAATTTTAACTTGGAGGATTACACAACCATTCAAATAATCTGGTTGTGGTGGTCCTACAGCTTTAGTTTGGTACCAATTGGATCTCTCTTCTAAAATAATACCTGGTATTTGCACCAAATTTTCTATAGCTGTTTCTAAAATTGTGTAGGAATCTCCAAGATTACTACCTAGAGCAATTGCAACACGTTTCCAGTCATCTTTTTTGGGCATTTTTTCTTGTCTCTGGCTGGGGTTTGCTGTGTGCAAATATTTTCAACTTTTTTGCTACTAAAAATATTACTGAACAGAAGGTATAAACTTCTGCAAAATTTTTATATTAATTTTAAAAAATATTATTTGTTATATAGTGAATTAAGCTAATAATTTATTAGGATACTGTACAAACACAAACGTTGTGTACCAATCTGAAAATTTCATGGTGGTTAGGTTGGAACTACTGGAAGTGAGGAGCTGACGTGGCGAAGTTTACCTCCTGGTTTAAAGAAAGAACAACAAAATCGAGTGAACCTCAAACAGAAAAATCTGGATCACCAGCAGGTGATCCCCAAGAAAATGAGGAATCCACAAATGAACAAAACCATGACGAGAACAGACCACTAACAAAACTAGAGCAAGCCAAGCAGATATTAACTCAAGTAGTTGCCAAGCTTCCTGGTAGTCATAAACCCCTATACCGTCGTTATTGGTTTTGGGCTGGCTTGGGTGTAAGCGGTGGAGTCGCTGCTATTTGTTATGGAGTGTGGTCAATAGACCAAACATTACCAGATAAAAACGAATTAAGTGCTGTCGTCAGAGAGCAAACACTAACCATCAAAGCTGCTGATGGGACAATTTTGCAACAGCAGGGAGAAGCAACTAGAGAACAGATAAAACTAGAGGAAATACCAGATAAACTCAAAAAAGCTTTTATCGCTTCAGAAGATAGAAGATTTTACAAGCACGATGGTATTGATGCCCAAGGAATTGTCAGAGCAGTTTTAAATAATTTGCGATCGCAAAACGTTGTAGAAGGTGGTAGCAGCATTACACAACAGCTAGCACGAATTCTCTTTCTCAAACAAGAACGGACAATCTGGCGTAAGCTCAAAGAAGCTCGTCTAGCACAAAAAATCGAAGACCAATTATCTAAAGATCAAATTTTAGAGCGTTATCTGAACCTAGTATATTTGGGTTCAGGAGCCTACGGTGTTGCAGATGCGGCGTCAGTGTACTTTAGTAAACCAGTGCATGAACTTACCTTGGGAGAAATGGCAACTATTGCTGCTTTACCTCCCGCCCCAAATGCTTTTTCACCCCAAGTGAATTTAGCATCTGCCCAACAGCGCCGGAATCTAGTTTTAGAAAGAATGTATGAAGACGGGTACATTACAACAATTGAAAGAGATATCGCAGTTGCCGAAAAATTAGCCGTTAGACCCAGTCCGCCCAAACGCTGGCAAGTAGAAGCACCCTATTTTATCAGTTATGTCCAGAAAGAATTACCGAAATATGTTTCACCAGAAGTTTTGAATGCAGGTGGTTTAACGGTGGAAACATCTCTCAACCTGTCTTGGCAAAAGTCAGCAGAAGAAGCCATTGATAAAACTTTACGTAACCAAGGTAGTTGGGAAGACTTTAAACAAGCTGCTTTAGTGGCGATTGATCCTCGGACTGGTGTTATTAAAGCCATGGTGGGGGGTAAAGACTTTGGTAAGAACCAGTTTAATCGAGTTACCCAGGCAAAACGGCAGCCAGGTTCGACTTTTAAAGGATTTGTGTATGCAACAGCTATTGCTACTGGAAAGAATCCATATGATGGTTATGAAGATGCACCCTTAATTGTGGATGGCTACGAGCCAAAAAACTTTAGTGAGAGTTTTCATGGTTGGATGAATATGAGAGATGCCCTCACCAAGTCAGTAAATATTATTGCGGTGAAGGTGTTGATGAATATTGGATTTGAGCCGACAATTAAACTTGCCCATGACATGGGAATTCAATCGGAACTCAAGTCGGTGTATTCTCTAGCTCTCGGCTCGAACGAAGTTAACTTATTAGAATTAACCAGTGCTTATGGTTCCTTTGCCACTCAGGGATTACACGTAGAACCCCACGGTATTACCCGGATTCTCAACCGCCAAGGTAAGGTGATCTGGAGAGATAATTTTCAACCCAAACGAGCCTTAGATACAGAAAGTGCCGCGATAATGACCTGGATGTTGCGTAATGTGGTCAATGAAGGTACTGGTGGTGCTGCCCAACTCAATGATCGGTCTGTTGCAGGTAAGACTGGTACTACCGATGAGGCTAGGGATTTGTGGTTTATTGGCTTTATACCCCAGTTAGTAACAGGTGTATGGTTGGGTAACGACGATAATAAACCAACTGGGGGTGGTAGTAGCACTGCTGCTTATACATGGCATGAATTCATGGAAAAAGCAACAGCAGGAATGCCAGTTGAAAAATTTCCCCAACGACCTAAACTAGAAGGTCGCAAAGGTACTATCAAAGCCCAACCCATTAAAGCTAAACGAATTATTAATCCTCCTGCACCTTCTGGTGATGAAAATTCTGATGATAGCGATCGCAGATCATCTCGCAGAAGAAGATACAGAAGAAACTATGAACAGCAGCAACAACAGCAGCAAGAACAAACCCCAAGACGACGCAGACGCCGCTATCGAGAACAGCAAGCAACTGACGACTCTAATTCTCAAAAAAGCTATCGACGTCGTTATCGTAATTCCGAATCTGTTGCAAATAATGAATCTGAATCTTCCTCATCCCAACCACGACGACGATATAGACAATATTCAAATTCTTCTGCGTCTGTAACTCCTCGATTACGATCTACCTCATCTGCTAGCAATTCTTCTATTTCTACACCTGCATCTTCTTGGCGAGAGAGACTCAAGCCAAGTTCCTCACAATGAGTTTGTCAGTGAACAGTTATCAGTTATCAAATTCGATTACTCACTGTTAACTGTTAACTGATTTGTGACCACTAACTATCACCAATCTCCTCCCTTCCCTCTGACTTGTGATGGATGTGGATGGTATGCTCTTTTTATAAGTTTTTAAGTAGTGTTACTTATTCTAGGAGATTATACTCATGAATTTATTAATGCAAACAGCAGCACAAGCAGCTAACGAACCTCATTTTCCCTTTGCTTTCACTGCGGTATATGTAGTAGGCTTTATTGCTGCTGTTACTATTGGTTCAATTGCTTGGTATAACTCCAAGCGTCCCGTGGGCTGGGAAGATAAAAATCGTCCTGACTTTGTCCCCAAGGTTGACAAAGATGAAACACCTGGTGTGTGAGCAAATTGTCATTGGTCATTGGTTATTAGTTAATTACAAATGACATAGACGCGCAAGCGGCTACCTACGGTAGGCGCGTAGCGACTTCTGGTAAGTAGCGCCACGCCGTGTCTACCCGCAGGGTAGGACAAATAACAAATGACAGCTTAATTTTGAATTTCAACCCAACGACGGTAAAGCTTTTGAATTTGTTTGAGAAGGGCGTTTAATCCGGCTTGGGTTGATTGCTCTTGGTTAGATAATTGTTGTAATGTCGTCAGCAGTTTTGCTTCTTCTATTGCTACTTCATCGTCAGTGTAAATTAAACCACTGATGGCTTGAATCAAGCTTTGACAATCTTCCATACTCGGATGCTCACCCAGATATTCTTTTACCCAGCCGTAGCATTCGATTGGCATGACAGGAACTAACTCATATAATAGGGGCTTGATATCTGGATCATTAGCTACCCCCTTCTCTTGGGCTATTTGATGCAGATATTGCCTTTCTTCCGGTTGGATTTTACCATCGATCCAGGCCGCCCCAATCAGAATTTTAACTAAGTTTTTTACATTACTGGAGTTCACTGACATCACAGCCTCCTATAGTTCACTCTGCCCTCTTTGAAATCTTACAACCGCTAACAGTATTCACCCTGAATCATTGGTTTTTCTTAAACGAACCATGAAAAAGCCATCCATATCATGTTGATGGGGTAATACTTTCAACCAGTCTTGTGACGTGGAATACCCTGAAAAACATATATCTTGGCTCGAATTCTCTATTTTCCAATCTGGGTTTTCTGCTAGGAATGACTCAATTACGGCTTCATTTTCGGCTGGATGCAATGTACAGGTAGCATAAATTAATATTCCTCCTACCTTGACAAAAGTACTTGTATGTGAAATAAGTTCTTTTTGTAGTACTGAAAGTTCTTGTACAGACTCTGGTGTTTGTCGCCAACGTGCATCAGCGTGACGATGTAGAGTACCCAAACCAGAACAAGGTGCATCTAATAAGACACTATGAGCAGAGTTGTGAAATTGAGGTAAATTGCGGCTGTCATCAACGCAAATCTCTATAGACTTGAGATTAAGTCGTTGAATGTTTTGTCTGAGTTTCCGCATTCGAGAAGGAGTGCGATCGCACGCCCAAATTTTTCCAGTATCCTGCATTAACTCAGCAATATGAGTAGTTTTACCACCAGGTGCAGCACAAGCATCGATCACTACTTCTTTTGGTTGGGGATCAAGGAAATGACCAACCAATTGAGCGCTACTATCTTGGATACTCCACCAACCCTCACTGAAACCAGGAAGATTTTGAATTTGACCTGGGTGACTAAGTAATCTTAAAGCTTGTGGTAGATGGGGAAGACGTTGACAGGAAACACCAACTGCTTGCAATGCTGTTTCTACTGTTTTTAAATCAGATCGCAGTGGATTCACCCGCAGATCAATTGTTGGGGTTTGGTTCATCCACATACACAGTTTCTCTGTTTCGGTAACACCAAATTGATCTATCCAAACTTGAATAATCCAGTCTGGAAAACTGTGTAAAATACCCAAACGTTCTACAGGATTTTCTGGTAGCTGTAAAAAAGACGCGATCAGTATTTCATTTGTGTTACCCGTGTCCCCTTGTCCCCCTTGTCCCCCCCCTTCCTCTACCAAGCGAATAAATTGGCGCAATAAACCATTTACAAAACCAGCCAGCCCAGCAAAACCATTTTCCTTGGCTAATTCCACGGTAGTATTAACAGCAGCACTAGGAGGAATTCGTTCTTGATATAGCAACTGATATAAGCCTAGATGCAGAATTGTGTAGAGGTCTTTTGGTTGCTGATGAGGCTTTTTTGTGGCCAGTTGATTGATGATGGTATCGAGAGTACGCTGTCTTCTAGTGCAGCCATAGACTAATTCTGTCACTAAACGGCGATCGCTGAGTCTGTTTGCACCAATTTCACCATCTGTTATATCTGCTTTGGGCAATACTCGATCTAATGCTACATCAGCATAAGCTCCCTTGTGGACTTCTCGCAATGCCACAAAAGCTAGTTGGCGGGGTGAAATATTTTGGTTTTTGGATTTTTGATGTTGCAATGTGATTCCGATGATCTGATATAAAATTATTAGGCTGTTAAAAAATTAAATACTTTTAAATTAATTTCTACCTCTACCCTCAGCACAAAACAGACACAGGGCAAATAATTCTTTCATCTTTACCCTTTGGTTTTTTGCTACATACTGTGGCTCTCACCTTATCACAAAATCAAAACTTAATGTTTTGATCTTAAGCACTTTATATTCTACTATTATATTTTTATGAATTTGTCATCAAGACATTTACAAGATTTCATTTGGGGTGCTTAGTTTTTTTGTTTTTATCTACTTTGTTTACTTAGTTTTACTGGTTTAATTAGTAAATAACATCACTTAGATTGTAAATAAAACCGAAACTCACACACAATCATGAAGATAATTTTTGAGAATTTTTCTATTCTTCACCGAAAAAAATTAATATTAATATATAGTAACAAGCTATCCTAAAGCTATACAAATAGCCTTAGAGTATTTTTACTCAATGAAAACCACATAGAGCATAGGACACTCTTAACTAAATGACAACAAGGAGTATTAAGAGTCGATTTGGGAAAAGTGTACTATGTAGCAAAATTTCATTTTTTGTTAGCTAAATCCGTTAATAGTTATCAGGATTAAAAGGTCAGTAGGCATCAATGTCTTATTATTTTTTTGATACAGAAAATCATCACTACAAATCTTTTGAGTTACCAGGGGCAAAACCACACTATAACCCTGATCGCCCCGGACAGGTTGAACATATTTTTCTAGATCTCGATTTAGATATTTCTAACCAAAGCGTTCAAGGTCAGTGCAATATTACTTTATTACCTATCCGTAATGGTATTGACCGTTTGATATTAGATGCTGTTAATTTGAACATCGAATCAGTATTAGTGGATGAAGTTAGCCAGAAGTTTGATTACGACGGTCAAAAATTGTCGGTTCAACTGCATTCACCGACTATAGCCAATAAACGAGTTGCGATCGCGATCGCCTACTCTGTCCAAAAACCCCAAAGAGGGATCTACTTCATCCAACCAGAAAAACATTATCCCCACAAACCTACCCAGGTTTGGACACAGGGCGAAGATGAAGACTCACGCTTCTGGTTTCCTTGCTTTGACTACCCAGGACAATTGTCTACTTCCGAAATTCGCGTTCGTGTTCCCAAGTCCCTAATTGCTATTTCCAACGGTGAACTCATTGCTACAGAAGAAGATGGCGACCAGAAAATATACCACTGGTCGCAACAACAAATTCATCCTACCTACTTGATGACATTAGCTGTAGGTGATTTTGCGGAAATTCGCGATGAGTGGAATGGTAAACCTGTCACTTATTATGTAGAAAAAGGACGAGAAGCATACGCCAAACGTAGTATGGGCAAAACTCCGCGCATGATGGAGTTTTTAAGCGAAAAATATGGCTATACTTACGCCTACCCCAAGTATGCTCAAGTCTGCGTTGATGATTTCATCTTTGGTGGTATGGAAAACACTTCCACCACACTGTTGACAGATAGATGTTTGCTGGATGCTAAAGCAGCATTAGATAACCGCAACACAGAAAGTTTAGTAGTCCACGAACTGGCACATCAATGGTTTGGTGACTTGGTTGTCATCAAGCACTGGTCTCATGCTTGGGTAAAAGAGGGTATGGCTTCTTACTCTGAGGTAATGTGGACAGAGCATGAATATGGTGCAGATGAAGCAGCCTATTACCGCTTGGGAGAAGCCCGCAGCTATCTAGCAGAAGATAGTGGCCGCTATCGCCGCCCGATGGTGACACACGTTTACCGAGAAGCGATCGAACTTTATGATCGCCATATTTATGAAAAAGGGTCTTGTGTGTATCACATGATTCGTACGGAATTGGGCGATGAAATGTTTTGGCAAGCGATGCAGACATTTGTCCAAGATAATGCCCATAAAACCGTAGAAACAATAGATTTATTGCGGGCGATCGAAAAAGCAAGTGGACGTAATCTTTTATTCTTGTTTGACCAGTATGTTTACCGTGGTGGACACCCTGATTTTAAAGTAGCTTACTCCTGGGATGGTGATGCTAACTTGGTTAAAATCACAGTTACTCAAACTCAAGCAGCATCTGAACGTAATGGCAGTAATAGTAATTTATTTGACCTGCGAGTTCCCATTGGTTTTGGGTATGCTGAAAATGGTGCGCCTGCTGAGTTAAAAATTTTCAAGGTACGGGTTCACGAACGCGAACAAACTTTTTATTTTCCACTGCAAGAGAAACCCTTATTTATCAGCTTTGATGTTGGCAATAATTTCTTGAAAACAGTTTCCTTGGAGTACCCAGTACCAGAATTAAAAGCACAGTTAGAATTTGATCCTAATTCAACTTCACGTATTTACGCAGCTGAAGCCTTGGCGAAAAAAGGAGGATTGGAAGTCCTCAAAGCACTAGAAACAGCACTGCAAAAAGATCCTTTTTGGGGTGTGCGCGTAGAAGTAGCTGCTCAATTAGCAGAAATCAAGTTAGATCAAGCTTTTGATGCTTTACTGCTAGGGTTAAAAGATGAAAATTCATACGTGCGTAGAGCTGTAGTAGAAGCACTAGCGAAAATTAAAACCCACGCCAGCTATAAGGCTGTCAAAGAAGTAGTTGAGGATGGAGATTCTAGCTATTATGTAGAAGCAGCAGCAGCTCGCGCCGTTGGGACAATTGCAGCTGCTAGTTTAGAAGAAAAACCCAAAGAAGAAAAAGTTTTGAAACTGCTAAAAACAGTTTTAGAAGAAAAAGCTGGTTGGAATGAAGTGGTACGCAGTGGGGCGATCGCTGGTTTAGCCAAGCTCAAAACTTCCGAAGCAGCCTTAAATCTAATTTTGGAATACACTAAAGCGGGTGTCCCTCAGCCCTTGCGTTTGGCGGCAATTCGGGCATTAGGTACAGTTTCTGTTGGTCAAACTCCTGCTAATGTAGAACGAATCTTAGACCATTTGGCAGAACTTGCTAAAGAAAGATTCTTTTTAACTCAAGTAGCAGTTTTGACAGCCTTGGGACATACGGAAACTCCCAAAGCTATCAGTATCTTGCAATCTCTTAGCGATCAAACAGCAGACGGACGGGTACGTCGCTACGCTGAAGAAGAAATTGCCAAAGTGCAAAAAAGTATTGGTACAGACAGCGCAGTTAAACAACTACGCGAGGAACTCGATCAACTCAAACAACAAAACCAAGAACTCAGAAGTCGTCTGGAAAATTTAGAAGCGAAAGCGAAGTAGTTGTTTGTTGGCGATTGCTTGTTATTGATTGATGGTTTGTTATTGAGGTACTTCAATATCGTTTTGAGGTACTTCAATATCGTGTTGAGGTTAATCTACAGTGAAGGCGATCGCACTACAATTTAACTAATTCGGCAGAATTCCCCATCCCTATAGGGTGGGGAGAGTTGGAAACCTATTACAACAATTCTGTAAATCGGGGATCGCTTTGCAAAGTTTTGAGGATTTGCTTAATTTCTTGAGTACGGTCTTTTTTGACAACAAGAGTCACATTGCGATCGCGTACAATAACTACATCTTCTAGACCAATCGTGACTATAACATCATCTGCATTGCTAGCATAAACAATAGCACCCTGTGTATCTAACCCTACGTGAGTACATAGTTCCACATTTGGGTTATCTGCTTTTTTTAATAAACGTTCGATCGCATTCCAATCACCTAAATCATCCCAGCCAAAATCTACTGGTAAGACATGTGTCAAATTCGTTTTTTCCATGAGAGCATAGTCTATACTCTTCTTAGGTAACTGGGGATAGATATCAGGACCGTGCTGTATCAACGGTTCAATAATTTCTGGAGCGTGGATTTGTAGTTCCTTGAGAACAACACCCGCCCGAAAAATAAACATCCCGCTATTCCAGCTAAAACGTCCCGTAGCTAGAAAATTTTCTGCCGTTTGACGGTCAGGCTTTTCAGTAAAGCGGTTCACATGATAAGCTGGCAAGTCATTAAAGCAACCAATCTGTTCGCCTTGTTCTATGTAACCGTAGCCAGTTGATGGAAAGGTGGGCTTGATCCCCAGCGTGACAATCGCTGCTGTGTTTGCTGCTAGTTCAATTGCTGCGTTGATTGTACTTGCAAAAGATTCTTGGTTAGCAATCCAGTGGTCAGCAGGAAAAAAGCCGATAATAGCGTCATCTCCGTAACGCTTTTTGATTTCCAAGCTTGTCCAAGCGACTGCGGCGGCTGTGTCCCTTCCCTGAGATTCGACTAGCAAGTTATCCTGTGGCAGTTCGGGTAGTTGTTCTTTAACTCCTTGAGCTATTTGACTAGAAGTAATGACCAATAAGCGATCCCAACCGCCAGCTAGTGGTAGCAGTCGATCAGCCGTTGCTTGTAGGAGACTTCTAGATCTGCCATCTAGGCTTAAAAATTGTTTGGGTCGATTTTGGCGACTGAGGGGCCAAAAACGCTCACCTTTACCACCAGCAAGAATTACTGGGAACAATGCTTGAGTCATGTTGTCATAGAAACTTACTTAATAACACTACTAAGTGTACTGTGGTGTTCGTCACTGGCAAGATTTGTTGCTTCGATTAACATTAGGTTTAGGGAGTGGATGAGTGGGGAGATAGTTTGTGGTTAAACAAGTAGCACAGATCAAAAATCAGGGTAAATCTCAACAAGGACAAAAATCAACTGATGAGGCAAACCCACAGCAAAAAACGAATATCTCATCTGAGTTTGTAGAATCTGTCGGTTCCATACCCAGCCAACTTTATCAGAGGTTGGGTTTGGCAATGCCTCGGTGGCTATTTTGGTTTTTGACAATAGTTGTAGGGTTCACACTCTCAGGATTATTAGTATCGACTTTAGCGCTTTGGACTCCGCTCTGGAGCGACATAGATCGAACGGATGAAGAATTAGGGATGGGCGGGCCAGACGTAGAAAAAACACCATTACCAGGGGAGATTTGGAGCAACATTTCTCAATACAAGCTCACACGCCCAATGAATATACTGATCATGGGTATCGAACCAGTCCGGGGTAGTGTTGATGGTTCACCAGAAAGTTATGCTGCGAGCAGCGATACGATGTTGTTGGTGAGACTAAACCCAGAAAATAATACCATACGGGTGCTGTCGATTCCTAGAGATACTATGATTGCGATCCCAGAATCAAAGGGATTGACTAAGGTATCCCAAGCTAACGCCCAAGGGGGCCCGGTGTTGGCGGCGCGGGTTGTCAGTCGTACTCTGAGTAATGCACCGATTGATCGCTACATTCGTATGTCTACTAGCGGGTTACGGCAGTTGGTGGATCAGTTGGGCGGAGTAGAGGTGTTTGTTCCCGAACCGATGCAATACAAAGACTCTGCTGCTAAGTTTTCTATTAATTTAGTCAGTGGCTGGCAAACTCTCAACGGTGAACAGGCTGAAGAGTTTGTGCGTTACCGCGATAGTAATCTGGGGGATCTCAACAGAATACAGCGACAGCAAACATTGTTAATGGGTTTACGCGAACGCTTGTTTAGTCCAACGGTTTTACCTAGATTGCCACAGTTAGTTCACATTATGCGTAAGTACTTTGACACTAACCTGAAAGTTGAAGAGATGATGGCACTAGTCAACTTCTCTTTGAACATGGAGCGGGATAATTTTCAGATGACCTTGCTACCAGGTATTTTCAGTCGTTTAAGTGCAGATCCTGATAGTTATTGGTTGAATCTAACTGGAAAAGTTGACTTGCTCAATAATTATACAGGAGTAAATATAGGTGGTCTCAAACCAGATACGCGATCGCTGCCTAGCCTCAAAATTGCGATTCAAAATGCTTCCAATCAACCCCAACTAACTAGCAAGGTGATCAATTCTCTCAAGAGCAAAGGCTTTAAAAAAGTTTATGCTATCTCAGATTGGACTGACGGGCATAGTGAAACTAAAATTATTGCCCAAAAAGGTAATCGCCAAGCCGCAGAACAACTGCAAAAAATCTTGGGTTTGGGAACAATTGAAGTCTCAGCAACAGGTGACTTAGAATCTGATCTCACTATTAGAATTGGGAAAGATTGGAAGTAGTCATTAGACATCTCCAAAAATTAATTAGGGCTTGCCTGAAATCCTTGTAGAGATGTAGCAATGCTACGTCTCTACATTCATTTTCACGCCTATGTCTATTACTTTGGCTTATATGTTGTTCTAAAGTTTCTACTATTGAAGCCTCAATTCCTTTATTTGGGCAATATAGGCTTAGTACAAGTCACCATTTAAATAATGAGATTTTTATTCAAGTTGATTGGTTTAGCATTACTGCTAGCCGGAGTTTACTTTCTCGGTCAAAATATTTACTTCACCACCAATGTATATCCCTATTGGTGGCGTGGTATAGCTGCTGATGCTTCTATACTCTGTCTGACTTCTGGAATTCTTATGTTATTTGTCCTACCCCGTCAGGAGAAGGCTTTAGGTTGGGTGGTACTGGGAATAGGGATTGTTCTCATTTTTCTCAGTAGCCGCGCTATCCTCAACCCTACAAGTCTCTGGCAGTTTTGCCTTTCAATGGCTTGTTTTGTCGGGGGATATCAATTGTTGACTACAGGTCGCCTCAATATTTAAACTCACACGAAAGCTTTTATTTGAAGAAAACCCAGAAGTTCACACCTACGTAGAGGAACAAGAGAATGGCGAAGACTAGCGATGCAATAAAAATAATTGATCAGCTGACTAGCAGCGGACAAAGGACTATTTTTATGAAAAATACTTTGCTGCGCTTTTTAGGGTTGATGTTGATTTTGGCTCTTGCCTTTTTATGGATCATGCTAGATGCTAAACCAGCGATCGCTCATTAAATGAAATTCATAGTCGTTAGTTAGTGGTTATTTGTGAATGGATCTAGCAAATAACCACTATTTTTTTACCATAACCCTTGTAGAGACGTAGCAATGCTACGTCTCTACTATTTTTTCAAAATCGCCCTGACAAACCACCAGATTTCCGGTTAAATGTTCAAGAGATAGGGCTATCTGTATAATTGTCGGGTACTGGGTGTGACAGAAGAACAAAAAGTTTCTCGTTCCTTGGCTGGAATTGCTGGTATTATTGCCGCCGCGACTTTAATTAGTAAGGTATTTGGGTTAGTTCGTCAGCAAGTGATTGCTGCTGCTTTTGGTTTGGGACCTGCGGCTGATGCTTTTAATTATGCCTACACGATTCCTGGTTTTCTACTGATTTTGTTAGGGGGAATTAACGGGCCTTTTTACAGTGCTGTTGTCAGTGTTTTAGCTAAACGTAAGAAAGAAGAAGCAGCACCTCTAGTAGAAACTATTACAACGTTAGTAGGTGGAGTGCTGTTAATCGCATCAATTTTCTTTGTGATTTTTGCACCTACTTTTATAGACCTATTTGCACCTGGTTTAAAAGTACCAGGAAAAGAATTAATCAGAGCGATCGCCATTAATCAACTGCAAATTATGGCACCGATGGCTGTCTTAGCTGGTCTAATAGGTATCGGTTTTGGCGTTCTCAATGCTGCTAATCAATATTGGCTACCTTCAATTAGTCCTTTATTTTCTAGCGTTACGGTTGTTGTTGGTCTTGGTGTTCTCACTTGGCAACTTGGTAGTAAAATTAGCACACCTGAATATGCCATGTTAGGTGGAATGGTTTTAGCAGGGAGTGTTTTGGTAGGTGCGTTTTTACAGTGGATAGTACAAGTCATCGCCCAAGCCAAAGCGGGTATGGGTAAATTCCGGTTGCGATTTGATTTTCATCAGCCTGGAGTCAGTGATGTGATGAGAATCATGCTACCAGCAACTTTTTCGTCAGGAATGCTGCAAATTAACCTGTACACAGATTTGTTTTTTGCTTCTTTGATTCCTTTTACAGGGGTTGCTGCTGCTTTGTCTAACGCTGGGTTACTTGTACAGACACCTTTGGGAATTATTTCTAATGTGATTTTGGTTCCCCTGTTACCAATGTTTGCCCGACTTGCTGCTCCTGAACATTGGGATGAGCTAAAATTACGCATTCGTCAAGGATTGTTACTTTCTGCTTTTACGATGCTGCCTTTAGGCGCATTAATGATCACTTTAGCAGTGCCAATTGTGCGAGTCGTGTACGAACGCGGTGCTTTTAAAGGTACGGACTCACAACTGGTAGCTTCTTTGCTAATTGCGAATGGAATTGGGATGTTTGTCTATTTGGCGCGTGATGTCTTAGTACGGGTGTTTTATGCTTTGGGCGACGGTGCAACACCCTTTCGGATCAGCATGATAAATATTTTCCTGAATGCTTTGTTAGATTTTCTTTTAATTAAATCTTTTGGTGCTGCTGGTTTAGTATTGGCAACTGTGGGAGTAAATTGCAGTTCTGTGTTGATGCTCTTTTTCTTGCTTAACCGGAGGCTGAATGGCTTACCTTTACAAGAATGGTGTTTACCGATATTCGGTTTGACTGCTGGTAGCATTGTCGCTGGTATAGCTAGTTTTGCGACTCTTCAAGTTTTACAGCAATTTTTAGGTGTAGATGGTTTGTTGATTCAATTAATGCAGTTAATTATATCTGGCTTAGTTGGTTTAGGTGTTTTTGGTGCGATCGCTGCTTGGATGAAGTTACCAGAAGTCAATATTTTTGTTTTTCGTCTGCGTCAACGATTTTTGAAGAGGTAGGTGTTAACAGAGAACGGGGAACGGGGAACAGAAAAACAATGTGTGTAATTAATTTGTCTAACTAACTAAAACAAAAAACCCCGATGTGAAACACCGAGGCAACCATGAGGAATCCAAATGTCGAGAGGAGATAAGAGAATTAATAAAAATTAACTTATGTATATAAATGTAAAGCACTTTGTTACAAATAGTCAACATGACTTAACAAAACAATAGTAAATAAATGTGATAAGTAAATCTTATAAGTGTGAATAGAACTATGACACGTAAACGATTGATTATCGAAATGGGAATGGGGATAGATCAGCATGGACAAGATCCAACAGTAGCAGCAGCCAGGGCTGTGAGAAATGCGATCGCCAACAATGCTTTACCTGGTGTTTGGGAAGTAGCAGGCTTGAGCCATCCCAATGAGATGATTGTAGAAGTGCAAGTTGCAGTACCCTATCCCGAACAAGTTCGCCAACAAGAGGTACTAGCAGTACTACCTTTTGGTCGTAAATCCTTGAGTGTTGAGCTTGGGGGAATGGTCGTCCAAGGAAAAGCTATCCCTGAACTCGATGATAAAAATGACGAAATGTTGATAGCTGTCGCTGCGGTTACAGTTCTAGTTGAAAATGAAGAATGAGTAATTAAAGCACTCACAACAAAATTCATGAGTACAGACAACACAGCAGCACAACTACAAAATTGGGATAATTTTTGTCGATATCATGTCAATAGAGATTGGTATGGCATTTGGACAAGATACTCTGCTGATGGACAAATCATAGAGAGTTTTCATTGTATTAGAAGCTTTAAAAATAGTGCCGATGGTAATCAAATATATCAAGATTAACCCCAGTTTACTACTACGCGCTATTCGCAATTATGACAGTTGTGATTTTAGTAATTTTACACTACAAACATTTATTGCTGCTAAATAAATGTTTATTTATTTGCGAATAATTATTATATTTAGTGAATATTTTAACGTTATAGTCCAATATGAATACGATTTCACAAGAAGCGATCGCCACTTTAATTGCTAACTATTTTGCCAATATTTCTGCCATGAATGCTGAAGGCTTGATTGAAAATTTCGCAGAAGATGCTATTAGTTATGACCCAGTTGGAGAACCACCTGCAAAAATTCATGAAAATTTTGCTGTATTTATCAACCAGTTAAAAACAGTATTTAAGAAATTAGAAGCAACAACTGAGCATATTTTTATTGCAGGTAATGAAGCAGCAGTTAAGTGGACTATGCAAGGAATAACTAAAAATGACAAATCAGTGACATTTGCAGGAATAACAGTGTTTGAAATTAACAATTTTGGCAAAATTCAAACAACACGTGCTTATTGGAATCCAGCGCTAATGCTTGCACAGCTGCGTTCTTAGAGATAAGCGATCGCTCATTTGCTGCTATGCGCTAAACTAGAGGCATCGGGGTAGGAGTCTCATCAAAGTAAATCCCACAAATAATTACTATTGACCACTCCAGGAACGATGTCTCGCGAAAATAACGAATCACTTCAACTTCAGGAAATCAACAAACTCAAGCCAGTACACTTTGCGGACTTAATTAGAGCTGCACAATTAATTTTTGATCCTGCTACAGGTGTGTCTGGAATATATAGAAAAGTTGATTGGAAAGAATTTGGTATCCCTGACGATGTTACAGAAAACCTCAAAGCTCTCGGTCAGGAATATCGATATGCATCTCCTCATGTCTCTCCTGAAATTATTTGGAGTAAATTAACCCCAGCAACTCGAATTTGGTTTTTTAAGAACAGAAATGATTTATGGCAATTTGAGGAATTTTTTCCTGCTCTTGATGAGGATTAGCAGTGATTTTTGCTGGTGGTTGATTATTAAGTGAATGTACAGACGTGCTATTACATGTCTGTACATTGGTTAGTTGTTAGTAGTTAGTGTCTAGCATAACTAATCAGTAGCAAATATGTAAAGTAGTGAAGAGCAAAAGTGTAAACTACTAAATTCTCTAACCTCTAGTCTCTAATCTTTAAATCCCTCTCTTCACAGGGTATTGCTAGAAATTATCTGTATTTGGGGTACAGCCGGGATACGTGCAAAATGGGACACGTTGTAAAGTTTTGTAAAGAAATCAGGTTGAAAGCATTGATTTTAGGTTCAGTCGAGCCAGAAATTTTTGAAGCGATCGCTCGTTAGTTCG
>JAHHHW010000166.1 GCA_019359115.1 Pelatocladus maniniholoensis HA4357-MV3
GGAAAGGCCTTGCTCAAAAGTCAGAAATACCCTTAAACGGCTGCCCATATCCCTGTTACCTTGGTAGACACATTGTACGTATTTACTTATCTTTACACAGTTTGGTTTTTTCACCTCGTTCTACTTATCTCAATCCAATGATATTTGATAAAACGCCATAAAATCTCAATCAAATTTAATTCTGGTGAATAAGATGGTAATTCAAAAATCGTAATACCACGCTCTTTCCATTCTTCAATTTTATCAATAATAATGTTGCTGGTATGAATAGAAGATCTATCTGCAACAATCACTGTTGGTCTATTTACTACAGGAAAAAAAGTATCAATACAATGAACAACAACGTCAGAATTAATACTTTGATACGAAGTATAAGTTTCAAGTTTATTTTTTCTGCTCAGAAATCCTAAAACATTTAAGCGACGGCTACGACGACTTTTAATTGCTAAATATTCTCCAGTATCCTGCCATCCATAAGGTACTGAAGGTATTAAGCTAAAGTGTCTTATAGCTGACTTTAAGAATCTTCATTAATTCTTCTTTTTTTACTCCTTGCGAAGCTAATATAAGGCAATGCGCTCTTTGACGTACCTGATGATGTTGGCTTTGGCGATAAATTCGCTCTAGTAATTTAGCTGAGAGGGGATTGATTTCTCGGATGAATATCATCTTCAACAGTAATTAATACACAACTTATTTATGCTTATTTATTATATTATTAATTTGTGTAATTAATTCTGTCCAGTTACTTATCTCCCATATTTGATGCTTTTGTAAAAGCCAGCCCCGGAGCGTGTAATGATGCGAGTCCTGATGGAAAATATTTTTAACTCCTCACGGATGAATCAGCTATTCGAGACTTCAAGCGTTCGCCAATACTCTCAAGAGTTACTGTTTTCGACTCAGGTGGATTTGATGAGTCTGGTTTGAATCGTCCCACCCGTGACCAAGATTGGGAAATTGCTATTTTCACCAACTTGCCACCCACAGATGCTTCCGGGATTCTGGTGGCAGAACTTTATCAAGGGCGGTGGAGTGTGGAAACTTTATTCCAAATCCTGACTCAAAACTTTCATGGCGAAATTGAAACTTTAGCTTATCCCAAAGCTGCCTTATTCTCCTATTGTCTGGCACTGTCAGCCTACAACCAAATAGCGACACTTAAATCAGTCCTTGGCAGTGTACATGGGGTTGACAAAATCGAAGCCGGGCTATCAGATTTTTACCTGGTGGATGATATTCACGGTATCTATCGAGGCATGATGATTGCGATTCCTCCGGTTCATTGGCAATGCTTTGAAGATTTTACGCTCAATCAGATGGTAGATATTCTCCAGCACTTAGCAACTAAAGTACATCTCAAATCCTTCCGCAAGCATCCCAGAAGTCCCAAAAAGAAGCGACCACCACTCTCTGTTGATGGCAAACATCCCCACTGTTCCACTGCTCGAAAGCTCAAGCAATACAAAGCATCTCTTGGTGCTATCCCGTGAAGCAATACCATAAAATCTGTTATTTGTCAATATTTAGAGGGCTGAATTATTAATCTTATGTAATCTTCTTGACAAGAACAAGAGCATTATGATAATAATTATCATTAATCAAGTAATTAACAGCCTAGCTGCCCCAAAAAATCGCTCTCGTTATGTTAGCTGAAGTTTGACATCTTGTCTTTTGACACAGGTAATAACTAGATTTAGTAGTTGAAGAATCTTGCTCGAACTCATAACCATGATTAGTAAGTGAGTAGTATGACAAATGGGCAATCAACCTTTAGGGCTACCAATTGATTTTTCTACTTTCGTAGAAATTCTTCGTTTTCAAGCCAGTCAACAGCCCAACCAGAAAGCTTATTCTTTTTTGCTTGATGGAGAAACAGAAGAAGCCCATTTGACTTATCAGGAACTCGATTGTCAAGCTCGAACTATTGCAGCAAGGCTACAAAATTGCCTAGTCAGTGGGGAGCGTGCTGTACTACTGTATCCGCCAGGTCTAGAATACATTGCCGCCTTTTTTGGGTGTCTCTACGCTGGCGTCGTTGCCGTCCCTGCTTATCCACCTCGGCTGAATCGACCCATGCCCAGATTAGAAGGTATTGTGGCTGACTCACAAGCAACTGTGGCGCTAACAACCACCAAGATTCTTACCCAGATAGAACATCAGTTGCCGCAAACTCCAAACCTCCAGTACATGCAGTGGGTGACTACCGACAATCTTCAGAGTGGACTAGAAAATAACTGGCAACAGACTCAACCTAGTAGTGATACCTTAGCTTTTCTACAATACACATCAGGTTCTACTGCCACACCTAAAGGGGTAATGGTGAGTCATGGCAATCTTCTACATAACCAACGCATCATCCAGCAGGCTATGGGGCATAGCTCCAAGACTATCTTTGTCGGTTGGTTGCCGCTGTTCCATGATATGGGACTGATTGGAAATATGCTTCAGCCCTTGTACTTGGGTATCCCCTGTATTCTCATGGCTCCTGTTGCGTTTCTACAGCGCCCTGTACGTTGGTTACAGGCGATTTCCCGATACAAAGCCACTACTAGCGGTGGGCCGAATTTTGCCTACGACCTCTGTGTGAATAAGATTACTCCCGAACAACGAGCGACTCTTGACTTAAGTAGTTGGGAAGTCGCTTTTAACGGAGCAGAACCTATACGAGCTGATACGTTGGAACGCTTCGCCACAACTTTTGCTGAATGTGGTTTTCGCCGCCAAGCTTTCTACCCCTGTTACGGTATGGCGGAAACTACTTTGATGGTTTCTGGTGGACTGAAGACAGCCGCACCAATAATGCAACCCTTCCAGCAAACAGCACTGGCTCGAAATCAAGTTGTCCCGGCTGTTGGGGAAAAGATGCTAGTCTCTTGTGGTCAACCCCTAGAGGATTTGCAGATTGTGATTGCCAATCCTGATACTTTGACTCGTTGCACCAGTAATGAAGTGGGTGAGATTTGGGTAGCAGGTGGGAGTGTAGCTCAAGGCTACTGGAACCAGATAGAACAGACACAGCAGACTTTCCAAGCTTACCTGCAAGATACTGGAAAAGGCCCTTTTCTACGGACGGGAGACTTGGGATTTTTACACCAGGGCGAACTATTCATTACTGGTAGACTGAAAGATTTAATTATCGTCCGAGGGCGTAACCATTACCCTCAAGACATTGAACAAACAGCAGAACAGAGCCACCCAACACTGCAACCCAGTAGTAGTGCCGCATTTACCGTTGAGGTAGCTGATGAGGAACGGTTGGTGCTGGCGATAGAGGTGAAACGCACTTATCTCAAAAATTTGGATGGGGATGAAGTTATTAGAGCTATCCGTCAAGCAGTAGTGGAAGAACATGAACTACAAGTTTATGCAGTGCTGTTGCTGAAAACTGGCTCTATCCCCAAAACTTCTAGTGGCAAGATTCAGCGTCATGCTTGCCGATTAGGATTTATTAATAACAGTCTAGATATTGTATGCAGCAGCATTTTGGAGCAATCTAATTCTATAGTTAGCTTGTTGACCCGTGAAACCTTGTTGGAATTAGAATCAGAGGCGCAACAGTCAGAGTTAGTTGCTAAATTACAAGAGCTAGTAGCGCAAGTTCTGAAAATAGAGCGATCGCATTTAAATTACCAGCAGCCTTTGAGTACTTTAGGTATCGACTCTTTAACCGCTATTGAACTACAAAACAGCATCGAAACTCAACTAGGTGTTGTCTTGCCAATGGCGGACATTCTCGCAGGTTCTTCGATTGCAGATTTAGCAAGGTTAGTACAGACATCCCCGGAAATCGTTTTCACTCCAGTACCAGAAGTTGTCACTGAGTACCCCCTTTCCTTTGGTCAGCAAGCTTTGTGGTTCCTGCATCAACTCTCACCCTCAAGCCCCGCCTACAATATTGTCAATGCTGTACGTTTGTATGGCGAACTTGATATTGCTGCCCTGCAACGTACATTTCAAATACTAGTAGAACGTCATCCTTGTTTACGAACTACTTTTAGTGCTGACCAAGGAAAAGCCACGCAACATATCCACGAACAATTAGAGGTTTGTTTTCAGCAAGAGGACGCTGCAACCTGGAGCGAGGAAGTTCTTAAAGACCGCTTAATCGCAGAAGCTTACCGTCCCTTTAATTTGGAAACTGGCCCCTTACTGCGGGTGCAGTTGTTCGCGCGGTTAAACAATGAACATATCCTACTGTTGGCTGTACATCATATCGTAGCTGACTTCTGGTCTTTAACAGTGCTTGTAGATGAGTTGAGAATTATCTACCAAGCACAAAAAACTGGCCAGCAAGATACTCTCATCCCCCCCAACCGACAGTACACAGACTATGTTCGCGCTGAGAGAGAAATGCTGGCTAGTCCTACATGTGAAAGGCTTTGGGCATACTGGCAAAAACAACTTTCAGGGGAATTACCAGTTTTAAATTTACCTACAGACCGACCCCGACCACCTGTGCAAACTTCTCAAGGGGCTTCGCAGTTATGCAAACTAAATGCAGATTTAACAGCAAAACTCAAAGCTTTGAGTCAAGCTAACAGTACTACCCTCTATACAACCTTGTTAGCAGCTTTTGTGGTGCTGCTTTACCGCCTATCAGGTCAAGAAGATATCTTAGTAGGTTCGCCAACAACAGGTAGAAGTCGGGCAGATTTAGCAGCATTAGTTGGGTATTTTGTCAACCCTGTGGTGGTGCGATCGCATATTTCGGGAAACCTAACTTTTGCGGCATTTCTCAAGCAAGTGCGTTCTTGTGTACTAGATGCTTTCAAACATCAAGATTACCCCTTTGCCCGTCTAGTTGAGCAACTACAACCAGTGCGCGATCCTAGTCGCTCCCCTCTGTTCCAAGTGATGTTTGTCTTGCAGAAAGCGCACCTCCTTAATGAATCAGGTTTGGCAGCTTTTGCTTTATGGGAAACAGGAGCAAAAATAAAATTAGGAGAACTAGAGCTAGAGTCCCTAGCCCTGGAACAGCGAATTGCTCAGTTTGACCTCAATCTCATCATGGCTGAGGTGGATGAAACACTATCTGCTTCTTGGCAATACAACACAGACTTATTCGATGCTGCCACTATTGCGCGGATGGCTGGTCATTTTCAGACTTTACTAGCAGGTATTGTTGCTGACTCACAGCAGCACATCTCACTTCTACCACTCCTCACCGAATTAGAACAGCAACAATTATTAGTCGAATGGAATACTACCCAAGTAGATTACGTCAGTAAACCTTGTCTTCATCAACAATTTGAGGCTCAGGTAGAGCAGATACCAGATGCAGTGGTGGTAGTATTTGAAACAGAACAACTCACATACGCCGAATTGAATCGCCAAGCCAATCAATTAGCACATTATCTGCAAACTCTGGGAGTAGAGCCGGAGGTGTTGGTTGGCATTTGCCTAGAGCGATCGCTCTTAATGGTAGTGAGTATCTTGGCAACTCTCAAAGCAGGAGGAGCTTACGTTCCTCTAGATCCCTCCTATCCTCAAGAATGTCTAGCTTTCATGGTGGAAAATGCTCAGGTTTCAGTGTTGCTAACTCAAGAGAAATTCCTCGCTGCTTTGCCCGAACATGGGGCGCAAGTGGTATTGGTGGACAAAAACCATGAGGTTTGGACTAGTGAAAGTGGAGACAACCCAGTTAGTCAGGTGACAACTGATAATTTAGCTTATGTAATTTACACCTCCGGCTCCACTGGCAAACCAAAGGGGGTAATGAACATTCATAGAGGAATTTGCAATCGTCTATCTTGGATGCAGGAAACTTATCAACTGACAACAGTAGATAAAGTGTTGCAAAAAACACCCTTTAGCTTTGATGTCTCCATTTGGGAATTCTTTTGGCCTTTGACTACCGGAGCGCGTTTAGTAGTAGCTCGTCCAAGAGGTCATCAAGATAGCGCCTACCTTGTTCAGATAATTGCCCAGGAACAGATTACCACACTGCATTTTGTTCCCTCCATGTTGCAAGTTTTTCTTGAGGAACCGGGGCTTGAGGCGTGTCAATGCTTGAGACAGGTGATGTGTAGTGGTGAAGCACTACCTTTGAAACTACAAGAACGATTTTTTGCGCGGTTGGATGCAGACTTACATAATTTGTACGGGCCAACGGAAGCTGCGATCGATGTTACATTCTGGGCTTGTGAACGAGAGAGTCGTAAACACACTGTTCCCATTGGTCGCCCTATTGCCAATACGCAAATTTATCTGTTAGATAATCACTTGCAGCCAGTACCTATTGGCGTACCGGGGGAACTACACATTGGGGGTGTGGGTTTAGCACGGGGTTATCTGCATCAACCAGAATTAACAGATATTAAATTCATTGCCAACCCTTTTAAAGGAAGCAGGGGGGCAGGGGAGCGGGGGAGCAGGGGGGAAGAACGTCTTTACAAAACTGGGGATTTGGCACGCTACCTGAGCGATGGCAACATTGAATATTTAGGACGACTTGACGATCAAGTTAAATTGCGGGGGTTCCGCATTGAGCTAGGAGAGATTGAAGCGGTACTGATTCAACATCCAGCATTGCAACAAGTTGTTGTTTTGATCAGAGAAATTGAGAAGAAGGAACAGAACCGAGATTTTACACCACTGGTTGACGTAGAAAATTCATCAACAATTACTGGTTTGCGTCGCTTACTCAAGGGAGAATTAGCTAATTCTCAGGCAGATTTTAGCAATCAGCAATTAGTTGCTTATTGCGTTACCCGTCATCAACCAGCACCCACCACTAGCGAATTGCGTCGCTTTCTCTTAGAAAAGCTGCCTGATTACATGGTTCCTGCGGCTTTTGTGTTACTGGATGCAATGCCTTTAACGCCAAATGGTAAGGTAGATCGGCGATCGCTACCAATTCCTGGTAAAGTCAGACCTGAATTGGAAAAAGCTTTCGTAGCACCTCGCACTCCTATAGAACAAGCATTGGCAGAGATTTGGGCAGAGGTGCTGGACATTGAACAAGTGGGCATTCACGACAACTTTTTTGAGTTGGGAGGAGATTCGATTCGCAGCATCCAGGTGTTAGCTAGAGCCACTGCAAAAGGTTTAAGCTTCTCTTTAGCGCAGATTTTCCAGCATCAGACTATCGAATCACTGGCACAAGAAATTACTTTTGTTGAACCCAGTGCTTTAGGAACTCAGAAAACAGAGCCATTTAGCCTGATTGCCCCCGCAGAACGGCGAAATCTACCCAAAGATGTAGAAGATGCCTATCCTTTGGCTAGGGTTCAGGCTGGGGTGATTTTTCACACTCAGTCTATGCCCGATGAGCCGATGTACCATGATATTTTTCTGTACAATTTGCAAGTTCATCTAGACATTGAATTGTTTCAAAAAGCTCTACAGCAGGTTGTCGATCGCCATGCTATCCTGCGGACATCCTTCAATCTAACTAACTTTAGCGAACCCCTACAATTAGTTCATCAACAAGTTACTGCTCCCTTTCACGTCGAGGATTTGCGCGATTTCTCGCCAGAACAACAACAACAAGCACTTTCCACCTGGATAAAAGCTGAAAAACGACGAAATTTTGATTGGTCTGACCCACCATTTATTCGCTTTTTCATTCACCGCCTCACAGAGCAGTCTTTTTATCTCACCTTTAGCTGTCACACTTCTATTCTTGACGGCTGGAGCAAAGCTTGTTTGTTGACAGAATTACTACATTATTATGATGCTCTGCTCAAGGGTAAAAGCAAAGCCATTGAACCAGCCCCAGCTATAACTTATCGAGATTTTGTGGCTTTGGAGCGTGCAACATTGCGATCGCCAGACGCTCAAGATTTTTGGAGGCAAAAATTAGCAGGTTGTGTAACTACGAGAATAGCCCGTTGGGTGGTGGCTCACCACAGCAAAAATACCCCGGAAATTGGCTTTTTAGATGTCCCTATTTCCCCTGAGCTTTCCAAGCAATTGCAAAAATTAGCTCGGTTAGCAGAAGTCCCCCTGAAAAACGTCTTGTTAGCTGCACACGTCAGGGTGATGAGTTTGTTGAGTGGCGAGAGTGATATCCTCACAGGGCTGGAGTCGAATGGTCGATTGGAAGAAGTTGACGGCGAAAAAACTCTGGGAATCCATTTGAACACGGTTCCTTTGCGTTTGCAGCTGACGGGGGGAACTTGGTTAGAGTTGGTGCAGCAGGTTTTTACTGCTGAACGAGAGTTGTTACCCTTCAGGCGTTATCCTTACGCAGATTTACACCAACTTGTTGGTCGTCAGGCTCTCCAGCCTTTAGTTGAAAGCGTTTTTAATTATACTAACTTTCATGTTTATGAGAGTCTGCAAAGTCTCAAAGATTTGGAAGTTTTAGGGGCTAGGGGTTTTGGTGAAACTCATTTTACCTTGCGGTCTGAGTTTAATCTTAATCATGCCTCAGATTGTATCCAACTCGATTTAGAGTGTGACTTGACACAGATAAGTCATGCCCAGTTAGAAACTATTGGCACTTATTTTCAAGAAACACTCAGCGTAATGTCTTCACAGCCGTTAGCACGTTACGAGTCGCAATGTCTTTTGGGCGATCGCCAACGACAGATGTTACTCGAAGAATGGAATAACACCACCAGGAAATATCCTCAAGACTGCTGTATCCATCAACACTTTGAGGCTATGGCAGCACAAAATCCTGATGCAATTGCGATCGTCTTTGCAGATGTACAGACGCGATTAATGAGCCAGGGCGTTGCGGGGGTTCCCCCCGTTGTAGCGACTGGCGTCGCGTCTCTAACTTACCAACAGCTAAATCATCAAGCTAATGCCCTAGCTCATTACTTGCAGCGTCTAGGAGTAACTGCCAATGTACCAGTTGCAATCTGTATAGAGCGTTCGCTGGAAATGATAGTGGGAATTCTGGGTATTCTCAAAGCTGGGGGTGCTTATATTCCGCTAGACCCAGCGTATCCTAAAGAACATCTTACTTTTATCCTGGAGGATGCCCAAGTACCAGTTCTGCTAACTAAAACACATCTAGTAGCAAGACTTCCTGCCCATAAATCTGAAGTAGTCTGCCTAGATTCACACTGGAATACCTTGAGTCAGGAGTGTACATACAACCCCATCCATAACAATACTCCAGAAAACCTGGCTTATATTATCTATACTTCCGGCTCCACAGGCCAACCCAAAGGAGTGCTAGTCACTCACCAAAACTTGCTTCACTCAACCAATGCGAGGATGAGCTACTACCAAGAACCCGTTAGCAGTTTTTTATTGCTTCCGTCCTTCGCCTTTGATAGCTCAGTAGCGTGCATATTTTGGACACTGTGTCAAGGAGGAACCTTAGTACTGGTGCAGGAGGGTAGCCAAAAAGATATATGGCAGTTAGCAAAGGCGATCGCTCAACATCAGATTTCGCATTGGTTGAGTGTTCCTTCGCTCTACAGCGCTTTGTTGGCGCATATAGATCCGGCCGAGTTAATTTCTCTTAGCACCGTCATTGTCGCAGGGGAGACGTGTTCTAGCGAGTTAGTAGAACGTCATCATCAACTGCTACCTTCGACATCCTTATTTAACGAATACGGGCCAACAGAAGGAACAGTTTGGACTACCGTCTACGATTGTCAAAACCATAATATTACGACTCCTGTTGCAATCGGTCGCCCCATTGCCAACACCCAAATATATTTGCTCAATTCTT
The DNA here is from genome assembly GCA_019359115.1 of Pelatocladus maniniholoensis HA4357-MV3. Taxonomy (GTDB): domain Bacteria; phylum Cyanobacteriota; class Cyanobacteriia; order Cyanobacteriales; family Nostocaceae; genus Pelatocladus; species Pelatocladus maniniholoensis. The sequence goes on from JAHHHW010000166.1 coordinate 9,641, forward strand.
ACGGACAACCAGTACCAATTGGAGTTCCAGGTGAACTACATATCAGTGGTTTTGGTATAGCCAAGGGATATCTTAACCGCCCAGAACTGACAGCGCAAAAGTTTATTCCAAACCCCTTTGAAAAGGTAGGGGAGCAGAGAGAAGTCCGAGCGGAGGCTTCCTCCGCTCGGAACTTCGGAGGGAGCAGGGGAGCAGGGGAAGCAGGAGGAGCAGGGGGAGAATTTCTAACTCCTAACTCCTCACTCCTAACTCAAAACTCAAAACTCCCCACTCTCAGAAGTCGCTTGTATAAAACTGGGGATTTAGCGCGTTATTTACCTGATGGCAACATCGAGTTTTTAGGACGTAGCGATTATCAGGTGAAACTGAGAGGATATCGGATTGAACTAACAGAAATTGAAGCGGTCTTGTTACAACATCCTATTATTCGAGAAGTTGTTGTCATCGTCAGGGAAGAAGATTCGGGTAGCAAACGCTTAGTTGCTTATATAGTCCCTAAACAAATACCCGCACCTACCAAGGGTGAATTGCAAAGTTATTTGAGACAGAAGTTACCAGAATATATGATTCCTACTGCCTTCCTTATCCTAGATACTTTGCCATTGGGAGTTAATGGCAAAGTCAATCGCCAGAGTTTACCAGCACCAGAACAAACACAATCTGAGAATGAAAAAATGGCTCAAATTCTCAAAATGCTGGAGGAACTTTCAGAAGATGAAGTCAAAGCAATGCTTTCCAAAAAAAAGTTATCGATACAAACTTAGTACAACACTTCATTAATTACTAGCGAATTCTCTGCGTACCTTTGCACTTACCTCAGCGCTCCTTTGCGTTTAAATTCCAACCCTCAATTCCCTACGATTTTACGCAAAAACCATAAATAGCATTGCTTAAAAATCTCCAAATAATCCAAAATCCAAAATCTAAAATCCAAAATTGGCATGAGTGACGAACTTTTAAAGCGTATTGAATTGCTTTCAACAGAAAGGCGTGAACTTCTGGAAATGCTGATGAAGGAAGAAACTACAGAAGCACAAACAACTTATGTAGCTCCCCGTACACCAGTGGAAGAGGCACTTGCTACCATTTGGAGTCAAGCATTGGGAATTAAGCAGGTAGGTATTCACGACAATTTTTTAGCTCTAGGAGGAGATTCAATTCAGAGTATTCAAGTTGTCGCCAAAGCTCATCAGTTAGGTCTTCAATTCAGCACCAGTCAGTTATTTGAGTATTCCAGTATCGCAGAGTTAGCAACAGTTGTGGGTACAATTCCCATTCGTCAGGCTCAACAGGAGCCAATCATTGGAGCAATACCCCTGACACCTATACAAAAGTGGTTCTTTGAGCAGAACTTTCCAGAACCTCACCATTGGAACCAAGCGGTTCTACTAGAATTACAACCAGGACAAGACCCAGTTTTGCTAGAAGAAGCGTGCCAGAAGTTGCTAGAACATCATGATGCGCTGCGTTTACGTTTTGAACAAAAACAAGGAATCTGGCAACAGGTGAATGAAGGTTTGGGAGAAAGAGTAGCTTTTTCTCAATTCAACTTATCAGATGTATCTCAAACAGAACAAACATCTGCCATTGAAAAGATAGCATCTGAACTACAAAGCAGCTTAGATTTATCCCAAGGGCCGCTAATGAAAGTTGCTTTTTTCAATCTCGGTTCTCATCAAACCAGCCGCTTGCTGTTGATTTTACATCACCTGACGGAAGATGCTTTTTCTTTGCGGGTACTTGTGGAAGATTTGCAAACAGCTTATCAGCAACTTATACGCCAAGAAGTAATTAATCTTCCACCTAAAACGACTTCTTTTCAGCAATGGTCTTGTCTGCTGATGAACTACGCTAATTCACCAGAACTCAAACAAGAGTTGAATTACTGGTTGGCACACCCGAAACAAATTAGCTCTTTACCTGTGGATTTAAGAGGAGGTGCGAATACTGAAGCCTCGACTCGTATCGTATCGGTATACCTCACACCAGAAGAAACTCGTATACTACTGCAAGAAATTCCGGCAAAATATAATACCCAAATTAATGAAGTGTTGCTAACAGCTTTAGCACAGACTATTTCCCAGTGGACAGGGATGGATAATTTGCTGATTGACTTGGAAGGACATGGACGTGAAGAAGTTATTTCGGGAGTGGATTTATCTCGTACAGTGGGCTTTTTTACTTCCGTATTTCCTGTGTATTTGAGTATAGAAAAGTCTCAAGCACCCATTGATACCTTAATATCAATTAAAGAACAAATTCGCCGGATTCCGAAGCGGGGAATAGGTTATGGCTTGCTACGTTATTGTTGCGAAGACCAAAGTGAGGCAGGAAAATTAAGTACACTTCCCCAAGCTGAGATTATTTTTAATTACTTAGGGCAGTTTGATCGCGTTTTTGGAGAATCTTCCATCTTTCGATTAGCTAGTGAATCCCCCGGTGCGACTATAAGTCCTAGTGCTAGTCGTTCTCACCTGTTACAAGTTATAGGGAAAGTCATGGGAGGACAGCTAGAAATCAGTTGGGGATATAGCGAAAATATTCATTTGAAATCCACCGTAGAACAACTAGCTATTGATTTTATAGAGGGATTGCGATCGCTAATTGCTCTTTCTCAATCTACAGATACGGTAAATTTTACACCCTCAGACTTTCCCGAAGCCGAATTAACTCAAGAAGAACTCAATCAGCTTTTACTCAACCAATAAGGATGGAAATCTCAAATCAACTCTTCTCAAATCTTCCTCTGGAGCGCCTCTGCATGAAACCATTTTCCACTCAGCAACGCCAAATCTTTAGATATGAACCCTAAAAATATCGAAGATATCTACACACTCTCACCTACACAAGAGGGGATGTTGTTTCACATCCTTTACAATCCCGACTCTGGGATGTATTTTGCTCACCAACTGTGCATTTTACATGGAAAATTTAACTTCTTTGCCTTTGATCAAGCTTGGCAGAAAGTAGTAGCTAGGTATACAACCTTAAGGACAGCTTTCGTCTGGAAAGGACTTAATAAACCAATTCAAATAGTTCACCGTCAAACAAGATTATCAATAAGTCAGTATGACTGGTCTGAACTTTCTCCTACTGCTCAAGAAGCTCATTTACAAGATTATTTACAAGCAGATTGCAAGCGTGGTTTCAATCTTTCTCAGCCGCCCTTAATGCGTTTAGCAATCATCCAAATAGCAGCAAACACTCATCAGCTAATTTGGAGTTGTCATCACTTAATTTCAGATGTCTGGTCTGATGCTATCCTGCTTAAGGAAGTTTTTGCTTTTTATGAGGCATTTGACCAAGGTAAAAATATTGAGTTACAACCAAGCCGTCCCTATCGAGACTATATTACCTGGTTAAAACAGCAGGATCTCACAGCAGCAGAAATATTTTGGCGGCGAGAACTTCAGGATTTGAGAATACCTACCACTCTAGGAATAGACGAAAATAACATTAAATTATCTGCTCAGGAGGAACGTTATCCTCAACAGGAAGTTGAATTTTCTCTAACTACCACAGAAGCATTAGTTTCTCTGGCAAAACAGGAACATTTAACCTTAAATACCCTATTAATGGGAGCTTGGGCTTTACTTTTAAGTTACTATAGCAGCAACAAAGATGTCGTTTTTGGCACGGTTTTGTCTGGTCGCCCAGTTACCTTGACAGGAATTGATGCTATGGTTGGGGTTTTTGTCAATACTTTACCTGCAAGAGTAAAAATAGCTTCTGAGGATTTGCTTTTGCCTTGGCTAAAATCTCTTCAAATCCAACACATAAATTTGCGTCGATATGAATATAGTCCCTTAGTACAAGTTCAGAGTTGGAGTAATATACCTAAAAATTTGCCTTTATTTGAGAGTATTTTAGTAGTTCAAAACTCCAAAGTAGATATTTCTCAATTAGGTACACAAAACTTAAAAATTGATAATATTCGTTCGTTTGCGAGTACTCATTACCTTTTAGCGCTCGTCGCAATACCTGGCGCAAATTTATGCCTACATCTGCTCTACGATTTACGCCGCTTCTGTGGCGTGACAGTTGCCAAAATATTGAGCCATTTTGAAGAAATCATCAAAGCTATGGTCGCAAATCCTGATACTCAACTGGGGAATTTAATCAGAATCATTGATGAATTGGAAAGAAAGGAAAAATCTCTGGCTTTGGAAGCACGTCGGCAATTAAATGCTAGCAAGTTAAAGAGTATTAGACCAAAGGCGATCGGATTATAGCAAGTGTGTTTGAGTTATGAGAATTGTTTTTTAAAAGAACCACACGAGGCAAGAGAGAACACAGAGAAAAAAGAAGAGGGAGGGGTTTTCGTAAGTTTTGAATAAATAGGGGTGTAATTTATGTGCGGTATTGTGGCAATGTTCTCGAAAGGAGAGCCAATTTCAACAGAGGCGTTAGCAAAAGCAACACAGCGGTTAAGCTATCGTGGCCCAGACAAGCAGTGTCAGTGGATAGCTGCTCATCAACAAGTTGGACTGGGACATACAAGGCTCAGTATTATTGATTTGACCACAGGAGATCAGCCGATCACCAATGAAGATTCACAATTACACGTCATTGTCAATGGAGAATTTTACGATTTTGAACGAATTCAGGGTGAGTTGAAACAAAAGGGACATCGATTAAGTACTCATTCTGACAGCGAGATTGTTCTCCATTTATATGAGGAATTTGGGACACAATGCTTAAATCATCTCCGAGGTGAGTTTGCATTTATACTGTGGGATGAGTCGAAGCAGCTGCTTTTTGCTGCCCGCGATCGCTTCGGTATCAAGCCACTTTTCTATACAATTGTCGGTGACATCCTTTATTTAGCATCGGAAGCCAAAGCTTTATTTGCAGCAGGTGTTCCGGCTCGTTGGGATCACGAGTCATTTTTTCAACAGTTATTCCTTTACGCAAACCAAGACCGCACATTATTTGCAGGTGTCTATCAAGTACCACCTGGTCATTACCTTCTGGGAACACGCCACAGTGTAAAACTTGTGCGTTATTGGGATCTTGATTACCCAAGAGATGATGATTCAAAACCACGATCCACAAATACTGAATATATTGAACAAATTCGGCACAAATTGGAAGAAGCTGTTAAAATCCGGCTACGCGCTGATGTGCCAGTAGGTAGTTTTCTCAGTGGTGGACTTGATTCATCTGCTGTCTTAGGTATAGCAGCAAAACATAGTTCCCAAACAGTTCGGGCTTTCACTGTCACCTTCGATGAAGCTGGTTATGATGAAGAAGCAATTGCCCGCGAGACAGCAGCACGGGTAGGAGTAGACTTTCAGCCCATTCTCCTCAAACAATCTGATTTTGCTGACCATATTACTGATGCGATTTGGCACGCCGAGACGTTAGATACTAACTCTCGTGGTGTTGCCAGATATTTACAAAGTCGGGTGGTACATGATTCAGGCTATAAAGTTATCTTATCCGGCGATGGTTCTGATGAAATATTCGCTGGATATGGTCATGTAAAACAAGACTTGCGGCTCAATCATACAAAACAGAAATTAGAAAATACTTTACCCAATAGCACGCCCGTTTTTTTAGCAAGCGTACAACAAACCTTGGGGTTTGTGCCATCTTGGCTGAAAAATGTAGCTGTAGACAGAGCTTTTTTTCCTATTTTACTTGCACCTGATTATGCTTTGAAATTTGCTAAACAAGATGTTTATCGCCTCTTTTTAGAACAATTTGATTTCCCAGGACAACTTGCCGGACGAAATCCAATCATTCAATCATTATATTTGTGGTCTAAATCAATTTTGCCCAACTATTCATTATTTGCAGAACGTTTAGAAATGGCACACGCTGTTGAGATTCGTGTCCCATTTTTAGATCACCATCTCTTCGAGTTAGTGCGTGAAATGCCCGTCTCGCTGTTAACTCATGGAATGCAAGAAAAATATCTACTCAGGGAGGCGGCTCGACCTTTTTTGACAGATACAGTTTATCACCGTCCAAAGCATCCTTTTACTGCTCCACCTGCTACTTTGACAAGCAACAATCGCTTGTACACATTAATGCAAGAATCTTTACGTAGTTCAGCTATGGCATCAATACCATTCTTTGACCAAAAAACAGTTATTGCTTTGTTAGATAAACTTCCTACAATGACAGAACGTCAACGTATTGCCCTAGACTCAACCTTATTAATACTTTTATCTACCTATATTCTTCACACCCAATATCATTTGTAATTTGTTTCAGACTCTTTCCTCAAAAAAGGAACTTAAATATGAATACTTCCTCAAAAAGCTTGCCAAACAACTCAGATGAAAGATTAAATGAATTTCTGAGAATCGTGAAAGGATTACAAACGCGCCCACCAACACAGCCTGGGCAAAATCCCGATTTATTTTATCCAGGATTGACCGCTAAACCTTGGCACAATGCTGCTGATTTTGAATGGATACAAAGTCTAGAAAACTCATTCCAAATAATTAAAAATGAACTCTTTAACTTGTGTAATAAAAAAGGTTTTGTATCATATATGCAACCAGAAACCTCTGACAATTATAGACAATATAGACAACGTACTGACTGGTTCCAATACTATTTTTACCTTCAAGGCAGAAAATTTGAAGAGAACTGCCTTCAGTGTCCAGAAACAACAAAACTTCTGGAAGCAATTCCCAGACGTACAGGAGTAGCTTGTTTTTCTGCTTTAAGTCCAAACACAATCATAGAACCTCATTGCGGACCTACAAATGCCAGAATTAAATGTCATTTAGGCTTAAAGATCCCCTTGGGATGTTCTATCCGTGTTGGAGACGAAACAAGGACATGGCAAGAAGGAAAGTGTTTGGTATTTGATGATTCTTTTGAACATGAAGTCAGGATTAATGCTACCTCAAGTAGAATTGCTTTGATTGTGGATGTTTGGCATCCTGAACTGACAAACAGTGAGGTTAAGGCTCTTGAGTCACTTGAGCAGACTGAATTTGCACAATATATCCAAGAAGGGTGGCGGGTAGTAGATGAAACAAAATCTCACATCATAACAAAAGATTGGTGGAGAGAGTGAGAATTCAAAAATCAGAAGTCATATTTGATTGATGATTGTTTAATTACTACAAAGATAATTCATTTATCAATTGTTTTTTTCTCATATTCAATATAGGATAAATCGAGCAAATGCAAGCTGATATTATTGAAGGATTTAAGCTTTCGCATCAGCAGAAACGTCTCTGGTTACAACAGCAGAATAGTGTAGCTTATCGCGCTCAATTAGCTATACTAATTGCAGGTAATCTCAATATTCAGCGTATACAAAAAGCCTTACATCATGTTGGAGAACGACATGAGATTTTTCGGACAACTTTACAAGCAGTAGACGAAATAAAAACACCAGTTCAGGTAATACAAAAATATCAGAATATTTTATGGCGATATATTGATGTCAGTGGATGTTCAAAGGAGAAACAACAAAATAAAATTAATGATTTTTGGGCGGAGGAGAGTAGATATATTTGTGATTTAAAAGAAACTTATATTTTACGTCCTACTCTAATTACTCTGTCTCAACAAGAATATATTTTGGCGATCGCTTTACATTCTTTATATGCTGATGGGTGGACACTGAACAATTTAGTCAGAGAAATTAGTTCTTTATACAAAATCCAAGATCGGGAATCATTAGCTGAACCAATTCAATATATTCAATTCTCGGAATTGCAAAATGAATTAGTAGAATCAGCGGATGTACAGAGAGAAATCAAAGTTTGGCGTAGCAAGGATATTTCTTCTCTGCTGAATTTCAAGCTTGTAATTGAAAATCAGTTTTTGGAGCAAAGAGAATTTGCACCCAAAGTTTTATCATGCACTGTTCATCATGACTTGGAGATGAAAATTAAAGTAATTCTCCAGGAACATAACATTTCAGGTGCTGTATTTTTTCTAGCTTGTTGGCAAATATTACTTTGGCGACTCACTGGACAATCAGACTTAATAGTAGGAATTACTTGTAATAATCGAGTTTATGAAGAACTCCAAGACATGATGGGACTGTTTGCTAAGTGCTTACCAGTTCACTGTTGTTTAGAAGAAAACGATAAATTTAGCGAGGTTATTAAAAAGGTTAGCGAATCAATATGCCAAGTAGAAGAATGGCAAGAGTATTTCTGTTGGGAACAACTAGTCAATGAAGCTCATAATAAGGAAAAACTATCATTTTTTCCATACTGTTTTGAATTTGAGGAACGTCAAACAACTTACTTAGCCGATGAAATCTCATTTACAGTTGATAAAAAGTATGTTTGCTTTGACCAATTCAAAGTCAAGTTGTCTTGTGAAGATATAGAAGGTGGCTTGACTACAGAATTTCACTATGATTCTAGTTTATTTTCAGGTGCAGCCATTGAAAATTTAGCAGAACAGTTTTATACATTATTAGAAAGTGCCGTTATTAATTCAGATGTATTAATTAATGAGTTACAAATTCTCAGTGCAACCGAGCGTCAAAAACTGTTAGTTGAATGGAACGATACAACAGCAGATTATAATCAAAAACAATGTCTGCATCAGTTATTTGAGAGTGTTGTGGAACAAACACCTGATGCAGTAGCGGTGGTGTTTGAAGATGAACAATTAACCTACAGTGAACTCAATGCTAGAGCAAATCAACTAGCACATTATTTGCGTTCTTTGGGAGTCAAACCAGAGGTATTGGTAGGGATTTGTGTAGAGCGATCGCTCTTAATGGTCATCGGAATATTAGCCATCCTCAAAGCAGGTGGTGCATATGTACCGATTGACCCAAGCTATCCCTTAGAAAGAAAAGCTTTAATACTAAACGATTCCCAAATGCCAGTACTGCTGACTCAACAGCATTTATTGGCAGATTTGGCTACAAATGAAATTCAAGTTATTTCTGTAGATAGTGATTGGCAAACTATAAACCAACAAAAAAATGAAAATCCAATTACTACAACAACCACATTAAATTTAGCCTATGTTATTTACACTTCTGGTTCCACTGGTAAACCGAAGGGAGTACCAGTGACTCATAAAAATTTAGTGCATTCTACCAGTGCCAGAATTGCTTATTACTCAGAACCCGTTCGCAGTTTTTTATTAATTCCTTCATTTGCCTTTGATAGTTCGGTGGCGGTGATTTTCTGGACTTTGTGTCAAGGAGGAACCTTAGTATTAATTAACGAAGGTAGACAAAGAGATATTTGGCATTTAGGAAAGGCGATCGCACAACATCAAATTTCCCATTGGTTGAGTGTTCCTTCTTTGTACGCATTGTTGTTAAACCATATCCAACCTGCTGAATTAATTTCTCTGCGTACCGTGATTGTCGCGGGAGAAACTTGTTCACCCGCCTTAGTCAAACATCACCGTCAACTATTACCCCAAACATCACTTTTCAATGAATACGGGCCGACCGAAGCAAGCGTCTGGAGTAGTGTCTGCAATTGTCAAGACTATGAATCAAGCCATACTATTCCCATCGGTCGCCTCATTTCTAACACCCAAATATATTTGCTGGATACTCACTTACAACCATTACCAATAGGAGTATCGGGTGAGTTGCACATTGGTGGAGTTGGACTAGCTAGAGGTTATTTAAATCAACCTGAATTAACAGCCTTGAAATTTATCCCCAATCCCTTCAGTAAAAAAGAAGGCGATCGCCTTTACAAAACTGGCGACCTAGCACGCTATTTACCAAGTGGAGATATTGAGTATATAGGTAGAATTGACAACCAAACCAAAATTCGAGGATACCGCATTGAATTAGGGGAAATTGAATCGGCTATAAATCAACACACCGCAGTACGAGAAAATGTAGTTGTAGTCAGCGAAGAATCGGTAAATTCTCAACGAATAGTTGCTTATGTAGTTCCTCAAGAAGAACAGACACTGACAATTCCTGAGCTACGTAGCTTTTTAGAGTCAAAGTTACCAAACTACATGATGCCAGCAGCTTTTGTCACATCGGAAGCACTACCACTAACACCAAATGGTAAGGTTGACCGGAAAGCTTTAAGCGCACCTGATAAAGTACGTCCAGAATTGGAAGTAGTTTCTCAACCACCTCAAACTGAAGTGGAACAGGCTATTGCTAATATTTGGCAAGAAGTACTGAATGTTAAAAACGTAGGAATTCATGATAATTTCTTTGAGATGGGTGGTCATTCGTTGCTCTTGATTCAAGTTTATAGTAAATTACAAAAACTATTTCAAAGAGATTTTCTTTTAGTAGAAATGTTTCAATATCCAACTATAAGCCACCTAGCTAAATTTTTTAGTCAGGAATCAAGAGAAGAAACATCTATAAAGCATTCTGAAAATAGGACAGCTTCAGTATCTCGTCGAAGACAAGCTAGTTTAATTGATAAAAACGAAATTGCAATTATTGGTATGGCTGGGCGTTTTCCAGGGTCAAAAAATGTTGATAATTTTTGGCAAAAACTGCAAAATGGTGTAGAGTCAATTTCTTTTTTCACAGATGAGGAACTAATATCTGCTGGTGTAGATCAATCATTGCTCAACGATTCCAATTATGTCAAGGCAAACGGTATATTAGAGGATATAGAGTTATTTGATGCCTCATTTTTTGGTTTTTCTCCCAGAGAGGCTGAAATTACAGACCCACAACACCGTCTTTTTATGGAATGTGTTTGGGATGCTTTAGAAAATGCTGGCTATAACTCGGAAACTTATAGCGGTCAAATTGGTCTTTTCGCTGGTGTTGCGGCAAGCTCCTACCTGCTTTCAAACTTATATTCCAATCAAAATTTGATGGAATTAAGAAACAATATTATTATTGGGAATGATAAAGATTTTTTACCAACACAAATTTCTTACAAATTAAACTTAAGAGGACCAAGTATTAATGTTCAAACTGCTTGTTCGACATCATTGGTTGCTATCCATCTAGCCTGCCAAAGTTTACTTAATGGTGAAAGTGATATGGCTTTAGCGGGTGGTGTTACCGTTGGAGTGCCGCAAAAAACTGGTTACTACTATCAGCAAGGAGGAATTAAATCTCCTGACGGTCATTGCCGAGCTTTTGATGCTCAAGCAAAAGGAACTATTGGTGGCAGTGGTTTAGGTGCAGTAGTCTTGAAAAGATTAGAGGATGCTATTGCTGATGGTGACTATATTCATGGAGTAATCAAAGGTTCAGCTGTTAATAACGATGGTTCTTTAAAGGTTGGATATACAGCCCCTAGTGTTGATGGTCAAAGGCAAGTTATTTTAGAAGCTTTAACCTTAGCTGGAGTCGAACCTGAAACTGTTACTTATGTAGAAACACACGGTACAGGAACTATATTAGGAGACCCGATTGAAATTAAGGCTCTCACGCAAGCTTTTCGTAGTAGCACAAATAAAAAAGGTTTTTGTGCAATTGGTTCAGTAAAAACCAATGTTGGGCATTTAGATACAGCAGCAGGTGTGACAGGATTAATCAAAACAGTCCTGGCATTAAAACATAAACAAATACCTCCGAGCTTGCACTTTCAACAGCCAAATCCACAGATAGATTTTGCCAATAGTCCTTTCTACGTTAATACTACACTTTCAGAGTGGAAAAGCAACGGTACTCCTCGCCGTGCTGGAGTGAGTTCGTTCGGTATTGGTGGAACTAATGCTCATGTGATTCTGGAAGAAGCTCCGCCTACTCCAGCTTCTAGTCTGTCTCGCCCTTGGCAATTGTTATTGCTTTGTGCAAAAACTGATTCGGCACTAGAAACTGCGACCACAAATTTAGTCACTTACCTCAAACAGCATCCAGACTCAAATTTAGCTGATGTTGCATATACCCTACAAGTTGGTCGTCGAGAGTTTGAACATCGTCGAATGCTTCTATGTCAGAATTTCGACGATGCAGTTGCAATTTTAGAAAACCTAGACCCACAAAGGATATTCACTAACTTCCAAAAACCATGCAACAGACAAATTGTGTTTATGTTTCCTGGTCAAGGTTCACAGTATGTAAACATGGGTCGAGAGTTATATGAGACTGAGCCAGTATTTCAGAAACATGTAGACGAATGCTGTGAAATACTTCAACCTCATCTAGGTGTTGACTTACGCACAATTTTATACCCAGATGAAGAAAAAATAGAAGTTGCCACACAGCAACTGCAACAAACTCAGATTACTCAACCTGCACTATTTGTGATTGAGTATGCCCTAGCTCAGTTGTGGATGGCGTGGGGTATATCTCCTGTGGCAATGATTGGTCATAGTATCGGAGAATATGTCGCTGCCACTTTAGCAGATGTCTTCTCTCTAGAAGATGCTTTAGCAGTTGTTGCTACTCGTGGACAACTTATGCAACAGATGCCATCTGGTGCTATGCTTTCGGTTGCACTTTCTTTTGAGGCAATACAATCTTGTCTTGATGAAAACCTTTCTGTTGCGGCAATTAATGCACCTTCTGCTTGTGTTGTATCCGGTTTGGAATCAGCAATAGACCAATTGCAACAGGAATTACAATCAGCAGGTGTCAGTTGTAGGCGCTTGCATACCTCCCATGCCTTTCATTCTCAAATGATGTCACCCATCATTGAGACTTTTACCCGGTCGTTACAACTTGTAAAACTCAATCCCCCGAAAATTCCTTTTGTTTCCAATCTCAGCGGAACTTGGATTACCCCAGAGCAAGCGAAAGACCCCAACTATTGGGCTAAGCATTCAAAACAGCCAGTGCGCTTCTCTCAAGGCGTTAGTGAGTTGCTCCTTCAGCCACAGCGTGTACTGTTGGAAGTTGGTCCAGGACGGACGCTAAGTAGTTTGGCTAAACAACATCAAGCAGAGGAGTTGATAGCACTGACTTCTATCCGGCATCCGCAAGAGCAACAATCAGATGTCGCATTTTTACTCAATAGCTTGGGTAAGCTTTGGTTAGTAGGAGTTGAAATTGACTGGTCTGGTTTTTACACAAATGAAAAGCGTCATCGCATACCCTTACCTACTTATCCTTTTGAGCGTCAGCGTTACTGGATTGAACCACAGGCTTCCTTGGTACACGTAACAAAGGATGCAAGACAGACCAACAAGCTTCTCAATTCCCTGCTGTGGAAATCTTTGGTTAAGGCTGGTCAGACTCAAGCTGTTGTAGGAGCTAAGGAATTTGACGAGCAATTATATTTAGCGAACAAACAATACTTAGAGGATTTATGCACTGCTTACATGAATCTTGCTCTAAAGGATTTAGGTGCTTTTGGCAATCCAAACAAACGGTATTCCATAGAGGAGTTGTTTGAGCAATGTCAAATTATTCCTCGCTACCGCCAATTATTGTGTCGTTGGCTGAACATACTTGTAGAGCAAGGTCAACTACAGCAAGATCGGGAACTATTTACCAACTTTGTGCCATTTTCAACAGATATTAATATTTTTTTAGAAGAAGTAAAAGTCCGTGCTGATACACCCGAAGTAGTAGATGTTGTCAAGCAGTGTGGAGAAACTTTGGCAAACATACTAACTGGTAAACAGCAACCGTTAGAGTTGTATGTAGCTTTGAATCAAGAGAGACCAACACAGACACTACAAGATGTAGTTTTTCACTCTCCCCCGGTAAAAAGAGATTAGAGAGAAACAGAAATAGGAGGATGTTTTATACCTCTACGAGCCTGAGTAAGAACCATCGCAATATAACCCCAAGGGTCGATTTTTCT
>JAHHHW010000167.1 GCA_019359115.1 Pelatocladus maniniholoensis HA4357-MV3
TTGTTCTCTACAAGAATTATCTCAAACCCTTATTTATTCGTATAGACTAGCTGAATCGCAATGCTTGCATTTGCACCCTAAGAGCTAGTCACATAAAGGCTTTGATAGTTGTCGGAGATGTCTATTGATTCCAGGTTCTGTAGCAGAACCTAGTAAAACAAATTGCGCTCCTTTATTGAGTGCATGATAAATTCCATGATGCACAAGATGTACACCCTTTTGATTATCCAATCGACCAATATAAGCAATGATTGGTTTATCACTATGAGCAAGCATTAATCGCTCTCGCAAAGCTTTTTTGTTATATGCTTTTTGTTCAAAATCAGCCTGGGTATATTTGTAAGGAATGTAGCGGTCAATTTCGGGATTCCAAAAATCATAATCAATCCCGTTGAGTACCCCGCTAAATTTGTCTTGGTACAGATGCAAGGTATGACCTAAACCGCAGCCAATCTCTGTAGCTTGTGCTTCCCAAGCATGGTGGGGTGAAACTGTGGTTACAGCATTAGAGTAAACAATACCCCCCTTCATCAAGTTCAAAGCAAAGGGATTAAAGTTGTCACGTAAGTAATCGTACTGGAAGTAATACGACTCTCGGTTTAAACCCGTTCCCCGCAGAATATCAATACCAGCAAGTCCTTGGTGCTTAAAGTTGTGGATGGTATAGCAAACGCGCTGATACTCCATGCCATGATATTTATAAATTTCATAAAGCATGACTGGAATTAAGCCTGTTTGCCAGTCATGGCAATGAATGATATCAGGTCGCTTGTTGCTTTTAAGCAAGAATTCTAAAGCTGCTTTGCAAAAGAATGCAAAGCGCATGTTGTCGTCATCACAACCGTAATAGCAGCCCCGGTTAAAGAAATTGTCCTCACAGTGGGGTTCAATAAAGAAACATACCCGCCCATGTACCCAACCGCAGTACACAGAACAATGAATTGCAGCGTCATACCAGGGTACCCACAAATTGAGATAAGCGTCGTGAAGTCCCCAAATATGGTCGTAGCGCATACAATCATACTTGGGCAATATGATCTCAACAGAATGCCCACGACCTTCTAATTCCCGACTCAGTCCGTAAACTACATCACCTAAACCCCCTGCTTTAATTACAGGAGCGCATTCGGAGGCGATTTGCACAATGTACATGCCCTATCCTCACTTCACAAAACTTCATCTTTCCATCTTCTCACCAGTATAAGAAAGATGTACTCATTGACAATAGGGTAGTGGGATGATATCCAAAATTGCGATTGTTAGGTAGTGGTTAGTTGTTAATCATGTCTAATCCCCAATCCCTCACACCAAAATACATCCATAGATAACATCTCTAAGAAACTGATTCACTCGTTAGGAAGATAAATAAAACTCAATAAATTAATAGCGTAGTACTGAAAAGATAAAAAACAGCTTAGGGAGATCAATATGGCTCTTTATAAACTAACAGATTTTGATCCTAACTACCGCAATAATCTTGGTGGAAATGACATCAAAGGAATGAGTGTTTATGTAGAAGGAACTGATGAAAAGATTGGTACAGTTCATGATGTTTTAGTAGGCGAAGAAGGTCATTTTCGCTATTTAGTTGTGGACATGGGCTTCTGGATTTTTGGTAAGAAAGTATTATTGCCTATTGGACGTACTCGCGTAGATCATAATAGCGATCGCGTCTATGCTATTGGTATGACTAGAGAGCAAGCAGATAACTTACCTGAATATGACGAACGTCAAACTGTGGATTACGATTATGAAGAACGAGTACGGGGTGTATATCGTAATCCTGCACCAGTAGAAGCATCTGCTCCTCTGACTGGACAAACTAGTGTAGAGATGCCTTATCAGCCAGTTTCTAATACTGGTTATACTGGTGTTACTCCCGAATATGATCGTGACAGCTACACCTATGATCGTGAACCTTCTTTGTTTGGGTTGAATGAACAAAATCATCAAAATCTCAAACTATACGAAGAGCGCTTGATTGCCAACAAACGACGTGAGAAAGTTGGGGAAGTAACAGTTGGTAAGCACGTTGAAACAGAAACTGCAAGAGTTGCAGTTCCTGTAGAAAAAGAGCGAGTAGTCGTTGAACGAGTTACTCCCAATGAAGCAGGTAGACCAGTTGCTCCTGGTGAAGCAAATTTCCGTGAGGGTGAAGTTGCTCGCGTGGATATCTACGAAGAAACTCCCGATATTCGTAAAGAAGCTGTAGTACGTGAAGAAGTCAGAGTTAGAAAAGAAGTAGATCGCGATACTGTTGAGGCTCAAGACACAATTCGTCGTGAAGAATTGGATGTAAATAGCCCTAATCTACCAATTGATGAACAACGTTAATGATGGATGTAACGAGCCTAATATTGTTTATCAGGGTTATTTTCTTCTCGTCTAGTCCGCCAAGAATTAAAATTCTTGGCTCATAGCTTAAATTGTCTAAAAACGACTTCAAAATCTTTTAGTCCACTTTAAGTGGAGTTTTGCTGTTAGCCCAGAAATAAATTTCCGGGCGCGTTATGCTAAGAATAAAATAACCCTGGTTTGTTTATAGTCTGTCATGAGTTGAATTATTGACTACACTCATTCTTGCACTGATTTTTTTGTGCCAGTAAATAAAGTTTATGGCAAATAAGCTAAACTTTAAAGACACCAAACTGAATCAGAATTATAGCCTGTTAAAACAGGCTTAAACTTTGAAAGATAAACTTTAGTTCATAGCTAAGTGCAAGATATGAACTATAAACATGAGATTGATCACTAGTTCGATGAGAAGTGTAGGTAAATCAAATTGATTTTGCCTGCACTTAATCACTTGTAAATAAAAGTCATATGATAGTTTTCTCGCTTAATAATATTTTATTCATGAAATGAAAAAACAATTAATTAATACTAATCAAGTCCATGTTCACGATTTGCTTAACAAATTGATAAGAAAGATTAGAAATTTTGCAGTGATTGATAGGCAAGGTTTACTAATCGGTAGAGTTAGAGATTTAATTATAGATTACAATCATAAAGTTAATATAATAGTCACTAGTTTTACACCGTTACCAAGTCTCCAATCTTCGGAACATCATAGTTCTCTGCTGTTACCTAGCAAATTAATCAAGAAAATTGACATAGCTACTAAATCTGTTTTATTAGACATAGATAAATCACAAATTAAACATATGCCTGAATATTCTCAATCACCAATGACTAACAATAATAATTTAGAAACTTCCAAGATAGAGCCAGTCATTAGTACTGCTCAAGATATTAATTTAGAACAAAACGACATTGGTGAAAAAACAGAAGAAGAAATTATTCGTTTGTTAAGTGAACGATTAATTGTCAATAGAAAAAAACGAAAAGCTGGTGATATCATTGTTCGTAAAGAAATCGAAACACGAATGGTACAAGTACCAGTGCAATATGAAAAACTTGTAATTGAACAAGTCAGTCCAGAAAATAAATTACTTGCAGAATTCGCTATCAGTCAAGGAGAAATTTCTGGTGTTGAACTGAGCCAAGTAGAAAAACACGAAGTTGATATACATGATCATAATTTGACTGTAAGTGGAGACTTTAATTCACCAAAAATTGCTAGTCTGCTTTTAAATGCGATCGCATTAGAACGAAATCATGGATGTCAAAAAGTACGAGTGACTATTGTGGTCGAAAATGAAGAATATCATCAAAAATATGAGGAGTGGTTTGAACGTACGTCAGTTAAGTAAAATTTATCATAATGGGTAGGGGCGTAGACGCGCTACCCTTACAAGCTAACAAATTACAACAAAGGCAACAATATTGTAAATTTTGTACCCACACCCACTTCTGAAGATAAATTAAATTTACCACCATGCCTGGCTGTAATAATACGATAACTTACTGCAAGGCTAGTTTCTTTGTTGGCTCTTTTTTCCACAGAAAAAGATTCTATAATCTCCTGTTTGAATTTATCAGAAATTCCTAGACTATTATCCTGAATATAAATAGCAACCCATCGTGAATCTGGCACTTCTGGTATGGTAGATTCTTGAGAGATAACTTCTGTAGTAATTTTAATTCGTGGTTTATTAGCTTGTTTGATAGGGTTTAACCGATGTCGTACTGCTTCATCAAGTAATAAGTCTACAGAGTGACTTAAAAGATTCATAAATACTTGATGTAGTTGTCCAATAAAACAAGATATCGGAGGTAGACGACCGTAATTTCTAATTATTTCTATCTCTCCCTGAATACTGCTATTGATGATTAACAAAATATTATCGATACATGCATGTAAATCGGCAGGTTTGGGATAAACTTCATCAATATGACAAAAATTTTGTAAGCTAATAACTAATTTTTTTAATCTTTCTGCTCCTGTACGAATACTAGTAAGAGCTTGTAATAAATCTTGTTCTAAAAAATCAAATTCTATTTCTTGTTTGAGAGAATTTATTTCTTCACAAGGTGATGATAACTTACTTTCATAAGCTGCAATCAGTTTGAGTAAATCTTGGCTGTAATTGGAGACATAAGTTAAGTTACCCCAAATAAAACCCACTGGATCTAAAATCTCATGAGCAATCCCATCTACCAAACGTCCTAAATTTGCCATCTTATCATTTTGAATCATTTGAGCTTGGCTACGTTCGTAGCGCACTTGAGTTTCGATACCACGAATTTGCCAAGAAGCAATATTCAATTGCTGTACATCTAACAATGTGTAAGTATCATCGACAGTTTGTACAACCACTGGTTCTGCTAAAAGTTCAGGCGATCGCCTCAGCGCTAGTTGCATCGCTGCCAAAATCGGCGTAGTTTCAGGCAATATTAAAGTTGGAGTACGAGCATAACTGTAAATTACACTTAAGGGTTGGCTCAAAAATAACTCTTGTCCGTAGGGACGGATGAAAAATTCCAGCAGTCGTCGCTGCGAAATCATCCCAGTGTAATTTCCCTGTTCGACCAAAATTACTCCTGGTAGCAGTGGGTTTTTCTCAAATACTTTGGCTATCTCTGTACCAGTACAGCTAGTTTCAACTTGGAAGTTATACAATTGTAGCTCTTGGAGAGTAGACTCTAAATCAAGATCGCGATCGCTACCATTTAAAAGTAATGGCGGTGGTATTTCTGAATAATGTTCCTGTGCCACTTGACACCCTAAAATTTATACGACACGTAGACGAGAAGCCAATATTCTAACCGTTGAGATCGCTAATTGGTAATTGGTAATTGGGGTAGTAGTAGTGATTAGAGTACGTAGTGTCAATGTGTCCAAATTTTCACAGGTTTATCCTAAAGTACGATCGTTAGCTCCTACTTTATTTGTGTAGACTTACTTAATTCAGTGTTCTTCTTGTGTGCTTAAAGTTAAATAAGCAACTTTTGCTGCGGCTTGTTCAGCAGCTTTAATTGAACGTCCCTTACCTTCACCAAGTTTTTGTCCGTGCAGCCACACTTGAGCTATGAAACGATCTTGATTATTATGAGGCTGACTAATTTCTACAACTCGGTATTCTGGTAAAACCTTAAAATGCGCTTGAGTCCATTCTTGGAGAGCAGCTTTGTAATTTAGTCTAGCTGGATCAAGGCGAATTTCTGCTGCTAGTTCTTTGAAGTGAGGATCTAGCCAAGGACGAATTAAATCAAGATTGTTAGTACTAAGGTAAAGCGCTCCTAGAACAGCTTCAAAGGCATCTGCTAATCTCGATTGTTGACCAACTTTATCAGCAGTGGCACTGCCAGCCACAAGTAAATATAGTTCAAAACCGTAAGAGCGTGCTAACTGGGCTAAAATGCGATCGCTCACTAATACCGAACGAATTGCCGCAAAATCTCCTACCGGACAATTGGGATAATTTTCCCACAACACAATTGCTGACACCAACCGCACTACAGCATCACCAACAAATTCTAGATGTTCATAATTTGCTGAGTCAGATACGGTCGGATGAGTCAGTGCTAAGTCCAGCAGTTGCCATTGAATTGGTCCTTCTACTGCCAAACCCAATTTTCTGACTAGACTTTCAAGTTGTCGTTGTCGGCGTGGATAAGCGAGGGTCATCCGATTTTAGATTTTGGATTTTAGATTTTGGATTGATGAGGCACAGGTGGCACATTATGTCGCCACATTGAATGCTCTCAAAAAAGTATTGGTCAATAATCATTAGAGCGTGTTTTTTGTATAGATCAAGTACAACTTTATTAAAACATATAGCTTTATTTGACTTCATATAGGTTCATTATCTATGTATTTTGGGAAAACTTCACAATAAATAATAGCAGCCGACCCCTCTAGATAGAGGGGCATAATTACCTGTCGATCACTACCTTGCTTCATGGTCAGTTTCTACTTAGCTAGTAATCGTTGACACTGCTCAAGCATGAGTTTTACGAGTCGTGATGCTTATATCCCCCGGCTAAAAGCATGGGGATATAAGCAAACTTTCCTGAATTCATTCATCCGTGATGTGGGTTTTGCCAGAGTATCGTGGTTTTGGTTTTGCAAATGATTTGTTGTTCAAGGGAACACGAGTATTACAGAATATCGGAGTTTGGCGGGTGTTTTGCGATACAGATGTGAACAATTTACCAATGATTTCTGCTTTAAAACGAGTTGGCTATAGACAGTACAGTCAGCCTTGGGAGCGTCCGCTTTGAACTTTGTGTATAACAATAACATGAAGCGATCGCATAATTAATTACATTTCTCGGTCAAAGTCCAGCGCACCAAACTTCTGGAGAAACGCAACATGACCAAACAACCAAAGCCGCCCGTTGCACCTGTCAAACCTGTTACAGACAATTACTTCGGTACGCAGGTAACGGACAATTATCGTTACATGGAAAACTTCAATGATCAACAAGTGCAACAGTGGGTAAAAGCGCAAGCCGATTTTACAACCCATACGCTTGCACAAATTCCGGGACGCAATACCTTTTTTAAGCGCATGGTGGAATTAGACGCTTCTGTTCCGGCAAAAGTAAGCTGCGTGTTGCGCCTTGCTAATAGCAAAATTTTCTACCTCAAATCTACGGCGCAAGACGATGTGTGGCAACTGTACATGCGAGACGGCATGAACGGCAACGAAATGCTTTTGGTTGATCCTGACAAGTTTAAACAAGAAACAGGCAACCCGCACGCAATTAACTGTTTTATCCCCTCGTGGGATGGCAAGTATGTGAATTATAGTATTTCGGCAAATGGTTCAGAAGAGGCTTCGCTTTATGTGATCAATACTGAAACTCTTGAAAATATAGACAAACCGATTTCGCGGCTGCATTGGGGCGGAGTTTGGTTGCCTGATAACCAGTCATTTGTCTACACCCGCGATCAAGAGATGAAAGAAGGCATGGCGAAGACTCAAAAGTATCAAAAAAGCAAAGTCTATTTGCACAGACTTGGCACAGATATAGAACAAGATAACCTTATCCTCGGTCATGAAGTGACTTCTTTGGTGAACATTTCAACTGTCGCAGTTCCCTTTGTTATTGCCCTTCCCAATTCCGACTATATATTTGCAGTCATCCTCTACGGTACACAGAAAGAACTAGATCTCTATGTCGCCACCCTCGCTTCATTCAATGAAGGTACACCAGAGTGGAAAAAGATTTGCGATGCGATCGATGAAGTCATACTTTTTGAAGTGCATGGAGAAGAGGTGTATTTGCTAACGCATAAAAATGCGCCTCACTATAAGATAGTCAAAACTTCGCTGAAAAATCCTGACTTTTCGAGTGCTGAAATTGTCATGGCAGAAAGCGATCAGATAATTGAGTATATATTTGCCGCTCAAGATGCACTTTATGTACTAACAAAGAATAATGGTAGTAACAAATTCATCCGCATTACTTACGACGGTAAAACAGAATCACTCAATCTGCCGTTTGCTGGCACAGTTGACTTTTTTGGAAATGACCCCAGAATCACCAAAAATGATCCCAGAGTGGCAGGAATTTTGCTCAGTGTTACGACTTGGACAAAATTTTACAGCATCTACGAATACGAACCGCAAACCAATCAACTCACGCAGACACAATTACAATCGCAAGGTAAATATGACGCACCAGATGATTTAGTAGCTCAAGAAGTCGAGGTGCGATCGCACGATGGGACGATGATACCGCTTTCTATTGTCCACAAAAAAGGTATCAAACTTGATGGTTCAAATCCATGCTGGTTGATTGGTTATGGGGCTTACGGTTTTTCCATGTACTTAGGCTATCAACAACAAAAT
The DNA here is from genome assembly GCA_019359115.1 of Pelatocladus maniniholoensis HA4357-MV3. GTDB lineage: Bacteria > Cyanobacteriota > Cyanobacteriia > Cyanobacteriales > Nostocaceae > Pelatocladus > Pelatocladus maniniholoensis. Next base: position 8,205 of record JAHHHW010000167.1, read on the forward strand.
TATGCCTGGTATGAGAAAGGTGGTATTATGGCGATCGCTCATGTGCGCGGTGGTGGTGAAAAAGGTGAAGCGTGGTATCGCGCCGGATTTCAGCAAACAAAGCCCAACACTTGGAAAGATTTTATTGCTTGTGCTGAATATCTAATTAAAAAAAAATATACCTCGCCTGCAAAACTGGCGGCAGAAGGCGTTAGTGCAGGTGGTATTTTGATTGGTAGAGCCGTTACAGAACGTCCTGATCTGTTTGCAGTAGCAATTGCACGGGTAGGCGCGATGAATGTAATTCGCTTTGAAACAATGGCAAACGGAGTGAACAATATTCGCGAATTTGGGAGTTGCGCCACCGCAGCAGGGTTCAAAGCACTCTACGAAATGGATGCATTTTTGCATGTCCAAAATGGTGTGAACTATCCAGCAATGATAATAATCCACGGCATCACTGATCAACGATGCGAACCTTGGCAATCAACAAAATTTGCGGCGCGAGTTCAAGCCGCCTCAGCAAGTGACAAACCTATCTTACTCCGTATTGACTATGAAACAGGACACGGCGTTGGTTCAACCAAAACGCAACGTCTCCAAGAACGAGCCGACATCTTCGCCTTTATGATGTGGCAATTTGGGTATTAAGGGATCGAGGATCAAGGACAGGGATTAATTTAGCAGCAAACTTATAAGGAAGGCTGGCTGAAAACCCGCCCCAAACAGCAACGTAGTTGCGAATTTCGTGATTAGTATCAGTGGTCGATTTTTCATTCCCTTGTTGTAGTCGAAAAGCCTTTAAAGATGCCATAGCATGGTATTATTACAACGACTATTCAGGCTAACTGTATGGTTACAAGTCCTTTGACATTAAACCTAGACACGGTTCACCTAACGGATGAACAGTTCTATCAGCTATGTCAAATTAACCGCGAGTTGCAATTTGAACGAACGCCCAAGGGAAAATTAATTATTATGCCACCCGTTGGCGGAGAAAGTGGGAATCGAGAAGCCGAATTAATGATCGATTTGGGAATATGGAATCGCCAAACGCAACTCGGTTATACTTTTAGTTCCTCTACTATATTTAAGTTACCTAATGGTGCTGACCGTTCTCCAGATGTTGCTTGGATTCGCAGAGAACGATGGGAAGCACTCACACCTGAACAAAAACGTAAATTTCCTCCCATTGCACCAGATTTTATCATCGAGTTAAGGTCAGCAACCGACGACCTAGAAACCCTACGTCAGAAAATGCAAGAATATCTTGATGCAGGAGTGCAATTGGGATGGTTGATTAATCCTCAACAGCAGCAAGTGGAAATTTATCGTCCAGGACAAGATGTGGAAATGCGAAACTTTCCTACAGAATTATCCGGTGAAAATATATTGCCAGGATTTAGGTTAAATCTATTTAATTATTAAGTATTGACTTCTCCGACGCTTGCTTTAGCGCGTGGGATTCTTCCAGAAAAATATTTTCTGTGGCATAGTCAAAGATGCTCTACTGATTCCTTATTCAGGTGTTGTCACTAACAATAGAGTCAGCATTACTGTTATCAAACTAATGACTACGCTCTATATATTTAAGCTGACGGTGTTACGCGATCGCTCATTTGTCTTAACTTCTAAGAAACACATTCGGTAGCTAAACCATCAAACGCAACTGCGAACCTTGCTGACTTTTATTCACCTCAATCCGTGCTTGAAAAGCTTCCTTCAGGTGTGGCATATGTGTCACTGTGAGAATACAAGCAAAATCCGGGGCGATCGCATTAATTGCAGCAATCAGGCGATCGCATCCTTCTGTATCCTGTGTACCAAAGCCTTCATCAACAATCAGCATTTGCAAAGCAGCTCCGGCGCGTTGTGCAAGTAATTTTGCCAAAGCTAAACGAATCGCAAAGTTAATTCTAAACGCTTCCCCACCAGAGTAAGTTTCATAGGCTCTTGTACCTCTAGCATCGGCAATCAAGATATCTAAAGTATCAATTAACTTGCTATTTTTCTTCGTAGCTTTACCATTACGTCCAGCTTTTTGTGTCACAAATTGTACATGTAACTGATTAGCACTAAGGCGGGAAAGAAGTTGATTTGTCTCTGCTTCTAGTTGCGGCAGGACGTTTTCAATCATCAGTGTTTGGATACCATTTTTACCAAAAGCTTGAGCTAATTCGTGGTAAACACGGTGTTGATCTTTGGCTTGTTGCTGTTCTTGCTGCTGTTGCTCATATTGAGTTTGCAGCATATCGAGCTGGTGCGCCATTTGTTCTAAGCGCCCCAATTGGGTGATTTGTTCGTCAAGTTGGCGACGCCGAGTTGCTAATTGCTGCTCTAAAGCTTGAATTTGGGCTAGAGGATTGCCTGTTTCCTCAAGTTGACTAATAATACTTTCAATTTGGCTTTTTAGTTTTTGCCTTTCTGCCCATCTTGCTTGTAAAGCTACTTCTAATTCTTGCGCTCTAGCTTTAAGTTGCGGATACTGCTGTTGTGCTGCTTGTAATTGTTGGTGGCGCAATTGCCAACCTTGGGCTTTGCGTACAGCAACACGGAGGTTATTATGCTGTTCAGTGTCATAACCAAGTTCGGCGATGAAATTATCTAAAGCGGTGATTTGTTTAGCACATTCAGAATCAATCGCCTCTTGCTTAATTCTTGCTTGCAACTGGTCAATTTGTGCTTGCAGTTCTGGTTTTTTCGCTTCTATTTGGGCTTGGCGTTTGGTAGCGTCTCTAATCTGTCCTTGTTTAATTTCTGCCCAACGCCAGCGTTCTACTTCACTGCGAGCTAAGGCGTGATTTTGCTCATTATAGTTGAGTTGTTGCAGATAATTTTCTAACTCTAGGAGTTCGGCTTGTTTGTCGGGTGCATATTCGCCTAGTTGGAGCGATCGCTCTAGTTGTTGTTTTTGAACCGCAATATCTTGTAATTGTTGTTCAACATCAGTTGTTGCTTGTAACTTAGCTGCTAATTGTCCTCTTTGTTCTCGTAATGTGTCATAGGGAGACAATTGTTGAGATATATCTCGATATTCTTGTCTAAGTACCTGAATTTCTCTGTCGGAAACAGCCATCTGTTCTCGAACTACCCACAATTGTCCTTCTGTATCTTTATACTCAGATTTGGTTTTATCTACAACTCGATTCCAGTGATGCTCATCCAAACCCCTTTCGCACAGAGGACAAATGGCGTTGGGAGTTTGCAGCATTTGGATTTTTTGCTCTAGTTCTCCCAGCAATCTTTCATAATCGCGTTGATGAGCTTGCAACCGTTCAATAAAATTCCGTCGTTCTTGTCCTTTTTCCTGAACTCGTTGCAGATAGACTCGCTTTTTCTCCAATTCTTCAATCTGGATTGCGACTTCCATCACCGCTTGTTGCAGTTGGGGTTGGCGTCGCTGCTGAGATTGTAATTGATTTTCTGTGGCTTGTATTTGTTCTAATCGTGCTACTAATCCCGCTTGTACGCGCACGATTTGGCTGTGTAAAGTTGCTCGTTGTTGCAGCAAGGGAGAAACTTGTAATTGCAATTCATCCAATTGAGCTAGATGCTGACGCGCTGTTGTCAATTTAGACAAAGCTGCTTCGACTTCACTCGATTTATTGAGAGTTTGTTGAATTTCTGCATCTTGCTGACGTAATGCTTCTAATTGCGCTTGCGTTTGTTGCAGTTGTCGTTCTATTTCGTTAATTTGTTTGGTCAGCTGCTGTTGCTTTTGTTGACGGGTGGTTTGAGCGCGGGTGTATTCTGCAAATTTGGTACTTGTGGCTTCTTCTTGAGCTTGTAGATTTTGGTATCGGCTGTATCCGGTGGTGATTTCTGCTTCTTGAGCTAATAATTCTTCTAATGTGGATAGCTGAGTTGCAATTCGTTCCCGCTCGTGTTCGAGGCGATCGCAATCTTGAGTTAAGTTTTGATATTGCTGTCTGACAAAATTTAGTTGCTCTTCCCAATTCTGTCGTTGGTGCTGGACAACTTGCAAACTTTGTAATTTAATATTTTCAAAAGCTTGTACTTGTTGGAGTTGATTGTGTTCGTTTTCTAAGGTGACTCGTTGAGTTGCGATCGCCTCTCGTTCTTTGAGTTGAATTTTCATCGACTCCAAAGAGCGTTCTAATTCTTCGGCTTTGGCTTTAAACTGACGCGATAAATCTTTTGATCGTTCTTCTAATTCATCATATTGATGAAGTTTTAATAATTCCGCTAATATTTCCTTGCGTTCGCTTGGACGTTTGAGCATAAATTCATCTGCTCGACCTTGACGCAGGTAAGCAGAGTTAATAAAAGTATCGTAATCTAGCTTAATATGCTGCAAAATCGTATCTTGAGTTGCCCTTACTCCTTTACCACTCAGTGAGCTAAACCCTTTTGGTGTTTCGATTTGAAATTCCAAAACACTACTACCACCACGAGCGCGAGTACGAATCACTCGATAAGTTTGCTCTTGGCTGATTCTAAAAACGAAATCTACTTGAACTTCTTTTTCGCCAGTGTGGACAACATCATCTTCAGTATTGGCTCTGCTTTCCCCCCAAATTGCCCAGGTGATCGCTTCCAATAAAGAAGATTTACCAGCGCCATTAGCCCCACAAATACACGCCGTATGCAAACCGCGAAAATCCAAAGTTGCATCACGGTAACTGAGGAAATTTTTCAGAGTTAGTTGAACAGGGATCATCTAGACTAGAAAACCATACCTTTTTTTAATTAGTAGCAGCACACCACTCTTTTTGTTAGTTTAACTAGATAAAAATCATGTTTCTAGTCTTAAAGACATGAATTTTACAATTGTTAACAATAATTGGAGAGATTTTTTTCTTGTTAATTTAATTATTTTGCTTCTGGCGTATAAAAATTAAACCCAGGTTAACATAAGATAGTCTTCATTTCTTTGCCATGTCTTTCGCTTTGCAAGCAGAGAGCTAGCTGCGGGATTTGTTAGTTATTAGAGTTGTGGATGGTTGCTTGCATGAAAAATTGTTGATCTGACAAATGAAGAGTAGGAGCAAATAAAAGCGGGTAGTTTGAGATTTTCTTGATTAGGGCTGGTAGATAAGAATGAGCGATCGCAATTTTGCTTTGAACAAGAAAAAATTTAAATATGGTAACATTCACTCTATTTTCATTTTGTTACAATTGATTCTTATCTTTATGAATTCCTCCTTATACCAATTTAATATGAAAATGCATATATATAGAGAGAAGCAAACTCGATAAATTTAAATAGCAATGAGCCGCTCATTTAAGATTGAAATCGCAGATAGCGAAGAGGAATTAAAAAAACGTCTACAAACAGCTAACTGGGGAAACCAGAAAGAAAAACTACAGATGTTGTAGTGGCTCAAAACTCGGCGAGTTAAGGAGCAACAAGAAATCTGAATAAGTAGTCGGATCAGGAGATGAGTAGAGATAATAAAGATAAGAGAACAAATGACAAATGACAAATAACAAATCATCAATCATTCAACTAGAAAATATCTTTAAAATCTACGGTAGTGGTGAAACTGAAGTCAAAGCACTCAACGATGTGAATTTGGTGATCCACGAGGGCGAATATTGTTCAATTATGGGACCATCTGGTTCTGGTAAATCTACAGCTATGAATATAATTGGCTGTTTAGATCGCCCCACATCAGGACATTACTATTTAGATAACCTCGATGTCGCACAAATGGATGATAGCGAACTTGCTCACATTCGGAATAAAAAAATTGGCTTTGTCTTTCAGCAATTCCATCTTTTGTCTCAGCTATCAGCACTAGAAAATGTGATGTTGCCGATGGTGTATGCTAGTGTGGACTCTGCCGAAAGACGCGATCGCGCGGCCGAAGCACTCAAGCGCGTTGGTTTGGAAAAACGTATTAACAACAAACCGAATCAATTATCTGGGGGACAACAACAAAGGGTAGCGATCGCCCGTGCAATTGTCAATCGTCCGGTATTAGTGCTAGCAGACGAACCCACTGGTGCGCTTGATTCCCGTACCACCCAAGAAGTATTGGATATTTTTACTGAACTCAATACCACTGGGATTACTGTCGTCATGGTAACTCACGAACCAGAAGTTGCTCGCCAAACTCAACGTATCGTCTGGTTTCGTGATGGACAAGTTGTACATTCCCACCTCACCCCGGCTGATTTGACTCAGATGGCAGTATCATGATCATCATCTACAAACGCGATCTAGAAAATGTTGACTGGGAGGAAATGAAAGCAACGCTCAGTCAAGATAAATTTGACAATGGTAGGAGTCCAGAACAACTAAGAGTATCGTTTGCTAATAGCTATGCAACTTGTATTGCTTATGCAGGCGATCGTATCATTGGAACTGCTCGTGTTTTATCTGATGGTGTTTGTAATGCTTACATTGTCGATGTTTGGACATTTAGTCCTTATCGCCATCAAGGTATTGCTACTACCATGATGCGAACTCTATTGACAGAATTACAAGGGCAACATGTGTGTTTATTTACAGATGATACTATTGATTTTTATAAAAAACTTGGCTTTACCCAGAAAGAAACCTGCCTAGAATTAGTCGTCGGTAACTGGTTGAATAATCAAGTATAGTATCTCTCTTCTATTTTGAAAATTTAAAAACCAAATTTCTGAATTCTTTGAATAAGTCGGAAATCTTGTTTTTCATAGGAGTTGTAAAAATTGAGAGATCAGATCCCCGACTTCGCATGAGTTGTCGGGGATCTTGTTTTTCACGAATAATTTAATTTCTCTATCTTTCAATAGAGGAGAAATATCTATCTACAGATATCAAGGTTGAATTGGTTCACTCTGATAGAATCTCGACATAAACAAAAAATTATCAGAGGGGATTCTTATGTCTGAAGAAATTAAACCAAATGTTGAGCAAGCTTCTACTGAAGATGCAAAACTAACTGCTGAAGAAATTGCCAGTGGTGAAGCAAAAGCGCCTAGTGTTGATATGGACAAAGATTATCAAGCAGCACAGCAATTGAGTGTGGGTAAGGGTGCAAAAGCAAGCCAAGACGCCACTGCACCAGAATATCAAATGGCTGAATCAGAGGAGAAAAAAACGGAAGCAAAATCAACAGGCGATCCTGCTGATTATAAAGCAATGGCAGACGAAATTGGCTCTAAGTAATACTCATTAGTCATTTGTGGGAATAATTTTGACAATTGACCAGTTATTAGTTATCAGCTTCTATCGTTTAATCAGCGTCCTTGCTCCTCAATATGATTGATGGAGAAAAATAAATTTTCTTTCTTGTAAAATCCCCTAAATTTATTTATGGGGATTAATTATTAACTGATAACTGATAACTGTTAACTGTTATTTACTACCTCTAGCAATTGACTAGGGTGTTGAATCAAATAATTGGGTTTTTGTTTAGCTAATACCTCTGGAGAATTAAAGCCCCAAGTAACTGCTACTACTTTAATATTAGATTTTTTAGAAGCTTCGATATCTCTAGTTTCATCACCAACATAAATGACTTCTTCTAGTTTAATTTGTTTTTGTCTTAGCACATTATTAATAATTGTTGTTTTCCCAAAAATAGTTATACCTGAATAAATAAATTCAAACAAATTATCTAATTCATTAATTTTCAAGAATTCTGTAACATTATCTTTAGAATTAGATGTGATAATTCCTAAATGATGACCGGCATTTTTTAGGTCTATTAAGGCTTCTTTCATCCCGGAAATTGGTTTTAGCTCTGGTATTTTCCTTTTTAATTCCCCTTTGACTTTTTTCACTAAAAAAGGTATCTTGAATACAGAAATACCTGAATAACTAAGAATTTCTCTAGAAGTTAAATTTCTCAACAAAGCTAGTTCTTCCGGAGTAATTTGCACATAACCAAAATCTTTAGCTAAACGGTTGGCTATAGTTACAAGTGCGTCTACTGTATCAGCGATTGTGCCATCGAAATCAAAAATAATTACTTTCTGGGTCATTCTTGTGCCTGTTGGAATGCGTTTAGATTAGCACGGGCATTCCGTCGTAACATTTCTGGCTTAATTCGCCGTAACGCCGATGCTGGAAATCGTTCATCCCACTCATAATCTGAGATTTGGGCTAATTCTACCAGCTTAGGCGCAATATTCCCAGGATATGGCTGAAATTCTTCCACGTCAGTTGGACTAGCAAAACGCTGATTCCAAGGACAAACATCTTGGCAAATATCACAACCAGCAACCCAACCTTGTAAATTGGATGCGATCGCCTCTGGTAATTTTTCCTGGCGATTTTCAATTGTATGATAAGCAATGCAGCGATTAGCGTCTACCACGAACGGACTAGTTATAGCATCTGTAGGACAAGCTTCTAGACAGCGAGTACAATTTCCACAATGTTGTGTATGGGGTTTATCTGGATCTAACTCTAAGTTTGTTAGCACTTCTCCCAAGAACACCCAAGAGCCATATTCTCGCGTAATTACATTACCATTTTTGGCAATCCAACCAATTCCAGCTTTTTGCGCCCAGACTTTATCTTGAACTGGCCCTGTATCTGCATAATACCGCGCTTGGATGTTTTCACCTTGTCCCTGCAACCAGTTAGAGAGTGCTTTCAATTTTTTATGCATGACTTTGTGATAATCTCGTCCCCAAGCATAACGAGAAATTTTGGCATACTCTTCACCTCCAGGGCGTTGATGGGGGGTATAATAGTTAAGGGCTACACAAATTAGCGATCGCACTTCACTCATCACTAATCTAATATCTTGACGCTTGGGAGAAGTCATCCATTCCATGTCGGCATGATAACCAAGCTCGATCCATGCTCGCAACTGCTGCATTTGTATATCATCTGTCCCATAGATAGCAGCTATTCCTACTTTGTGGAATCCTAACTCTACAGCTTTTTGTTTAACTTCAGCACTATTTGTTCCTAGCAATTGATTCATTTATCTTATCGAAAAGTTGCCGTACCTACGGCGTATTTATTCTACACTATCCAGTCAATGCATACATTTGCTGTTTTTTAGATATACTATTTGTAAATTTTATTTGCAGTTTGTAAATTAATGATGCAATATGTATATTGGACTTTGGACAAAGTCCAATGAATTCCAAAAATGTTTATTTCACTTGAGTAACACGCCAACTCAGCTTGAGGTTCACCCAAAAATTCCAAATAGTCGCAATGGCGATCGCAATCAAGTTTGCAATATAGCGGTTATGAATCATGAAATTAAACACCAAGTTCAACACCAACACATTCAAAACCAAACCAGCCAAACAAATAATGTTGAATTTCAAAAACCTCTTCATACGCTGACGCCATGAATTCTGTTGCATCGCCACATCTGCAAAAGTCCAAGCATCATTCCACAAAAAATTATTAAAAATCGCAATCTCACCAGCGAAGATTTTACTACGAGTTAGGGGCAATCCCAAGGTCGTTGGGTCGCTGAGTAAGTAAAGCACCGCCATATCCACAAATACTCCACTTAGTCCCACTAAACCAAAACGGACAAATCGACCAACTGGGAAGTTTTGGCTTAATCTTCCAATGTGTCCAGTGGAAAGGCGTAACCGCAATAAATGATGAATGTATTCTAAATATTGTTTCCAAGTAACCTTGCTCTCACCCTGTTTGCGTTCACAAAATACATAACCAACTTCAGCGATCTGCTTAATTTGACCACGCCCGATCACCTCTAGCAATATTTTGTATCCTACGGGATTCAGAGTCACATTGACTATGCTGTGGCGACGGAAGAGGAAATAACCGCTCATTGGGTCTGAAACTTTACCAACTACGCTAGGTAAAATTACTAATCCTAGCAACTGAGCGCCACGAGACAAAAAACGCCTTATTAAATTCCAACTAGAGACTCCCCCGCCATCTACATGACGACTAGCAACGGCTAAATCTACTCCCTGGACAATTGCATCTAGTAGTTGTAGTAACACATGGGGCGGATGCTGTAAGTCACCATCTATCACCCCTAGAATATTTCCTTTTGCTACTTGCCAACCCCGAATTACTGCGGAGGAAAGCCCCCTTTCATGCTGACGCCGCATCACTTGCAATTGCGGGTATTGTTGCATTAAAGATTGTGCTACTTGCCATGTACCGTCTAGACTATCATCATCTACCACTATCAATTCGTAGTTTTCTGGGATACGCTCATCCAGTAATTGAGTTAATCTTTGAATGATTTTTTCGATATTAGCAGCTTCGTTGTAAGTCGGAATTACCAGCGAAAACCATACTAATTCTTGAGACGGTAATTCTGGTATCTGCAAGGTTCCTGATGGAACTGCTAACAATGAACTGGGTTGGTTTATATTCATTCAGCAAACTAGAGATTATTAAAAAGCAACAACATTTGCATTTGGCGAGAGAACTGATGTCGTTTATATTACTCTTTAGTTAATGTTTAAGATAGTTTATATTTCTTTAAATTTTCATACAACTCAGTGTATACAAAAATTAGTAATAGCTATTACATAAAAATTCATTAGATTTTTCAGTATTTTATGCTTTGAGTTATTAATAATTTCGTAAAACTCAAATTTTTTGAGAAACTAGATCACATAAACTATTCTCAATAAGCTTATAAATCAACAATAGATTTTTTAATATCTAATATAATCTTTATAATTGTTTTGACCATGAATGACCATGAATTTAAATAACACATAATTAGATGAAATACAATAAATTTACAGACGTGCAATTACTTTAGGTGTCGTAACTTTAGTTACATTGAAATCTAAAAAGTTAAATACTGAAAATATCAAAACTTAGTTAGTAGAATTTTATTAGTTTAGTATAATCAATTCCCAGTCAATCCAGTCCTTGAGAGCAACAGTATATAAAGTGATAAATAGCACATTAGAAAAAATTCTTGATCATGCCTTGATGGGGTACGATTTATCTTCTGAACAAGGATTGGTATTATTACAACAATCTGACGCAAGTTCAATTGCTGCGGTTCGTATGACAGCAGATAAACTGCGTCAACGGCAAGCAGGCGACACAGTTACCTACGTGATCAATCGTAATATCAACTTTACTAATATCTGCGAACAGCACTGTAGTTTCTGCGCTTTCCGACGAGATGAAGGTGACGAAGGTGCTTATTGGTTAGATTGGACGGCTATTTTAGAAAAAACACAAGATGCTGTCAAGCGTGGTGCAACAGAAATTTGTATGCAAGGTGGGTTAAATCCAGCAGCAAAAATCAACGCTAAATCCCTGTCTTACTACCTTGAATTAGTAAGAACTATTAAACAGGAATTTCCTCATCTGCATCTACATGCTTTTTCTCCTCAAGAAGTACAATTTATCGCTAGAATCGATGGTCTAAGTTATGCTGAGGTAATTGCTGCTTTACGAAATGCTGGTGTAAATTCTATGCCTGGAACAGCAGCTGAAGTATTAGATGATGAAGTGCGGCGCGTACTATGTCCTGAAAAAATTGATACAGCAACTTGGTTAGAAATTGTCACTACAGCTCATAAATTGGGTATGCACACCACTAGTACAATGCTGTCGGGACATATTGAGAATCCAAAACAACAAATTCAGCATTTAGAAAAATTGCGATCGCTCCAACAAACTGCCATCAATCAAGAATATCCAGCGTGTATTACTGAGTTTATTTTATTGCCATTTGTGGGACAAGAAGCGCCCAAACCCCTACGCCGCCGTGTAGGGCGCGATCAGCCCGTGTTAGAAAATGCACTTTTGCTTACCGCAGTCGCAAGGATTTTTTTAGGAAAGTGGATTCCTAACCATCAACCGAGTTGGGTAAAACTAGGACTTGCAGGAGCGATAGAAGCTCTAAATTGGGGCTGTAATGATATTGGTGGAACATTAATGGAAGAACACATTACCACCATGGCAGGAGCAATAGGGGGTACATGTATGGAAGTTGAAACCTTACAAAGTGCGATCGCTTCTCTAGGAAGACCTTATCAACAACGAGATACTCTTTATCAAAACATAGGCAATAGTTAGTCATTGGTCATTGGTCAACAAGTCAAAAGTTCTTAATTTTGAATTTTGAATTTTGTATTTTGAATTGTTTTGTCCCCTTTTTCTCTCACACTAGACCTCTTGCAAAAATATTTTTACCCCACCCTAACCCTAAGCGTTTACGGGGAGGGAACTAAATCTTCCCCCCGTGAACGGGGGGATTGAGGGGGGTTCATTCGACTTTTGCAAGAGGTCTACTCTTACCCTTGGAATGATCCCCAGGATACCAATCCAGGATAGGATGGACATTGATTTACATATAGTTTCACATCAATGATTATGAAGCGCTATTGGTCACGTCTGCTTGCTCTGGTCTTAGTTGTAGCTATTGGCCTAATAGGTTGTTCAGGTAGCCCAGATGGTTTGTCTGGCGATTATCGCCAAGATACATTAGCTGTACTCAATACTTTAAGACATACCCTAGAGTTACCAGACGATTCACCAGAAAAATTAGCAGCGCAATCACAAGCGCGTCAACAAATTAATACTTTTGCAGCTCGTTATCAACGAGATAATTCTGTTGCAGGTTTGGGTTCTTTCACAACCATGCGAACAGCTCTCAATTCTCTTGCTGGACACTATAGTTCTTATCCCAATCGTCCTGTACCGAAAAAGCTCAAGGATCGTTTAGAAATGGAGTTTAATCAGGTCGAAATGGCGCTACAGCGTGGTGCGTAACAGACAATTACGCACCAGTCGATTGTCTAAAGTCATTGAGGGGTAAAGCATTTGTACCAAGATATTTCGTTTTTATGAAAAGTTATACGTACAAATGCTTCACCCATACAAGAATTTTTACTAGTAACTATTGCACTACGTGTTATAATTGCTTGCTTTGTCCTTAAGGAGTGTCAAGCAATAATTTTTACCATTAAATTAAATAAAAAATGCGGCAACACAAATGAGGTTTTGAAAGTCAGTAAAATTGGGCTGCAAAGCCTCAAAACTGAGTTTGGAATTTTACACACTTGTTCCCAAATCAAATGAGTTGGAGTTAATAGTTTTTTTGTTATTTTATTGCTAAGTATGCTTAAACGTCCCCTGAATGTTGTAAAGCCAATGTTCTTTTGGCGGCGTCTTTTCGCTGCGGTTTTCAGCAGTACTTTGCTGATGCCATACTTTGAAACTCAGCCTGCACAGGCGCAAGAAGTCAACCAATTTTGCCAGATATCAGCAGCAGAAGCGCAAGCAAAAGAAAAATTACGTTTGTCAGCCCTTCAAGGCGATCAACAAGCGCAAAACCAGTATCAACAACTTGTGCGCCAACATACACAAACTGTACAAGAATGTCGAAATCGCAACTGGCCACAAGTCCAAGCAATTTGGTTGCGTTTATATCCCTGCGACATTCAGCCGGGTACTATCGACAGAATTATGGATCGAATTGTCAACAAAGGCTATAACCAAGTCTATTTGGAAGCTTTTTACGACGGACAGGTTCTATTACCAGCAGCAAATAATCCTACAATATGGCCTTCTGTAGTTCGCACGCCAGGAGAAGAAAAAGCTGATTTATTATTGAAGGCAATTCAAGAAGGACAACAACGGGGTTTAAAGGTTTACGCCTGGATGTTTACCGCTAATTTTGGCTATACCTATGCCCAGCGTCGTGATCGAGAAGGAGCGATCGCTCGCAATGGCAAGGGTCAAACAAGCTTGTATGTTGTAGATGATGGTTCTCAAGTATTTATTGACCCATACAACGTGCAAGCAAAGCGCGACTATTACCAGATGGTACAAGAAATTTTACGCCGTCGTCCAGATGGAATTCTGTTTGATTATGTGCGCTACCCACGACAAACAGGGGGGGATTCTATCGCCACTAAAGTTACAGATTTGTGGGTATATAGTGAAGCTACCCAACAAGCATTATTTCAACGGGCGCAGAATAATAAAGGGTTGGAATTAATTCGCCGCTTTTTAACTAAGGGATATGTGACAGCAGGAGATATCAGTGAAGTTGACAAACTTTATCCTCAAGAAGCAGAACCGATGTGGCAAGGACGTACACCACCGCCACCGCCACCGGCAGAACCATCATTACCAATAGGACAAAAAGCAGTCGCTGCGGTTATCCCCCCCGCACAAAGACAACCAATACTGCAATCAGAATTATGGCAGCTCTCTGTTGCTCACGCCATGCAAGGTATTCTAGATTTTGTCAATCTAGCTGCTTATCCAGCCCAAAAGCTTGGTATTCCCGCAGGTGTAGTGTTTTTTCCGGATGGAAACCAAACTGTTGGAAAAGGTTATGATTCCCGCTTACAGCCTTGGGATCGGTTTCCAAATTCTCTAGAGTGGCATCCTATGTCTTATGCTAATTGCGGCAATGTTGATTGTATTGCAGCGCAAGTCAAGCAAGTACTAAGTGCAGCTAAACCAGGTACAAAGGTGATTCCTGCGATCGCTGGTCAATGGGGTAAAAATGTCAATGGTCGCCCATCGCTAGACGCACAAATGCAAGCAATGAGACCATTCGCCTCGCAACTTAGAGGGGTGAGCCATTTTGCCTATTCTTGGCAAGATCCTGAACACGACCAAGAACGGAAATTCTGTCGGGCGAAGTGATCGGGGAGAGGGAAGCGGAAGGGGGACAAGGAGGACAAGGGGAGCAGGGAGCAGGGAGCATGGAGACGCACTAGACGCGGAGAAAAAAACCAATGCCCGATCCCCGATCCCCAATGACTATTGACTAATCACTAACTTTGTTTCTGTACAAACAGCATCTAAGGGTTTATCCCAAGGTTCAACAGGTAATTGGGGTAAGTAGGCAAAATCAAAGACAATGCCAATAGTTGATTTATTTGCCCAATCAGGTGCAGCAAGCAAGCGATCATAATATCCCCCCCCGTAACCCAAGCGATAGCCTTGCTGGTCACAAGCAACACAAGGTACAAGAATTAAATCTACTTGCTCCGGCTCTATAATTGGGGCTTCAGGATCAGGTTCGGTAATGCCGTATGTCCCAATATTTACTGAATCACTGAGTATCCAAATATGCCACGACAGAGAATTGCTGATGCAGCGAGGCATACCCCATATTTTTGGAGAGTGATTATCTTGCCCAAATAAAAAACTCAAATCGGGTTCCTGACGAAAGCTGAAATAAGCCAGTACTGTTTTGGCTTGGGTAAACTGAGGTGAGTTGAGAAGGTTAGTACAGATGCGATCGCTTTTTTGTTTCCATTGTGCTACTGATATTGATTGACGTTGTTTGAGAAGCGATTTTCGTAGTTTCGCTTTATCTAGTTGGCTATCAACTTTATCCACGCGAGAAAACTTATTTGTGCGTTTATATTGTAGTTCTCAAATCTCCACCATCAACAACTAACCATCAATAACTAATCTTATTAACTCTTTGACTTGATTAGCGATAAGGGGATGTGAATCTTTTTGCAATTGGGGCAGAATTTTGATCAAAATGCGGGGTGATACTACATTCAAATAGGCGATCGCAGCTTCTCGAACAAAGCCTGTGGGATGACTCAAACTTTCTAAAACTTGTTCTGTGGTGAGCCGGATACGCGCAACTTGAGCAAAATGGAAACAACAAGCCAAGCACCAATCAGAAAGTAAGTTTTTATGCATTAATAAACTACGGGTACGTTCATTAACTGACATTTGTTGGTATTCTGCCATCTCTGCGGCTATGAGATATTGCAGTTTTTCTGCTGGCGATCGCTTATCTAAAATATTGAGTAGCAAGGATTTATGCTGCAATTTTACTGTATGTTCTAAAATTTCTAATCCCCGTGCTAAATTGACTACTGATTCTGACCGTAAATTAAAAGCTGCGGCTTGGATTCTTTCTATCGGATAAAGTAGCTGTAAGAGTAATAATAATCGTTCTTTAATATCACTTTCTAGTTCTAAAATGGCACGATTGAGTAAAGATACAACAGTAATAATACTGATGCCAGAATGATATGTATCTAGGGTTTCTTGTGATTTAAAATCTATATATTGATTATAGGTTTCTAATTGATTTTTAAAATCTATATAAGCAGCATAAATATCAGCCAAGAAATATAGCTCTTGCTCGATAAATCTTTTGATTTTTGTTTCATAAAACTGTTCTACTGAACCCAGTAGTCCTTCTTTTTGTAATCTTTTTAATAAAGGACGAAGAATGTGATCTCTGCTATTACCCCGCGATGTTTCTAAAAATTGCCATAAGGTTTCTATCGCTTCTAAGGTGGGAAGTTGACTAATCGTACGCCAAGCATAAATTCTTACTATTTCTGGCTTATAGATATTAGTAGCTAACTCAACCAGCATTGGTAAGGCTTCGTTTTCTAGTTTTACCAAAGCTTGCATAGCTGAATTTCGGGTTGATTTGTAATAAAGTCCCCCTAACAAGGCTGGATAGTACTCTTCTAAGTGAGTTGCGGCTATCATTTCTATGACAGCAAAACGTACTCGCAGAGATTCATCTTGCAATAAATTGGGAATATGAATTCGCAGTGCTTGTAGATGAACTGCTTCACTCAGGGCTTTGACTGCGTTCATCCGTTCTTTTTCTTGGTGGTGAGTCAGCATCCGCCGTAAAGTTCTGGTAGCTGCTACTTTGTGCATAGGTTTTCCCTGACGTAGCAATAAGGCGGCGGCTGTCGCACGGATGATCGGGTGTTGTTCTTCTCTAAGGTACTTTTCTAACAGGTTGACATCTGGATCTGACTCAGCCAACCAAACGTAGCGTAAGGTAAGGGCAAATACTTCTGGAGTTACACTATTTTGTGGTAGTTCTAAGAAAGTACAGATTTCTGGCAAGTAAACAGGATTTACTCCTGCTGCTAGCATGACTTCCAAACTGGGTTTCTGCAATTCAGGAGGTAGCTTGACTAATAGGGGGGCTAAGACTTCACTTACACCTTTGGGATCTATTTGTGATAAAAGTTCAATACAAGAACGTTTATCTGTGTCAGTTCCTTTTTCTCCCAAGGCTTTAATTACTGCTTGCTTGAATGCACGTAAATCTACATCTCTAGCACTAAATTGTCCTTGTCCTGCACTTAAAACTAACAGATTCACGTAGCGCGATCGCAAAAACCAAATCACTAGCAAGCAACATAAAGCCACAAATATAGTTTCTGCCACCATAATTGATTCATGTATGGGTGTAGGTAGCAGTTTTCTTCCAAACCACAAGGTAATTAAAATCACAAAACCTGCTGTCCCTGCACCAAAAGCATCAGCTACACCTCCGGCTAATGACTGGACATGGCTGCGAATCTTATCTGGGATTGGTTGGAAAAGTAGAGGCCCACTACTGACAACAAAGGTGTAACGCAAAAGTTCGTCTAAAAATTTGAGAATCACTAAACCCCATAAATGATTATGGGAATTACTCCAAGGCAATAATCCTAACAAAGGTATAGTCAGAGGCATTAACAAGCCTACGGTGACTGGTAAAGTTGCAGCAGTAACAAATACTCCAAAACGTTCGAGGGCGCGACTGGAAATAAATAACTGCATTGCCAATTCGCATAATCCTGTAATTCCACTTAGTAAACCTAAAAAAGTAGCAATATCTTTACCCTGAAAATTTGATTTTAACTGGGTAAGATATTGAAAATCTATTAAGACTCCTATTGCTTGTAAAAGGGCAAAAAACGCAAATAATAACCAGGTGTAACGCTTTATTGGCCCAAACAAGCGGCGTTTTTGAGAGTATTGTGCTGCTTCTATTTCGATTTGCGGAGTATCAGGAAAAGCCTGGTGATAATTTTGACTCAGATAGAAAAGAATAAAAGCCCCTAAGCTGATGAATACACCAGCTATAGGCATAATCACCTTATCTAGTCCTACAAATAGCAACAAAAACGGCAAACTAAAGCCACTAATCACATCAGCAACTAAAATACCACTACTGATCAGGGGAAAGGCGCGTTTAATTTCCCGAATGTTGAATAGTTGATTGGCTGTGATCGAGGTGTTGAGGTCGTTAATCACATAAAATGCATCCACCCATAACCGCAGGACAAATATGATAAATACGGAAAGATAGGAAACGTGTAAACCTAAACTAAATAGAACTAATGGTATGAACATACAAGGCGCGATCGCCACAATGACACGCCGTAAGGGAAAAATCTTTTGTAACCGTGAGTATAAAAGTACCAAGACTGCACCCATGATGGCACTGGAGATATAAATCCAAGGTAAGGATTTAGACCCGTACTCATCCAAAAACAGCGCCACTGTAGAATCTTCTGACCACCGCAACCCAATTGATGTACTTGTATAAAAAGCGAACATTAACCAAGTGCGATCGCTTTCCTCTGGTCGGAGATTTACCCACTTGAGTAAGTTTGATAGGATACCTTTTTTGGGAGCAGTCCAGTAATTTTTCAGTTCCATGCAGTTTGACTGTGTTACATGTTTAATTTGTTGGTGATTCTTGGTTGGTTTTTGGTAGTTGATATTCCAAACACCAGACAACACACAAACTTAGTTACTCAGCTCTGCATGATTAGATTAGACTTTTTGCGATCGCATTAATTTTGATCGGTAAATGCGTTCGTAGTAAGGACTTTAGTCCTAGATTCAACAAAATCAGCACATAGCAAAAATCCTGAGTAACTGAGTATTATTCTTCCCACTCAGAACTCAGGACTATCAATCTTATTTGAATTTGTTGGTTGTTGATGCTTAGTAATTAAATAGTTGGTTTTTTCCTACTATCCACTAATTACTACCCACTAACCAAATTAAATTATTTTTTCGGAGAAAGAAGCATCATCATGTTTCGCCCTTCTTTTTTGGGTGCTTGCTGCACCTCTGCGAATGCTTCTAAATCAGTCGCCATCCGTTTGAGTAATTCTTCTGCTAAATCGCTGTGTTGTATTTCTCGACCCCGAAACATGACAGTGGCTTTCACCTTATCGCCATCCTTGAGAAAACGTTCTGCTTGCTTAACACGGACGTTGTAATCATGTTCTTCAATTTTGTAGCGCATTTTAACTTCTTTAACGTCAGCAGTGTGCTGCTTTTTCCTGGCTTCCCGTGCTTTCTTCTCCTGCTCAAATTTATATTTTCCATAGTCCATGATCCGACAAACGGGCGGATCAGCCTTGTCACTGAGCAACACTAAATCTAGCTCTTTTTCCTCGGCTAGTTGCAGCGCTTCCTGTGGGGAGAGAATCCCCAATTGGGCTCCATCAGTATCGATGACCCGAATTTTCGGAAAGCGAATCCTTTCATTAATTTGGGGCAAATCACGAGTTCTTTTTTTCTCAGTCACTGGCATTATGATTTGTGGCAGCTCTTTGTTAAGAATAGTGTTTGGTATTGTGTAATCTACCTCAGAATGATTAAAAATATCTGAGGACTCAAATCAAAGGTCTACATCCAAGGTAGCTAATCCATAGGATATTCTTTGGACAATTTTACCTATTCTGTCATTCTACTCATTTTGAAAGAATTTCTATCCAATAGTTAATCTAAATTACACATCCGCAGCATTTATTAACTATTTTAGCATTTGTTTATCGTATTATTAACACCTTATATATCTGAATACCTCAGTATATTCACTAGTAACGGTAGATACGAAATCATAATTAAGTCATTGGTCATTGGTCTCCCTGCTCCCCGATCCCTGCTCCCCGATCCCTTGTCCCCGATCTCTCTTTTCAAGTTAGATCATAACGCTGACAAAGGGTTTGGAGTTTTTCGCGGATGAGCGATCGCACGTTTTCTGGTGACACCACCACACAATCTGGTGCGTACTGCATAACTTCGCGGATAAACCAAAAGGTACTAGATACAGGCCTAATTACTCGCCGCACTCGTTGTTTATCTGGTAGCCATTCATTTAATATGTCTTCTGGTTTTGCTTGGTAAGCAAAAGCTAAACCATTGAATAAGTGCATTTCTACCTCTATTTGTGCCAAGTGCGATCGCCATTTACCAGCAATTGCGATCACACCAGCATCTTGGATTCTATCTAAACGCAGACTCCAGTTATTTCTTAACTCTTCTACATCCAAATTTCCTTGTGTCTCTTCGCACCAGCAATCAAGATATTGACGCTTTTCGTGGGGTGTAACTTTGGCGTGACGAACGGTGAAGTTCCATACTCGCTGTGCTGCGTCTAGATAGGAAAGCTGAAATGGTTGTTCACGTAGAATGAAGCGATCAATCTCTAAACGCCAAGGTGGGGGTAAATTTTCTAAAAAACGCTCTATTTCAGTTCGCAGTGGAATTGATAGTTCACTGCGTTCGAGAAGCAATTTGGCAATTTCTTGTGCTTGCTCATTTTGACCAATATCAGTTAATGCACGCATGGCTCGATCCAGCGCTCTGATGCGGGTTTCTGACCAATCGTGATTTTTACCAATTATTAACTGATGACGAGCGATCGCTTCTACTAGTTTAGAGATGTTTGGGCGATCGCCCCACATCATACCGAATTCTAGCGCTAGGTTTTCTAATTCGGCTTTGTCGCGATCTGATATCGATAGGGTTATAGACTGACCTTTACGACTCATTTTTATACGGACATTTATATACGAATATATCTTGTCAATCTATATTTTGCGTGCCAAGATAGATTTCAACAACTAGTTACGGACATTTTTTAAGTTAACACGAAAAAGTCGCACCATTGGTGCGAGAAATAGCTAGAAAATTTTTATACCCATTTAAAAAACTGCAACCATTGGTTGCAGAAATTCGTTAGCCTGATCTGGCAGATTCCCAAAACTGACACTAATGGTGGCAGAAATTCTTGTGACTCTATATAAAGGAGAATATATGTCCGAAAATTACAGTATTAATCTTAAACCTGTTTATTCTCAAACTGTTCCCACACCTGATGGGATGAAATTACCTGATAATTGGTCACTTTCTTGGCATCAATTAGCTACTTTGTCAGCGTTACGTGATCCAAAAAATGATGTAATAATTAACACTGCGATAACTGGTGATGGCAAAAGCTTGGCTGCTTACCTTCTGGCTATGATAGATGATGTATCTACGATGGCGACCTATCCAACAAACGAGTTAGCTAGAGATCAGCAAAAGCAAATACAAAACTATAAGGACAAATTTCAGCCAAAGAAAGACCCACAGATTTATCGTTTGAATGCAGCCATTCTGGAAGACTTTATCGAAACAAATAAATTGCCAAATAAACAGTCTGGATTAATTAATCTTTCTGACCAAGCAGAAATTTTGCTGACTAATCCCGATATTTTTTACTATATTCATGATTTTCGCTATCTTAGGCGTTTTAAAAAAGATGGTAAAACAAAAGGAGAAAATGCCAACAAGCTATTCAGCAAAATAGACGATTATTATAAATTGTTTATTTTTGATGAATTTCATGTATTTTCTTCTGCTCAAGTTGCGAGTATCTTCAATGCAATATTACTAATCAAGCATACCGTTCCAGGTAAGAAGTTTTTGTTTTTATCTGCAACACCAAATGATTTGTTGTTAGAGTTTTTTGACAAATCTGGCATTCGTTATAAAGAAATTAATCCAGCTAAAGAACACAAATATTGTTTTTTAGAAGGCGGTAATCAATGGCGACCAATTAGTCAGCCAATAACTTTATTTTTTCCGCAAACACTAGAACCATCACTTTCATCTAGTTATGATTGGCTGATAGAAAATTCGGAATCAGTAATTTTAAAGTTTTTTCAAGATTATCCAGGTAGTAAAGGTGCGATTATTCTCAACTCGATAGCTGCGGTTAAGAAATTAGTTAAGCATTTTAAAAGCATTTTTGAGCCTTTAGGGTTGAAGGTTAGAGAGAATACAGGTTTAACAGGTGAGACAGAGAAAGCTGCGTCAGTTGTAGAAGCAGACTTACTTTTAGGAACATCAACTATTGATGTTGGCGTGGATTTTAGAATAAATTTTTTGGTATTTGAAGGTGCTGATGCAGGTAATTTTATTCAACGGTTTGGCAGAATAGGTAGACATCAAGATTTTCACCCTCATCCTTATCATGCTTATGCTTTGATTCCCAAATTTATTGTGCAAAGGTTATTTGAAGTTGATTCTCACCCTTTGCAAGATGGCGAAACTTACGACAGAGTAAACTTTACACAAGCTATTCGTTCAAGTTACCCATTTGTAAATGAATTTAAATTATATCCCAAACGCTGGGGTGCTATTCAATCAGCTTGTGTACATCAAGAATTAAGACGGCTGACTAATCAATATCCCGATGCTGATAAAAATTTCAAAGATGCTATTGAAGCAGCACTTGAGGTTAATATTTGGCAAAAATATCACCAAATCAACCAATGTTTAGAAGGAAAGAAAAAGAAAGTCATTGACGAAGCACGAAGTTTTCGGGGTAGTAGTCAGTTAGACTGTGGAATTTATGATTTAACAAATCCTGAAGAACCGGAAAATGAACATTTTAAAATTTATAACTTACCGGGTATTCTCAGCAACTTTAAGTTTGAATGGATGGATAAGAAGGAATTTATACAACAAGCTGAGAAATCTAGAGTTACAACGACTCGTTTTCAAGAAGTTTTATGCTGTTTGAAATTGACTGGCTACCGGGAAGTAAGAGAAGACTGGCGATTTTACTATCCAGAGGATATCAGCGACATTGCTAAGTCTGGTAAAGTCCAAGTTCTCAAAAATTTAGAAATTCGCCAACCCCACGGAAGCGGGATTAATAAAATCAGCGATGCTGTATCGGGTAGATGTTTAGTATGCTTTATTTCAGATTGCGATCGCGCTTATCTCAGAGCAAAGTTAGGTTTACCAATTCACTTTCAAGCATACTCTTTGGCAGATAAATATAGTAGTGATGATAAGAAGTCACCACCGTACACCATAGCCTTTGGTAAATCTGCACTCATGCTAGAAACCTTACTTTGGTTTTGGAAACCTAAAAAGGATGAAGGCTGGATTTGCTAGAAACTTGTGGAGAAAGGGTCTAGCCCGAAATCAGAAGGCAATAGAATTTCAATCCCTAAGAGGTATTAGGAGTATTTGTACTCATGCAGCATTATAACTGCTTTTCTTTCTCCATATATATAGTAGAGCATATTGTCCCCGTTCAAAACAAAAAGGCGAATCACATGGCTATAGAGACATTTTAATCATAAGGCTATAGAGACATTGCTTTTTTTGAGGTCAATGGCACAATGGTCATAACAAACACCTCATGGAGGCTTCCTATGTACATTCACCTGAACGATAGCGATATCTCACAAATGCCAGAAAGCTTGCGCCACTTGTTTCTAGAGTGGTTGCCAGAACATCTGAAAACCAAAAATCCTACCCTTAGCCACAGATTAGTTCAAAAACTACCTCAATCTGAAGTCTCCTCTAAGCAGTTACATATTTTTGACAATATAACCCAAGAGGAGAACGCAGAAAACTCCCACGTAAGGCTGAGTCAGCTATTCGATTCAGGTATCACCCGGAAGGGAATGTCTGTAAGAGTCAAGCTAAAGCGGGGAGTGGCAAAAAAATTACATCGTGATTATATTGATGGTCTAGAAATCTCCGCTACAGGAATTATTGTCTATAACGGCGAAGAATTCGATAAACCAAGTCCCCTAGCAGCAAAGTTTAATGGTGGCGCAGCTAATGGGTGGGAGTACATTGAAGTAAAGAAAGATAACCAATGGATTCGTTTAGAAGAACTACGACAAATTTGGAGAAGCAGCAATGACCAAGAACGATTTACTTTCCCGAATTTCCATTGACCCAAATATTTGTTTTGGTAAACCCTGTATTAAAGGTCATCGTATATGGGTTGCTTTAATTCTCGACCTTCTTGCAGGTGGAGAAACAATTGAGACAATTTTGGAAGAATATCCAGGTTTGGAACGAGAAGATATCCTGGCTTGTATTGCATACGGCGCAGAAATGGCACGAGATAACTATGTAGAAATTCCTATTGGAGTGCAAAAGGAAACAAAAAAGTGAATATTAAACTTGATGAAAATCTTGGTAGCTTGCGAGTAGCTACCTTGTTACGCCTTGCGGGATATGATGTTGCAACAGTAAGAGAACAAGGTTTAATTTCTAGTCCTGATGAGGAATTAATTGATATCTGTCGGAGTGAAAGTAGATGTTTAGTAACGACAGATAGAGGATTTGGAAATCGTCTCAAATATCAACCATCTAAGTACAGAGGAATTATAGTGGTTCGTTTACCACCGCGTCCTATTTTTGAAGATTACCGTGCAGTTACAGAGACCTTAATTGCTGGAATTGAAGCAGCAGATGTAACTGGAAAATTATGGGTTATTCGCCAAGGAAACATTCAGGAATTTCAAGATATTGAAGTAGAGGAGGAAGAAAAATGACTAGTGAAAATAACTTTGACAAATATCCTGAAATTCCGGACCTAGATAACTATGATGATGAAGATGAAAAAAATACTCCTATTGAGCGTGAACTTTTAACTATTAGCCTCTTCAAAAAGGCAATTAAAGAAGCACCAGAAAATGCAGAAGATTACATACTTCTGAGTTTTGCCGATAATGTGTTACCTAAACTAATTCATCAATTAGTAGGAGCAACAGCTAAGGGTGGTCAATTTACAGAATACCGTAGAGCCGAAGGCAAAAATGTTGAACGTAGCAAGCATGACCAATCTTTATTATCTCACCTACTCAATGGTTTATTTCCTACCTACCGAATTATTCGTAAACTAAAATCATCGGAATTAGAAACTAATCCTGTCAAGCGTCAATGTGGAGAAAGAGAAACTCGTTTATTTGTAGCTGCGTATATTCTGCATGATTTTGAAAAATTTCCTGACTATCCAATTTGGCTAGAAGAAAATGACCAGGATGGTGTATTTGCCAACCGTGATTGGCGTAAAGAACCTGCAAAGAAATCAGATGCACCAAATTTAAGACGTGGGTATGTCAAACAAAAAATTCAGGATTTTGGTTTAGATATTTTTTTGGGTGAAGATTGGGAAAATTGTATCGATGATATTGTTTGGTTGAGTAGCAATGCTGGTGATGGTAGTGATGCTGACCGAGGTTTAGAAATTCGTGGTTTGAAACCTCGTTTAGATGGTCGAGTGCGGAATATACTTCACAGATTGTTGAAAATGTCTGATTTATTTGCTTCATTGTTAAAGCATCCTCGTGATGTAGAAAGTGATGGCAGAAATGAGAAGCTACCTGAGTTATTAAACGATGTAAGCAATGGTCAATTGAAGTTTAGTTACCATGCTTTATCAGATAATCGTGGAGTTCTGACGAATATTATTAATAATGCTTTGATGGATGTTCACCCGAAGCAATACTACACACCATTATTGTATTTGCCAGATGGTGTAGTATACCTTGCTGTTAGCGATGCACCTCCAATTAATACTGCTGAAATTACCAATCAGGTTATCGATAAAATTAAAACCTTGTGCAGTAAGCAGTTAACGAAGCGACAAACAGGTTTTAGTCGAGATGGTAAAGGTTTCAAGTTTGCTGATTATTATTGGCTATTTTTTCGAGCCAATGAGTTAATGCAAGTCAGCATTAACGCAGCTAGAAATATACTGCCTGATACTAAATTAGCTTCATCTGGTAAGCGGAGTGAAAGTTTAAAAGCTTTTCAAACACAAGGAGAATTATCTCAAAATATAAATGTTGTATTTGGTAATGAAATTCAAATTGATAGATTAGCTGAATTCGGAGATATTATATGTCGAGGTATTTGGGGTAAATGGCAAGAACGCGCAAGTGAATATCAGAAACAATTCCCGAAAGCTGAACGTAAAAATATTCCTGATTTAAACTTGACGGAAAAACTAACTGAATACTTAGACTTATCGGAGGAAATAACAGCTTTAAGACAAATTCAATCTTTAAAAAAAACAGGTGGTGTTCCTTTAGATTGGTATTATTTAGCAGCTAAATATTACCAAAAAAATCCAGGTAAAGATTTAGCACAAAATATTGAGTTGATGGAAGGTATAGTTGACTATGCTTCTAACCTTATCAAACCTATTTTAGAAGAATTTATAGTTCCCGATGGTTGGAGTGACTTACACACTTATGTAAGTCGAGTGATTTCACTACCTACAGGTGCAGTTGTTGAGCCAAAACCAGACCAATTTTTAGTAGAAATAAGCAGGTATAACTCTGCAAAAGTTATAGGAAGAGGTAGAGAAAACGTTTGTGCTATATCTAGCTCTCCCTACACTGTAACGGAGCAAATGGAATCAGCAACGTTATTTGCGCCGCAAGTTTATAGCAATCGTCAGATTTTATTTAATGCTCAAGCTGCAAAGCGGCAAATTTGCTCAATTTGGTCAATTGAAATCATGTTGAGGCAAATTCTTATGAGTAAGACTAACGCAACTGGCGCAGACTTTGAAAGTCGTAAATATCGCTATCTCTATGTATATCCTGCTTATTTCTTTACACCAGAAACCAATAAATTTTTGCAAAAAGCTTATAATTCTATATCTCAAACTCGGTTTGATGCCGAACTTCGCAAACATTTTGTTTCAAAAGAACAAATTGCCAATTTGGAAGTTGACAACTATCAAAAAGTAGATGATTTGTTGATTAAGCAGGATATTTTGCCAGAAGATGATAAGACATTTAAAATTAGTTATCCCGATGATGAAACATTAACTTTCTTCTTTATTGGTTTACCACCAGGAAGAGAACCTACAGATACAGAATCTTGGGTAATGCCAACTTGGTTAGCATTTACTTTACCGCTAGTAATGGATGTAAAAGTTGTTGCATCCGAATCACCAGTTCCACCGTTTATCAGTGGTGCTGATTTTGAACAAACAGTTTTACTAGACGGTGAACATCAAGCAATTCGTTCTTTGATTGGTCAAGATAATTATCGTCTAGATAGTATTTTACCTAGAAGCTCAAAACAACGTGAATTTTCTCCCCTTAATGCTCTCACGGCTGCTTACTCAATTCATCTAGAAGTCAATCGTAAAAAGGATGGTGATCCAGATTGGGGAAAATTAGCAGACTTAGCACGAGATTTAGAAACGAGTCCTTTGTATGTATTTCATTACTTGAATAAATGGCTACGGAAGCAAGACAAAATTGAGTCTGTATCTATTGCTAAGACTCGTCTTTACTTAGATTTTTATTACTATTTTGAACCAGGAGGAGAAACCGTGAATCAGCTACGTGAATTAACAGAGCTATACCGTCTTTTTTACCGCGCACAAACCAAAGGTAAAGCACCAAAAGCAAATGCTATTCTGAAACCAATTGATGAAGCGGCTGATGTCATTCTCAAAATTGATAAATCTTTAGCCACTGGTACTGAATCATTAACAGATGTGGTAGCTGCACGGTTAGCAAAATTAATGAATAAGGTTGAGCGCGGTGCTGCGGAAGGAAGACGTACTTTTATTTTTGTAGATGGTAAGTGGAAACGTGCTTTAAATGACGCGGAAGAAAGACAAGCAGTATATGATTTTGCTAAGTATTTTGTCAAAGAAATATTTGAGGGAAGTTTTAAAAGCGATCGCGCACGTTTAGCAGGTACACAACTCAATCTGATTCGAGATACCTGTGAATACCTTTATCGTCTCGCAGACGACGAAGAACGCAAGAATATTTCCCAAGCAGAACTCGAAGATATTCCTGATTTGGATGTTGAGGATGCAGCCTAAATATCTAGAGACGCGATATATTTCGTCTCTACAATATCTATCTTTTTTCAAACTTAATCTAGGAGAAAAACATGAACTTTATAAAATCCGTTGATGCTAAATTCTTTCACAACGAAATCCCTGCTAAACCAATGGGTAAATATGCACATTTCATCACAATTCGCATCACTGAATCTTACCCGTTATTCCAGACTGATGGAGAATTAAATAAAGCCAAAGTACGTGCAGGAATTGAACAAAAAGAACCAATTAGCCGTTTAGCAATGTTTAAGCGCAAACAATCTACACCAGAACGTTTAACCGGACGAGAATTACTGCGTAACTATAAAATTGGTGACTGGGAAAAATGTGATTACAACGTAGATTTTAGCAAAACCACTCCTGATTGTATTCTCTATGGTTTTGCTATTGGTGATGCAGGTTCGGAAAAATCTAAAGTAGTTGTGGATACTGCTTATTCAATTACTCCCTTTGAAGATTCTCACCTGAACTTTACTCTGAATGCGCCATTTGAGAACGGAACTATGAGTAGAAATGGGGAAGTTACCAGCAGAATTAATAGCCAAGACCACATCTTACCACAAACATATTTCCCTAGTATTGTCACACTCAAAGATCCTACCGAAGCTGGGTTTTTATATGTTTTCAATAACATCATTAGAACTCGTCACTATGGCGCACAAACCACCCGTACCGGACGAGTCAGAAATGAATTAATCGGGGTTATATTTGCGGATGGTGAGATTATTAGCAACCTACGTTGGACGCAAAAAATTTACGATTTCTTAAGCTTTACAGGAAAAATTAATCCTCCTGATCCACTAAATGAAGATGATGTTCGTGATGCTGCAATCAAAGCAATTACCGAACTTATGACTCAAGAGTTTATTTCCCACACTGATTATATTGGCGATCGCTTTATACCTCTGGTCAATGAAATTAAGTCTATTACTAGTGATGAAGAGAAACTCAAAGAATTACTAACTCAAGCAAATTTAGAGTCATCTACTTATGCACAGAAGCACATCTTCAAGAGTTCTGAGAAAGCCAAGAAAGGTAAAAAAGCAAGTGCAACAGTTGAGTAAAAACAATGGCTAGTATTTACCGTTGCCAAATTGAATTACATGATAGTTTATATCATGCCACTCGCGAAATCGGCAGACTTTATGAAACAGAGCCAGTAATTCACAATTACGCCCTCTGTTACGCACTCGGATTAGTTGATAGCGAAAAATATTCCACAACTGTCCCTGAAAAAGATTCCTATCGTTATTTTTGCCCGGAACAAGTTCCTAAATATGAGGAACATTTAACGCCGCTAAATCAACAGGAAATCTACATTACCCCAGCGCGATCGCTCAATCATACTGCCATTCTCAACACTTGGAAATATGCGAATAATAACTATCATGTTGAAATGGAAAAAACCCAAAAAAACATTCCTAGTTTTGGTAGAGCCAAAGAAATTGCACCCGAAAGTCAATTTGAGTTTTTTGTGATTTCTCAAAAAGACATCAAAGATTTGTTACCAAAATGGATTCGCCTGGGTAAATGGATGAGTAAAGCTGAAGTTACAATTCAACCATTACTAAAAACTAAAGTTACTGAAGGTATGTTCACTTGCACTCATCCTTTAAATCCTTTGGATATCATGTTTACTAATCAAGTAATTAGCTATGATGTGGTAAATATGCCTCCAGTTAGTCTGATTCAAAATGTGCAAATGCAGGGACAATACTACTATTTTGAGGATATCAAAGAAGTCAAAATTCCTGTGCAAATGGCATATCGTTTTAGAAATTAATCACTTCCCAAAACCGGAAGTACGTTTTCTTTTCTTTGCTGATGCTTGCGCCAGCAACTCTGCACTAAAACCTCCTTGATGTTCCAACATCAATTTGCGGGTGCGCTGGCGTTGGTATTTCTGCACTTCAGTGGCGAGGGGATAACTCGGATCAATGTTGAGATGAGTAATGGAGACAACATAACGTTCTTCTTCTTCTGGATTGGATGCTAAAACACACATAATTCCACCCATATCTCCAGAATATTTCACATGTTCAATCACAAATTCTTTGTTGGGATTTGCTACCTCTCCTCGTTCTTTTAAAGTTTTGAGAAACTCCTTTCCCGCACGTGCTTTAATTGGTAAACTTTCTTGCAATTTTTCTGTTAGGGCAACTGCTGCATCATAATCGTCAATAATCATCTATATTTCTCCTTGGATGATTTTTTCCTAATTTCCAAGCATCTCATGCCACACAGTCTTGTTCTCAATCTGATTCCCCAATCTCCGATTTACCCTAATTATCTTACTGGCAGACATTACCACGCGCTATTTTTAAATCTTGTGAGTTCGGTAGATAAAAGATTGGGTGATTTACTCCACGACTCCACCGCCGATAAAGCTTTTACTCTTTCTCCTTTACAAGTGCAAACAAGTTATACAGGTAATGGTAGTGGCAAGCGAGGACATTTTAGCCACAAAAATTACATTTTGCAATGGGAACAAAATAAACCAATTGCTCCAGGTACTCCGTGTTGGTGGCGTATCTCTCTGTTAGATGACACTCTATTTAGTCAACTTACCCCACTGTGGCTAAATATTAATCCTGAACATGCTTGGCACTTAGGTTCTGGGGATTTGTACATCACTAATATTCTTGGTACGCCCCAATCAACTCAACCTTGGGCTAATGCTTGTACTTACAAACAATTATACGAGCAAGCATCCGAGAGCGATCGCACAATTTCCCTTACCTTCATCACACCTACAGCCTTCCGTCAAGGTAAGTATGATACAACTTTACCTAGTAGAGAATGTGTGTTTAATTCTCTACTCGCACGCTGGAATAAATATAGTGGAATTGAGTTTGCAAATATTTCTCTTGATGCGATTTTTCCCAGTTTCGTTAATATTCATACTGAAATATTAGCTGATTCTCGTAGTAAGTTTATTGGCATTATTGGTGAAGTTAATTATCGAATTTTGGGAGAAGCTGAACCTATCACAATTAAGCAAATTAATACTTTAGCTGATTTTGCTTTATATGCTGGCGTTGGACGAAAAACAACCATGGGTATGGGTATGACACGCAGAATTTAGTTGTTAGTTGGTTGTGCAATTGACTAATTTTTGACTTTTGTTTTTACCACTATGAATAATACAGAATATATTCCAATTGCGGCATTAAATCAATATGCTTATTGTCCGCATCGTTGTTGGCGGATGTTTTGTGCCGAAGAATTTGTAGATAATCAATACACAATTGAAGGTACAACTTTACATGAGCGTGTACATACTTTAGGAGAGGGAAATCGGGAAGAAACTTGGCAAGTGCGAGCAATTTATTTGAAGTCTGACAAATATCAATTAATTGGCAAATCAGATTTGATTGAATTAGAAAACAGTGAATGGTATCCCGTGGAATATAAGCGAGGACGTAAAGGTGAATGGGATAACGATGAGTTGCAAGTATGCGCCCAAGCTTTGTGTTTAGAAGAGATGACAGGAAAACCAGTCACAACTGGATATATTTATTATGCTCACTCTCATCAACGTCAATTGGTAGAGATTTCAGAAGAATTAAAACAAAGTGCGATCGCCACAATTAAATCCGTACAAAATCTCATATCAACTGGCTTTATGCCCATAGCAACCTATAGTAAACGTTGCCAAAAATGCAGTTTTTATCAACAATGTTTACCGCAAGTCGTAGAAAAAGTTAGACGGTATGAGGAAGAAGAATAGGGAATTAAAGGGATAAAAATAAACTAATTTATTAATTCATCTAATTAATTTCGGAGTCAAGCATGGGTACAGTATATATCACACAAGAAGATGCCTTTATTGGTAAACTTGATGAAAGACTTAATGTTAAATATGAGAAAAAAACAATTTTAGATGTGCCTTTAATCAAAATTGATGGTTTGGTAGTCATGGGGAGAGCAAGTATTTCTCCTGCGACTGTTGCTGAATTAGTTAATCACAAAATTCCTCTGACTTTCTTGACAAATAACGGTAAATATATAGCCCGTTTAGAACCAGAAATGAGTAAGAATATTTTCTTACGTTCTGCTCAATGGAAAGCTGTGGGAGAATCAATACAAGCTATTCATGCTAGCAAAGGTTTTGTCAGAGGAAAGTTAAAAAACTATCGTTATTCTCTCCTCAAAGCACAACGCAGTTACTCTAATATAGATTTGAATACAGGACTAAATCAATTAGCAACTGCGATCGCCAATCTCGATCAAGCCACATCTATTAATTCTATTCGGGGTTTGGAAGGTGCTGGGAGTGCGGCGTATTTTGGTTGTTTTAATCAACTGATTCGCGTTGAAAATTTTCAATTCCACACTCGCAATCGTCGTCCCCCCACTGATCCAGTCAACTCTTTGTTGAGTTTAGGTTATTCTTTATTACGTCATGACGTGCAAGGTGCAATTAATATTGTTGGCTTCGATCCATATTTAGGATATCTACATACAGAGCGTTATGGAAGACCATCATTAGCACTAGATTTAATGGAAGAATTTCGTCCTCTAATTGTCGATCCAGTAGTTTTAACTGCTATTAATCGCCGCATTCTTTCACCCACAGATTTTATCATCGAACCAGTCAGTAATGCTGTTTCTCTGACGAAAGAAGGGTTACATAAATTTTTGCGACTTTATCAAGAAAAGAAGCAAACAAAGTTTAAACATCCCGTCATGCAAAAGCAATACACCTATCAAGAATCTTTTGAACTACAAGCAAGATTACTGGGAAAATACCTCATGGGCGAAATTGACAAATATCCACCATTGATCATGAAGTAATTTATTGGGTTGGTCATTTGTCATTAGTGATCTTCCCCATCTCCCTTGTCTTCCTTGTCCCCTGTGTCTCCCTTGTCCTTTGTCTATGTTTATTGTCGTCAGTTACGATATTCCGGAAGATAAGCGTCGTACCAAAATCCACAAAGTTCTCAAATCTTATGGACAGTGGATGCAATATTCTGTGTTTGAGTGCAATCTGACGGAAACCCAATATGCTAAACTGAGGGCGCGGTTGGCAAAACTCATTAAACCTGATGAAGACAGCATCCGCTTCTATTTTCTTTGTGCTTGCTGTCAAGGTAAGGTTGAGCGCATTGGCGGCGAAATGCCAATGGATACTACAGTGTTTTTTGCTTGATGACGGTGCAGACCAGTAGGTGTAGAAAAAAAGCAGTCAATTTTTGGGGCTGAAATTCTTATTCTGTCTATGTTAGAGGCTGATTTGATGGTAAATGAGGTCTGCACCTTTTCTGTAAATCTTACCCTGACTAAGTTTGAGCCATTTTATATTCATTTGCTCTTGACAGTGCGATCGCTCAAACGCTATATTTACTCTAGGTCTGCACCACTGAACCTTGAAAACCAAATACAGCAAGGCTTCTAAATCGAGCCGTTGCAACTAACATTAATCCCTATTAGGGATTGAAACAATACATGGTTAGCCAAAATTTCTAATCCTTTTGTTGCAACTAACATTAATCCCTATTAGGGATTGAAACGTTGGATGCTACATGAGCCGCCTTTAATTCGTCCACAAAAAGTTGCAACTAACATTAATCCCTATTAGGGATTGAAACGACCGATCCAAAAAGCCGGGGAAATACCGAAAATTGGTTGCAACTAACATTAATCCCTATTAGGGATTGAAACCTACAGGTAATCTTGCCGATAAATTTATAATTATCGGTTGCAACTAACATTAATCCCTATTAGGGATTGAAACCTTCGATTTCAACCGATTCAATATCAGAATTATCAAGTTGCAACTAACATTAATCCCTATTAGGGATTGAAACATACAGATACTTGGCATAAGCCTCGGCGTATCTATGTTGCAACTAACATTAATCCCTATTAGGGATTGAAACTGATGATTACTGCGCTAGAAAAAGAGTATCAAGTTGCAACTAACATTAATCCCTATTAGGGATTGAAACATTCGCGATGCTGACGAAGCCTATAAATTACTAAGTTGCAACTAACATTAATCCCTATTAGGGATTGAAACTGAGAATTTGACCATGTACCAGCCATAACACCCGTTGCAACTAACATTAATCCCTATTAGGGATTGAAACATAAAAGGCGCAACCCAAAAAGGATGCTCAATGCGTTGCAACTAACATTAATCCCTATTAGGGATTGAAACAGTTTCAACAGGAGATTCTCAAAGCCCTAGATAAAAGTTGCAACTAACATTAATCCCTATTAGGGATTGAAACTTAACTTACGCTCAGACTTGATGAACGCTTTTAGGTTGCAACTAACATTAATCCCTATTAGGGATTGAAACCCGATATGTCGGGCAGGCGCGATCGCACGCCCAACGCCTTGTTGCAACTAACATTAATCCCTATTAGGGATTGAAACCTCTCACTATTTGCGCTTCATCAACAGAAAGCACAGGTTGCAACTAACATTAATCCCTATTAGGGATTGAAACAAAACTAATCCAACAGCGGCAGAAGCTACAGTACCGTTGCAACTAACATTAATCCCTATTAGGGATTGAAACTCAATATTGAAACAAAGGAACTTGAACCTAATGTTGCAACTAACATTAATCCCTATTAGGGATTGAAACACTTGCAGCCAGTGCAACCCCATCATGAGCGTGAGTGTTGCAACTAACATTAATCCCTATTAGGGATTGAAACACAGGAAACGAAAGCGAAGATTTAGTATTTACCCGTTGCAACTAACATTAATCCCTATTAGGGATTGAAATGGTATGATGATATGCAGATATATTTGGTTCTTCCGCTAATTTTATGGATAATTAATAGTAAAATGCCAGTTGAATAGACTGCGTAATCGAAAATTATTAACCCACATTCCGCACTTCAAGTTGAGGAATAATTACTATCCCTTCGGATATTGATAAATTATTATTCACTATCCAGATGTTCTTGAGATTAAGAAAGTAGATAATATTTTTGACAAGATGATGGCAGACAATTCAAAATAAAATGGCGTTCTGACGTTAAATTAATAATTTGACTAACCCCATTTAAAGTTAAAAGATGAATTCCTTGAAAACATTGAAATACCCATCTTAATGTCGGACTAATCGTTAACTTTCCTAGTTGATTTTTGATTCCGATTTTGATTCGTTTTAAGCTACTTCTTCGTTCCCTTTGACCAAGATTATAAACTAACAAGCACAAAGACATTAAAAATAACATTGTTTCGATTCTTTCTGGGTTTTCTACAAATAAACTATCGGCAAAAAATAAAGGGTCTTTTAAAAATTAGGAGTTACGCACTTTACAAAATAACCATCTTGTATATTAACGTAAATACGTTGTTTCAGGCTTTTAGAGGTCGCTTTTGATAGAAGAGCGATCGCCAAAATATGATTGAAAAACCCAGCTATAAGTCTTGAAAACGATACCTGTTATTTTGGCTTTTCTGTCAATGCGTAAGTCCTAAAATCTAAATCCTCTCTCACAAGACTGTTGATTTTTATAATTTTTCAGAATTTCTGATGGCTCTAACTTATTTTCATGAACTAAATTAGTTGCTAAAATAAATCTTCCAGCTTCTTTTCTTCGTATTTCTATCTCTTCTGGTTTTTCATAAACCATTCCTTCCATTTTACAAATAATCTTATTGTCTTTAGATTTACTTTCAATAAGTTTAACTTCTTTAATTTCAAACAGTTTCAATTTTTTGTTGATGACTTTTAGCTTATATCGAGCTTGCTCCGGAGTTTCAAAATTTTCTTTTTTTAATTCTTTAAGTAGTTTTTCAACTTTATCTTTTTCTTGTTTTAGCTTTTTATCTAGCTTGTCTAAATCACTATCTTTTCTTTTTTGACTTTCTACTATTAGCCAAACTTGCTTAATTCCACCATAATTGACTATTTCTTCTTTCCATGTGTATCCGTCTAAATTTTGAGTTGCTCTTTTTTCTTTTTCTTCTTTTTTTTCTTCTTTACTTATCTCTTCTATCTCTACAGACTGAACTAATTCTTGTGCTTTCTTAATTGTCATTGGTACCCGACTTATCCATTTTAAATGTTCAATTAGTTTGAGTAGATGATCGATATTTTTAATTTCTGCTTTTGATGTTGGAGACATTTTTTCTCTCTAAAATATTTTTGAGTTTTTTTGATTGTCTCACTTTTGGTATCTAAGTAATTTGGCACGATAAACGATAAAACAATGTATATTGAGTTTTCTAAAAAGCTTGAAACTAAGTATTCATAGTCTATGTAATCACTGTATAGTTTGTTACTGCTCGGCTAATTCCTAATACTGACTTAATTAAAGCTTATGAGTATTTTTATTTACTCGCACCAGAGAGTTCTAGTGTAGCATAAAATACTACATATTGAAGTGCGGAATGTGGGTTATAGAATTACAGAAACACAACGTATGCCAGACTAAAACGCTTATATTACCAACTAATGTAGATTTATTTGAAGGAGAACAAACACGTAATCAAACTGATGCAATTGTATTCTTTTTAATGACACTGATTTCACTGTTTGCTATCTTTTATACTGCTGGTGTGTTCTCTATAAATCAAGATATCAAATTGCTAAAAAATCAGTCATCTGTGTTGGAAAAAGTAAATTAGCAGTTATTCATAAGTCAGAATGTGATCACTTGGAAATAAGACATAGATTTGCGGACTAATTTTTCATGGGTTATGATTTGCTGTTCACGACGAAGTACTGAGTAGTAGTTATTCAAAATAGTTAAAGTAGTGTAGATAACTTCTCTGGTCTCCAATATCAAATCAGTAAGAGTGTGAGGAATGACTAATTTTACTAAATATCGCAAACGTCGCCAATTCAAAAGAAAATCTTTAGGTTTATTGTTGGTAGTCATAACTTGGAGTTTGGCTATGGGTTGGCTGATCTCATTCGCAACTAATGCTCAAGGCGCAACTCCTACTTCTGAAATAGGAACTGTAGATGTAGTACCTGCTCAGTACCAACTCGGTCAAGAACTTTACTTAGAAAACTGCTCTAGCTGTCATCTTGCTCTACCACCACAAGTTTTACCTACCCAAACTTGGAAAAATATTCTGCAAGATTCGCAACATTACGGCGCTCAAGTTCAGCCTCTTGTTGATCCACCACGCATTTTGGTTTGGAGATATCTTTCCACTTTTTCTCGTTCTATCCGAGAAGACGAACAAATACCCTATCGCGTCAACAACTCTCGTTTTTTCAAAGCTTTGCATCCCCAAGTCCAACTTCCACGTTCTGTGGAGATAAATAGCTGTGTCTCCTGTCATCCGAGTGCCAATGAGTATAATTTCCGCCGTCTGACACCAGAGTGGGAAAACACACAGTAATTGCCTAATTCCCCATCTTGGGGATGGGCGATCGCTACTTGAGCATGGTCGGGCTTCACTGCTTCATCTGGAAGCGAAATGATACTATTAATAAAGTTTCAAATATAAACTCCTAATTTAAAGCCATCATTTAGTAACTAGATTGGTTTGTCTTGTTGCTGTTTTTGCTGGAAATTTCCATTGCCAACCCATTTATAGAGCATGAAATTCAGTGAACAGTGAACAGTTATCAAGCGTATGGTAGAGGTATGTTACCCGCAACTAACGACTAATTACCACCAATAGGTGGGGACTTTAACCCAAAGGACAAAACTGATAACTGATAACTGATAACTGATAAAACTCAGTTGGGTCAAATGCTTATAATCATATCCAAACCTAAAATTCCCGTCCCCGTTGATTTTGTTAAATAATCTGCCATGCTAAAAACTTTGTTGGGCGACCCCAACGCTCGTAAGCTTAAAAAATATCAACCTTACATTACTGAAATTAACCTCTTAGAGGAAGATATCAAAGTTCTTTCTGATGATGAACTCAAGGGTAAAACAGTAGAGTTTAAGCAGCGTCTGGCTAAAGGCGAAACTCTCGACGACATTCTGGGCGAAGCTTTTGCTGTAATCAGGGAAGCCGGACGACGAGTCTTGGGGTTGCGGCACTTTGATGTCCAGTTGTTGGGTGGTGTAATTTTGCACTCAGGGCAAATTGCCGAAATGAAAACTGGTGAAGGTAAAACCCTAGTTGCAACTTTACCGAGTTATTTAAATGCTCTGACAGGTAAAGGTGTACACGTAGTTACTGTTAACGATTACCTGGCTCGTCGGGACGCGGAATGGATGGGACAGGTGCATCGCTTCATGGGTTTGAGTGTAGGCCTAATTCAAGCCAGCATGACGCCCCAAGAACGTAAGAAAAACTATGACTGTGATATTACTTACGTTACCAATAGTGAAGTAGGTTTTGATTACCTACGAGATAATATGGCAACATCAATCACAGATGTAGTGCAACGCCCCTTTAACTACTGTGTGATTGACGAGGTAGATTCAATCTTAGTTGACGAAGCACGGACACCATTAATTATCTCTGGGCAAGTCGAACGACCCACAGAAAAATACACAGAAGCAGCCCGAATCGCCGCCTCTTTGCAAAAAGATGAGCATTATGAAGTAGATGAAAAAGCCCGAAACGTGCTGTTAACAGATGAGGGTTTTGCTGAAGCAGAAGAACTTTTGCAAGTAAAAGATTTATTTGATCCAGAAGATCCTTGGGCGCACTTTGTTTTTAATGCCATTAAAGCCAAAGAACTGTTCCTCAAAGACGTTAATTACATTGTCCGTAATGACGAAGTAGTAATTGTCGATGAATTTACCGGGCGGGTGCTACCGGGACGACGTTGGAGCGATGGACTACACCAAGCAATTGAAGCCAAAGAACATGTAGACATTCAACCAGAAACTCAGACTCTAGCAACAATTACTTATCAAAACCTGTTTTTGCTGTATCCGAAACTAGGTGGAATGACAGGAACGGCAAAAACAGAAGAAGTCGAATTTGAAAAAATTTACAAATTAGAAGTAGCTGTCATTCCTACTAATCGGATCAGAAGACGAGAAGACTTGTCCGATATGGTGTTTAAGAATGAAGCAGGTAAGTGGCGAGCGATCGCCAAAGAATGTGCCGAAATGCACCAACTTGGTAGACCTGTCTTAGTCGGAACCACAAGTGTTGAAAAATCTGAGTATC
Source organism: Pelatocladus maniniholoensis HA4357-MV3 (assembly GCA_019359115.1). Classification (GTDB taxonomy): domain Bacteria; phylum Cyanobacteriota; class Cyanobacteriia; order Cyanobacteriales; family Nostocaceae; genus Pelatocladus; species Pelatocladus maniniholoensis. Next base: position 46,853 of record JAHHHW010000167.1, read on the forward strand.
TCAGCCAGCTGTTGAAGCAAATGGAGATTCCCTATGAATTGCTCAACGCCCGACCGGAAAACGTAGAGCGGGAAGCGGAGATCGTCGCTCAAGCGGGACGTAAAGGTGCTGTGACGATTGCCACCAATATGGCAGGTAGAGGTACGGATATTATCTTGGGTGGTAACTCCGAATATATGGCTCGTTTGAAGATGCGGGAATACTTTATGCCCCGAATCGTTAAGCCAGAAGATGAAGATATGTTTAGCGTCCACAGAGCAGCTGGTTTACCTCCCAGTTCCAGTGGTGCTGGACAAGGCTTTGTCCCTGGGAAAAAAGTTAAAACTTGGAAAGCTTCGCCCCAAGTTTTTCCAACTCAACTTTCTAAAGAAACAGAACAGCTGCTCAAACAAGCAGTAGAAATGGCAGTCCAAGCCTACGGCGATCGCAGTTTACCAGAATTGGAAGCAGAGGAAAAAATCGCTGTAGCCGCCGAAAAAGCCCCCACTGACGACCCTGTAATTCAAAAATTTCGGGAAGCCTACAAACTGATCAAACAAGAGTATGAAGTGTTCACCAGTCGCGAACACCAAGAAGTAGTAGACTTGGGAGGCTTACACGTAATTGGTACAGAACGCCACGAATCACGACGGATTGATAACCAATTACGGGGACGTGCGGGACGCCAAGGCGACCCTGGTTCCACGAGATTTTTCCTCAGTTTAGAAGATAACTTGATGCGGATTTTTGGTGGCGATCGCGTCGCTAAATTAATGGAAGCCTTCCGCGTTGAAGAAGATATGCCAATCGAATCTGGAATGCTGACCCGCAGCTTAGAAGGCGCCCAGAAAAAAGTCGAAACCTACTACTACGATATCCGTAAACAGGTATTTGAATACGACGAGGTGATGAACAACCAACGTCGTGCGATTTACGCAGAACGCCGCCGAGTTTTAGAAGGACAAGACCTCAAAGAACAAGTTATTGAGTACGCCGAAAGAACGATGGATGACATCGTTAACTACTACATCAATCCAGACCTACCCTCAGAAGAGTGGGAACTAGACAAATTAGTCGAGAAAGTCAAAGAATTTGTTTATTTACTAGCAGACTTACAATCATCTCAACTAGTAGATATGTCAATGGGTGAAATTAAAGCTTTCTTGCACGAACAAGTGCGAATTGCCTACGACATGAAGGAAGCCCAAATAGACCAAATTCAACCCGGATTGATGCGTCAAGCCGAACGCTTCTTTATTTTGCAGCGCATCGATACCCTCTGGCGGGAACACCTGCAACAAATGGATGCTTTGCGCGAGTCCGTAGGATTACGGGGTTATGGTCAAAAAGACCCATTGATTGAATACAAGACCGAGGGTTACGAACTCTTCTTGGATATGATGACCAATATTCGCCGAGATGTCGTCTACTCCTTGTTTATGTTCCAACCTCAGCCTCAAGCAGTAGTGCAAACATCTTCAGAGATGGTGTAGGTTGACATCCTCCCACAGCTAAAAGCCTGTGGGATTGTCCTCTAATCACTTCAAACTACTTGCCACCAGCCGAAAGCCGGGCCAATGAAACGAATTGTCACCCAAGCTGCAACCATAACGCCAATGCCAATCCAAGCACCACGAGTAGTCCATTTTACAAAAAGTTCTGCTTGTGACTTTGTGATCGCAACCCAAGGCATAATGCGCTCTTGTTCGGGTTGACCGTATTTTTTTCCCAGTGCTTCTTTACGACGCTTTGCTTCACCCATTTGCTTCACCTACGACTAAAATTCAAAAAATTCAACAAAATTCTTGTTTTATATATTAAATACCAGATGTGTATTTTGTTGATTATTGTTTGTTGGTTGGAGAAAGAAACCACTAACTATGAACTACCAACCACCAATACAATTTTTATGAGTCGTCCTGACTCGGTTGAGAAAATAAGCTGGGATCAAGATAGTTAATACGTGCCAAGGGACTGAGCGCAGTTAAGATTTGAGCGCCATAGCTACGGTTGACAACTCTACCATCAAGTAAAGCTACAATACCTTGACTTTCTCTTGCTGGGGCGATCGCTCTTTGTAATTCGTTTAAAGCGGCTGGCAATAAATATAAACGAAACCAGTCTTGATGCGATCGCTTATAGTAAGCAACTCTTCCCGCTACCAATGGATGTTCTAAAGATGGTAAAGGTAAAGTCGCGATCACAAGCAATTGTGGTGCAGGTAAAACTCTTTGATGTTCTCGCCAAAATTCCCAACCACTAACTAAAATACCATTTTCGTCCAAACAAGTTTTTTCTACTTGGACTCGCGAACCAAATTCCGAAGCTAAGATTGCTCCCACTTGAGACTTTAATGGCACATCCCCTACCAACACCACCGTCAATCCTGATGATGTCGCACTCAGACAGACTAATGTCCGCACTTTATGAATAAATGCTGCTTGAAATTCTGGGGTATTTGGTAAGGGCAATTGATACGGTATGTAAAGTTGAATCGCTTCAGTTTGGCTATCCGAGAACTTTAAACAAGTCAACTCCTGATCTACTAAGCCAAGGTGTTGGCGAAAAATAGGAGCCTCGGTTTCTGGTTCTAAGGAACTACCAATTAATACCACAGGTTGGCGTTGCCAAATCGGCGTCAGTATTCCTGCTATGTCAATCGGAGCGCTGTGTAAAGAAAATAAGCCTTGACGACGGCTAATAGTAGCCCAGAGGAGAGTAAGGGAAGTAGAAGAGTGCTGGAATTGTTGCCAAAATTTTTTCCAAGCATCAGGGAGAGTATCTATATCTATATCTAAAGCTGAATACAGACAGTTCAAAAATTCTGTTTCTGTTTGAGAAATCAAATAACATTCGTAGGGATTTGCAGGATGCTGAAATAGTTCGTGTGTAAGTTTTGCTCGTACAGAGCGAATTTCCTCAGCAACGTGTGGGCAGGCAAGTATCAATTGATCCCAGTCTTGCGCTTCCCAGGTGACAGTAAGTTGATCGCGCACCCAAGTTTCTAAATCGTCTACGCCATCAATAATTGTAGGAATGCCAGATGGAAAATTATCTTTGGGTGTTAGTTGTGCTTTTAACCAAGCTTGAGGAGAAATCAAAAATAGTCCTTGAAACTCACCACCTGGCCAGATATCACCTGTCTTAATCGACTTATTGACTCCCAGCCACTGCTGTAAGCGGGGAATTTCCACTTTCACAAGACGTTGCTGCACAACTTCAGAAGCAACGATAATCACAGGGCCATACCACATCAAAGCCGATGCTACAAAGCTTGTGCGATATCGCCCTTGATAGCCGCAAGCCGCACCCACTTGAATCAGGGCGCTACGTCCCAAGCGCAGGGCGCGTGCAACCAACCGTGCCATCGTTAAATGATGGGGCCAGGAAGGGAAACCCGCCTGCGATCGCAGGAAGTTATGTAATGATAAATGAACTTCTGCCTCAATCACACGCTTTTCATTCCATACAAAGTGATTTTTGCTTGCAATAGCCCCACTTATATTATTCAGTTATCAGTTATCAGTGACCAGTCATCAGACTAATAATCGATAACTGATAACTGTGAACTGATAACTGTTAACTGACCAATTGCCCTAAATTATGCCAACTTATAGAGGAATTTCCAGCGAAGCTTTTAGACATCCCCTGGATCTGCAAGCTGAACAAACATTGCGTAGTTTACCGGGATTTGATTTAGTCGCCCGTAAACTGATGGAATTTATCTACGAGCGCCCCCAGTTAATTTATCTAATGGGCAACACCATCCAAGTTGGGCCTCGTCAATACTCCACTATTTACCAGATTTTTCGCCAATGTGTGTGGGATTTGGATATTTATCCAGAACCAGCACTGTTTGTTTCACAAAATCCCCAAGCCGATAGCTATGCACTAGGGCAAGAACATCCTTATATAGTCATAAATACAGGGATATTAGACTTACTAAACGAAGCCGAAATTAGGGCGGTGCTAGCCCATGAACTGGGGCATATTAAATGTGGTCATACTATTTTAATTCAAATGGCGATGGGGGCGATGAGTGCTGCTTCTGCCCTGGGGAGATTTACTTTTGGTATTGGTAATTTTGTTACACCAGCATTAATTTATGCTTTTTTTGAATGGCGACGCAAAGCAGAGCTATCAGCAGATCGAGCCGCATTATTATTAGTAGATGACTTAAATACCGTGATGACATCAATGATGAGAAGTGCGGGTGGCAGTATAAAATATGCCAATGAATGTAGTTTAAAAGAGTTAATTCGTCAGTCAGAAAATTATCAAGTACTTGACGAAGATGAATTAAATCAAGTCTATAAATTTTTGGTTTACAGTGGCGCTCAAAGCGAGATGTTGAGCCATTCTTTTCCTGTAGAACGCTTGCGTTATCTACAGGAGTGGGCAGTATCAACAGAATATCAGCAAATCAAGCAAGGAAATTATGTGCGATCGCCTGCATCGGGATCAGTAGATGTGAAAGCAACAGAAAATTCTACCCAAAACCCAGAAATCGAAAAATTACAACGAAAAATTGAAGAATTGCAAAGACAGATTAATAAAATGAAAAAATCAGGTTGAGTGGGGATCGGGGATCGGAGAATTATTAACCACTAACCACAAACTAACAAGTAAAAATTTTTCAACATGACGCTCAAATTTACCAAGTTTCTATGTGCCTTCAGTATAATTTTTCTGCTTGTTGTCTTATCACCGACAATGGCTTTGGCTTCCTCTGTTAAATTTAATACAAGTTATGCTGTAACTATTGCCATAACAGCGAAATCATCCTTAGAGATGAATCTTACCCCGCAAGTACGGCAACAACTTCAAGCAGTACGTCAACGGCGTAATCGAGAGATTCAAAAAGTTTTGAACTCATCTCAATTGACTCAATTGACTCACAACTTACGTTCTGGTGATGATTTTCATCAAGCACTAGACAAACTCAATTTACAAGGCGATCAAAAGGAAATGGTAGAGGCGATTGTCAAAATTTGTGATTTGAAAACAAAAGCAATATTATCTCGCTTTTCACCATAAACGAACCTATTCTTTATCGTTGAGTATATTGTGAGAATGGCGATCGCGTGCGGTGAATCCTGTGATCGCTGTATGTATGGTCAAATACAGCGTATTGCAGGTTTATGAGGTACAGACTATTCGGTCATAAATTATAAGAAAGTTTTTCACTCAATCAGAGATGTACCTCATTTACTTGAAAACTGCTGTATATATGTTCAGCTCCTATCTTCTGCAACAATCCTGATCGCTTTAGCTGTAGGTGGAGTTCGTGTTTCACGCGCGTCAATCTCTGTTTTTTCAGAATCTCCCTAAAGGTTGATATTAGAATAACTCCATCAACAATAAACTTGATGCAGGTTTGACATATAAATGACAAATATCTGAGAAATAAATAATTTATTGTCTTAATAAAATAAATTCAAAAATAATACTTATGAACTCACACTACTTAGCACAAACAATTTCAGAAACCTCATTACCAAATAATCAGCAACAAGACCCATTGATCGCTAAAAATTTACAAAGAGAACAATATATTGGTATTTTTAGCCTTGCGATCGCTTTAATTGCAGCTGTCGGAATCATCAGTCGCCGAGTCGAATATGCTATTTTGTTCGCTATTGCTCTAAGCCTTGTTCTCATTGCTTTCTTTTTATTCATCTAAAAAAATCGCTTAATTGTTCATAAAATAAGTCAATGGGAATAAACAGAACGCGAGTTACGCAACGTGAACAACCTTGAAACGCTTAGGAATGAGGATTAAATAAAGTGCAAAATTAGGCTGTGTTAGCGGAGCGTAACGCACCGTTTTAAGTTCCATCAGAATTGCATGTTATTAAATTTGCGTTCCTTACCAATAACAAATGACAAATAACAAATGACTACTTATAGCATTTGCAAAATTTCTTTGGCTGCGCGATCGCACACTCCCGATTCTCCAATACACTGTTGCATTTTTTCATAATCTGCTTGTATCTGTTGTTTGCGTTCCTGATTGAGCAAAAATCCCATTGCTGCTTGAATAATATTCTCTGGCGTCGCTGTTTTTTGAAGAAACTCTGGGACAATTGCTTTCATAACAATTAAATTAACTGGGGAAGCAAAAGGAAAATTTATTTTGAGGATATTACGAGCAACCCAGTAAGTAAAAGGACTGAGACGGTAAATAACTACCTGTGGTACCTTTAACAAGGCGAGTTCTAGATTGACAGTCCCACATTTAGTAAGTGCTAAATCAGCAGCAGCTAGTACTTCCTGATGTTCATCCGAAACTATCGTTGCTTGTAAACCGTATAGTTGTATCTCTTGTTCGATTTTATGTCGGTAAATTTCCAGAGATAGGGGAATCCAGAAATGAACTTGCGGTAGTTTAGCTTGAATTACCTGTGCTGCTTGGAACATTACAGGTAGAAGATATTTGAGTTCCTGATGACGAGAAGCTGGTAAAAGTGCCACAGCGATCGCATCATCGGTAATACTTAATTGACTGCGTGCTGTTTCTCGACTAGGAAATTGTTTTATCCTATCTACGAGTGGATGACCAACCCAGGTAACTTTCGCACCTTTGTCTTGAAAATAACGCGCTTCTTCAGGGAAAATAGCTAATATTTGATCACTCACATGAAGAATTTGCTTTGTATTCCCAAGATTAACCGAAGAAGCCCAAACTTGGGGAGCAATATAATATACAATTGGAACTTGTGGCATTTGGCGGCGCAGATAATTGCCAATACCTAGATTTGGCCCCATGTAGTCAATCAACACTACCAAGTCAGGCGGATTTTGCTTGAGATAGGCGATCGCTTGACGCTGAATTTGCAGAGTTGGTAGTACAAAAGTTAGAGATTCCAACAGACCAAAAGAACCAATTTCGCTAGTATTACCCAGCAAAATTGCTCCTGCTGCTGCCATTTTGTCACCACCAAGCGCCACAATTTCTAATTCCAACCCAGCAGCAAAAGCTTGCTGTCGCAGTGCTGTCACCAATAGCGACCCCTGCAAATCGCCAGAAACTTCACCAGTACTAATAAATATTCGCATTTTTAGGGGAAAGGGGAAAGGGGAAAGGGGAAAGAGACGCTACGCGTAGACGCGCAAGCGACTTCTCACAGAGTACGAGGATCGGGAATGGGAACGGGGAACGGGCAATGAATGGTATTTCTTCTCTCCCTTCCCTTGTCCCCCTTGTCTCTCTTGTCTCCCTTGTCCCCGATCCCCGATCCCTGATCCCCGATCCCTTCTGATCAAGACTCATCATCTCTGTTGCTTGCTTTGCCTTTTCCAGGAATTAAACCACGTCTTCCAGGCATTTGCGAAAGTAACAGAAAACGACGCAAGTGCTGTAATTGTTCTGTATTTCCTAACAGTTCTACATCTTCCAAAGCGTCTTTGAAGAGTAAATCTGAACGGTAGAGTATGCGGAAGGCTTTTTTCAATATTTGTAATTCACTAGCAGAAAAACCAGCGCGTTTGAGTCCCACCAGGTTGAGCGATCGCACTCGCGTCGGATTTCCCTCTACTAACATATATGGTGGTACATCTCGATCAATACGACTCATTCCCCCTACCATCGCGTGCTTACCAATATGCACAAATTGATGGATACCGAGAACCCCACTGATTGTTGCTCGTGATTCAATATGAACATGACCTGCGATCGCTACCGCATTAGAAATAGTCACAAAGTCTTCAATTACACAGTTATGAGCAACATGTACATAAGCCATTAGTAAATTACCGTTACCAATAGTTGTAGCTTCTCCTACACCAGTAGCACGGTTAATTGTCACATATTCGCGAATGCGATTATCGTTACCAATTTTGACCCAGCTAGCTTCACCAGCATACTTTCGATCTTGGGGTTCCATGCCAATAGCAGCCCCCGGAAAAATCTGATTTCGCGCTCCGATTTCTACGTGTCCGTCTAGCACTACATGAGCGCCAATTGTCGTATCAGGGCCTACTTTCACATGCCCACCAATCACAGCATAGGCACCGACTTCCACTGTCGGGTGCAGATCCGCGTTAGGATGAATTACAGCAGTTGGATGAATAAGCGTTTTCAAGGGTGCATCTCCAAAACAGTAAGCGTGCTAAGTTTTTTGCCAAACGCGCCACGGAGCGTCTGAGTTCAGTAGCCGAAAGCATCAAGTTTTTACAGGTGTGAGGGCAGTGAATATATGGAAATCAGACTGTAACAGTTGTTTTTTGTTGTTGCTGATATTCCGAATACAAAATTTTGTAGAGGCGCTTTACGCTGATGCCCCTACTAATAGAATAAATTTTCAGCTTACGAGGGAAAACATTAATTCACCTTCAGCAACTAACTGACCGTCAACCTCGGCGTGAGCCTGCATCTTACCGAAACGACGTTGTTTGATCCATAACAGTTCCACAGTCATGATTAGTTGATCACCGGGAACAACTTGGCGACGGAAGCGGACTTTATCTATACCAGCAAATAGGAAGAGTCCGCCTTTTAATTTTGGCACTTGTGTCATCACGACACCACCAACTTGTGCCATTGCTTCTACAATTAGCACACCTGGCATGATCGGACGTCCTGGAAAATGTCCTTGAAAATGGGGTTCATTAATTGTGACGTTTTTAATGCCAATAGCTCGTTTCCCTGGTGTGTAGTCAATAATCTTATCTACAAGTGCAAAGGGATAACGATGGGGTAGAAGTTTTTGAATTTCTTCCGCCGTGAACATCACTTTTGTTTCTGATGTGCTTGTAGTGGAATTCTCAGACTGCTCCTGGGTAGGTGCAGATGTCGGATTATCGGTAGAATTCACTTCGGTGACAATTGCCATTGATTGTGTGGTTGATTTTTAGGTGTAGTCTAGTAGGCGATCAAATTATGTTTGTTAGTAGTTATTAGTTAGTATTTTGTTGTCAAAATACCACTAACTAACCACTATCTACAAACCAATAACCACTAACGCAATTCCCAAATTTTCTGTGCCAGTTGCACATGTAAATTGTGGCTGGCTTTATATGCCAAAAAATGAGCATGAGGGAAAATTCCTAATAAACTCAAATCTCCTACTAGATCCAAAATTTTATGACGTACTGGCTCATTTGCAAATCTTAATGGTGGATTTAGCCAACCATCTGGCCCACACACAAGAGCATTTTCTAGGCTTCCACCCTTAATTAACCCGGATTTTTGCAGGTATTCAATTTGATGTAGTAAACCAAAAGTACGGGCTGGGGCTATTTCTGTTGTAAAGTTAGCATCAGATTTTTCTGATTCCGGAAGTAGTGACCAGCTGTGCCATTGATTACCAATCGCAGGTAATTCAAAATTAATGCCGTAGGTAAAGCGAGTAGTTGGTGCAGGGAGAGCGCAAACAAAAGCATCGTCCTGACGAACCCATATAGGCTCATTGATAGATACAGCAATATTGGATTCTGTATTTGAGCTTTGGGACACTAAACCCACTTGAGCAATACTTTCTGCCCATAGTTTTGCCGAACCATCTAAAAGCGGTACTTCTGGCCCGTCAATTTCAATGCGAGCATTGTCTACACCCATACCCGCCAGTGCTGCTAATAAATGTTCCACAGTCCGAACACTTTTCTCATCTTTGCCTAACTGAGTTGAGAGAACAGTCTGACTGACGGCAGGTACTTGAGCTGGAATAATTGGCGTGTTTGGTAAGTCTGTGCGGACAAAGTAACGTCCGCTATCTGCTTGTGTTGGTATGATCTGCACCCTAGTATTTACACCACTATGCAGTCCTACCCCTGTAAGAATAATTTCAGCTGCGAGAGTTTGCTGCATATAGTTATTAGTCATTAGTCATTTGTCCTCTGTCATTAGTCATTTGTTATTTGTCCATAGTCAAAAGTCCCTACGTTAACAAGTTTTTGACTATTAACCAATGACCAATGACGAAATTAGAATCTTTCCCCAATACCAAAATTGATCCGGCTATCTCCTTCGTCATTGATGCCATAGTCAATGCGGATGGGACCGAGTGGGGACTGTACCCGCACACCAAGACCATAGCCGTAGCCAGTACCGCTTTTATCCAATAAATCTCCTACTTTTGTTTCTGTCCCCAAGTCAGTAGCAGCATCGAAAAATAGGGCGCCGCTAACTACAGAGAACACAGGAAAGCGATACTCAACAGTGGCTTGCAAGAAACTACTACTACTAGCTAATTGACCTTCGTCATAGCCTCGCACAGAGTTACTTCCACCCAAAGTAAAAGCTTCGTAAGGAGGTACATCACCTAATATTGTTCCTCCTTGTACGTTGAAAGCAATAGTCTGCGCTCCTTTGCCAAAGCTAACAAATTTTACAGGCAGATAGTAGCTATAGCTACCTCGGATCTTGCTTGATAAAATCGTACCTAGACCTATTGGTACGGACTGGTCTAATCCCAAGCGGAAGAAGGAACCCCTAGTTGGTTGTAGAGCATTATCGCGTTTATCCCGGACTGCTGCTAGTTGCAATGTCAGCAAGTCGTCCTGACCTGTTCCAGATTCAGTCAGGTCAATAATCTCTGTTGGTTGGTCATTTTTGTATACTGTTCCTCTCTTTCTGATATCGCCATCAGAATCACGAGTGGAAACTCGTTGATACCGTACACCAGCTGAAGCTGTCCATTCTGCACGTTCGTAGGGATTTTTAGACAAAGGACGGGTGAAGTTAACACCGCCACCTAGACGTAAAATTCGAGGAACATCTCCATCTGTAGATTCACTGTTTTTAAAGGTTTCAACATTGTCATCTTCACCTTCAAAGATTAATGAAATCGAACGGCTACGGAAAAGATTTGTTGTATAGGAAGTTCGGTATGGATCTCCAGCTATCCAAGGATCTGTAAACCGGACATCAAACAGCAATTCCCGTTGACCAATTTCTAATTCGCCTCCCAGTTTCTGGTTTCTACCGTTGAGGTTTTGCTCTTGGTAACTGATAGTACCAAACAAGCCGCTAGCAGAACTGATACCTGCACCGGCGGCGATGGAACCACTGTTACGCTCAACTACATTAACTTGTACATCGACTTCACTGGGGTTGGTACCGGGGTTAAGAGAAACATTCACATCTTCAAATAGCCCCAGACTGTATACACGTTGTAAATCTTTTTGGATGATGTTGCGGTTGAATACTTGTCCGGGCTTTAATTGGATTTCCCGTGTAATAATATACGGCTGTGTCCGCCCCCGGATCGGGTTTCCATTTTTATCGGTTTCTTGACCTTCTTTATTGCGGTATTGGACATTAATATTTTCTACTACCCCTTCTGCTACATTTAGCGTGACAACTCCATCTGGGGATACTTGCGGAGAGCCAACTACTTGTGCTAAGACGTACCCTTTGTCTTGATATACCTTGAGTAACTTTTTAACACTGTCTTGCAACTCACGTAGGTTCAAGATTCTACCATACTGGCTACTAAAGATTTGATTGACAGTGTTTGGAGGTAATACAGAAGCTACATTTGTACCAGGATTAGCGTCAATTTTTACTTGATTTAATACGGGATTTAACTGAACTAAAAATGTGACTCGTACCCCTAATGGTGTATCTTCTGGCACTGCTTGCACATTTGAGAAAAAACCAGTAGCAAAGACAGAGTTAATATCTTCTTGCAGTTGCGATCGCGTTGTTGTTCGTCCTGGTTGAGTACGAATTACCCCGTAAACTTGGTTTTCTTGTTCTGCTGGTAGCGGTTGTCCACCTTCTGTTCTAACCACAACCTCTGATACTAATACGCGAGGTTCTGCTTCTGTTGTTGGTTGTTGATTAGTTGGTGGTTGTTGATTAGTTGGTGGTTGTTGATTAGTTGGCGGTTGTTGGTTAGTTGGTGGTTGTTGGTTAATTGGCGATTGTTGATTAGTTGGTGGTTGTTGGTTAGTTGGCGATTGTTGATTAGTTGGCGATTGTTGATTAGTTGGCGATTGTTGATTAGTTGGTGGTTGTTGGTTAGTTGGTGGTTGTTGGTTAGTTGGCGGTTGAGTGTTTTGAGGAACAGCCGTGGGAGGATTCTGTGCAGTTTTTGAAGTTGTTAAAGTTGTTGTTGATGTTACGCTTTTGGGTGTTGTCTTTAGTGCTGACGCACCGACAGTATTAACTAACACTTGTTGGTTTGCTGTCGATGTCCTAAGTGTTGTTGGCTGTGTTTTTTGAGAATTATGTATTTTTTTTGACGTATTGTTAGTTAGTCTAGATAAGTCTAATGTCGTCTTTTTCGCAGGAAAAACGGCGACAAATTCTTCTTTTTCTGGTTTTACCACTGCTGTTGTATCTTCGGCAGTCTCTGTAATATTTGGATTAATGGAAGTTGGGATTGTTACCTCTGCTTTTGTATCATTTGTTGGGAATCCTGCAACAACTTCTTGGTCTTGATTTGTTGTTGGGACGAAAAAATCTGCTGTTTTTTTGGAATTGTTCGCGGTTTGCGCGTTAGCATGAAGCGAACCGCTTAAAGGTGTGGCGATCGCCACCATAGTCATCAATACCGGAGACAAGCGCATTTTATTCTGATTGTTCTTCACTTCCACACCATCAAATAGAGATTTAGCTTTTAGTCAAAAATTTTTGTTGGTCAATGGTCAACAGAGCATCCCAAATGTTTAAAATCCCCGCAGACTGGAAGTCTGGGGCTAGACAAACTTAGTCCGCGCAGGCGGACTAATTGTACCTACGTAGGCAGGCTTTGTTGTTCTAGCCGCGAATAGAAGTCGCTCTTGTTTTTTCAAAAATTGGGATGCTCCCATAAATGCCCAATGTCCACTCCTCACACTTCCCCATTACCTTTTTTCCACCGCTTCTAGCACTCTTGTTAAAACCTCCTGGTAAGCATTCTCAACATTCCCTAAGTCCCGACGAAAGCGGTCTTTATCTAGTACACGACGATTGGGGTCATCTCCTGCGGATATGTCCCACAAACGACAGGTATCGGGACTAATCTCATCTGCTAATAGCAACTGTTGTTGTGAATTCAAACCAAATTCTAGTTTGAAGTCCACTAAGGTAATGCCACACCCCTGGAAAAACTCTTTGAGAAATTCGTTAATTTGCAATGCAAGATGGATTATACTGTCAACTTGTTCCGGAGTTGCTAATTCCAGAAGCAGGAGGCGATCGCGTGTCAACAATGGATCTCCCAATTCGTCGTTTTTATAATAAAACTCCACTAATGGCATTTTGAGTACAGTACCCAGTACTAACCCTGTTTGTTGACAAAGACTACCTGCGGCTATGTTCCTGACAACTACTTCCAATGGCAATATTTTTACTGCCTTGATCCGCATTTGGTTTGAAGCAGGACTGTCAATAAAGTGGGTCTTGACACCACGGGTTTCTAGCTGTTGAAATATTTTACTAGAAATGATATTATTTATGTTTCCCTTATTTTCAATACTGCCGCGTTTTTGAGCGTTGAATGCTGTAGCATCATCTTTAAAAACAGCCAATAAAATTTCCGGGTTATCCGTGGGATAAATAATTTTGGCTTTGCCTTCGTATAACTTGGTTTGGGCAGTCATGGTAGGAAGTAAATTTAAGTTCGATGGCTTGCTTCTATGCGTTTAGGCTTAACCATTTTATCTTTTGTTTTTCGTTATTAGTCATCAGTAAAACACTTAAGCAAAACTGTTGACTAAAGATAGATGCATAGAATAATAGTGGGAATTTAACATAAATTATCTATATTTGTGTTTATTGAAGTAGTCGCTATTTTCCACAAGAGAAAATTAATAATTTAAATGTATAAATTAGAACAATATCATAAATTACTTAGTAATTAAAGTTAAATAAATTAGTATTTCACAATAATTGTGGAAAATCCGTAAACCTACTCAAAACTAAATAATGAATTTTTGACAAAATTAACCTTGGTAAGGATTAAATACTAAGAAACAAGGACTTCTTAACCTTTTTGCTTTATCGTTCCCAAGTTTTAAGAAAAATATCAAGATTGCCAGTTCTTCAGTTTGGGATTACAAAAAATAAGGAGGTGAAAATTGGATCAAAATATGCCTAACAAAGATGACTTTCTTTATCCTCGTGGTCGCTATTACGGTCAGGTAAAGCCAGAAAATTTGGTATTTAACGCGAATCTGCAAGAATTTGCCCAAAGAGTCAGCTATATCTGCAATTTAGAGACAGCTGGTAAAATATCTACTGAAGAGGCTTATGAAAAGATCAAGGGTCTTTGGAAAAGCTTGAAACAGGCAAAAAAACAGTTAAGAATTGGCGAAAACCCTTTCCGAATGGACGACGATGGTAATCAACCAGAAGATTAAAGAATTAAAAGTCATTAGTCATTAGTTATTGTCCTCGCGTCTGTGGATTTTTCTTGTCTGTGTATTCTTCTTATTTATGCATCATTGTCCAAACTCCATCCCAAGAATTTAGTAGAGTTTCTCTAAGGTAAGTACGAGCGCGTTTCAAGTGAATATTGACAGTCTGATCTACTGGTCGGATTTTTTTTGCTGATTCAAAGTACGCGATCGCACGCTTAAAATCCCGATTTAGATAAGCATCACGTCCAGAATTATAGTCAGACAGAAAATCTTGAGTTGCAGCGTTTTTAATGTAATTGCCTCTAGAATTTTCTCCAACATTGTTTCTAGGGCTTCATTATTAATAAGTTCAATTGCGCGCAGAAATTGCTGAAATTCCGCAGTAATAAAGTCTAATAAACAAACAAATTCATTAACCGAAAGATCTTTAACGCGACGTAGTAAAGCATGAGTGCGATTAACTTGAGTCAGTTCAGTTAATGTAGCCAAAACACTACCAGTATTTAGAAGTGACATGATTTTATATTAGGGGATCGGGGATTAGGGGACAAGGAGGACAAGGAGGACAAGGAGGACAAGGAAGAATTATTTAACAAGTCTCTTCCCAATACCCAATACCCAATACCCAATCCCCAATACCTGACCCATAAAATTACGCTGCTTTCGGTAATTCTGAATAAATTACCTTTTGATAATAATCTTGCAACTGACGAGTTGCAGCAGCCCATCCCCAGCGTTCCGCTTCTCTACGAGCATTTTGACGAATCGATTCTCGTTCTTGTTTCATTTCTAACAAGCGAACCGTAGCAGCGATCGCACCCTCGTCACCAGTATCTGGAGCAAATAGGTATCCATTGACACTATCTGTCACGATATCGGGAATGCCACCAGAGCAGGCTGCAACTACCGGACATCCAGCCGCCATTGCTTCTAGAAGTACTAAACCTAATGTTTCTGTGCGAGAAGGAAAGATAAAAGCATCGGCGCTAGCAAAGGCTGATGCTAATTCTTTACCAACCAGATAGCCCACAAAATTGGTGTTTGTATTAGCAAAGTGTTTTTCTAAGGCTTGGCGGTGAGGGCCATCTCCCACTAGTGCTAGTCTGGCTTCGGGGATAGCTTCTAGTATGGGTTTGATCCGCTCAATTTCTTTTTCCACAGAAAGACGCCCAACGTATAGCAACAAAGGGCTATCTGGATGATTTTGTGATAGACGCGATCGCATTTCTTCACTAGTTAAGCTAGGATGAAATGTCTCTGTGTCTACTCCCCGTTGCCACAACTTGACTCTTTCAATGCCGTGCGTTGTTAGTTCCTCCATCATCGCTGTAGAGGTACATAGATTTAAAGCTGCTTGATTGTGACCTGCTTTCAGTAATTCCCACAAGAAGCCTTCCAACATTCCTAAACCGTAATGTTGGAGATATTGAGGCAAGTGGGTATGATAAGAAGCCACCAAAGGAATGTTAAGTATCTTGCTATAGAATATACCAGCTAATCCTAAAACTGCTGGATTGACCACATGAATAATATCTGGCTGAAACCGTTCGACTGTATGACCAATTGCTGGGCGAGGCAGTGCCATTTTTAACTCTGGATAGAGTGGCAGCGGAAAACCAGAGACACCATATACTTTGGCTCCTTTATATTCTGTAATACCGCCTTCTGGGCAAATCACTAGTACTTCGTCGCCACTGCGTTGTAAATGTTCAATACTATGACTTAAGCGTGTGACAATGCCGTCAAGCTTAGGCAAAAAGGTTTCGGTAAATAGAGCAATCCTCATAAAATATCATTCACTACAGGCAGGGTGTTCAGATAATCTCAAGCTTCTGGACAACTTCCAGTATTACTCACAGGGTATACTGTCTCATGCGTTACAATCAATTCCACGCGACCAAAAATCAGTTATCAGTTACCAATTAATAATTGATAAGTGTTTACCAATGTGATTTTTCATCCTTGATAAACAGACTGGCCGTCATACTGTGCGAGAATGTGACGACCAGGTTGATCAATATGTTTTTGAAGTCAAGATGTTTTGTTTGGCAGGGTGCAAATACCATGAATGCCAATGACTGCTATTACCCCACCTAACAAAACTCCGACCCCTTCAGCAAAGCAATTAATTCTGTGTCTGTTTTCTGCTGCTTCAGCAACAAGTAAGTCACTCACCTTTACAGATGGGGACTTTACAACTTGTTGATAATTTTTATGAACTGCATCTAATGTTACCCATTCAGGAAACAGATAGTAGACACTGATGCTACTAAATGCAACTCCAGGTAACACAACAAACACAAATAGAACAAGCGATCGCATATTCATGCTTTGCTATTTACGATGCCAACTGACTTTTGGCAAAATTTGGTTTTTATCAACTCGGATTCGATACTTGACAGCAAAGTTCAACAGAGAATCAAGCAGGGAGTCAGAGAGATAGTGAGGTTGTAAACCCAGATCCAAGAGTTTAGTATTTTTGGCGTTAAAGTAGTGTTCTTCTTTTTCGACTCTGGGATTATCCAAGTTATTAACTTCTACATTTAGTCCCATTGCGTTCCCGGCTTTTTTCACCATCATTGCCAAGTCGCCGACGCTGAATTGTTCGGTAAATTGGTTGAACACACGCAATTCACCAGGTTGTGCAGGGTTGGCGATCGCCAGTTCGATACATCGCACTGTGTCCCGAATATCCAAAAATCCCCGCGTTTGTCCACCTTTACCATAAACAGTTAGGGGGTGTCCAATTGCTGCTTGGATACAGAAACGGTTTAGTGCTGTGCCAAACACACCATCATAATCTAGGCGGTTAATTAACAGCTCGTCCATACCAGTTTCTTCTGTGAGGACACCGTAAACCACACCTTGATTTAAATCTGTTGCCCGTAGTCCCCAAATCCGACAAGCAAAGTGGATATTGTGACTGTCGTGGACTTTGCTTAAGTGGTACATTGAACCAGGTTGTTTGGGATAAGGCAAAGTGTCTTTGCGCCCGTTGTGTTCAATGGTGATATAGCCTTCTTCTATATCTATATTCGGTGTACCGTATTCACCCATGGTTCCCAATTTTACCAAATGGCATTCTGGGAAATCTTCTTTCATTGCGTACAACAAATTCAGCGTACCCACAACGTTATTGACTTGTGTCATCACGGCATGTTCACGATCAATCATCGAAAATGGTGCGGAACGCTGTTCGCCAAAATGCACGATCGCATTTGGTTCAAATTTGTGTAGGGCTTTTTGGAGAAACTCGTAATTGGTGATATCACCAACAAACAAATCGATGGATTTACCAGTTAAGTCTTTCCAGCGTTGAATGCGTTGCTGAATTGGTGCGATCGGGGTTAGAGTTTCCACACCCAATTCATTATCCCAGTGCCGCCGCACCAAGCTGTCTAAAATAGCAACTTCGTAACCTCGATTGGAAAGATAAAGCGCGGTTGCCCAACCGCAATAGCCATCGCCACCAATAACCAGGACTTTCATTTTCACCTGTTTTTACTCGCTGATAGCTAAATCTACCAGGTTTGTGTCACCTCTAGACCATGAAGATTGGGGATCAGGGATCGGGAATTGGGGATTGGGGACAAGGAGGACATGGGGGACAAAGGAGAATAACCAATGCCCAATGACTATTGACCAATGACTATTGACCAATTTTATAACTACTGGCTATGTAATCAAAAAAGCGGTAATAATTATCAAATTCTGGACTGGGTGCTTTTCCTTGCCAATAGTATTTCACTTTTCCTTGGGCTAATTTCAGCGTCATAACGCCTTCTTGTTGTCCGACTTCTACCGTCAGTACTCCAGATACTCCTTGGGCTGTAGTAAAGTTGGAATTTATCGATGTTTTTGGGTTTTTTTCTGAGGTTATGCCTTCTGGTAGTTGCATTCCTGCCCAACTACGAATCTCTACAGTGTTATTTCTTGGGGAAATAAAGACAATGCCGTCGCCGTTGTCTGATGGCACAGATTTCCAGGTGCTGGGATAGGGAAATTCAAAGCCATATCGAGCATTTTTATAGAGTTTCCAAGTCTGATTAGAGATTTTGAAACTAGGGGTTGTTGTACAGCCTCCTAGAATTACAGACAAAGCGATCGCGTAAATAATGTGTCTTAAATTCCTCATGAAGTGGAAAGCAGTGGGTAAAAGACTCGAAGCTTTATTAGGCAAAGCTTTCATCAATATAGCCATCAAAGGGAACTTATCGGTATCTCACTAAATATTCTTGAGATAGTGTTGTTTTTGTACCACTAGCTGCTGTGATGGTGCAAAGCCTTGTGTTCAATAGTTTTTATAAAGAAATATTACGATATTGACGTCAAAGCGTCTTATTGTATTGACAAGGTAAACACGAGTAGATATCGTAAGATACATACCCGGGTAAGACCGTTAACAGAGTTATGCAAGCTAATAAGCAAAAGGTTACTTTATATTTATCGCCAGAACTGCACAGAAAACTGAAAATACGTTCAGCTATTGATTCAGCACCAATGTCGGATCTTGCCGAACGCGCCCTCGTTTTCTACCTGGCAAATTCGGAGCTAGTTGAAGAAGTAGCTATCTACGGAAAAACTCACAGAGTTTACACCTGTCCTAATTGTGAAAGCTCATTGGTTTTACGGGATGGCGAACTGGTTGCTATGGGCAAACAACCAGGAGTAATTGGTCAAGAACATCTGTCAGTGGAAGAGATGGAAGAGCAAGCCCATCCTAAAGGTGAGGAAGAATTAGTTCCTTGCTAAATATTCAGAATTGCGAATACATAATTACTTATGAATTCTGAGATTCTGCCGTCTTTGCCAACTGCGATGTCTAGAGTTTCTGTAAAAGGTCTCAAGTAGGTCGATGTATGAAAGAAGAGCTCAATATCCTCATTCAAGCTCAATACCCTTTAATCTACCTTGTGACCTCCGAGGAAGAGCGGGCTGAGCAGGCTATCTTTACAATCGCTCAATCGTCAAAACCACAACGGCGAGTGTACGTTTGGACAGTAACTCACGGCATCGTGGAGTATGGTCAACCCCGGAATGTAGGTCAGCATAATACTGTTTCACCAGAAGCGGCGATTGATTGGATTATCCGGCAAAGAGAACCTGGTATATTTATTCTTAAAGATTTACATCCTTTTATAGATGCGCCTGCAACAACAAGGTCTTTACGGGATGCGATCGCCAGCTTTAAAGGCACGCAAAAGAACATCATTTTGATGTCACCGATGCAGCAGGTACCCATTGAACTGGAAAAAGAAGTAGTTGTTTTAGACTTTGCGCTTCCAGATATGGGTGAGTTGAATAAAGTATTAACTCATCACATAGACAATAATCGTGGGCGACGACTACCAACAGAAGCACGGGAAAAACTTCTCAGAGCTGCTTTAGGATTAACTAAAGACGAAGCTGAAAAAGTATATCGTAAAGCCCAGGTAACAACGGGACGCTTAACAGAAGAAGAAGTTGATATAGTTTTATCAGAGAAAAAACAACTAATCCGTCGCAATGGTATATTAGAGTACATAGAAGAAGATGCAACCATTGACGCGGTCGGTGGGTTGGAAGAATTGAAGAAGTGGTTAAAGCAGCGCTCCAATGCTTTTACTGAAAGGGCGCGGGAATATGGTTTACCTCAACCAAAAGGGATGTTAATTCTCGGTGTTCCGGGTTGTGGTAAGTCATTGATTGCTAAAACCACATCTCGACTTTGGGGCTTGCCACTGTTGCGGTTAGATATGGGTCGGGTTTATGATGGGTCAATGGTAGGACGTTCGGAAGCAAATTTACGCAACGCCCTCAAAACTGCTGAATCTATTTCCCCCGCAATATTATTTATCGATGAATTAGATAAATCCTTTGCTGGTAGTACTGGATCTTCTGATTCTGATGGTGGTACTTCTAGCAGGATATTTGGCTCTTTCCTTACCTGGATGCAAGAGAAAAAATCCCCGGTGTTTGTGATGGCCACTGCAAACCGAGTGGAAAGATTGCCAGGGGAATTTTTAAGGAAAGGTCGTTTTGATGAAATTTTCTTTGTGGATCTGCCCACACCCGAAGAACGACAAGATATATTTAAGATCCACCTCAATAAGCGCCGGAAAGACATCTCTAGGTTTGACTTAGAACAGTTGTCTAAAATGTCAGATGGCTTCTCTGGAGCAGAAATTGAACAGGCGATCGTCGCGGCGATGTATGAAGCTTTCGCCCAAGATCGGGAGTTCACTCAATTAGATATTATTGCTGCGCTCAAAGCGACATTGCCGTTGTCTCGGACGATGCAAGAACAGGTAACAGCCCTTAGAGATTGGGCTAGACAGCGTGCGCGACCCGCAGCGTCTTCCATTGCTGAATATCAGCGAATGGAATTCTAAAAGCTTTCCCCTGTGAACGCAGGGGGGAAGAGCTAGCACTAAAAGCTAGCTGTTAATAAAAAAACCGCGTTCTGCTAAACGCGGCTTACTCTCAAACAAACTAAACTGTTGTCCTTTTTCTCTACTCTCTTTGGAGGAAACCCAAATGTCTCATTTTAGCACTCTGCGTACCAAAATTACCGAAGCTGAAATCCTCAAGCAATCCTTGCGCGATCTAGGTATTAGCGTAAAAACCGAAGCTGATGTTCGCGGTTACAACGGTCAGCGTGTTCGTGCTGACATCGTAGCAGTATTGGAAGGCGAATATGACCTCGGTTGGTCTCGCAACAGCGATGGTTCTTTTGATCTAATCGCAGACCTGTGGGGTGTTGCTAAGAAGCATAATCAGACCGAACTGATTAACTCCATCAACCAAAAGTATGCTGTTAACAAGACCTTGACAGAAGTAAAACAGCGCGGTTTGCAAAATGCCAATGTTAAGTTGGTATTGCAATAGTAATTTATCTGCGCGTTCCCAAAGCTGCACGGGTTAACCTTAGTTAATAGCGGTTAACCCGCTTTTTTTCCCGACTGGATTCACTTCCAGTCGTTGTTTTTTTACAAACAACCTCTTTATGTTTAGTATAGATTTAGTTTACTATTTTTAATCCAATATTTGTAATTTAACATTTTTTAATAAAAAATTGTAGCTGCTTTTAATCAAAACCCAGTTGTCAAAAAGTTACTGGGTTTACAAATTCTGTTCAAGCCTGAATCACAGGAAATAGCACTTCGGTGATGTAAGACTCATTATCTTGTTGATGTTCTACTAATAGTTGATACAGCTGATCCACCTGTTCTCGGTTGTCTGCACTCAAAGCAAGGTGATGTAATCCTGGAGAATAACGGTCATGTTTTTGATTCAGTGATTTTGGGTTTGAGGGAGAAATGGTAATGACTCCATTAGGACTTGCCTAAAGAATTAACTGCGGTGTGTTTTCTGCTTGTTCATAACCCAGAAATTCTAAAAGCGTCTTGTAGAATGCTTCTGATCGCTCTAAATCGGCAACAGTTAGGGCTATGTGATTGATAGTTCCAAGTTTCATCTTTGCTTGTCGAATCTGTTGTTTTCCAGTACACACCCTCCCATAAGGGCAGAGTCAACTCATGAAAAAATCTAAAATCGTGAGATGCTGGTTGATTGATTAGTTAAATTTTTTAAATGGCTGCTGTTGATTCTGTATTTGTTATCGTCCCCGCAACTACCGCAAATTTGGGGCCGGGTTTTGATTGTATCGGTGCGGCTTTAACGCTGTACAACGAGTTTAAGTTTATGCGTGTGGAGTCATCTTTTCCTTTGCAAGGAGAAGTAGAAAAGGTGAAAATAACTATCACTGGTGCAGAAGCTGAACACATGCAAACTGATGAGAGTAATTTGCTCTATCAGTCATTTGTAAAGTTATATCAACACTTGGAGCAAACTCCACCACCCTTGCAAATTGAGATCAAGTTGGGTGTGCCGTTAGCACGAGGTTTGGGTAGTTCAGCAACGGCTATTGTTGGCGGTTTAGTAGGCGCAAATGTGTTAGCGGGTGAACCTCTGAGTCAGTCACAGATAATGGAGTTAGCGATCGCCATCGAAGGACACCCAGATAATGTAGTACCAGCCTTGTTGGGTGGTTGTCGTTTGGCGGCTACGGGGGTAGAAAATCAACCGCAGAGGCGCAGAGAAGGCGGAGAATGGGAAATTTGTGAGGTTCCTTGGTGTGAGAATATTGTCCCTGTGGTGGCAATTCCAGATTTTGAACTTTCCACAAAAGAGGCGCGACAGGTCTTACCTACTCAAGTGAGTCGTGCAGATGCAATTTTTAACACGGCGCATTTGGGGTTGTTGTTGCGCGGTTTGGAGACTGGGAACGGAGATTGGTTAAAGGCTGCTTTGCAAGATAAGTTACATCAGCCTTATCGGAAAGGACTGATTCAAGGTTACGATGCAGTTAAGGCTGCTGCTATTGCTGCTGGTGCTTACGGTATGGTGATTAGTGGTGCAGGTCCAACTTTGTTAGCACTAACTGATACAAACAATTCGGAAGCAGTGGCGGTGGCGATGTCAGCTGCTTGGCAGTCTCAAGGAATTTCGTCTGTAGTGCGATCGCTTGAAATTGATACTCAAGGAGCAAGGAGTTTTTATTAGTCATTGGTCATTGGGGAATAGGTCAATTGACAAATGACTAAGGACAAATAACAAATAACAAATAACAAATGACTAATGACAAAGGGCAAATGATCAATGACTACAGAGCAAATTCTGACAAAAATTGCAGCAGTTCGTTCTCAAATTGAGGCTCTGCGTGAGGAACGTGCCTGTTTGAGTGTTAGCGTCACACTTCCAGAAAATGATTCACCCCAAGCAATAGCAGAAGCTTATCGTCGTTATGCTCGCGAAAATTCCCAATTGATTGCGGAACTCAAAGGGATAGATGATGCGATCGCTGCTTTGGAAGTTCAATTGACCCAAAAACAAGCTCAGTTACAACAAAGGCAAATATTAGCCAAACAACTTTCCCTAGAGGAACAACTAGAAGAAGCAAGAAAGATTGCTCAGGTTCATGCTCAACGCATTAATGAACTTGCGGCGGAACTTGCGACAGAAATACGCGGTCTCAAGGCTTGCGCTGACGAACTCAGTCCGTTGTATTGGCAAGTCTATTACAAGCCGTTTATTACTGGCTTCAAGACAATCTCGGTTCCCTATGTCCGTTCTGACGGTGATGTCTGGACAATTGTTAACCGCATTGTGTAAAAAGCAAAATTTTTAAGACAGTTTATATTAAGATTTATAACGGTGGCTGGAGCCACCGTTTTTTATTGGTTTAGCAAAACTTTACATTTAAACTGAGTTTGACAAATATACTGAGTATTTATTACTAATATTATTGAAGATTTGATGTTTATAGGGAGAAATATCGTTTACAAAACTATTAAGTGCTTAATATAATGTAATTAAAAGTAAAAACGAAAAACGATTGTCAGTGATGATTGCTCAATTTCCTTGGTTAACAACCATAATTGCCTTGCCTTTGGTGGCTGCCTTAGCCATTCCGCTCATCCCAGATAAAGAAGGCAAAACTGCCCGGTGGTATGCTCTGGGAGTTGCGATCGCCGATTTTGGATTAATGATTTCTGCTTTTTGGCAGAGCTACGATTTTCAAAGTTCAGCATTTCAACTTATAGAAAAATATCCTTGGATTCCGCAATTAGGTTTAAACTGGTCTGTTGCAGTCGATGGATTATCAATGCCTTTAATACTGCTGACAGGCTTAATTAACACCCTCGCAATCTTCGCGGCTTGGAAAGTAACCAACAAGCCGCGTTTGTTTTATGGTTTGATGTTGGCGTTATACAGCGCTCAACTTGGCGTATTTGTTGCCCAAGATTTGCTGCTGTTCTTCTTAATGTGGGAAATCGAATTAGTACCCGTCTACCTGTTGATTTCCATCTGGGGAGGAGAAAAGCGCCGTTATGCAGCTACTAAATTTATTCTTTATACCGCCGCAGCTTCTATATTTATCTTGGTAGCAGCTTTTGCAATGGCATTCTCTGGCGATACCGTAAGTTTCGATATGGCAACTCTCGGAGCCAAACAATATCCCAGAATTTTAGAATTATTGGTTTACGCAGGTTTCTTAATCGCCTTTGGTGTCAAACTACCAATTTTCCCTCTCCACACTTGGCTACCCGATGCTCACGGTGAAGCTTCTGCACCTGGTTCGATGATTTTGGCTGGTGTGTTGTTAAAGATGGGTGGTTATGCGCTGATTCGCATCAACATGGAGATGCTAACCAATGCTCATGTTTACTTCGCTCCAGTTCTGGCAGTTTTAGGTGTAGTCAATATTATCTACGGTGCTTGTTGTGCCTTTGCTCAAACCAACCTCAAGCGTCGTTTAGCCTACTCTTCGATCGCTCACATGGGATTTGTGCTGGTTGGTATCGCTTCCTATACAGAAATTGGTATGAGCGGTGCTGTACTACAAATGATTTCCCACGGTTTGATTGCTGCTAGCTTGTTCTTCCTTTCTGGTGTCACTTACGAACGCACCCACACCTTAATGATGGATCAAATGGGTGGTATCGCCAAACTCATGCCTAGAACCTTCGCTCTATTTACAGTCGGTGCAATGGCTTCTCTAGCGTTACCAGGGATGAGCGGTTTTGTAGGTGAGTTGATGGTATTCCTGGGTATTGCTACCAGCGATGTTTACAGTTCCAGTTTCAAAATTGTAGTTGTATTACTGTCTGCTGTAGGCGTGATTCTGACTCCGATTTATCTGTTGTCGATGTTGCGTCAAGTATTCTACGGTAAGCAGAATACAGAATTACATCTCGATGCAGTAGTCCTCGATGTCAAACCCCGCGAACTGTTCATCACTGCTTGTCTTTTACTTCCAATCATCGGTATCGGCTTGTATCCCAAATTGGCAACCAAAACCTACGATGTCAAGACTGTAGAAGTTGCAGCCCATGCTCGTCAGTTTCTACCAGTAGTTGCTAGGCAACAGCCATCAAGTTTATATTCAACTATTATGACCGCGCCAACATTGGCAAATTCACAAGTTCCAAGTTTGGTTAATATTGCTGATTAATATTTCAAGGGCTGGTGCTATTAAATAAGCTTAGAAAGAAAAGGTGGGGGTGATTTTGCGATCGCCCCCACAGTTGTTTATATTGCTTACAGGCAAATACTCTATCGAAATGTAGAGGAGAAAGTAGTGAGTGCTTCATATACCGGAGGTTGTCAGTGTGGACAGATTCGTTATGAAATTCGTGCTGAACCTTTAACTCTTTATTTATGTCATTGCAAAGAATGTCAAAAACAATCATCTAGTGCTTTTGGTATGTCTCTGACAGCCCCAAGAGATGCTGTTGTCGTCGTTCAAGGACAACCAAAAGCCTGGACTCGTAAAGCCGATAGTGGACGCGAGGTGAAGTGTCTGTTTTGCGATAACTGCGGAACAAGATTGTTTCATGATCGTGCTTACAATCAACAGACAATCAACGTCAAAGCCGGAACTTTAGATGATACCAGTTGGTTACGTCCTGTGGGTAACATCTGGACAAGCAGCGCCCAGCCTTGGGTGTTAATTTCTGACGAGTTGCTTAATTATGAAGGACAACCACAAGATGTGCATCCATTGTGGGAAAAATGGACACAACACCTCGGATAAGTCTATTTATTTTTTGTTATTTTTTGGGTTGATTTTCTCTAGTTGTTGAGCAATTACAGTTGCATCTTTTCCAAAAAAAGTTTCGCGATCGCCATTACTCCAAGTGATGCGACAAGCAAACCGCCAACACATAATAATTGTGGCTAGAGAAGCGGTTGTTTGCTGTCCAGGCGAGAACTGCTTTCTCTATATTTAGTATGCGTTAACTTGCTTTCGCATCAATTAGTTCACGTGATTTTGTTAACGGTAAATTCATGCTATGAATTAATACATGGAAAAAAACTATGTGTCTAAAATCGCAAAACTCCGAGAAGAACAAGGCCTAACACAGCGTCAAATCGCAGAGAGGCTAGGCGTTGATGTATCTACGGTTCGGAACTGGGAAAAGGGTAGAGAAGGTGTAAAAATGTTTGTCAGAGTTGCAAAACTCTGTGAACTGTTTGATTGCCAACCTACAGATTTATTTGAAGAGGAAAAGATTGGCAATGATTGACAAAATTAGGAATGATTTTGATCGCATTGCTTTGCATGATCAACAGGGTTGGAATCACAACAATCACTATCACCGTTTTTTACTCAAACAGTTACCAGCAAAATGCAAAACAGTGCTTGAGATTGGTTGCGGAACTGGTGAATTTTCACGTCTTCTGGCTCAATATACAGACAAAGTTGTTGCAATCGACTTATCCCCGAATATGATTGAAGTTGCCAAGCGACGCTCAAGAAATTATCAAAACATTGATTTTCAAGTTGCTGATATTTTGCAGTGGAATTTTCCAGTCGAGCAATTTGATGCGATCGCTTCAATAGCTACAGTTCATCATCTACCACTAGAAAACTTACTCCCCAGTCTGAAAACTGCTTTAAAGCCTAGTGGTAAGCTAATAATTTTAGATTTGTTAGAGCATGAAAACCTAAAAGACATGTTGAGCGATTTGATTGCTGTTCCACTCAACTGGTTACTTCAGCAAACCCTAAATAGACATATTCAACAGTCACCAGAAGCAGCAGAAGCGATGAGAGAGCATCTTCGTACAGACAAGTACCTTACTCTATCGCAAGCACAACAAATATATACAAACACATTGAAAAAAACTAAAGTAAGAAAACACTTGTTTTGGCGTTATTCAGTAGTTTGGGAAAAGTCGGCTGTGGTATAAGGGACTTCCAAATAAAAAATATCCATTTCACAGCTATTTAATTTTTGAGTGTTTCAAAAAATCCCCAATTAAATACAACGAACCACATAAAACGACTAAATCTTCTTTCAAAGAAAAAGCTACTTCTAGCGCAGATGCTACATTTGGAAAACAATTACAAACACTTAACTCTGGACAAATCTCATTAGCTAATTTTGCTAATTCATCAGGATTTGCTGAACTATGATCAGGTACTGATACTAAATACAACTGGTCATTTGGTCTAAGTAAAGCTTGAAAAATTTCCTGATGGTCTTTTGTAGAAAGCATTCCCATCACCCAAGTCACGCTTATTTTGGATTGGGTGTCAGTTTGTTTAGTATTTAATAAAACATCTAGATAATTTCGCAAAACTTGAGCAGCAGCTGGGTTATGAGCGCCATCAAGCAATAGTTGATGATTCTTCCAAGTCATCCATTGCATCCGTCCTGGCCACTTGGTTTTGCCCATACCATTAATAATGGCTTGCTCAGAAATTTGCCAATTATTTTGTTGCAAAATTTCTAAAGCAGATAAAGCTATGGCTGAATTCGTCAACTGAATCTGTCCCTGTAGCGGTAGGAGATACTTTATTTTTTTGGAATCAAAAACTGATTGATATTCTACCCATTCGTGATCTATTTGATGTGCTGGTTTTGGTGTAAAGATAGGACATTCTAGTTCTGCAATACGCGATCGCACAACTTGTTCTGCATCAGGTGGTAAGGGGCCAATCACCACCGGACATCCTGGTTTGAGAATCCCCGCTTTTTCTCTAGCGATATCAGCAACGGTGGGGCCGAGTATTTGCCAATGTTCGCGACTAATAGATGTAATAATGGTCACAAGAGGTTTTTCGCAAACGTTGGTAGCATCCAAGCGTCCTCCCAATCCAACTTCTACTACTGCGACATCAACTTTTTGTTGAGCGAAATATAACCAAGCTGCGGCGGTAATCACCTCAAACTGAGTTGGTGGGTCATCATTTGGGGAGATAGCAGCTTTAACTTCTAGTAATAATTCGCAAAATTCTTTAGAAGAAATTGGCTGTTGGTTAATACAAATGCGTTCTGTCCAATCAACTAAATGGGGAGATATGTAGCGTCCGGTGCGATATCCCGCCTCCGTAATCACCGAAGAAAGATAGGCACAAACAGAACCTTTACCGTTAGTACCAGCAACATGAATTACCGGAACTTGATGATGGGGATTACCAAGATTTGCCAACAACTTTTGGCTGGATTCAAGTCCCAAGCGCACACCAAAATGTTGGAAAGGTTTTAATAAAGAGTCTATATCCACAAGTTTTTAAAGGTTGATGGTTGGTAGTTAGCCTGACATTTTACACCTTCTCCATAAAAGTAAGATATTAGGACTTACGAAAAACTACACCCTGTAGGGTCAATTCATGAATTGACCTACCTTTAAATCAGAGTTTTGACTATTGTTTGCTTAAGTCAAGCGTAACACTTATGTTTGTGGTAGCAGCCCTTCTTGATTAATTGCTGCGATAGCATCCTTTACTAATTTTTTCCAGTTTTCTTCTGCTTCTTTATTTTTTATCCGATCCTCAGCTCCTGGCCAAAGAATAGCTTTATTGCTATCATCACTATAAAAATCCCGCCAGCCTGTCTGAGCTTTTTCATGTTTAATTGCAACAGTGACAAATTTGTCAAATTTAGCGTATGCCTCTTCATTCGGAAAAGTGAGCCGACTTTTCAGTTCTTCTCCACATTTGTCAACAACTTTATCCCGTAAGGATGAAATTTCTTGTCGGATTTTTTCTAAATATTCATTTGCTTCTTGCCGAATTTCCTCTAGAGATTTATTTACAGGCAAAGATGAGGCTTGGATGATGCTCGGCTGAGAATTTTTTTTATCAATCCATTGTCGCATCAATGATGATATGGTCTTAATAGATAAACTCAAAAATTTCTTATTTATTTCGTTAGGGAACGGAACGCCTAACCAAGTCATTATAGCAGCCCCAATCTCAGACAATTGGTCTTCCGTAGAATTATCAATTTTATTCTCAATTTCTTTCTCAATTTTTTCAACATCTTCATCTTTAATTTCAGAAGCAGTGTTTTTCAGTTCATTAATTTGTTTAAGCGTTACTCCAAAATTTTGTGGCCAACAGATTAAATAGCCCTGATCCACAAATTGATATGACCTATATGTTTTAGAATCAAAGACAAAAATCTAATTTCCGGATATGTCCAATCTAAAATTTGGCTTAATAAGCCTTCTCCTGTATTAAGATTGGGTGCAATCAAATCAATTTATGCATCTCTGAGATAACTGAGTTTGCGTATTCTGTGTAAACTCGTGGCGATTCCTGGATAATAAAAGTTGGTTTTTCCAAATAAATAAAAAACAAATTTAATAATATAAAACCGACTGCTCTCATTTAAGAAAAACAGTCGGTATAAAACTAAGGATACTGAGTATATTTTATGCTTCTCTATTCAAAAAGTTTTGTACTTGTCTTAAAGCAGCAGCACCAATGTTAAACAATGCCCAACCAGCCGCGATCGCAACTGGCGCTAATACAATAGCCACACGCATATCTAAGTCCATATCTAGTAGTCCTCTCTTAAGTACAACATGAACTACCTACGCACTCCGCTTGCGCTATGTGCGAGGTTTGTGACGTCTCATCTGGCAAACTTACCGTTGGAGTCCGGAGGCTCTACTAGGTAGGGGTTTTACCATCCACGTCTAACGACGCTAGTTCCTAACGCCGATAACAATAGATTTTGTTATTTTGTTGACAGGGGACTTATTTTTTCGTCGTAGTCCTGCCTTACGGGTTATCGTCTCCGGATACTGCCGCCACCTGTATCGTTCAGGGGTAGAAAAGTCGCTCTTATAAACAAGGAGGTTATCATCCCTGGCAGCAAGCGGGTCTGTTACTGTTTATGCCTCGCTAGATGTATTTTCCCACAAATTCGTTTTGCAATCAATTAAGCCCCTTGCTTTCATCTCTCTCACAAGGCGAAAATGAGTGAACGGACAAGAAGAAAAAGATCAAAAAAGAAAAAGGCTAGAACAAGAAAATCAAGCGCAGCGTGAACGGACAGGAGAGCTTGAGAGGCGTTTAAGATAGTCTTTTAATGCTGTCGGTTAGAACGGCAGCTCATCGTTTCAGGGAACCCCGTTAGTGATGGAGATAAGCGGGACAGTTGGGCGTTGAACATAGGTGACCTGAACACCCATTGTTTTAGACACCATGCGTAGCGGCACCATTACGACACCCCTGCGAACGAACGGCATCTCGTCTCTATTGAAATTCTGTCTATTACCTTCCATTTTAGCCGTACTGCCACCAGGCAGTGAAAGCTGCACCGTGGACGCGCCGCGCTTCGCCGTAATAAGGCGCTCCCGGCTGTTGTAAGTGACTGTTGCACCTAATGCCTCAAAGATATCTCGAAACGGGACGAAAGTTTGCCCATTCACTTCGACCGGCGCGACAGAACTTTTGAGTGGTTGTCCGTTGATCCGCACCTCAGGATACCGTTCGGGAGCTTTGCGTGTGTTGGACTCGCGTGTGGTGGGTTTACGCCTGTTCCAACGCTGCGTCTCAAGGTGTGGAGTCAGCCAGTCCATTTGTGCGTGGGCAGGTGCCACTACGGTTAAAGTGGCTAAGACAGCAACTAAGATCAGTTTTTTCATTGTGTTCACTTCCTCAGAATTTTTGAGCGACTAAGTACAACTTTGCATAAGTTCGTAGCGAATTGACAGAGGAAAATTGTTGACGGTAGGGTTAGAAATCTCCAGAGTGCGATTCGTTGATGATCGAACGCCTTATAAGTAACCTCTTGTCTCTCAATTGGAGTCTATAAAACCAATATCAGTCCCTTTTCCAGCATGGACTAAAGCTAACTTTTTGTAACGTTCAGCGTGTTCGATCAGTTCTGCTGCTTGAGTGTCAGTTACTTGACGCATTATCTTGGCAGGAGTCCCAACAACAAGAGATTGAGGCGGTACATCTTTGGTTACGACTGCGCCAGCCCCGACTATGCTCCCAGCGCCAATTCTTACCCCATCTAAAATCACTGCTCCAATCCCAATCAAGCTACCACGTTCAACGTAGGCAGAATGTACCACCGCTCGATGTCCTACGGTAACATGGTCTTCTAAGATAGTAGGTTTACCCGGATCACCGTGTAGAATTGCTCCATCTTGAATGTTTGTGCATTCGCCGATTTCAATACGTTCCACATCTCCCCTAATGACTGTTCCATACCAAATGCTAACGTCAGCGGCTATATTCACTAAACCGATCACAACGGCGTTAGGTGCAACGAAGGCTGCTTGAGAAATATCAGGAGAAGACCAATAGGAAGTGTTAGACACGATAGAATATGAATATGGTACTCAGGAACACTGGACAAATTCCAACTTTGGAGACTGGTTGCAAAACCAGAATATCACGGCTTCGAGCCTGTTCGCTGAGGCAGCAGTCAGTAGATACCCTTATCATGTGGCGCAGAAGTGTAACAAAAATCAACGTCACTGGTGAAGACAAAACCATTCTTCTTATACGCACTTCATGATGAATCCAGGCTTGCAGTACCCTATATTTGGTCCCGACATACAGTGTCCCCACTGCCGACAGACAATTCCGGCACTGACACTGACAGATACCTATCTGTGTCCCCGTCATGGCGCGTTTGAAGCCAACCCAAAAACAGAAGAGTTGATTCATTTGCAATCAGGGCGTCATTGGCGCAGGTGGAATGGAGAATGGTATCGGCAACACACCCATCCCGATGGCATTCGATTTGAAATTCACGAAGCCTTAGACAAGTTATATACACAAGGTTATCGAGCAACACGAGTGATTATCGCTCGCCGCTATCAGGAGTTGATGAGTGGGTATTTAGAACGCAGTACTCCTTGGCGGGGAGGACAATCTGAAGGGACTTCGGCACGACTATATGGTTTACCAGTAGAGTTTAGCCCTGATTCCACAGACGAACCCTGTTGGGAAGTAATTAATTTTGATTTGGAAAAAGAACCTGGTGTGCCTGTGCGCTACCCTTATTTTCGATTATTTGAATAATAGTTATTAGTCATTGGTCATTGGTCATTGGTCATTGGTCAATCGTTAATATTTAATAGTTGGTAGTTGGTGATTGTTGATTGTTGGTTATTTCCAATGCCCAATGCCCAATGCTCAGTGAAAAATTTATGCACCACGCTTCTATTCGTACCGCCAATATTTATAAAGCGATCGCCTTCTACGAACAATTAGGGTTTACAGTTTGTGAACGCTTCACCACAGGTTATACCCTTGCTTGTTGGATGGAAGGACTAAGCGGCAGAATAGAACTGATTCAAATACCCGAACCAAAACCAGCACCAGATGCATTTGCTGACGAACATTATGTCGGCTACTATCACTTATCTTTTGATTTGACTGAACTCACGACCGATTTACCTAGCTACTTGGCAAAATTAAAAGAATCCTTTGCTGTGGCTGCACAAAATCAACCAGAATCTTTACAACCACTAAAGGTTTTATTAGAACCAACACAACAGCAAATAGGTGATCGCATTTATGAAGTCGCTTTTATTGCTGATGCTGACGGCTTACCCTTGGAATTAATTCGAGTTTTAGCAATATTAGGGGATCGGGGATAAGGAATCGGGGGTCGGGGACAAGGAGGACAAGGGAGAATAACCAATACCCAATTCCCGATTCCAAAAAATCAATCCTCAGCTAGTTGTCATTGTATTGCTTTTTCTGTAGAATATTCATTTTCTGTAGTGTTGCTGAGGTAACAAAATACTCGGCAGTAATACACTATAGTCATAGAAAAATTCTGTGATTTAATTTACAGAGATATCCAGCAAATACATGTCTGTGTTTAACAAGTTGCATAGATATCGTTTTTCAATTATTGTGTTAACTCTCTGGTTAATTGCGGTTTTGTTACTTAGTGATGGATCAGCGACCAGTCACACTAACGCAATTTCTAGCTTAGTAAAAATACATAAAGAAAAAGCATTAAAAAAAACAAGCAAAAATTACGTGACAGAAAATGTTTACCAGACAGTACTGGAAAATGGTTTGATTGTGTTGACCAAGGAAGTTCATTCAGCACCAGTAGTGTCAGTACAGGTATGGTATGAGGTTGGCTCTCGTAACGAACAAGCAGGTGTAAATGGTATTGCCCACCAATTAGAACACATGATGTTCAAAGGCACAAAAGACCGTCCGGTTCAATTTGGACGTTTGTTTAGTGCTTTAGGTAGCGACTCCAATGCTTTCACTAGTTATGACCAGACTGCATACTATGGCACCGCAGAACGTGATAAGCTTAACGCCCTGCTGATGCTAGAAGCAGACAGAATGCAAAATGCTTTGATTGATGCAGAGAAATTAGCAAGTGAAAAGCGGGTGGTAATTTCTGAGTTACAAGGTTACGAAAATAGCCCAGAGTATCGCCTGAATCGTGCGGTGTTACAAAAAGTATTTCCGGAACATCCTTATGGCTTACCTGTGGGTGGCACTAAAGCTGATGTTGAGAAATTTCAAGTTAAACAGGTACAAGAATATTACCGTAAATTCTACAGACCCGACAATGCTGTTTTGGTAATTGTCGGTGATTTTGATACAGCTAACACTCTCAAAGTTGTTAAAGATGTATTTGGGAAAATCCAGAAAAGTCAAGATTCAAATGTCAAGAGTCAAGTGTCTAGCGTCAATAGTCAAAAACTTTCCCACTCTCCCATAGTCTTACGCGAACCGGGAGCAAATGCATTATTACATGCGATATATCCTTTACCAGATGTAAATCATCCTGATATTCCAGCATTAGATGTGATGGATTACATCTTGACAGAGGGACGAAATTCTCGCTTGGATCAGGCATTGGTAGAATCTGGAATGGCAACTGATGTTACAGGTTCCATTGTAAGTTTGCGGGAAACTGGTTGGTATGAATTATCTGTGACTGCTACACCTGATGAAAACTTGACAAAAATTGATGCAGTCATGCAAAAGGCGATCGCAACTCTGGCTTCACAAAAAGCAAAAGTAGAAGAGGTGAATCGCGCCAAAGCACAGTTAGAAGCTTCTGTAGTTTTGAATAACCGTGATATTACTAGTCAAGCAATGCAACTTGGTAACGATAAAACTACATCTGGTGATTATAACTATACAGACCGCTATCTAGCAGCCGTCCGTCGGGTAACTGCTACGGATGTGCAACGTGTTGTAAATAAATACTTAAAACCAAAAGCACGCTCATTTGGCTTTTTTGAACCAACTCAAATCCAGGCTTCACAAAAGAGTGACGGGAAATCACATTCCACACTCATAACCGAAAATTTCTCAGAAAATACACCTAAAGTTGCTACAGAGGTGATGAAATATTTACCACCTGTAGATCTGACAACACATCCCACTAACCTGACTTTACCACAGCAATTTAAATTATCTAATGGCATTGAGGTGTTGTTGTTACCAGACAAGAGTACTCCGACAGTAACTTTAAGTGGTTATATTAAAGCTGGTAATGAATTTGATCCAGAAGATAAAGTCGGACTAGCATCTCTTGTCGCAGAGAACTTGATGAACGGGACTAAAACTAGAAATGTGTTGGCGATCGCTAAGACTTTAGATGAACGCGGCGCTAGTTTAGATTTTGAATCTTATCGTGAAGGTACAGAAATTCAGGGTAGCGCCTTGGCAGGAGACTTGCCTATTGTCCTGCATATTCTAGCAGATGTGGTCAAAAATCCAACTTTTCCAGGTAAAGAATTAGAACTGACTCGACAACAAGCTTTAACTGACCTGAAAGAGGAATTGGACGATCCTACAGAAGTGGCTAAAAGAACATTTGTGCAATCTGTGTATCCAAAAACCCATCCACTGCACAAATTTGCGACACCAAAAACTTTGCAACGTATTCGCCGACAAGATTTAATTGCTTTTAAAACACAGCACTACCGTCCAGATACAACAGTACTAACACTGGTAGGAGATTTTGATCCTCAGAATGTGCGATCGCTCATTGAAGCTGAATTCGGTAACTGGAAAATTAGCGGTCAAGCTCCAAAAATAGAATATCCTGTGGTACCAATGCCAAACAACATTGTGCGTCTCAATCCGATATTACCAGGTAAAACCCAAGCTGTTACTTATATGGGTAACACAGGAATTAATCGGAAAGACAAGCGATATTACGCAGCTTTGGTGTTGAATCAGATATTGGGTGGTGATACTTTATCTAGTAGACTGGGAGCAGAAATACGCGATCGCCAAGGTCTGACTTACGGAATTTATAGCACCTTCCAAGTTGGGCAAAACATTGGTATATTTTTGATTGAAATGCAAACAGCACCCGAAGATACCACTCGCGCCATCAACAGTACCCGCCGACTACTAGAAGAAATTCATCAGCAAGGTGTCACCTCTGAAGAATTGGAAACAGCAAAGCGTACCTTGATCAGTAACTACAATGTTTCTCTTGCCAACCCAGACGAATTGTCATACAAAATTTTGATGAACAAGGTGTATGGATTGGATAAGCAAGAATTGCACTCTTTTGTGAGTAAAATCGCATCAGTCACCCTTAAGCAAGTCAATCAAGCAGGTCGTGAGTTACTTCATCCAGATAAAATTGTTGTTGTAACTGCTGGACCAACTGTAGTAGCAGAGAGTCGTTAGTCATTGGTCAATGGCCATTGATTAATATTTACTACTTGTTACAAAAGACAAAGGACAAATGACAAAAATCTTTCTAGAAGTGTTACACCGCATAGGTGTTTTAATTCAATACGGTTCAGTTAAGCCCACAATTCTTTGTAGAGACGCGAAATTTCGCGTCTCTAACACCAATTTTCTGTACCAAAAATCCTTAACTGAACCGTATTGTGTTTTAATTATAATTCTCCTAAGTTTCACAATCTTCATTGCTACTCCAGCAGAAGCAGCAAGCTTATCTGGAGATTTACTGAAGCAACCGCCTACAGAAATTACAGTGAGTCTCGGTAATTCTGCTAATGAACTGAAGTATGAGCCAAATCATCTAGAATTCTTGGCAGGTAAACGATACAAACTTAAGCTGATCAATCCTAGCAATCAAAAGCATTACTTTACTGCCAAGAATTTTGCTGATGGGATTTGGACACAAAAAGTCGAAGCTGGTAAAGTGGAGGTGAAAGGGGCGATTCATGAAATCGAACTCAAGCCAGGCGCTGAAGCTGAGTGGGTATTTGTACCACTAAAATCTGGTAAGTATGGCTTACATTGTCCAATTCTAGGACATACTGAAGCTGGGATGACAGGAGATATTGTGATTCAGTGAACAGTTATCAGTTATGACTGGAGAAGGTAGTCCCAATCAAAAAATTTCACTACAAAGCATAAAAATATAACTCCTCCTACATCCCCACACCCCTACACCCTTTTTCAAGTTAGAAGGTAAAAATACGTTAACTTAAATATAGATATTATTTCTCAACTAGCCTCAGCCGCTTGTACAGTAGTTACTAGTTGCTTCAAACAATAAACAACGAACAACTAAAAACTAAAAACTAAAAAAGCAGCAAGGCGCAAATAACTACTGAATTCCCCATGAACATTCTAAGTAACCTGCTTTCTCAACCAACTCAAAATAACCATCCCAAAAGACAACGCAGAGGTATTGAAATTAAGTCGCCACGTGAAATTGAAATTATGCGGCAATCAGCTAAAATTGTGGCAACTGTACTGAAGGAAATTTCTGAGTTGGTACAGCCAGGAATGACCACTGCTGACTTAGATGCTTATGCGGAAAAACGCATTCGAGAAATGCGTGCTACACCTAGCTTCAAAGGCTATCATGGTTTTCCTGGTTCTATTTGCTCCAGTATCAATAATGAAGTTGTGCATGGTATTCCCAATAAAAAGAAAGTCATTCGGGCTGGGGATGTTTTAAAAGTAGATACAGGAGCTTATTACGAAGGTTTTCATGGTGACTCTTGCATTACCATTGCTGTAGGTGAAGTTACTTCAGAAGCTGCGAAATTAATTCGCGTCGCCGAAGAAGCACTTTATAAAGGTATCGAACAGGTAAAAGCCGGAAATTACCTGATGGATATTGCAGGTGCAATTGAAGATCATGTCAAAGCTAATAAATTAACCGTAGTTGAAGATTTTACTGGGCATGGTGTCGGCCGTAACCTCCACGAAGAACCATCTGTGTTCAACTTTCGGACTCACCATATGCCCAATGTCAAACTACGTCCAGGAATGACGCTGGCAATTGAGCCAATTTTAAATGCTGGATCTAAGTATACACGAATACTAGCAGATCGTTGGACAGCTGTGACTGTGGATAATGCTCTGTCGGCTCAATTTGAGCATACTGTGTTGGTGACAGAAACAGGCTACGAAATTTTGACAGACCGCTCTTTGGTGTGATTGTTACTTTAGCACTTCAAAATAGTAAGTATTATCAAAAGAGGCAGAGTTTTCTATAAAAAACTTGCCTCTTTTAATTTTTATACTCTTCGCCCATCTCATATAGGTCACTGGATGAGTGATTTTGTGGTTTGCTAATCTTTTTCCCATACAGTTTAGGAATTAAATGCTCCTGAGTTCCAGGTAGTTTGTCTGCTATCTCTGAGCAACCTAACTCAAAAGCATTTTCAACAGAAGATTGATACGCTAATGCTCTATAGAAACCACTGGAAAATGCGATCGCAGTTTGATCGCTTATTGGCTGTATCATCCCAATCACATAATCGATATATTGAGCAAGCGCCAAAGCATGAACTTCGGAATAAGAAGCATTAATGAGTACACATTTTACATAGCGAGCATAGGGTTTAAATAATCTGGCTAGTGCATCTGGCTCAATAAATTTTTCTCTCCCTTGATCATTTTCAAACACTATTCCCTGTCGTCCTGCTCCATGACCAGAAAAGTGAACGATTTCAGGCTTTAACTCTAACATCGCTTTATGAAAGTCTCTAATTCTTATGGCCCACCTGTTTTCTAAAGAGAAAGAACATCCGCGTACACCCCGTATTTCATTTCTTATTTCTCGAATTTCCTCATTAGTACGTAATGTAGATGTACCTCTAGGATTAGAAGCTAGGACTAATATTTTAGATAAATTTTGTTGACTATTCCTAGCTGATACACTAGGAGGAGCAGATGATAAACGTCCCTCAGCTTGTAATGCTTGATATTGAGCGTTATTTCGCTTTAAAACTGGTGTTAAGTATTCATTGCCAATTTCACCATGAATAGCATTACAACCAAGTTTGTAAGCAAACTCAAGAGAACGTCCATTGGTAAGAGCTTCATAGAAAGCGACAGAAAAAACAATTGCTGCTCTATCGCCAATGACTTGACTCATACCAACAACATAGCTAACGTATTTGTTAATAGCTTCCGATTGTATTCCTGTATAACAAGCATTAAGA
The DNA here is from genome assembly GCA_019359115.1 of Pelatocladus maniniholoensis HA4357-MV3. GTDB lineage: Bacteria > Cyanobacteriota > Cyanobacteriia > Cyanobacteriales > Nostocaceae > Pelatocladus > Pelatocladus maniniholoensis. Next base: position 85,307 of record JAHHHW010000167.1, read on the forward strand.
AATACACAAACTATTTTATTTTTAAATAACTCAAATAATCCCACTAATGCTTCTTGTGAGACCAAATAAGCATTTCCTTCTTCGTCTTCAAGGAAAATACCATCGGTGCTTCCATGCCCACTAAAATGGACAACATGCGGCTCAATTTCCAATAGTGCTTGGCGCAAATCTCGAAAACGAACAGCCCATCTTTCTTGGATCTCAAAATCAATGTCTTCTCGCGAATTACGTAGTATTTCTGAGACCTCACGTACTTCTTTCTCCAAATCCAAACGAGATGTATTTTTCGGGTTGGCAGCGAGAATTAAAATATTAATAGGTTCAGTTTTAGTACTAATTAGATAACCTTCATCATCACCTAAGTTTGCTTGAGAATGACTTGCGAAAGTTTCTGGTTCTACTTGATTGCCATTATTTGTCTCTTCAGATACAGATTCAAAGTTTTTCTTTGGTTGCTCGTCAACAGGTTTAAAGTCAGCAAATGTTTCTGAATCTACATCATTAGGTGGATTAACTAGACGCTCTATTAACTGTTCGTAATTGTTTTGCTTTTCTTGGAAATAATTAACAGATTCTGGTAAAAACTTTTTAAACAATGCAATTAAGAAAGATTTTTTATTTAGTTTTTTACCATTTATTTCATTTATGAAATCTGAGTTAATTTTAAAATATTTATAAATCTGTATCAGATTGTAATTAACAGCACTCTCTGTCATATCCAAATTACGTGCGACTTCGCTGATCCTACGACCGCCCAAAATTTCTTTTAATACTTGCTGTCTTTTAAAAGGTAGGCTATTCAGTTTTTCACGTAATATTTCTGTTGAAAAAACGGGATCATTTTCCAATTCATTCCCAGATTTAGCGCCCTGACTCTCCTCATGAGTTTGACTTTCTTGTTGTTTTACTAAACCTAATTGGCGAAGTCTGTCAATATTATTTTCTGCTTCTTCATTTTTTTCGTTAAGTCCATAGGTAGCTGCTAGTACCTGATGCCATAACTGATAGGCTAATTCCAAATCTTTATCAGTTACCTCAGCTTTATAGGCTTCGATCCTAAGAGCATCTATATCTGTTTTAAAAGTGTTTATGTCAGTATGTGTTACTGATAAACAATGAGGTAAGAGAATCGAATAATATCTTTTTGCAGGTTCAGCTACTGTATAGGGATTTTGTAGAGGTTTTTTATATTGAGAATTAACTTGGGGTACTTTTTCTCTGAGGTAGTTATCTAGTCGTTTTGCTGTTGCACAGTTATTGTCTCCCTTCAGTCTTAGCCCTTCGAGTAAAGCATGAGTGAAGGAACTTTGCTGTAATTCTTCTATTTCCCAAGATTGTTCTTGAGGGCTACAGGAAAAAAATGTAATTACTCCCTGTTGCGCTTCAGTCCCAATTCCTTCTCCTCCTTTGTCTCCTGGATTGTCACGACAGGCATCCAAGATAAGTATTATATTACCAGCGCCACAATTACGCAGACTTTCAACTACATCGCTAACGGCGATCGCAGTTTTTTCCACATTACCAGGATCGCTGTCAGACAGCATTAAAAAGTCACGTTGGTTGCGACGCCTACCATGTCCACTAAAGAAGAACCAGAAGTTGTCTCCAACTCCCATAAATTTTTTTTTAGTGAGAGTCCGTAAAGCTCGTAAGAGGTTAGTGAATTTTGGTTGAGATAGTATTGGTTGGCTGTTTGGCCTTACGATCTTTGAGGAATGGTCTGAGAAGTAAAATACTTCATCAAACTTAGCTTCCTGCTTTAAAAACTCCCCAAATAAATTGGCATCTCGCTCTGCATATTTTAGTGGTCGTAAATTATCGTAATAATTAATACCTATTGAGATTGCCCAATTTTTTACCATTTCACTTGATTTCTGAGCGTTTGAATTTTAGTTTTATGGCCCCTTTGGCTCCAGCCTTAGCTCCATTACCTATGATACTTATCTGCCCTTCAGCGTTTATCTCAACAGATAATTCAATTTCGTCCAGTTGCATTCCAGATTTTCGATGATTCTGAGTTTCAGGGCGAGCCGAAATTCTTTCTACTACATCTAGCAGACGTAACATCTCTTTTTCTAGTTTCTCAACCTTGACATCAGCCACTTTTGTTTTGCTAATGTCAATCTCTAGTTCCTCTTCCTCTATCCAAAATTGACCACCGGTATCGATTGCGCTCTTTGAGCCTTCTGTAATAATAGCTTGTTGCGTGTCTTCTACTATAATCCGGATCGTCTCTTCTTGCATGATGGTAAGCTTATCTTAAGTGTAAGAGTTGATTTTAGATTCAACAGCGAAATAGTAGATTCCGCAAAAAAATCTAATTTTCTTATACCAACAGTTCTGAACGTACAAGCTTTGTAGTGATCAACGAACTTAATGATGTCATAAAAGTTTAACGAATAGATGATATTTGGGTATCACAAATATCATCTACCCGCTATGGTTGACTATATTAGAGTTGTTGGGAAATAAGCCGAAAAATGCCTAGAACTCAGTCATAGCAGATATTTCAGCTATTTTGTCTGAAAATAGTTGAAACCTAAATAGTGCAAGCGTTTCAGCGATTTTTAACGTTATTTCCCAACAAGTCTATTATCTGTTTGTTTTGATATTCTTTAACTATTAACATCCATTAACCGCGATGTTTGCAACCTATCCATCCACTTTTCTAAATAAATTCGATTAAGTTCTTGCTCTTTTGGATCTTGAGTATCCGCAGGGTAAGGCATTAACCCTAAAATAGTTGCTGTAGTAACACAGAACATCGACTTTTGGAAAGTCTGACAAATTTGTACTCGCAAATCATCTTCTCCCCGACGACTGCGGCGATAAACTTCATGTAGATATTCTGGGAGAAAGTGACGCATATCTTGCATTAATAATGTGGGAGGAATACCCGCACCACCAATTGGTAATGGATCAGCATACAAAGCACCGTACTGAAATCTCGCTTGATCTGGTGGAATTTGATATGCTTGGGCGTTGTAGGAAACTGTGCCAGGGAAAGGTGTTCCTCTAAAGAAAACCGCTTCTACATAAGGAATTGCTGTATCTGCCAAGAAAGTTAAGCCCAGGCTAGCAGGAAGAAGATCATAGACTTTATCTTTAATTTTGACAGAGTAGGTAATCGGCTTATTTGCAGCTTCTACTAAACCAAGTTTGATGTGATCTACAACTTGAGGAATTGATTTAATTTTGCCTTGATCATAAAGGTCTGATAAGCTGAGGAAAATATCAGCCATCACCCGCCAAAATTGACCTAAGCCACTGTAATAAGAAGTAACGCGCAACTGTTCAATTAAAAAATCGGGAAAAAGTTGATTAATTCCCATCATGACGGGATTATTTTTAAATTTAGCTGCAATCACAGCTTTAGCTCTTTGTTGAAAATCTTTTGTGTCTAAATATTGATCTAGTCCACCACCACCATGCCAAAACATGGCTTTCATGCAATACTCGGCATACTCAAAATTAATGCGATCGTGCCACCAGTGACGCAGTAATTTCTGGAAAGTAATTTCGCCATTAAAATATTTGAAAAAAGGGAAAAAAACTAAAAATTGATTTTCGGCAATATAAATAAGATTTTTTGAATAAGCATCTAAAACAACGCCGTAGCTTTTAAGAATACCAACTACTTCTAATACATTTTCTGGACTGTCGCGAAGTAATGCTTCGCCAGTTTGCAACTTTTTAATATATTCCACTAATGGATGATGAGCAGGGTTTTTTTTAGTAGTTACCATTGCAGTTCTCCTGAAGAAAGGGGTCGGGAAAAGGGGATTGGGTATCGGGGAAGGTAGGGGTCCCCTACCTTCCCCAATTCCTAATCCCCGATTCCTTCCACTGAAACATGAGCAACAATACTTTGACTATTGGCTATTGCTGTTGTTGTTGCTTCACTCCAACGGGTTAACCAAGCAGGTTGGATACCTAGAATGACGATCAAGACGGCTAGAATGATCGCACTCCAGCGATCGCTCCAATAAACTCGTGGTAAGTTTGTAACTTGTTCTGATAAGCGCCCAAAAAATGCCCGGTTGGTGAGAAGTAAAAAGTAAACCGCAGTTAATCCTGTACCAATCATGGATAACAATGTTTGCACAGGAAAAACTGCAAAACTGGCGCGAAACACAACGAATTCCGCAATAAATCCGACCATTCCAGGAATACCAGCGCTGGCCATGACTCCGATCACTATCAAGCTACCAATTACAGGCATACCTCGTTCTGGGTTCAACAGTCCCCGCAGCACATCTAGATCCCGGCTACCCGCTTTTTTATACACGACTCCGACTAATAAAAACAGTAGTGCAGAGATTAAACCGTGGCTAATCATTTGCATCACAATTCCTAATATGCTTAATGGGGTAGCAGCAGCAGCAGCTAAAAGTATGTAACCCATGTGTCCAATGGAACTGTATGCCACCATTTTTTTCATGTCTTTTTGGGCGATCGCGCAGGATGCACCATAAAGCACGCTGATCACTGCCCAAGTTGCCAAAGCGGGAGCTAGATATCTCCAAGCATCTGGTAACAAGAACATGCCAAAGCGCAGTAAGCCGTAAGTTCCCAATTTCAATAATACGCCAGCCAACAGTACTGAAATTGGTGTGGAAGCTTCTACGTGAGCATCTGGCAGCCAAGTATGAAAAGGAACTAAGGGAATCTTGATGCCAAAACCAACTAAAATTCCTGCCAACAGCAAAATTTGTGTTGCTAAAGGTAAGGCTTTGCTGTTTAAAGTTTCTAGAGCAAAGCTAGGTGAACCACTCAGCCACACTAATCCAAGGAAACTTGCCAAAATTAAAATGCCAGAAAAAGCGGTATAAATCAAAAATTTTGTAGCTGCATAACCGCGTTTTTGACCACCCCAAATGGCAATTAGCAGATAAAGTGGGATGAGTTCTAGCTCGTAAAACAGGAAGAATAGTAGTAAATCCTGGGCGAGAAATGCTCCAGTGACACCTGCACTCAACAGCAATAGTAAAGAGTAATAAAATCGTGGGCGTTGTATATCTTCGTCTGTACTACAAACGGCAATGCAAGTTAAAAGTCCATTCAACAGTAGCAAAGGCAAAGATAAACCATCTATACCGAGGTGATAATTCAGACCTAAAGCATCTATCCAAGGTAAGAATTCAGTAAATTGTTGACTAACGATGGTTGGGTTAAAGTTAACTGCTAAGATAACTATCCACACAAAAGCCAAACTGGCAAATACTAATGTGATGCTACGAGATAGTTTTCCATTCATGCCAACAGGCAAGAAACCTATTAAAGCTGCACCCAATAACGGCAGCAAAATTAAAGCACTGAGCATAGAGGATTGGGGATTGGGGATTGGGGATTGGGGATTGGGGATTGGGGATAAGGGGCAGGTGGGGCCCCTGGAGGGGATAAGGGGTAATGGGGATTGGGGATTGGGATTGGGATTGGGATTGGGGATTGGGGATTGGGAGAAATTTATTGCTTTTCCTCATTGTCTGCCTTCCCGTGTCTTCCCTGTCCCCAATTCCCAATCCCTGAGCGCCGATCACCTAAAAAGGCAATTTCTCCAGCAAACCTAATGACCAGCTGATGAAGAAACCTAGTATGCTGATGCCAACAAGGATAGTGAGTAGATATCCTTGTGATTGACCGGAAATGCTATATTTCAAGCTTTGTCCACCGAAAATTGCTGCAAATCCTACCAAGTTAACTAGACCGTCTACTATGTAGCGATCGCTCCAAGCGGAAATTTTAGAAAGTATGACCACTGCACCAACTACTGTGAATTTATAGATTCGGTCGATGTAGAAGTCGTATCCTAGTAAATCTTGTACAAATCTCCAAGCTAATATTCTCGAACGTGACCAAGCTTTGTGGAGATACATCGTTGAGCCAATAGCTACTCCTAAGAGGGTAGAAAATACCAGCATTCCCACTACATACCAATTGATGCTTTCCCAGGTTGGCAGAAGATACCAATGCTGTAACATCATGGGTAACAATAGGGTCATGATTGTGAGAGTTACCATCGGAAATGCCATTGGCCAAGGTGCTTCCGGGGCGCGACGGGTTTTTTGTTGTGGTTCTCCCCAAAATACTAACCGGAATACTCGTGTTAAATTTAATGCCGTCAAGCCATTCACAAGTACTAATATCCAGAGTACCCAAGGGGTGATAATTGCCAAGCCGTCAGCCCAAGACAACATAGCCCAGAAGCTTCCCAAAGGTAACAAACTTACCATCCCAGTAGAACCAACCACAAAGGCGGTGGTAGTTGCTGGCATTCGCGACCATAAGCCACCCATTTCGGTTAAATCTTGGCTGCTAGTAGTATAAATTACCGAACCAGTACTCATGAATAATAATGCTTTGGCAATCGCATGGGTAAACAGCAAAATTAGAGCCACGCCTCCTTGCTGCAAGCCTACTGCCAAGAATACCAAGCCCATGTATGCACTGGTGGAGTGAGATAGCGCTCGTTTAATATCAGTTTGGGCGATCGATACCAAAGATGCACCAACTGCCGTCATTGTACCAATAATGATCAGAGTGTTGAGGGCAAATGGCGATAAGACTAAGATGGGCTGCAATTTATACAATATATAAGCACCACCAGCTACCACCATTGAATTCCGCATCACCGAAGCTGGGTTAGGCCCTTCCATCGCTTCATCTAACCACAAGTGCAGTGGAAATTGAGCGCATTTACCAGCAGGCCCGGCAATCAATGCCAATCCTAATAAACTTGAAGTTAAAGGGCTAAGTTGTGCTGTTTGCGCCCACTCATATAAATTAGAAAAATTCAAACTACCTGCTTTGGTTGCTAGTGTGACTACTCCCATCAGCAGCAACAAGTCTCCTACACGTTTAGTTAAAAACGCATCTCGTGCTGCTGTAACTACCAGTGGTTGAGCATACCAAAAGCCTACAAACAAGTAGGTAGAAAGAGTCAGCATTTCCAGCAATGCATAGCTTAGAAACAGGGAATCACTTACTGCTAAACCGCTTAGGGCTGCTTCAAAAAAGCCCATTAAGGCAAAAAACCGAGCCAACGACCAGTCTTTTTCCATGTAACCCAAAGCGAAAATTTGTGCTAATAAGCTTAATCCTGCTATTAAAACTGTTGCGCCAACACTGATTGGTGAGATTTCCAAAACAAAGGATATGTTTAAATCCGCAGCACTAAACCAGGTAATGACAAAATTTTCTGGTTCTCCATTCCAAATATCCTGAAATACAATCAGGCTATGGATAAAAGCCAAAAAAGTTGTCAATAAATTAAAATATGCTGCTGGTCTTGGACCAGTACGGCGAACTATTCCCATTGCCCAAGGCAAGGTCAAAATTGCTCCTAATAAGCTATAAAATGGTATCCACCAAGTTGTTGAGAACAAAAACTCATTCATTTAAATTTTCCTTGATGTCTCAGCTTGTAATTCTTTGCCTTGCTAAATGAAATTAATTAATTTTAATTAATTAATTAGACTCTATGATTAAAAGATTTAAATTCCATTAAACAGCATTATTTTACCTTTGCGACTTGATCAACAGGAAAGAAAGAGTAATATTTCCTATAAATTTTCTCTTATTTAAATCTACGCTAACCTCCATCTACATCAGCCGAAATTTCTATCGCGAAAAGAACTATTTATATCAAATATAATATTTTATTATATATTTTTTCTAATTATTTTGATGCAAACAGCAAAAACCGAGGAAAGACACCAATACTACTTTGTAGCTTGCTTGTCGTTCCCCTAGAGACATGATTTACGTTCTATGAACTGCTTTGGAGCAAATATGATAAAGAAATTATAAAACAGAAGTAGGTACTCTAGGAATCCGTGAAGATTGGTTGAGAATAATACACATATAAAAAGTTGTTAAGTTTTTTTAAACTATTTTATTATAAACTATTATACTAATTTATATTGTCAGGGGAGCCAAGCTTTCTTATGCTTAATTTGAGAACAGTTATTTAGCTCAAGATGAGCATCCCCGTCAGAATTTTCAATAAAAGAGTACTAATTGCATTAATTGTGTAGGAGTCCTGCGATGCCTATTGCGGTTGGAATGATTGAAACAAAAGGTTTTCCGGCAGTGGTTGAAGCTGCTGATGCGATGGTGAAAGCCGCTCGTGTCACATTGGTAGGTTATGAAAAAATTGGTAGCGCTAGGGTGACAGTGATTGTGCGGGGAGATGTTTCGGAAGTGCAAGCTTCAGTAGCTGCTGGGGTTGAAGCAGCTAGAAGAGTCAATGGTGGTGAAGTGGTTTCGACCCACATTATTGCTCGGCCTCACGAGAACCTAGAGTATGTTCTACCAATTCGGTACACCGAAGCTGTGGAGCAGTTCCGTACTTAACAATTTTGGATTTTGGATTTTGGATTTTTAGTATTGACTTCGCAGGCAAACGCTTCAAGGGGTAATAGATTCGTCAAAGATTTGGCTTTAGATTTACCAAACCCTAATCCAAAATCTCAAATCTTAAAATTCTTGTGACTTTGCTTGTTTTTGTTTGTTGGAAGCTTCTTAAGGATTGAAAAAATTATGTCAATTGCAGTAGGAATGGTAGAAACGCTTGGCTTCCCAGCAGTAGTGGAAGCAGCAGATGCGATGGTAAAAGCTGCTCGCGTTACCTTAGTAGGTTATGAAAAAATCGGCAGTGGTCGCGTCACCGTGATTGTCCGAGGAGATGTTTCGGAAGTACAAGCCTCGGTAGGAGCAGGAGTAGAATCAGTCAAGCGAGTCAATGGCGGACAAGTTCTATCTACTCACATCATTGCTCGTCCCCATGAGAACTTGGAGTATGTTCTACCAATTCGTTATACCGAAGATGTAGAGCAGTTCCGGGAAAATGTGAATGCAATTCGTCCCTTCGGTAGAAGACCATAGATCATAAATGCAAATTGCCAAAGTTCGCGGCACAGTAGTTAGCACTCAAAAAGATCCAAGTCTTAGGGGTGTTAAACTACTTTTGTTGCAATTAGTTGATGAAGAAGGACGCATCCTGCCAAAGTACGAGGTAGCCGCCGATATTGTAGGTGCTGGGGTAGACGAGTGGGTACTTGTCAGTCGTGGTAGTGCGGCTCGGCAAATTATTGGCAACGAACAGCGTCCATTAGATGCAGCAGTAGTAGCGATAATTGACACAGTTTATGTAGAAGATCGCATGATTTACAGCAAAAAAGATCAATATCGATAGTCAGTAAACAGTAACAGGCTGATAACTGATAACTGACAACTGACAACTGACAATAGAGGAGGAATCTCGCAATGGCAGTCCGCAGCATCGCGGAGGCGGCTCCCCCAACGCCGTGGTCAAGGAATTTAGCTGAACCCACAATAGACCCATCGGCCTTTTTACATTCATTTTCCAACATTATTGGGAATGTCAAGATCGGAGCAAATGTCATAGTTGCGCCCGGCACATCGATTAGAGCGGATGAAGGTACGCCGTTTTATATTGGCGAAAACACCAATCTTCAAGATGGTGTTGTAGTCCATGGCTTGGAAAAGGGGCGCGTAGTTGGTGATGACCGACAACAATACTCTGTATGGATTGGCAAGAATACTTGTATTACCCACATGGCTTTAATTCATGGGCCATGCTACGTAGGAGATGACTGTTTTATTGGTTTTCGTTCTACGGTGTTTAATGCCAGAGTGGGAGCAGGTTGCATTGTGATGATGCACGCCTTAATCCAAGATGTAGAAATTCCCCCAGGTAAATATGTACCTTCAGGAGCAGTAATTACTAACCAGCAGCAAGCCGATCGCCTGCCAGATGTGCAAGCTGATGACAAAGAATTTGCTCATCACGTAGTTGGGATTAACCAAGCACTACGAGCAGGTTATCTGTGTGCTGCGGATAGTAAATGTATTAGGACTATTCGTGATGAATTAACTAATTCTTATACAAGTACAGGCATAGAAGTTGAAGTTTTTGAAAGGAGCGACGAGGTGTCTAGCAATAGCTTGGGTGCGGAAACAGTAGAGCAGGTACGCTATCTGTTACAGCAAGGATATAATATTGGTACAGAACACGTAGACCAAAGACGGTTCCGCACAGGTTCTTGGACTAGCTGTAAACCTATTGAAGTCAGAAGCTTAGGTGAAGCGATCGCAGCTTTGGAATCTTGTCTAAGAGATCATACTGGCGAGTATGTCCGCCTATTTGGCATCGACCCCAAGGGCAAAAGACGCGTGCTAGAAAACATCATCCAACGTCCTGACGGTGTTGTTCAACCATCTAGCTCCTTCAAAGCCCCCGCCTATTCTAGCAGTAATGGTAGCTACAATGGCAATGGCAATGGCAATGGCAACCGTAGCGGCTACAGCAATGGTAGCAACAGACTCAGTGGCGAAACCATAAACCAAATCCGCCAGCTATTGGCTGGTGGTTACAAAATCGGTACAGAACATGTCGATGAACGCCGCTTCCGTACTGGCTCTTGGCAAACCTGCACGCCGATTGAATCAAGCTCTGCTGGCGATGTAGTAGCAGCTTTAGAAGATTGTATGGATAACCATCAAGGCGAATACGTGCGCTTGATTGGTATCGACCCCAAAGCCAAGCGTCGCATCTTAGAAAGCATTATTCAACGTCCCAACGGGCCAGTTGGTACATCTAGCAGCAGTAAATCGAGTGGGACAACAACCGCTTTTGCTTCTGCAAGCACAACAGCAACAGCCAGCAGTAACAAATTAAGTTCCGAAGCTGTGGAACAACTACAGCAACTGTTAGCTGGAGGCTTTAAAATTAGCGCTGAACACGTAGATCAAAGACGTTTCCGTACTGGTTCCTGGTCGAGTTGCGGACAAATTCAGGCTCATAGTATCAGGGAAGCGATCGCAGCCTTGGAAGGCTATATCAACGAATATGAAGGCGAATACGTGCGCTTGATTGGTATTGACCCCAAAGCCAAGCGCCGGGTACTAGAATTGATTGTCCAGCGTCCGTAATTAGGGGTATGAGGGGTATGGGGAGAAAATGGTTTTCTCACTTCCCCTACTCCCCGCACAAGGCAAAAGTTAAAAGTTAAAAGAAATATTGAATCCGTTTTACTTTTTACTTTTTACTTTTTATTTTTTACTTTTTAAGTCTATCCGGGTTTGCGAGGTTAAAAATTTCATGTCTGTGCCGCCACTGCGCCTGGGTAATAACTTTGACTCCTACATCAGTGGCGAGGTAATTATTCATCCGACTGCTGTGATTGCACCAGGGGTGATACTACAAGCGGCTCCAAGCAGTAAGATTGTCATTGGTTCAGGGGTTTGTATTGGCATGGGGTCAATCCTCAAAGTTCATGAAGGAACCCTAGAAGTCGAAACTGGGGCAAACCTGGGAGCCGGTTTCCTGATGATCGGTAGTGGTAAAATTGGCGCAAATGCTTGCATCGGTTCAGCAACAACAGTGTTTAATTGTTCTGTGGAGCCTGGACAAGTAGTTGTACCTGGTTCTGTTCTGGGAGACAATAGTCGCCATTTGAGTGATTCTTTTGCAGTCACTGAGAAAATCCAACAGCCACAGCTATCTACTACTAATCCTGCTTCTAGCCCAGAAAATATGGACGTACAAGAACCAGAGGATCTGTGGAACGAAGAGGATACGGGAACGCAAAAACAGAACGAAACAGGCAATTTCTCTGCGTCTTCTACTGGGGATTCTACTCCTGCTTCCAAGCCCACACCTCCACATCCTCAGCCTTCTACATCTTCCGCCACTCAAAACTCACAACTGGACAATCAGGTTACACAAGATCCTACCACTGAATCTGAAAATCACATCGGTACTCATATTTACGGACAGGGAAGCATTCAGCAATTGTTAATCACTTTATTTCCACATCGGCAATCCTTGAATAAACCCTCCTCTGACGGGAAGTCTGAGTAAGTGTTATATGGAAGTATGAAGTATGAACTATGAAGTAATAATTATTTATCCTTCAGCCTACAGCCTTCATCCTTTCTTTTAAACATCTTGGAGAATTCATATGGACGCATACAATGTCCACACATCTCGTCGAGACATGCTCAGGGATACCGCTTTAGGGTTAGTATCAACTATTAGCTTTCCGGCAATAGTAGGTACGGCAGATATGATGCTGAAATCGGCTGGGGTTCACCTAGTTGGATATGAAAAGATTGGCAGTGGTCATTGTACTGCGATTGTTCGAGGAGCGATCGCTGATGTCCGTCTAGCGGTGGAAGCTGGTGAGCAAACTGCTAAACAATTTGATCAGTTTGTTTCTAGCTTAGTAATTCCCAGACCATTCCCTAACTTAGAAGTTGTATTACCTATCAACAACCGTCTGCGTGCTATTACTGAGGACGGCACTTATAGTCGTTTAAGTAACCAAGCAGTTGGCTTAGTAGAAACACGGGGTTTTCCGGCAATGGTAGGCGCAGCTGATGCCATGCTCAAAGCTGCTGATGTCCAGCTAGCAGCCTATGAGAAAATTGGTTCAGGTTTGTGTACAGCCATTATTCGTGGCTCTGTAGCAAATGTTGCAGTAGCAGTAGAAGCTGGAATGTACGAAGCAGAACGCATTGGAGAATTAAACGCTGTAATGGTAATTCCTCGACCACTGGATGAATTAGAGCAAACCTTGCCAGTAGCAAGTTGTTGGCTAGAGGAGCGTCAACCTGTAAGATTGCCACTCAATATCAAAGAGCCAGTTATGGAAGCAGAATTACTAGAGTTACCAGATTTATCTACATTACCTGTAAAAATACAGGAGGAATTATAAAAAATTTGACTACGAAAAAAACGTTGTACACACCCAGCAGGATGAGGTTAGTACAACGTTGATTACTATCCCCAAAAAGCACCTTTAAGGTGTGCAACGTTGGCTGGAAGGCATCTTACGCTTTGCTTGTTGTTCTGATAATAACTTTTTAATTCTATAAGTTAAATACCTATCTAATAATAACAGGCATAGATTAATATCTATATTTAGAACTCACAACTTGAAGTTGCCATTATATAGAGGAGAATCACTCTTGAATCAAGCGACGTTGCACCAGTTGAAGGTGTTTGAAGCGGCGGCGCGACACGGTAGCTTTACACGTGCCGCCGAGGAACTTTTTCTTACTCAACCTACTGTTTCCATGCAAATTAAGCAACTGACGAAATCAGTAGGTTTGCCGTTATTTGAACAAGTAGGTAAGCGCCTGTATTTGACAGAAGCTGGACGGGAATTATACGCTACCTGTCGGCAAATTTTCGAGACCATAGCCCAATTTGAAATGAAGGTGGCAGATTTAAAAGGGCTAAAACAAGGGCAATTACGTCTAGCTGTTATCACCACAGCTAAATATTTTATACCACGTTTGTTGGGACCTTTTTGTCAACGTTATCCAGGAATTGAAATATCACTACAAGTGACAAATCATGAAGGCATTCTGGAACGCATGACTAGCAATATGGACGACTTGTATATTATGAGTCAAGTTCCAGAGCATTTGGATGTAAGTTACCAACAGTTTTTGGAAAATCCTTTAGTAGTTTTAGCACCACATCATCATCCTCTGGCAAAAGAAAAATATATTCCCATCCAACGTCTTGCTGAGGAACCTTTTATCATGCGTGAACCTGGTTCAGGAACACGTCGGGCTGTGCAGAAATTACTAGATCAGCATGAGGTGCATGTCAAAGTTAAATTAGAATTGGGAAGCAACGAAGCAATTAAACATGCCATAGCTGGCGGCTTGGGAATTTCCGTATTATCTCGCCATACCTTGTTACCAGATACAGGGGATTTAACTGTATTAGATGTAGAACACTTTCCGATCAAACGTGACTGGTACATGGTTTATCCTTCAGGAAAACAACTATCCATCGTTGCTCGTACTTATTCTGAGTATCTACTAGATGCAGCCAAGCAAATTGTTGAGCAAACTGTTTCTTCTAGTAGTCATTAACACGAAGACAGCAGCAAAGTGAACTAAAGTCTGAAATTTTCAAATTTAGATTTTCACGGGAAATGTAAAAATTAAGTGAGTCTACTATTGCTTTACGTCAGCTTTGCCTAAGTTTAGCAATTCTTCAAAGGATTTCCAGCAAAAATGACCTGGTAAAAGTAGCTTTTGATCTAAATAATTGAGATCTGGAGTGTAAGACTCCCGTGATTTTTCGTGCGGCGAGTTGACAATGCATGAGCTACTGCATAAATCCTAACTGTCCCAATCCAGAAAACTTGGCCTATAGCCAGAGGTGTCAGTCTTGTGGCTCAAGATTGCTGTTGCGCGATCGCTATCGGGTAATGAAAGCTTTGAGTCAAGGTGGTTTCGGAGCAACTTTTTTAGCCAATGATCAAGGCTTACCAGGCGAACCGAGTTGTGTTATCAAGCAATTACGTCCATCGGGAAGCACACCCCACGTTCTACAAATGGCACGCGAATTGTTTGAAAGAGAAGCTGTAACTTTGGGCAAAATTGGCAATCATCCGCAAGTACCACGCTTATTAGACTTTTTTGAAGAGTGCGAACAATTCTATTTGGTTCAGGAATACATTAGTGGCTCTACTTTACAGCAAGAGGTCAAACACACAGGAGTTTTTACTGAAGCCAGAGTGAAGCAATTTTTGAGCGAGATCCTGCCATTGCTTAAATACATACACGAATGTAAGGTAATACATCGTGATATCAAACCTGCCAATATAATTCGCCGTGATCAAGATAGTAGATTAGTCCTCATAGACTTTGGTGCTGTTACCAATCAAGTCACACAAGCTGTTGTGAACCATTCAGAACATACAGCATTAACTGCATATGCCATTGGTACTCCTGGTTTTGCACCTCCAGAGCAAATGGCAATGCGTCCAGTCTACGCTAGTGACATCTACGCCTTAGGAATTACATGTATTTATCTACTAACCAGCAAATCTTCTAAAAATCTGCAATATAACCCTACAACTGGTGAACTTCTTTGGGAAAATCATGTACAAGTGAGTGATCATCTAGCAGATGTATTGCGGAAAATGCTGGAAATATCTGTACGTAATCGTTACCAAACAGCCTTAGAAGTACTTACAGCATTAGAACTAGAACCGTATCTAGAGAGTTTGTCAAAAAGTTTGGTTTCTCAACCAAATGGTAGTGTGAAAGAACGAACGATTCATCGTTTAGAAGATTCTGGGATTTCTAACAGCAATCCTTCCAGTGTATCTAGTAGCGTGGCACAGGTTGCAGCAGCAATTCGGGCAAGACGAGCTAGGATTACAGAAGGCACTGGTGGTGTTACCCATGCAAAGGGGACACGACAACGGATGCTGACAACAAAACCAACCACTTTGTCTAGCAATGGTAGTGGTTCTCAAGATCAAAAATCTCAGGCTATGCGCCAATTAGATAGCCGAAATCTGATCTCAGCTTATCTCAAAGGAAGACGAGATTTTGCCTTACACAATTTAAATCTCCTCAATTTGCAAGGCGCTAATTTATCGGAAATAAATTTTCATTCTTCTCAACTGCAAAAAGCGAATCTTCAAGGATCTGATCTCCACAGTAGCGACTTTGGTAGAGCTAGTCTCAATCGAGCTAACCTTAGAGATAGTAATTTAACCAAAGCTTATCTCAATAATGCTGATTTAGAGGGAGCAGACTTACGAGGTGCAGATCTCAGCTATGCTTATTTGCAAAATGCCAACCTGCGGGGAGCTAATTTGTGTGGCGCTAATTTAACTGGAGCGAAAATTTCTGAAGAACAACTAGCACTAGCCAAAACAAATTGGATGACGGTACGTCCTAATGGTAAACGAGGGTTATTGTAAGTCAGGGCTAAATCTGGTTTGATACGCAGCTTCGTTACAGGTGAGACAAGTACGGATATATCCTTTTACTTTTATATTTGATATCCAACCTAAGTATTTTCTCACGATTCAGTTCGGACTATTATAGAAAGCTGTTTAAATGTAACTATTTAATAAATATTGTTTTAATTAATAATCTCATATAACAATTCTATATGATTTGTGAGAATCGCAAAGCTTAGAACCCCGACAACTTTTGCGAAGTCGGGATTCTAATTGTTCACGAATGATTTAGGAATGCTATAGCGTTGTTGAATTTAATAATAAAAACATTATAAAAACTTTTCTATTAAGTAGGATTGCGGTTACTTTAAACGAAAGAGAAACTTTAATCTGAGAGAGCGAAAGTTCAATAATGTCTATTGCTTGATGAGCAAAATTGCAACGTCAATTATGTGATATATATTTCCAGATTATCAAATCAGACTAATTGTTCATAACTGACTTAAAAATAGATATTTATTAGTAAAACAAAGGCTAAGTGATGATGGCGGAATTATTAGATAAAGAATTAGAAAAACGACTGAGTTTATATCAAGTTTTCCTCAAGTTGTATGAACACCATAGTAGATTTTTAGATGAAATTCTTCAGTTGGAAAATTTACCTCAATCGCCGTTTACTGAGGTACACGGGTGTTATATACAAGGTATAGTTGATGGTTCTGCTGTTTATATGATTACCAATTTATGTGAGGGTAAAACGCAAAGATTATTACAGTCACAGCATATATGGACTATAGGTCGCGATCGCACTTGTGGAATTTACGTTTGTGATCAACGTGTATCCCGTCGCCATGCTGCTATTCAGTATATTAAAGATGTTGAGTACTCAGGATTTTACTTGGTTGACTTCAGTAGCACCAATGGTACTTTTGTCAATAGTGAGCCTGTTTATCGTCCGATTAAACTTCAAGATGGCGATCATCTTCGACTAGGTAGCATGACTTTTTCTTTTTACACGAATTCTACACCACCCCAAGTCCTGCCTAGAGTTGCTGTCGAGTTGTTAATGCAACTAGTTACACGCAAAAGCAGTGATGAAGCATCAATCAATAGTAATCCTTCTGGTAAAAAAACTTCTTTGAATGAGAACTTTGATCAGACGCTAGAAGCGTTGAGACAGTTACCAATACTCAATATTGAAGAAATTGCAGTATCGCTAAGTCAAAAACAGCAGTCTGATATTTTAGATGATTTCTTTAGCAAACAAATATCTAATAATACTAGCAAACAAATATCTAATAATACTATATAACCCACATTCCGCACTTCAAAATGTCATATATTAATGCTTCAACAAATCTTACAAAAAACCGTTAATGGTATTAAGTATTAACACTGCTATTTTTTAGGCTTTTGGCGATCGCTATTTAACTACGCATTAGCCCAAACTTCATAAGACAAGCATATTACAAAACGAAGTGCGGAATGTGGGATATAAGTAAATCGGTGGGAATAAACATAACTGAGTAATACCATTTCCATATGCGTCTTCATATGGAAATGGTATTACAAAAGGTAAACATGCCTAAAACCCTTACCAATGACCAATGACTTAGACGCGCCTTCTTCAGCTTCAAGGTAGAGTAGAACAAATGATAGTAATTTTTATAGCTTAAACGTAAAAATATTCATATGCTGCCTACACTCTCTCGAAATTTACTCAATGCTTACGCAAAAATCGCCAAAAATCTTAACTTAATTGAACCGCGAAGAAGGCAAGAAGCCAAGGATTCGCAGAGTGTGCGTAAGTCCTATTACTCTCAAACTGTGCAGGTATTTTTATGAACTATACAAATTATTCAGTTTTTATACGATTATTATATAGGTTGCCTTGTTATATTTTAGGATTAGTTTTATTTAGCTTAATTTTACTAGCTATCAGTGCATTTGTACCTAGAAAATGGCATTCTTACTCACAAACTAATTGTGACATACAAATTTGTGTTTCTAACACAGGTATTCACTCTAATATTATAGTGCCAACAAAAAATAATATTTATGATTGGCACAAGTTTTTTTCGCTCAGCAAAATCGGTGTAGATACTGCTCTAAATTATAATTATTTAAGTTTTGGCTGGGGAGACAAAGATTTTTATATGTTAACTCCTTCTTTGTCTGATTTAAATTTTTCTACTACTCTGAAAGCACTATTTATACCTACGCCTTCTGTTATGTATGTCAAAGGTTATCAAGTAATCCCAACTGATTTAGAAGTTAAGTGTATCCGAGTCAGCAAAAATGATTATTCAAGATTAATTGAGTATGTCCAAGGTAGTTTTCAACTGGATACAAAAAAGAAAACAGTCCGCTTGGGTAACGGCCACACCGTCAATGCAGGTTTTTATGCAGCAGTTGACAGTTATTCAATTTTGAGAAATTGTAATTCTTGGACAGCATCTGGTTTAAGAAGGGCTAATATTAATACTCCTCTCTGGGATGGGCTTTCGGCTGCGATTATCTTCCATCTCAAAAATAGCTGTAAGGTTAAATAAAAAGACAAACTTAAAGAAGTAAATTGCTAAATATTATTCTTATCTTTTACCTTTAATTTGAGGATAAGCTTGATTGTATTAGCAAAGTGATGGAAAACCACTTATACCAATTAAATATGAAGCTGCACATTATTTTAACCCCTCCCAACCTCCCCTTACCAAGGGGAGGTGCCGAAGGCGGTGGGGTTCTTTCTATGCATCTTCATATGGAAATGATATTACTCATAATTGTAATAATAAATATTGTCAAATATGTATAGTAATATATCTATAGAAAGGATTGATTTTAAAAGCTGTTTAGAGAATTGATATAAATTAGAGTTAATGATAGCAAAAATCAAAATGTCGAATGAATCTCATCGTAAGGATAAATTATGAGAGCGATCGCACAACTGGGGCAAATGATAACTTGAACGCAGAGATTTAAAGCGATCGCATCTTTCAAGCTAGTATCACAACTAAATTTAATACTAATTCCTCCATCAGTTATACTGATTAATCAGAAATTACTCCCATTAGTTAGAGGAATCAGAAACTTTAAACTCTTAGGATTAAGTTAGGAATATCTATAGCGTTTCTTAATCTAGTGAAGTACAGTAACAACAATGGGTAAACCAATTATGAATATCATTTAAACAGACTTGGTTAAAAGCAATTTCAATCGCTTTTGCTAAATCTGGATAACTCCTAG